>JBCDDK010000110.1:0-22993 GCA_039180345.1 Cyanobacteria bacterium P01_G01_bin.39 | reverse complement strand
TGTAAAAATTAATTCCTAAATTAGGGAGATTTATTAAATGACATTTGGACCAGCATCCGAATTAGGTGTCGGCTTATTTGAAGATACCGCTCCTTTTGAATACGTACCTGGTCGTTCAGAAGAAGAAGTAGCCAGCATTATTCGTGCTGTCTACAGACAGGTACTAGGTAACGCTTACATTATGGAAAGCGAAAGAGCAACGGTTCCTGAGTCTCAGTTTAGACTAGGACAATTGAGCGTAAGAGAATTCGTGCGTGAAATTGGCAAGTCCGAGGCTTATATTTCTCGTTTCTTTGAAACCTGTCCTCGTTACCGTTTTATCGAACTAAACTTTAAGCATTTCTTGGGTCGCGCGCCTAACGGCTATGACGAAATGAAAGCTCATAGCGCTATTTTAGATGAAGGTGGCTGGGAAGCAGAAATCGACTCCTATCTTGATAGTGATGAATACCAAGAAGCCTATGGCGAAAACTTGGTGCCTTTCTATCGTGGATACAAGAGTCGCCCTGGTCAAACTATGGTGGAATTCACCCATATGTTTGCTTTAGCCCGTGGTGCTTCCTCTAGTGACTTTAAAGGAAGTTTGGCTGGAAAAACTCCCGCGCTTAATAAAAACGTAATCCAAGGTACGCCGATCTCCATCGTTCCCCCTTCTGGTGGTGCGGCTGGAGACGGTTGGTCTTTCCAAGAGCCTGCTATAAGCGCTCGTACTCGTCAGGGTTCTGGTGCTGGTGAAAACGGCAAAGTATATCGGATCGAGGTAACTGGTTATGGTTCTCGTGCAGTAAACCGTGTATCCAAGTTTCGTCGTAGTAACAAGGTGTACTTAGTTCCTTACGAGAGACTATCTCAAGAATATCAGCGTATTCATAAGCAAGGTGGCAAGATAGCTAGTATTACCCCTGTTAATTAAAGCTGTATATCCATAACTACTAATTAACTCCTAAGAAACAAATTAGTTCGGCACGAGGCTGGGTAAGGGTTAATGGGTAATGGGTAATGGGTATTCAACTAACGGCTAACGATATTATCTCGCCTAACGGGACTAACGACTGACGACTAATAACGAACAAGCCGAAACACTAATTTTTGGTACGTACTGCGTAAGGTCAGTAATTAATTTTTGAGAACAGAAAATTTGGCTAGCTCTTTTCTGTTCTCAATTTGACGAGCGCTTGCTATATGTAGACACAAAGCTGACTCTTATGTAGTCTACTCGTCATTAGAAGACAATATTTATTCAGGAGAAATGAAACATGGTAGCTGTAATAGATGCACCAACAGAAATTCGCGCCAATAGTACCGCTGATGACAAAGCGATTGCTATTCGGGCAGTATACAAGCAAGTTTTAGGCAATCCACACGTCATGGAAAGTGAGCGCTTAGTAAGTGCTGAATCACAATTCTGTAATGGCAGTATTAGCCTCAGAGAATTTGTGCGTGCCGTAGCAAAATCTAATTTTTATCGCGCTCGTTATTTTGAAACCTGCGCTCCCTACCGCTTTGTGGAGTTAAACTTCAAGCATCTTTTAGGACGCGCTCCTAATGACCAAGCAGAGCTTTCAGAGCATATTCAACGCTGTGTTAACGAAGGTTATGATGCGGAAATCGATTCCTATATCGATAGCGATGAGTATACCGAAAAATTCGGCGAAAATCTGGTTCCTTACTACACTGGCGCAACTAGCACAGTCGGTAAAAAGCAAGTTAATTACAATCGCACTCTGTCTTTACTTCAAGGTATTGCTGGAGTAGATAGTGCTAAGAAAAATTCTCGTTTAGTAGATAGCGTTGCTACAAATAGTGCCGTTGCTGCTAAGAGTCCTGCTGCTAATGCGCGTATATCTCCTAATCCAGATGCTACTACCAAACGGTTTAAAATTGTCGTCAAAGGGGCAAAATTCGACGCTCCTCGCCGTGTCAGTAACACTGAGTATATTGTACCTGGCGATCGCATGACTCCCCAGATTCAGCGCATTCAACGCACTGGAGCCAAAATTGTAAGTATCACTGAGATTTAGATATTCTTTTCTGGTCAATTTATAATTTAGGAGAAATTTATCATGTCATTTTGGGTCACAGATCTCAAGCCAGTTGAACTGCGCGAACGCGAGCCAGATCAAGACTTTAACATTATTATTCGCCAAGCTTATAAACAAGTTTTAGGTAATGCTTATTTACTCGAAGGCGAGCGTTTAGAGACAGCAGAATCTCTGTTGCGCAATGGAGATCTTACTATTAGAGGTTTTGTCAGAGCGATTGGTCAATCTGAACTGTATCGTTCTTTATTTTTTGAAAGCTGTTCGCAATATCGTTTTATTGAAATGAACTGCAAACACTTTTTAGGACGCGCACCTTTAGATCAAGCAGAAATATCCCAGCACGTCCAAATTTATAACAATTTGGGTTACGAAGCAGAGATCGATTCTTATATCGATAGCGATGAGTATTTGCAAGCCTATGGCGAGAATATTATTCCCTGTCCTCGTACAGAAAGCAACCAGCGCACTTTGCTAAACGTCGGTTATAACCGTACTTACGCCTTGTACAGTGGTGGTTACGCTAGCAGCGACAATATTACCAACAAAGCCAAACTAATTTCTGATCTAGCAATTAACAAACCTACTGCCATCACGTTCCCGAAAAATAGCTCTAGTGGGACTCCTGGTAGCAATAACAAACGCTTCCGCGTCAAAGCAACTAAAGCTAGCATCGGTTCTCTCAACCGTTTGAGTAATCAGACTTTTGAAGTTAACTATGAGCAGTTAAATGCCAAAATCAAAAACTTGCACCGTACTGGAGCAAAAATCCTCAGTATTACCGAAGTGTAAATCAAGCTGAGTTCTAGATTTGGTATTTCAGGGGGAATTTGATTTCCCCTATGTCAGTCTTAAGACCCAAAAAATCGGAGATCATAAAAAATGTCAGGAATGATCACTACTGGAGACGCCAGCGTAAGTAGTTATGGTAGCCGTACCGTACAAATTGAAGTAACTGGGGTATGTCGTCAAGATGTAGCGCGAACCAGCAACTATACAGTTAAAGTCCCATACAGTCGGATGTCCCAAACTATCCAAAATATTAACCGCATGGGTGGAAAAGTAGCTAGTATCTCTTTAGGTGCAGCTGTTTCTAGTGATGAGACTGCCGAAGATAATTAAGAACAGATATCTTAGGCTTTGGGAGTAAAAAGATGCGATCGCGGAGCGTACCCTTCGGGTAATCGCCTCTGGCGCTGGGCTTTGCCCAATCACTAATTTCTAGCAGCACTATATATTATGTTCGCTGCTAGGATAAAAATAAGCTCTTTGTCGCTGCATTAAAAATACTTTTATATCAAAAAATAAATGAACATTGATGAATTTGTCGAACGTTCTTTAGGAAAATGGCGATCGCAACGCAGCGCTCACCATTTGGCTTTTCATCATTTTGAAGAAGTCACTTCCCAAATTGAAATTTTACCTCTGGAAAACAATGACGAACGAGTAATTGCTCTTTGCAAAAATAATAAAGTCGATCCTCACTTAGTTTCTAGTCCTTTTTATATGACCTGGTCAGGAGAATCGGACTGGGATGAAGATGAGGTACTAGAGGGTTCTACGGTATTAGTACCTGTCCCCGACCTGGAAAATCCTACTCAAGGCAGACTTTTACGAGAACAAGGATATGCCGAAACCGTTCCAGCGATCGGCAAATATCAGCTCATAGAAGATGGTTCTTTTATTCTTAATACAGACTATGAACGAGCAACTGCTGAAGAAAAAATTTGGTTTGCTACACCCAACTTGCGGTTTCGAGTTTCTTTGATTAAAACAGGAGATGGCAAAGGGGTGACCACCGCTTCTTTTTCCTCTGAGATTCGCGTTTTGAATTTGGCTGACTAGCTAACCAGCTTTTAAAAATTAATTAATTTTAGTTGGTATCTTGGCACCAAAGTAAGTTCATCTTATTCTCAGACACAATCAAATATAAATTGAAACTCGCAGCTGTCAATTATATAGACAGAAACTTACGAGTTTTTCCGTAAATATACAGTCAAGCATTTTGAAACATGCTTCAATAAGTCAAGTTTTAATATAAATAGAAGCCTAGCTTTTAAAATCTTTTTTAATTACCATTTCTGCTTTAGTAAAACAACAAACACATAAATAATGCTGACCAGAGAAAATCATTCTGCAAAAGATAGTAATTTACTTAATGAACTTGCTCGTCTTATGGCGGGAGATTTCTCCAATCGTCAACAATCCGATGCCGACCCCAAAAATTACGCTCATATTCGGATCTTTTTTCGACCCTTACCTTGGGAGTTTTTTTCAGGGATTGGCTTTTACTCAGAACAAGTATACGATTACAATCTTTGGACTCCATATCGACAGGGAGTTCATCGTCTCGTAGATCGCGGGGATGATATATACATTGAAAATTATAGTCTCCTCGAAGCCGAAAATTATGCAGGCTCTGGTCATGATCGAAATATTTTGCTGACAATTCCCAACGATGGTATTGAAAGACGACATAACTGTTCGATGGTTTTCCATAAACAAGAAGAAGTATTTTACGGAAGCGTAGAGCCAGGTAATAAATGCCTAATCCACCGTAAAGGTGTTGATACATACTTGGTAAGCAGTGTTGAACTTACCGAAACCACCTGGATTAGCTGGGATAGAGGATTTGATTTGAATAGCCATCAGCAGGTTTGGGGTTCAGCTTTAGGACCGCTAAAGTTTAGCAAAAGAGAGAGTTTTGCTCATGAGCTGCCAGCGATATCTTCTAAAAAAGATTAAATAAAGCTCAATCAATTACGCCTTCAAAGTGTTGATAGGTCAATCAATGACTTAATTAACAGGTTAAACAAAATATGAATAATACCGATAAAAATGATTAGTATCTCGGAGCAAGCAACAAGAAGTATGTTACCCCCAGTGGCTCGCAAAAAAATGCAAGCTTGGATCAGAAGCCGTCATCTTATTTGTTCTGGTAATTTTTTTGTCTTTGAAACTCTGGAATATTCTACGATTGAAAGATTTGAAGAATGTGTCAAGGGACTTGGGGGAACGTTTATTTCCGTCGAGCCAGTTAGAAAAGTTTGGATCGGTAATCATCGTCGAGTGATTTTGTATCAAGCAAAAGCTAGTTTGCATACTCCTCATCACGAACTTAAGCAATATTGGATTAAATATGGTGGTTTTCATACTAGATTTGATGAAAAATCTTGTTAACTAGCATTATTGCGTAGAAGGTTTTTTAGTTATTGATCGCAGTAGTAATCTTTTGGGTTAGGTAAAATATTAGAGAGTGTTTGCAAACAAAAAATTAAGTAAATTTAGTTTTGCTGTTAGCTAGTCTTTTTAACCTTAATTGAATCATGTTTATGTAAACAAATGATTCACTGATTTACGTAAAGTTTCCTAGTCTACTACTAGGCGACGCTTTTTATATTAATTACGCAAAAGTTTTTTTCGCTACCCATCTTCAACAGCGGAGAGGAGTGCTAGGGCATGAAAAACATGAATTAAAGCTACATTAGTAGGTTATATGAAATCCAAAAAATAACGCTACATATAAGAGAACTAGAAAAAAGCTCAAGGCTAATGGCTAATGGCTAATGGCTAATGGCTAATAGCTGAAGACAATATCATTTGTAGCAATCATTTAAGTACTTCATATTAGTTGTGCTGCACAAGTAAAGCTCGAAGTATAGAGACCACCCCTTTACATGCGGAGGTTGCTAGTGCTTTAGGATAAAGCAAATCTTTTAAGGCTTCGCAATCGCTAACTAGAATCTTCATCGCTCATTATTCTGCGACCATAATTGCAGGAAATAACTAGTATTAATTATTTTCATAAATATTTAATATTTCTCTGTGGCAATTTTCTATCATGGGATGGAGTGCAGGAGTAATCACAAAATATTAACTTTTAAATATTGAATAAAGTAAATGTTGATACTTTTTGACATTATTTGTGTCATCATGGAAAGTCACTATTCTTCATGTACTGGGATTGACAAGATTTCATTCCCGACAGATTGTTACCGAAACTCTGGCTTTTAGCTAGTTAATTCGGACATTTTGATATGAGAGATAGGATTAAGTTTTATCCAATATTTAATTTCGCACCTGATTTAGAGAAGAATCTATGAATCTGGCTAAGATGTGATTTTAAACATTGGCAAAATTGTACTGAATCTTCAACAATAGTAAGCATTCAGTTGGGAGTAGTAATCAACCACGTCATACTTCTCAAATCAAACTAGTTATTGACTTATTTAATTAAACCTGAAAAATATGTAAGGTACACAAATTATGAAGCCAGCTATTTATGCCAAATTTATCAAATTTTTAAAAGAGGAATTAGCTCTTTCTAACGATTCTATTAAAATCGTTCAGCGTTCGGTAGAAGATCATCCTGCCCCTATTCCGATGGTTTTGTGGCAGTATGGACTAGTAACTCTAGAAGAGTTAGATCGGATTTATGACTGGCTTTATAGCAAAGCCAAATTAGACTTACTAGACTTGGGTTAACAACTTTTCTGAGCCACTGACTAGATCTTTTGATTTGGATAGTGCATTGAGAATATAAATCGGCTATGGTTCAGCAGAACATTGTGGAATAAAAATGATTGCTACTTTAGGTCTTTAGATGTATTTGCCTCGGGGTTGATGATAGGCTGGTCATAAGCACTGACATGGATGATAGCTTTTTGTCGCTGTAGGGGTGTCAACTTATCCAAGCAGTCTCATAATAAACTCATCTGAAACAGATAAACATATAATATAGTATAATAGTATTAATTATTTACCTGAGATCATCTGTCTCAAATGATATCGCTTCGCATAGGGACAGAGATAATCTCTAATTCCGTTTAAGTTATTAACCTATTTCAAGTTCAAAATTTGATCATCTCAATTTAAGGCTGAACTAGTAAACTAAATAGCCTAAAGTATTTTTTGCTTTAATTTAACGGCAATCGATCTAATCGACATAATATAAATGAAACTCAAAAAAGCTGTAATTATAGGCACCAGCATTGTTTTCATTGTTGTTATTAGTAATTACCTAATCAACAATCTTTATCTTATTTATTCAGCAGTTAATCATAGTTATTCGGTTAGGGCTGAAGCGATATCATCTCCTGCTACAGGTAAGAATGGAGTAGTAGTTTCAACCCAAAAAGATGCCACCCAGGTGGGATTAAAAATCCTGAAAGATGGTGGTAATGCGATCGATGCTGCGGTGGGGGTAGGATATGCCCTGGCAGTAACCGATCCTTGCTGCGGTAATATTGGTGGCGGTGGTTTTATGCTGGTTCACTTGGCAGACGGCAGTGAGACTTTTATTAATTTTCGCGAGACTGCCCCTCAACAAGCAACATCTGACCTATATCTGGATGATCAAGGTAACTTGATTGAAGACTTGAGTACAGACGATTATCTTGCGGTAGGTATTCCAGGCACAGTCAAGGGGTTAAATTATGCTCTTGATAAGTATGGCACTATGGAGCGATCGCAGATAATTGAACCAGCAATTGAATTAGCTGATCAGGGTTATATCCTGCAACAGGGTGACGTTGATATTTATCGGGCAGGGAAGGAGAGGCTACTAGAACCCGAGGCGGCAAGAATATTTTTACAAGATGACAATCAAACTTATCAGGCTGGAGACAAATTATTGCAGCCAGATTTAGCACAGACGTTACGTTTGATTTCGGAGAACAGAGATGCTTTTTATCAGGGAGAAATTGCCCAAAAAGTAGTTACTGCTAGCCAAGAAAATAATGGCATTCTTAGTTTGTCAGATTTTGCTAACTATCAAGTTACAGAATATGCTCCTGTAGGCTGTAACTATCGTGGATATCAGGTGACTTCTTCCCCTCCACCTGGTGGGGGAACTACTGTCTGTCAGATGCTCAATATCCTTTCAGGTTACGATTTAACCGAATTGGGTAATCGAACCCCTCAAAGTCTCCATCATCTTTTTTCAGCGATGTTATTTGCTTTTGGCGATCGCAATCGTTATCTAGGTGATCCTGATTTTGTCGACAATCCCCTTGATAAACTACTTTCTGATGAATATGCCGCTTCACTAAGACAGAAAATTGCTTTTGAGGCAATTGATCCTGAATCAGTCTACACAACGAATGTTCAGCGTGAAGGCACAAATACCACTCATTATTCTGTAGTAGATTCCCAAGGTAATGCGGTGGCTGTTACCTACACAATTAACTCCTATTTTGGTGCAGGAGTAGTCGCCCCAGGAACAGGATTCTTGCTCAACAATGAAATGGATGACTTTACTACCAAAGTAGGAGAGGCAAACCAGTTTGGGTTACGCCAGGGAGAAGCTAATATAATTGAGCCAGGAAAGCGTCCTTTAAGTTCTATGTCTCCTACGATTGTGACTAAAGACGGACAGGTTGTTTTGGTTACAGGTAGTCCTGGTGGTTCAACTATCCCCACCACGGTATTGCAGGTAATTACCAATGTGGTCGATTACGGAATGGATCTCGATCAGGCGGTTAATCATCCCCGCTTACATTATCAGGGTTTACCTGATCGAATTTTGAGCGAGGCTCAAGCCATAACTCCAGAAACTCTTCGAGGATTACAACTGAGGGGATATGAAATCATGCCGTTTAGGAAATACGGTGCCGCAGAGTCGATTTTGATTCGTCCAGATGGAACTATGGTCGGTGTTAATGATGCCCGTAAACCTGCGGGTCAAGCAGCCGCTTATTAGATTACAAGAGACAAAAGCTAAGGTAGCTTTAGCGATGAAGACTGAGAACATTACGCTCAGTCTTAAATACTTAAATAATATAGCAGTCGCGGTATAGGTTAGGACATGTTTAAAGAGCTTTGGCTTTAGCTCTAACTATTCATTCCTTATACATGCGGCATAAAGCCTTTGTTCATCCTTACGAGCAGATAGTTTAACTTGTTCTAACGTAACCTTGTACGGCTATAAAATTGCTGTAAGTTGATAGTGAAGCAATTTGGAGCAAAAGAAACGTGAAACTTGGGTTTTTAGGAACTGGCTTGATGGGTCAGCCAATGGCTTTGAAGTTGATGCAGGCTAACTATGAGATGACTGCTTATAACCGCACTAAATCAAAATTACAGCCTTTACAAGAAGCGGGGGCAAAAATTGTTGATTCGGCAACGGAAGTTATTGAGCAAGCTGACTGCGTAATTTTGATGTTGACCGATGCGCCAATAATTCGAGACTTAATCTTATCGTCAACAGCCAAACCTCACTTAGTTAACTGTACCATTATCCAAATGGCGACGATCGCCCCAGGAGAAAGTCAAGCAATTCGAGATGAAGTAGTAGCAGCGGGGGGTGAATATTTGGAGGCACCAGTCCTAGGCAGCATTCCTCAAGTTAAGGCAGGAGAACTAATTGTGATGGTCGGCAGTACCAAAGCCCAATTTGAAAAATATTATGAGCTTCTTAAAAATTATGCTCCTGAACCCAAGTATATCGGGGAAGTAGGTACCGCCGCGGCAATGAAGTTAGCTCTCAATCAATTAATTCCCAGTTTAATTAGCACCTTCTCCCTCAGTCTCAGCTTAATTCAACATCTAGGGGTAGACGAAGAGAAGTTTATGGAGGTATTGCGTCAGAGTGTAATTTATGCGCCAACCTTTGACAAAAAACTGCCTCGAATGCGCGATCGCAATTTTACTAATCCTAATTTTCCTACCAAGCATCTGTTGAAAGATACAAATTTAATTATTGATCAGGCTCAGGAGTTGGGTTTGAACACTAGTCATCTTGAAGGAGTAAAACAAATCATTGAAACAGCCCTTACTATGGGATTGGATGATTTGGACTATTCCTCTATTTACAACGCGGTTAATCCACCTCAGACTAATTCTGCTTAATTTGTTTCTTAGGAGTTAACATCATAAATAAAAGCGATCGCCTGTAAAAACCAGAGCGGTCGCTTCTTGAACGGCGCGTATGCGCCAGCGCTGCGGAGCAGCTTTGAGCCGATAGGCTCTGTGTCGCTCATGGGGGAAACCCCCAACAAAGGGCTTGCCCGCATGTGCGCGCTGCATCGCTTTTTTTAATTCAAAATTCCACTAACTAAATAACTAGACCAGTTTAAGATTGGGATAGTAAGCCAAAATATCATCCGAAGTTAGAGTATCTCCCTCTGCTTGTGGTGTCCAGAGAATTTCTACTGCTAACAGGCGATCGCTTCCCAGACTGCCTACTTGTTGTAAAGCCTGACGGAGATCGTCGCTATCATTGATAGTTGGTAATTTAAGGCTTCCTGTTGCACCAACAATCACTGTGGCGACAATATATTCTCCCGAATCACCTTCTTTGAGCTGAATTGCGCCTTCTGATTGTTCTCCCCCTAAAGCTGGTTGAGCATCGTCTTGAATTACGCTATCAACATTGGTTAGGGTTTCATCAGTGAACTTACTCCGTTCAGTTAAAGCAAACTGATTAAATTTTGCCTCGGCTGCTTCTAAACTAGCCTTCTCATCATTGGTGGCACCATAGACCCAGTATTCGGGATGACGCAGTAAAGCTAGAGTCGCTTCTTGTAATACTGTGGCTCTACCCGATGCGGTGCTAGTATCAGCGGTAAGTGCCAGACGATTCAATTCAGGCTGTAGTTCTCTAGCATTGGCTAACAAACCTACCTGCACCTCGGCTACTGCTACTTTAGGACTAGCATCATAGCTAGTTCCTCCTCCTACTCCTGCATTTTGGAAACTACGGACAATAAAGCTAGCGATCGCAAAAAAGATCAGGATTGAGAACAAACCACCACCGCCATAGCCGACAAAGGGAAGTAGGAAGGGAAAGCCAAACCCACCACCGCCATAGCCAGGACGGTAGCCACCACTATAGCCACCGCCGTAGCTACCACCACGAGGAGTAGAGTAACTACGGGAGGGGGCGCGGAAAGAACCACCGCCGATTCTGCCGCCAGTACGGGCTGCCATAGCGCTGCTGGCGTTGCCCAAAACTAAGACGGCAACTAAAGCTAGTGCCACAATAGATTTGAGCCAGAATTTAGACCAAGAATTCTGTTTAAAAATCATTTTTGTTAGTTGTTTCATTTAGATATATTTTTATAAAGATAGCAAGATAGTCTTGCTTGTTTTATTTTGTTAACCGCCACCGACAATAGTGACTATTTCTAAGCGATCGCCAGATTGCATAAGTGTCTTTGCCCAATATTGACGATGTAAAATCTCACCGTTGTACTCCACTGCGATCAAACGCGGGTTTAGCCCCAACTCCGTGATTAATTCTGGTAAAGCGGTTGCCGCTACGCAGGTATGAGGTTCCCCGTTGACCTGTATTTTTATTGTATTAGTTGCGTTTAACATTTATCTAGCTGAGTTTTAGGGTAATTACCGACTAAACTAATTGAGTAATTGGGATATAAACTGGCGGGTAACTTGAGTTGGTTGTTCTGCCTGCATGATAGCGCGAACCACTGCTACTCTCTGTGCGCCTATAGTTAGAACTGCATCAAGATTATTGAGATCGATGCCACCAATAGCAAACCAAGGAACAGGACATTTAGCCTTGACATAATCAATGTATTCTTTGGTTGCCGCTGTCTTACCTGGTTTAGTGGGAGTCTCATAAAATGGACCAACTCCGACATAGTCCGCATGTTCTGCGATCGCCTTATTTAATTCTTGTTTATTGGTAGTGGAACGACCGACAATTTTATGATTTCCTAAGATTTCCCGCGCAAAGGCTACTGGGGCATCCTGTTGACCCAAATGAACACCGTCCGCATCTACCGCTAGAGCGATATCCACCCGATCATTAACAATAAACAGGGCATTATATTGATGGCACAGTTGACATAGCTGATGGGCTTTTTCTAAGCGATCGCTATCTTTGCCTAATTTATCGCGATACTGTACTAAGGTTAAACCACCTTTGAGAGCTGATTCCACTACCTTAAGAATTTCGGGTTCAGGAGAGGTGACTAAATACAAGGGTGCGTTGAGTAACTGTTGCTGCCGATAGTTGTTAAGCAGAGTACTTTCAATAGTGTAAACCCGATAGCGCAACTGTTTACAAGACTTCGCCATCTGTTGATCATAAAGCTTACTATATTCTTCTAGCACTCTTAAAGCCTCTTGCGAGCGACAGAGATTCGCCTGTAGTAACTGATCGATGCTCTCTCGTAGTTCTTCTTGAGGATGAGATAAATCTGTTCCCACATCCCCTGGGGTATCTCGTGCCTGCCGTAATTCCCAACTATGCCATTGAGCTAATTCTTGGCGAATTTGCTTACATTCATCTGCTAGGGGCTGATGGTTTAAACCTAAACGACACCATTCTTCAATGATTCTCAATCCTTCCCGAGAGCGATCAAGATTAGCATCCAAAATACGGTAAATAGCTTTTTTCATATAATTCTGGGTAATTTAGATTTCCTGTGGCATAAAACTACCTTGTATCATTTAAATAATGAAACCGTTTGAGATATTAACCTACGATGCTCTCCCTCTGTTTAAAAGCCCAAGAAGAATTAACAATTAGCGATCGCTTATCAATAGACCTCTTGCATAAATAAATTTTTCTCGGTAGAAATTTTATTTCCTGACTTCTGACTTCTGACTTCTGACTTCGATCTCAACTAACAATTTTGATTCGTGCAAGAGGTCTAATAACTAGCCTGTGTGATCACATCCTTTCCTACTATTGCAGCAGATTGCGATGCGCCCAGAGAGCAGCTTGAGTGCGATCCCGTACTTCCAATTGTCCGAAGATATTTGTCATGTGGTTTTTAACTGTACCTTCAGCCAGGTGAAGATCGAGAGCGATTTCTTGATTACTTTTACCCAAACCTAAAAGCTGGAGAATTTCTAACTCTCGCTGATTGAATAAGTCTCGATAATTCTGGCGATTTACAGAAGTTGAGGATTTAATTTGGGCAAATACTTTGGGTGCAATTGTTGGTCCTAATTGACTATAACCCGAGCGAATATTGCGAATAGCGATCGCTACTTGTTTAGCTGGGGTGCTTTTTAGCAGATATCCCAATGCACCTGCTTCTAAAGATTGAAACACGTATTCGTCTTCGTCAAATGTGGTTAATACCAAAATCTGTATCCAGGGATAGGCGATGTGAATTTTGCGGGTTGCTTCCACTCCATTACAAATTGGCATTCGCACATCCATGAGAATAACATCGGGCTGAAGATGTTGAGCTAAAGCGATCGCTTCTTGTCCGTGATTGGCTTCCCCAACAATTTCTAAATCTGATGCCAAAGATAGCAAAGCAATCAATCCTTCACGAAATAACGGCTGATCATCTGCTAGCAAAATCCGAATCATCGTGGAATAGTTATTTTAATTAGTGTTCCCTTTCCCAAGGTACTATGAATTTTCATTTGTCCTCCCAGCAGTTGAACTCGTTCCCGCATTCCTCTCAAGCCAAACCCTGAACTAGGTATAAGAGGCTCAAACCCTATTCCGTTGTCAGTTAAACCCATTACAATCTCTTGAGATGTATACTGCCCCCACAGGTTAATTGTGTCTGCTTGACTGTGCTTTTGAATATTGACCAGCCCTTCTTTGATAATTAGATAAAGTTGCTGACTAACCTGCAACGGCAAATTTAGTAAATCTAGCCGAACATCGATTTTAAACTGCTGATTACCGCGCCCTTCGGGCTGAAGTCAGAAGTCAAAAGTCAGAAGTCAGAAATAAATAGCCCGAAGTTGGTCTAAACACATGCGGGCAAGCCCTTTGTCGTCTTTCAAGACGACAAATATTGAAGTATATTTCATTTTTGAATCCTCTTACTTTAGGAAGAGGTAGAACTTCTGACTTCTGACTTCATATTTCTGACTTCAGTGAAAGTTTATTTGAGCGATCGCGCTATTTAATGCAGTATCGAGATTAAAATTTTCTGATCTCATAGTTGAGACAGCACGACGTACTTCTTGAAGCAACTTCCCTGAAAGACTTTTAGCCGTATTCAATGCCTGTAAAGCGCGATCAGGGTTTTGCTGGTGTAAAGTTTGAGCTAGTTCTAACTGCACATCGAGAGTAGTTAGGGTATGTCCTAATGAATCGTGGATATCACGGGCAATACGGGTTCTTTCTAAATCCGCTGCCAATAGTTCAACCTCCTCAGCTAAAACAAGAGCTTTTTGACGACTTTTTTGTTCTGCCACCACTAAAAAACAAAGTAATAAGATAACCGTGCTGAATGCTACATAAATTGCGATACTTCCTGCCATTTCTGAGATAATCATACGCCTGGGATTGGATAAATCCTCTGCTACGATGTCTGGCATGGTGTTAGACATCAACTCAATCAATTTTGGTAGAAAAAGGGCGAGGCTAATTTGCCGAATAATTCCTGTGGCAATCGTGATCACAATCGTGTCTCGGCGACGCAGCAAAAAACAGCTTTTGGCTAAAACTATACACAATAATAAATCCCATCCGCGCCACATTGTAATGTGATGAGCTAAGAGTATCCAGGCTATCTCAATTCCGATATAGCTTTGTCGCTGCCAGAGTGGACACCTTAAAGGAAAGATCACGCTCAATCCAGCACAAATACCTAAAGCAATCAGCACCATATATGCACCACCAGGAGGAGCATTTTCTCCCTGATAAAGTAGGCGATCAAGTATGACACTGACGGCATTAATTGCTAGCAGTGTCCATTCTAAGTATTGCAAAGTGCGACGTACAGACGGAGAAATCGAGATTGGTGAGGTACTTACTGCCATTAATTTTATTACGCACCATCAACATTAATTCTATAAAAATTCTCTGAAGCGCAACATGACTTTTGTCATTTCTTTTAATGACGAAAAGCTATGGAAATGGAATCGTCGTCTCAACTATTTTGGTTATGTGAAGTGTAATTCTATTCACAAATCGCTATGTTAAATCTGCTGAATCAGCTTCTCAAAATAGAATGTTTCTACTTGATTCTGCTGGCTTACTCGGTGGTAATTTGTACCGCAGTGGAGGCAATCGAGACGAGTACCCGCAAAGAGCTTTCACTAGGAGAAATTATTCTCTATGACCAAGTCGAGCAAGAAAGACAACAACAACAAAAACATTACCAAGAACGTCAAACTCAACTCCAGGAAGAACGACAAAGACGACAAGAACAATACAGAGAAAGAGTAAACCAACAGCGACAAGAATGGCGACAACGTCAATCAGAAATGAGGCAAAGACAACTGAGAAGATTTTAGAAATAAAGAACATTTAAGTAATTAACCAGGAGAAATCCATGAAAAATCTAGAACAAGATGTACTAAGAACAATATCAACTAAGATTAGAAAAAGAATTGTCACTGAACTACAAAAAGATTTTGAACTAGAAGGCGATCGCGGATTTCAAGTTGAGTTTGGCGAAAGAATAGATATCTGGCTACCGCTATCTGCTGATGCCAGAAAACAATGGTCTAATGAAAATGTCGTAGCCATCATGGAACGAGTGTTTGGCATAAAATTCTCTCAAACATTTCAAGTTCAGCTACCCCCAATAGGCGATTTGTCTCTCAGAAACGATGTCTGGTTTCCTATTCCTGCTAATTTCTCACTAGAAGGATGGTCTGAGTCAGAAATTACGGCGATTACGCTCCGCGT
The DNA here is from genome assembly GCA_039180345.1 of Cyanobacteria bacterium P01_G01_bin.39. Taxonomy (GTDB): domain Bacteria; phylum Cyanobacteriota; class Cyanobacteriia; order Cyanobacteriales; family Xenococcaceae; genus Waterburya. The sequence continues at coordinate 7,375 of JBCDDK010000110.1, read as the reverse complement.
AGCCTAAGGATCGCAGGTAAAACAGTAATGCTCGGTTGGAGTTTTATTCCAGCTTGTTTTTCAGATGAGATAGTGAACGTCAGCCCTGCCATCAATCAAGAATCAGCTAAAGAGATGCTGGTACTTTTCTGCTCAATTCACCCAGGGATGATTTTTGAGGTGAATTAAAGTTTTGCACAGACAATATTTCTGCTAATAGTGAACGGCTATTTGCTCTTACATCAAGATTTTTTGTTGTGAATTTTTTTTATCTTCAATAAGTTTGAAAAACTCATCACCATTGACTTATGTAATTTTACTGAGAAATATTTACCAAATCAAACCAAAAATGATATTGCCAATTCTATTTTGAGCGATTATCATTGTGCATGAAACAATCTCAGTATTTTCTCGTAAATAAATTTACTGAGATTGCCCCAAAGGCAAAAAAGCCAAACATTAACTTGGTAAACTAACTTTGCCAGTAGCCAAATAAATCTAGTACAAAATGAGGAGTTAATCATGTTTATATTGAGCTATATTCTTAAGTTTTTGTCGCAAATATCTTTTGTCTCATTATTCAAATTAAGCTCAAATGAATTCCACAGTGAATATTCTCAAAGTTTGGTATCTGTAAAAGTATCAAGATTTTAACAGCAGCAAAAATCATGTCTTGTAATTAGCTAATGTAAAATTATCTTTTAAGCATAGGTAAGCGAGTTTCTGTATTTCTGTAAATCATGATGTACATCTAAATCTTTCTACTAGCCTGTGTTTAAAAAATTACTATGCTATTGCTTGGTGCCCAAGTTATTTTTTAAGTCAGATAACTCAGATGTTATTTCAACTATTGAACATTATTAAAATTAATATTGTCATATTTTTCTGCTTTCCATCTCAAGATACTGTTAGTTCAAAATAAATATAATTCTTACTCTGTTTACCTAGATATAAACCTTGACAAGCGACCCCGCACCGCTAATCTAACTTTTTGCGGCTATATATGCTTCATGCCTCAATACAGCAAAGCTTAACTGTTGTTGTATTCTCTCAATCACGCATAAATGCAGACATATCTTGTTGAAACGTTGCCAGTTTTGTATTTAAGCTAATACGACTAATTTTTTCCGTCCACATCATTATTATTCGCCTCATCTAATTAATTAAGTACTGCCAAAATAATACCTATGAAAATTGCCGTTATCGGTGCGAAAGATTTGACCGTTAAACCTGAGGAGATAGACCACTATTGTCAGAAACTATATCTTGAGATTGCAGCAAAAGGTCATCAGGTAGATTTTTTTATTGCACCTAGCTATCATCAGCCATCTCTCTCAATCAGTTACTATCATCAAATTAGAATTATTACTCTATTGTCAATTCCTGGCACTCAGTCAAATTTTTTACTCAACTCGGCTTTAAATACCATCTGTGCAACTTTTGGTAAATACGATGTAATTCATGTTCACAGTATGGCTGCCGCTTGGTTTTTGTGGTTCCCTCGACTTTTTTCGGACTCATCAATTGTGGTTACATCTCACCAGCTAGAACATCGTCAAAGCGACTGGAATAGATTTTGGCGTAGGCTATTGCCACGAATGGAAAAAACTGCGGCACGTAATGCAGATGAAGTTATTGTTACCTCTAGAGAGTTAAGCAACTATTTTCGGCGAAAATACGGTATCAATCCTCAATATATTGCTAATGCACCAGCAAGCTATGATTTACCTGATCTCAGTTATGATTGTAACCAGGCTCATGGCATAGATAATCGAAAATATCTGCTTTACTGGGGGAAGGTCGAACCTGATAATAAGCTGGATCTTTTGATTCGAGCTTTTCAACAGTTACCACCTCATAATTGGCTATTAGTAGTGATTGGGGGAATTGACTCTAACCCAGAATATGCTAGCAACACCCTGTCGATAGTTAAGGAGCAAGACAACATCATCTTTTTGGGAGATGCCAGAGGAAACGCTTTAGCAGAAATAATTAGTGGGGCAAATATATTTGTCGAACCATCGGCAAGAACTGATTTTAGTCTACCGATGACTTTGTTGGAGATGATGCGACAAGGTATTCCAATTTTAGGCAGTGATACAATTGCCCGTCGTCAACTATTACAAGACCGTGGCTTGTTATTTAAATCAGGACAGCTTGATTCATTAGTAACTCAGTTAGAGTATGCGATGAGCGAACCAGCATTACTAGCAGTTATGGCGAGAAATGCCCAGCGGTATATTGCAGTGAATCACAACTGGGATAAGGTAGTCTATCAGAATCTTTTTTTGTATATACAATTGACTTCCAATCTGTCTCCTCAAGCAGAAAAAAATAGAGCTTTTAACCGAGAGGGACGCGCAGATATAGGCGCTGAGTTCCACATGTACCCACCTTTGTCCAACCTTGATGGTCACACTTCTTGGGGAGACTCCAAGACCAGGCTGTCTCACAATCAAGGTATTGACAATTAGCTTTTGCTCACTAGTAGTAAAGCGAATTGAGTTAATGCTATTTTTAACTACCGACCACTGCAACTATGTCTTTAGAATTACCGACAATTTCTGTAATTGTATTTGCTTCTGATGACTCTTGGTATTTGCCAGCTACTCTTAATAGTATTCGGCAACAGACATATTCTGATTTTGAAGTTTTAGTCTTCAGTAATAATTATCGTCAAACTGTAAAATGGTTTGAGGGTAAACAAGATTCACGGTTTAAATTTTTTTTTCTCAAAAATCTGAGTATTGCTCAAACTCTTAATCGAGGAATCTTAGAAGCCAAGGGAAAGTATATTTCTTGGATCTATACAGGCGATCTTTGGCATCCAACTAAGTTACAAAAACAGCTTTTTTGCTTGGAACACTATCCTAAAGCAGGTGGCGTTTACTCTTGGTTGATGGGCATTGATCATCAGGGTCGAGCAACGGGCAAGATCGTAAAATCGGAGCATTCAGAGAAGATTTATGCTCCAATTGATAATCAAGGGCAACTTTGCGCCATTTCTTTGATGGTACCTCGTAGTTGTTTTCAGGTAATCGGATTGTTTGACCCCAAACTAAAGATAATTCCAGGTTGGGACTTATGGTTAAGACTAAATCATCGTTATTCACCATTGGAAATCAACGAACCTTTGGTTTATTGGCGTGAGGGTCACAGAGAATTAGCAGAAAACTGGCTAACTCTTGAAACAGATCTCCAAATAATAATTGAAAAAGCCTTTCAAAATGAGTCTCAAGAATTATCACACTGCAAATCTCGCAGTTATGGATACGCCAGCCTCTTTTTAGCCAAGACTGTACTCTCTCACCACGAATCAGATCCCAAAATTGCTCATAACTATTGCCGACAAGCTTTAGAGCATTATCCCGCTCTCGGTTTATCATTCAAATTTCTACAAGTGTCTTTGGGGATTATTACTCTATCTTGCCTCAAAAGCGATCGCTATCTACGTTTACTGTCATTGATTCAAAGAGTCGAATTCATTTTTCGGGAAATCAGTTACCAACTTCGAGTATATAGCCACCGCTTACTGGAGTGGATGTTGGAGGAGGAAGACTTCATTTTGGTCAATAAAAGCAAGATCAAAAGACAAGCCAAAGATTAGGTCAGCTTCCCTCTGGTCTAAGGATGTTACCTGCAATTTATTTTAGTAACGGAAGAACGATCTTGAATAGAATTTCGCTGATTCATCCCTATGCGGGGGTGGACTGGAAAGACGATTCTGCTATTTTTGCGATCGAATTAGCACATCGTCTTGATAATCATTTCGAAGTAGAACTCCTTTGTGGTGCTGAATGTGGTTCTTTGAGCCGTCCATTAAAATCAATTTTAGGTAGTGATATTAGCCCCCAAGCTAATTCGATGTTTAGTTCATCTTTATTATCCAAATGGTTCAACAATTCCAGAATAGCTTTGGAAAATCTAACTAGTTTTATCGACTGTGTGACATATCTGTTGCATAATCCTACTGATTTGATTCTGTCTCACAATGGCTATGAAAGCTTGTTGCTAGCGAACCTGATTCGAGAAATCAAAGGTACTCCGATTATTCATACTCAGCACCAAAATCTGCTCTGTGAGCCAAAGTATTTACTACGCAATCTAGCATTGGAACCCGAACACTTGATTTGCTTAAATCCTCTAGTATCAGATTATGTTCATCGCTTGTCACCACAGCAATCAGTTGACACTATTCCCTACGGTATTGACCTAGCAGAATTTTGCCCTGAAGGTAAAGCCATAACTACTGGCTTATCTCAACCATGTATACTAACCGTAGCTTCTTTGGATTATGATTGCCAGCAGCGACTTGAATTAACCATCGAAGCTGTTTCTCGTCTAAGAGATGCTAGCCTCTCGGTTTGTGGCGAAGGTAATAACAGAGACTATTTTCAGTCATTGGGCGATCGCCTTTTGGGCAGCCAGCGCTTCCAAATTAAGTCTTTTGCTTATGCTCAGATGCCGCAAGTATATCGTAGTGCAGACATATTTACCTGCGCTGCTACTCAAGTATCGGGGGGCATCAAGTATCTAGAAGCGATGGCTTGTGGGTTGCCTGTAGTAGCTACAGATGATGCTGTTCGACGCTACTTGATTGGTGATGGAGGTCTAACCTGTGATGTAACTGATCTTGATGGTTACGCTAATTCTCTGCAAGATACCTGGGATGAGAGAAGATACTGGAAGCAGCCAAGACAAAATGCGATTAGGTTTGACTGGCATGATATTACTTTAAGGTATTGCAAAGCAATTCAAAAGACTATTAACGGCTCCAATAGCAGAGTTACCGCTCTTTCTTGGGATCACTCTGCTAACGAATTTTAGTTAAGGTAATTATACTGGTTGAGTTGATTTGTTCATTAAAAGTTCTGAAACCTGATCAAAAGAATAAAGTAGATCGAGACTCAAAAAAGAAATGATGGATCGTAAGTTAGTCAAATACCAGACATTACCTGTTTGGACAAAAGATACCTTGCCACAGTCTTTTCAGTCACAACATAATACCAAGCAGGGAACTTGGGCAAAATTGACAATCTTAGAGGGAGAGTTAAAGTATTATGCTTTAGATAAAAATGGTGATATACAATCGACTCATATCTGCTCGACAGAAAATGCATCACCTTTGGTGGAGCCTCAAGCTTGGCATAAGGTCGAGCCTTTAGGAGAAAATCTGCGCTGTTTTCTGGAATTTTATTGTCTCCCTGAACATTACTATCAAAAAAAATATCATCTTTCAGCCCCCCACTCTGAGGTGCTTGAGGTATTGCAATATATTCAGTCGGGGAATGCCTTGGATTTGGGAAGTGGTCGGGGACGTAACAGTATCTTACTTCAAACCAAAGGTTTTTCCGTCACAGCTGTCGATAAATCTGAAGCAGCTATTGGTAAACTTCAAGAAATTATTGATGCTGAAGAGGAATGTAAAGGTATTGATGCCAAGATATACGATATCCAGACTGCATCGATCAAAAACCATTACGACCTGATTATTTCCACAGTAGTTTTTCAGTTTCTACAACCTATATCTGTCAGTTCAGTGATTCAAAATATGCAAGAACAGACAAAACCTGGGGGCTATAATTTGATTGTTGCCCCTATCTCCACCAAAGATTATCCATGTCCTATTGAGTTCCCTTTTACCTTCACTGAAAATGAGCTTAAGAACTATTACCATCTGTGGAAAATTTGCCAATATAAAGAGGAGTTGGGAACATTTCAGCGAATGGATGAGCAGGGTAATCCCATGAGAGCAAAGTTTGCGACATTAATTGCCCAAAAATAAATAGCTTTAGTCCAACTAAATTGGGCTTTGCCGAACGTATAAGGGGAATGAAAACGATTCTTGAATTTTACTCCCACATCCTCCTCAAACTTTTATAGAGAGAGAGTTTCATCAACTATTAATCAGAGAAAATCCCAAATTTGGTTAAGTTTAATAATCTCATCTACAAGATAGTATTTTAGACTTTGATTAGCCAAACCATAATAATGAACAAAAACTGAAAAATCGAAAATTAGAAATGTGTGAAGCGATAAGCCTAACAGCATGACTTCGCGACGGGATTTGAAAGCTCTATGGCTTTGTACTAATTTATTTAGTACAAAGTCTAATCATACGGTCGTTTAAATGAACTTGAAAAACAGCTAATACTAAAGATGCTGTATTAATAATACTTAAATAATAGCTAAGGGAATCAAATTTATCGGTAGATGTGACAACTTGGCTTAGTCTAACGCCTAGAGCCATAAAAAAAGGTGTATCAGGTATATCAAACTAACTTTAATTATTTAAACACTAATTTTTAATGTTATGAGGCTTTTCAAGATATCTTGATATGATTCCATCCAATGCTGCATTGAATATTATATTTTTTACATAAAGAAAACCATATATAAAAAGCACAAATAATGAAGTAAAGATAGATGTATAGCTTAAGTTATAAAAAAAAGTTAATGATAAAAATAATATCGAGAAGACTAAAAATATATTTCCAGGATATACTATGCTTAACATATATTCTTCAGGTATATCTATTTTATCCACTCCATAATCAACAACTATATTAAGCATTTCTTTGAAATTTTCTACCCTTTTGATATTTTCGGTATCTGACAAATTTTTATCTGGAAATATAACTTTTCTCCCTCGTGATAATCGTTGTAATAGTTTTTGAGCTAAATCACTTGATAAGTGGCGACAAGCAATATAGTCAGCCGTAATTTCGGCATAATAGTTCAACTTTGTATTTAACTTTTTAATTTCAAAAAAATGAATATACACTGCTAAAGAAACTACAAAGATATAAAAAATTATAAATGTAATAGATATTTTAACTTGAAAAATAATCCAAAGTAGACTGACTAGTACTGGGAAAAATTTAGTTGATTTTCTCGTATAAGTAGCGTTGGCAATTCCGCATCCATGAGCTATTTCATGTAGCAAGAAAAAGTATTGTATTCCTTTCATTTTCTTAATATCATCTGGAACAAAAATATACGTATGATGACCAGATGGCGATGGAAATGAATTAAGTGTTCCAGGCTTTTTAACTTTTTCTTTAGATGGTTTAACTTCCACTTTAATAACATTAAGATATAAATTTAAAGCCTTTATTTTTAATTTCTTAGGAATTCTGCCAAATGGAGGTAAATAATATAAAGTAAAAATTTCTAATATATCTGTATAAGGAGTTTTGATAAATCGGCACTGGTCGTATTTTTTTAAATAGGATAAAACTTCTAATTTTCGAGGTGTATTTTTTTTGTTTACATAATAAAAATACACAAAAAATGAAATCAACCAGCAGAATATTAAATAAACAAAATTATTAACGCTAATTTGTCTCAAAAAACCAAATAAAGCAAAACAAAAAAATGGTATATTCCAGACTCT
>JBCDDK010000109.1:0-23226 GCA_039180345.1 Cyanobacteria bacterium P01_G01_bin.39 | reverse complement strand
TTGTATCTAGAAAAATAGTATTTATGATATTCAAAAATTAATTACTTCTACAGATAATATTTATAATTAAAACCTTGTGGTAACACACCACCATAATGTTCATAGAAGAACTGTTGATCGTCCTTACTCATTATCTTAAGAACAGGAATAATTACCTCCTGAAACAACTCTTTAGTCATCGAGCAGTTCGGCATTTTAAACCCAAAGATACGCTTGAATTGCCGATCTAAAGCCTCTTCAAAGATTACTTTATCTTCAATTTCTTGTATACATTCTCCAATATTATTACTAACAAGATCGGCACTAGCTTTTGCACATTTAAGTTGAGCTAATGTCTTATCCTTTAACTTTTCATTTACTTGTTTATCAAATACAACCTCTATATCCTCTTCTTCCTGACAACTAATAACCCCTACTACATTATCTTCTTTTTGAGTAATAGGGGCAGGACTTCCTATTAATTGCCAAAGGGAAAAGTTATGAACTCTCTAACCTGCTCTGGAACTTCAAAGTTATAAACTTGCCAATACGTTTTGATATCAGGAAGCGGTTCTTGTGGATCTATTTCAGTCCATACATCTTTAATAAGTTCTATTTTGGTATCGACCCATTCATAATACTTATGATCCATATCACAAGCATTCAATACCTTCTCAGTATTCTTAGTCCACCATTGGAGGCTAACAGGAGAATTAAACATTTTGAACCAAGGTGAATTTTGTATTCCGTTTAGTATCTTTCTATGTTTAAGACCCAACTGAGTTAATTCAGCATCATATTTGCCTTTAATAGTGAGCATAGTCTTAATTTCAATCTCAATAAGATTAAGAGCTATTTCCTTTTTAGTTGCTTCATCTATTTCTAATAAATCAATATTATTATCTCTACAATATCTTTTAATATCGTGCTTTCTATTTAGCAATAATAAATCATATAGCTCAAGCATATCTATGTTGAGCCTATCATTAACTAACCTTTCTATTTCATCGCAGTGGGCATTATAACCCTTGATAATTAATTCTTTTTGAACTTGATTAAGTTCCATAATAGTAATTCTCCATTTAATTAAAATAATGTTGAAGTTTTATAAAATAAAAAAGATAGAGAACTGAAGACTTCATACCCAATCTCTATCTAATAAATTTAATTTTCTTTTTTGTTCGCATTAACATACGAAGTGTGTTCAGACTGGCAAATCATCTGAGGAAAAGGGATTAGCTTCTGCCCGATCCGCTCTGTGAGCCGATAGGCGATCCTCACTATTATTCTTTTTACCGTCAGTTAATAAATTTATTTCTGTTTTTCCTTCTATGGCTTGATCCCACTCATTAGTGTCAAATGACATATCATACTCAGCCTCATAATCTGACCACTCTACATCTACTACTGCTCCTTCTACTGCACTCTCAATAAGCCTTTCTTCATTAGCCTCTATAGAAGCTATATGATTACTACGCAGTTCACTATTCAAAGCATTCATTACTGCTGGGATATCTTCACTTAAGAACTGCTTGATCCCGTCCTCTTCGCCCTGAGCTTGAGCTAGCTGTGCAGATTTAACTAGGTCATTACGTAACTCAGAGCGTTTAGCTTTCCCAGCATTTCCCCGAACTGCATCAGTTGCTTTCTTAGCCGCTTCACTTGCTCTATCACTACCAAGTTTATTACTAGCTCTTTTGGCAGTAAGAAGCTCGTCAATAGATCTAACCTTTTGGCTAGACTTACTATTATTATCAATCTTATTATTATTGCTATATTTACCCATTGCATTTATTTCTCTACTACAATTTACAGAATTAAATCAATAAAAATACCCCTACAGTTTTTAAGACTTAAAGGGGGAATTCGTCATTCTAATTAAATGTTTAAATTAGACAACGAGTTCTAATTCAGCTTTAAGAGCTTGAGCTATTTCAGCACCACTCATACCAGCAGCCTTCATAGCTACCGCAATCGCATTTAATTTATCTTGTTGGGAATCTAAGGAATCTAAGGACTCTAAAGACTGTTCCTCTACCTCTCCTACACTTTCAACAATATTTCTGTTGAATGAAGGAGCCACTCTCCGCTTCATTCCTTCGGAACGAAGAATGCGAGCGTCTACGTGAGGAGTAACATCATTACTACTTACTTCTAGACCAGCACGAGCAGTCTTTACTGACGCACTAGTGTTTGCCTTTACTTGGGGTCTATATCGAACAGTTCCATATGAAGAACGGGAAGGAGCTACTACTTGAGGAGTTTCTACTTGTACTACTTCAATACATTCAACATTCAAGAATGTTAGACGATGGGGCGCACCTCCAACACCTTTATTGAAGATGATATCTCCTTCATTCCCATCAGTTATTACTCTCAGAAAAACAAAAGGGTACTTGTTCCCTCTACTATTTACTGGACGGGCAGCTTGAATACTTTCAATCTGGCTAATGAGAGCATTTGCTTCATCATCATCGGCAATACAGATAGTACCTACACAGCCTACTAGATTATTTCCATCAACATTCAGTAATTTATTATAGTGACTGATAGTTAATTCTTCAGAATAAACAATTTCACCTACAAAGGTTTTATTACCATTTTTTGTTAAACCTACATGAATTTGATCTGAACCCTTAGCAAATGCGATTCTGACAATAGTTATACTCAAGTTATTGTTATACATAATTTTATTCTCCAATTTAGTTTAATTTCTTTAATTATTTGGAATTGATTTAATACCTGAAATACCATGAGCAAATATTTAATGTCCATGTGATTCTGGACATACAAAAAAAGAGGTCGATCTTTGAATAGAATCACCTCTTTCTTTGATATTCAATTTTTAGTTGAACTTGAATCTGAGTAAGAATATTTATGGCTAACTTAGTTTCCTGAATATTTTGTAGCTAAGTTAACTTTGAACAATTTAGATAGTAAAGCCCAGTTCAGTAGGCGAATTATTCGTAGGAAATCGTAACTTAGAGGTTACAATTAGAATCCCAGAACAGTAGGCGTTATAAGCGTAAAAAAAGCCTAATGGTGCTGCTTTGGTGCACGAACGGCATCTGTACCTTCCAAGAAGACTTGAGGCACTGAGAGCCTAGTACCGCTCAGAGACAACTGTGGTACAAAGGCACCTAAAAATACTTTTTAGGCAATACGATATGAAGGGTTAATTCTTACTTGCCGTTATTCAGTAAACTACCTTTTCTCTGCACTGTTTCCAGCCGTTATTCGGCGTAGTTCCCTTTCTCTGCACAAGTTTGAATGCGACTATTTAGCCTTGCCTTATTTTTATCCGTAACCAACTTTAATCTTATGCCATATTTCTTTTATACGACAGAGTAATTTTGTACTGTGACAATCTAACTACTTTGTTTGATAGTGTTATAGATAGAAACAAGGCGATTAAGATTACCGCCACTCATTTTATCTACTTCACTTAACATCTTGATCATTTCCTGTTCCAGTGGAGTACAAGAAGCAAGCATGTTATTATACTTAGCTTTCTGTGTCTTCTCTACATATTCAGATCTAATTTGTTCTAATGAATCAGATGTACTGGGACCTTGACTAGTCATTATTATTTAGTAATATAATTGTTGTATATATAACTATCATTATACTCTGAGCTTCTCCTTTTAGTCGAAGATGAAAGCGACACAAAGATGACGATATTAACCTCTCTAACTATCACAAAGACACATTGTACCTTTAACAATTAGAAGGCCGTATTTTTTACACTTAAGTTACTTTTAGGATAGTACGGGGTTTACCTGATTTAAGTGTAGGGTACAAAAAATAACTACTACCTTTATCCCAAATGAATGGGCATAAGGATAGGATGTATATATAGGCCAATTTTTTATAGTCTTTATTTAGTAATAACTACCCTTGCTTAAAGTCTCTTTCAATTGATATTGCATAGCTAAGTCCATCATTGCAAAGTCATCACCTGCTTTGAACTTAGCAACGGCCTTTAGGTTTCTACTTTTACTTTTACTTTTACTTTTCTTTCCTTTAGACTTACGTGATTTTCTTACTACGTTACCACCAAATCCTGGCATATTATTTCTCCTTATTTTAATTCTATTGTTTGTTGATTGATTGAAACTCTTAGTCTTTTTTTGTACTTGAAAAGATAGATTAATCTTCCACTAAGAATAGTACTACTCTTTTTATTTAATACATATTTAACTACTTTAAACACTTAGTATGATTTCTAACTTAATAGACAATCAAAATGCATTAAAAGTATTTTATATATCTACTAAGAAGTAGAGTTCACTTTTACTTAATCTTGAAGTCACTATTCATTCCAAAAGTTATCACCAAGAATTGAAGAATCTAACCCGCCATCTATTGCAGCTTGTCTGTCGGATTCTTCTACTTCTTCAAAGAACTCTTTTAGTTTGAGTTGCTCATTATACTCGTCAATTTGTTCTTGAGTATATGTTGATTGAAACCCCTTAAGAGCCTCTTTGTTTAGGGCTAAATCATCTAATAGATCCTCGGCTTTATCAGCAATCTCATAGATGAAATTACTGTAGCGGTTTATTAACATTATCATTGGGGATACCTTGTTCATTGTGAGTACATATGGTTTTTATCTTTTAACTTAATAAACAGAGTGAACCCCTTGTGTATCATATTTAAGTTGATATCTCACTTGATACTATTAGTATTACTTACCTACAGGTATCTTTCTAAGAGTATCAATACACCTAAAGGTATAAAATAAAAATACTACTCGAAGAGTATCAACTTAGGCTAAGGATAGGGATTCACTCTTTTCTTAAAATAACTAGTTATTAAAGTTTCTTCTAATATTCCAAATATGAGTACTCTAATCTCGTTCCACACTTAAGCGGCAACAAGATATAACGAGGTCTTCATATTCTTCTGATACTTTATATTCTATTGACACTTAAGCCACATAGAGAATATTAACTAGAAGATTTTAATAACTAACTATCTTTAAAGAGTTATGTTATTTATATATTTTTAAATATTTATAATACTTAAATGCTCCCCACTTCGCGGAGAGGAGTGCTATGTCTTATTACATTAAGACTAATGGTTCTCTTTAACGTCTAGAACTGACGTTTCCTATTAACGTAAGAAAGTACGTATTCTTTTTTTAGGAATAGAGCGATACTTTGTACCGCATACTTCTACGCAGTATGAAGCGCAGGAACAGAGTGAAGAATATAACACTCTATAGTTGCTAGGCGATAACCAAGCCATTAGCAGCAAAGGACTGCCAAGAAGTCAAAGCTTCAGCAAATGGATTGGAAACATCAACTTTACCACCTTTGAAGATGGGGTTGATATCACTACTACTAAAGGAGAATGCCCCCTTAGTTAGGCTTCTGAACAAGCCATTTGATAGTGCTTCCTCTTTGATTGCTTTAGCTTCAATGCTGCTACAAACAACATTGCCACTTCTTTCAATCTTGGATTGAATGATGTGTTGTGCTACATATCTAGCAGCTTGTTCTTTAGTTTCAGATCCAGAGTTACTTTTCTTGAAGCGGTTTGAGCGTGACACTTTCTTCGCTAGACCTAGTTGCCCTTTAGCAATATGGCGGATGGCTTTGAAGTTAGTCTCATTCTCTTCAGAGAAGCCAGCTAGTCCCCATTCTTCGTACAGAACAAAAGAACAACCTTTGATGCCTTGAAGTTCTGCGTTACTGAAGACATAGCCGTTATTAGCCTGACGAATGAAGCTAGCATAGGCGTTGAACATAGCTGCATAGCCTTGTCCTACACGAATACGATAGTGATTTGCTACTTTCTCAGCTTCAGCAACAACATCGATTGCTACTTTGTGAGTAGGATTTTTTACACTGAAGTCAGGACGAGCTTTAATGATTCCTTTCAGTAAGTTATCACAACCAAATGCAGTCATTGTACTTTCAGCAAGAGAGTTACCTACTAAAGAGTGATTCATCAGAGAACCTGCTCTAGCACTATCTTCGGCACTATTGTCAACATTGTTGATGCTTACTTGTTTAGCGGGGATTACCCACAATACATCACCATCATTGTCAGTCTGAGAAGACCAAGCAAGAACACTAGGAGCTACAGCACAGGTGAACTTGCCACAGACAGTTTGATCTTTTGTGATTCTGATGATTGCAGGAGTTACATCTATCATAGGATTACGATAGAAGAATACAACATCACCATCAGCAATAGTCTTAGCAACCTTAGCATCTTTGCTGATGGCGGTTCCATTGACTAGAGGATTGCTTTCATCAACTAGGATCACAGGGATTTCCTCACCACCGTGAGTTTCAAAGCCAGCAATAGGATTAGAAAGCACTTTCATACCATGAGTGTCAAACACAGCACTGCCTTTAGTGAAAGCTTTCTTACTGGTTACTACATCTGTACGCCATCCGTCCAAAGCACCCTTTAGACCCATAGCATAGTCAGCGATTAGCTGAGGGCAACTTGCTTTATCAGCTAGTAAACAGAGGAAAGCATAGGTGTCAGTTACTTTGTCATCAAAGCTCCAGCCATTCTTGTCAAACCCACCTTGAACACTTAGGATGTGAGTGGGAATAGAGATAGTCCAATGGCGTGTAGCTTCAGCAGTGCTACCACTTACTTTGAATCCGTTAGGGAACTTCTGAGCCAAAGCTCTGAACATATCACGGGGATTGTGATTCTTGTTGGCTTTAGTTAATATTTCAACTAGAGATTCATGCTGACAGCAATGGATGGAGGTCTTAGCGAATCTCAAGTCGAAGTGAGCATCGACTTTAGTGGAAGCACTGAGTTCAATAGTGCGAGCTACTTTCTTACTATGCTTCTTGATAGTTTTAGTGGCAGTGCTACGAGCAGCATCAAATGTTGCTAGGAATGCACTTTGGATTGGGGCCACTTTACGGTTAGGGCTGAAGTTCTCAGCTACAGAACTGAGTTCTACTGCAAATACTAGAGGAGATTCAATTGCCTGGGCAACAAACTCAATACGTACAAGTCCGTTATTTAGGGATTGTTCACGCACACCAGTGAATGCTTTTTCATCAGCAGCTTTGAAAGCAGCCAACTCTTTAGCAGTTGTGATTAGGCTGACAGTTACGGATTTACCGAACTTAGAGTCCAGATCTGCTTGTACCTTAGCAAAGTCTACAACCTCACCTAGCTCATAGAGTTTAGTTTCTTCATTGAAATCAACAAGACGGAATTCACCATCTTTACAGAAAGAAACCATCTGTCCAGAAGCATTGGCCCACATACGAATGAGCATAGCTTTGCGATTCTTGACACTATTGTCATTGAAGATTACTTCTGCTTCCGATCCAGCGCATTCTCCTGCGGAGCATGGAGTGATTACAACATCGTCATTGCGAGTTGCCATGCCTTTGAACCACTGACCACGAGACTTGTGGTTATAGTCTGTGATAGTTGCTTTAGTCTGTAGAGTTACAGCGATTGTACGAATCTCTGTATTGATCGCATTGCCTTTTCTTACTTTAGGTGTAGAAGCTGCAACTAGTTCAAGATTACTAGTGTTGGTTAGAATAGTCTGACCTTGAAACTCAATACTTTCAGCAGGGGCAATTACTTTACCTTCGTACTCAGTTATCAGAGCTTCTTTCATCTCAGCCATGATGAACTCTACTTGAGCATTGCGATCATCACCAACTTTACTTTGCACATGAGCTTTATATTCAGGACGACTAGCGAATAGCAAGTCAATGTTTAGCTTTCCATCAATACGTTTGTTGACAGTGAAAGTTAGGGGATTACGGACTACAAATCCACCATCACCAACAGCTAGACTCAATAGTGGTGAATTGACAAATAGAGAATTCAGCAATGAACCATAGCTAGCAGCGAATTTAGTTCCAGAGATTTCAGCTACTAGGGCGTCGAACTCAGGATTAGCTACCTCAGCACTGATATGCTTGACCATTGCGTGTCTGTTGAAGAACTTACCACCTTTGTCAGCTTCAACCATAGAGATTCTACCATCGGCACTGACACCCATGATTCCTAGTGCATCACCAACGAAGGCTCTCTTAGTGTTGGTCTTATCAGGCAATGCAAAGCCCCACTCTTTAGAGGCAGTCCTAAGACAACCTTCAACCCAGGCAGTCTTTTGGTCACGGTCTTTCTTGAGAATGATGTGACCTTGTTTGTTGATATGATATGCAGCTACTTCACTATCACGAAGTACTCTTTGAGCATCAACTAGGTTGTCTTGGTTAGGTTGGATTGCAGCCAAGTTATAGTTATTCACATGCTCATCTGCACATTCCCAATCAGAAACAAGTACTGTACCAACAAGACCCTGAAGAAAAGTCTGTGCTGCCTTCATGTGGGGTTTCTTAGCAACGGTTGCTAGAATCTCAGCGATTACTTGGTTTACATTTACAACGGTGAAGATATATGGATCTACTTCAAAGCCAAAGTTCTTTTGAACTCTGACTAAGCGTTCGTTGAACTTATAGGACTCCCCACTATTCCAACGGATAGTTTTGTCTTCAACGCTATATTCAACAGTTAGCTTAGTGTTAGCAAATGGATTACCATATGCAGGGAAGTTGAAGATCCTCACATCGCTCTGATGGGCGATCTTTTTGTTAGTTAATTCACTCTCATCTGTTTGAGGGATTACCTCTTCTTCTTCATACTGAGTCGCGACTTTACCAACAAGTTCAGGGTTGTCAACATTCTCAACCCAGATAGGAACACCATCAACATAGTTGATAATCCTACCAGGTATTGTTTCCCACTCTTCAGCTAGGAAAATCACATCACCAGTTATGAATTGGCAGATGTCGTTGATGATGAGTTTGAGCATGTCATGGCTAGTGCTAGGGAATAGGTTTGCGTATATAGCAAATACCCATGCAGCACCTAATGCATTTGTAGTAGCATTTAATACATTTGTGAAACTTAGTAAAATGCCTAGCTGTAAAGCATAGTTGATAGCATATCCTGCTGTTTTACCTACTTTAGATGAACTGACAAACGATGCAGCAGTTTGAACTTTATTCATAGTGTTGTTTCCCTTGTTGTTGTTGTTGTTAGACATGAGAAAATAGCCACTCTTAAAAGTGGGTTTAAAGGTTTATAGATCTGTTGAATGTAAGATCCAGACACTTGTTTTACTTGGCAGTACAGGATGCCAATATGACTTCGTAGCCAACAAAAAAGAGCCGACCTCAATTAAGAAGTCAGCTACTCTGCGAGCAGGCGATGCAGCCCTTTTTTTATTTAGTTTTGATTACTTTCGAGGGTGCCAGGGGGATGAGTCTTACCCTCATAACAACCCTTTTTCTACACGCCTAATGAAATAGCTTCTATTGGCTTTTTAAGCGGTTAATATAGCTTCCACTCCGTAGAAGACGGAGATTTCTCAAAAGTAAATGTATATATACAAGTTTCATATTGAAAACTGTACAAAGTGAAACTGAAAAATACCCACAATATTTTTATCTCAAATAGATGCGCTCTTCACTCTGTAAAGAGAGAACGATTTTGCCTACATAGCACTATGTTTTATGTGGTTATATAGAACTATATAGAGAAAACCATAAAAATGAATACATGGTTAAGAGAAACATTATTAACAATAGAAAATAATCCTAAGTTAAGTAACTCTACTAAAGAAGAGTTCAAAAGATTTCTAATCTACAATTTCAAATCAATACAAGATGCCAAGCAAATATAAAACTCAAGAGCATGAATACGAACAAGTAGTTTCATATTTAACTACTGAAGATAAAGATAGACTGCGTACTTATTGTTATGAGAAGGGATTAACAATTACGGGTCTAATAAGACGAGAACTTTTACAATTAATCGATAATAAAAATCAATGAATAACTATCAACATCCTGGGATGAAGAATGAAGGTTCTTCTGTTCCTTATGCAAATACATTAGAAGCTTTCCA
Source organism: Cyanobacteria bacterium P01_G01_bin.39 (assembly GCA_039180345.1). GTDB lineage: Bacteria > Cyanobacteriota > Cyanobacteriia > Cyanobacteriales > Xenococcaceae > Waterburya. The sequence goes on along the minus strand of JBCDDK010000109.1, from coordinate 13,326 downwards.
AGAGTTAAATGCTTATGAATTAGAAAATACAAGATCTGCTGTTGAAGGGCTACCTACTCTTTCTAACCCAGACCCTAATTTGTCTCCTGATTTTCTAGAGTTTTCTAATACTCAAGAGATGAAAATACAACAAGAACTGTACAACAGACAAGAAAGCCCTGTCTCGTCCATTCGCACTAGGTTGTGTGAGTTGAGAGATAAGCTTAATTCTAGACGGACTAGTTTGAAGTCTCAACTTAGACAGGTTGAGGAGCAATTACAAGAGGTTCATAAACAGTTAGGCAAGTTGTCATAAGCTTCTATAACAACTGTAGAGGGGTGAAATTCCCCTCTTTGTGTTAGTTAAAGTTCTGGTATGTCGAAGCTATCTTTAGCTGCTAGATAATGGTCACAAATCATCTTAGTGCTAGTTCCCGCCCAAGCTGCAACAGTAGCAGGGTCATAACCTTGTCTTATCCAAGAAGTTATAGCTGAATGACGCAAGCAGTATGGCTTGAGGTATCTGTAAACTTTCCCATCACCAACTAAACCATTAATAACTCTTTTCCAATAACTACTACGCCAGCCTCCTTGATTAATGTATCCACCCCCAACAGCAGGAAAGATTAAATTATGTTCGTTCTCAACTACTGGCATTGTTCTTAGTAATTCTGTTAATCGTTCATTAGCAGACAGTAATCTGATTTCTCTAGTTTTGGTATGGGGCAAAAGTATTTTGTTGGAGTATGCTTTATTGAACCTAACGTAAGTCTTGTCTTTCTTCCGCTTAATATCATCCCAAGTTAGAGCATGAGCTTCTTCTGGTCTTGCCCCAGTAATACATAAGAACTCAACTAGAGGAGCATAGAAGGAATGTAAGTAGCCTGATTTCTTTGGTTTGTATTCATCAGAGTAGAAGGCAGCAATAATCGCCTCAATCTCTAACTTCTCAAAGCACTCTATTTTCTTCTTGGTTGTCTTGGGTAACTCTACATCTCGATATACATTACGAGTTAAGACACCTTGTTTAACTGCTTGTGATGCTGCGGGGTACAAACTAGCCCTGAATATGCCAGCTAGAGAACTTGGTTTATATATAGAGAGTAGGTGATTGATAAATTCTGTTGCTTTCTCTGTTCTCAGAAGTGAGGGTGGCACTAAGTTAATATATCTATCCATCTCATGCCAGCAATGCTTAATTGTAGTTGGTGCTACTCGATTCTTATTAGCTTCTTTATATGACTCCCAAATCTGCTTAAGATTAGCTTGCTTCGTTTGAGTTTGATTAGGTACTTTTAGTTTTCTAGCGTGTTTAGGGCTATACCTAGCATAAGTTTCATCAAAATCGTTTAAACTAATATCGCGATCGATTAATTGTGCTGCTCTAATTGCTTGCTGCCATCCTTCAGGAGTAATCTTACCGATGGCAATTTCGTGAGATGAGTTTGCGGGATATTGAAATCTTAGTTTGTAACTCCCTCGTCTTTTAATAACCGTTACGTTTCCGACTTTGGCTTTATCCTGACCGAATAAGTACATTAGTTTTAACCTTGAGCAATAAAATTGCCCAAGATTTGCCCAAAATCTAGTATCAAAACCTATTGGTTCGTATATTAGCTTCTGCTCTTAAATCCTTAGTTTATAGAGGTTTTACTCTGTTTTTCTTAGCCTTCCAAGCTAAAGCTAGGGGTTCGATTCCCCTCATCCGCTTTATAAGTTATATCAAGGGTTTCTACGATTCATTTCTCAGGAAATTAAGGATTAATTTTAATTTATAGTAATTTCTAGTTAATTCCTCAATTAGTAACAGGAGTTGCTTTCGTGACCGAGCCGTTATTAATTCCTAAGGTAAAGTTGATTGGTGTATCAGGATAATTTTTTGCTACCTGACGATAAACAGCATAATTAGTTGGTAGGTTCAATTTTTCATCATCTTTGTTAAAAGTAACTCTATATTCAACCTGACGTAATAGTTCTGGTTTGCCAATTTTTTCATAAGATTTCTTTTTGCCTGCTTCTAATTCATCAATAGAGGGCTTAGGAGGTACTTTAGACCACCAGATACCTTGATCATCTTGATAGACGGCTCCTTCGGGCTTTTCTCCATTGACATTAATAATTGAGTTTGATTCAAACTTCTGAAAACGCCCCCGCTTATCTTCCATCGGGTCATTCTGATAGTTAACGCGCCAAGTGTAGGTAGCTTTAGCGGTTGCCTCATACTGTCCTGCACCAGATTGTGATGAGCCACAACCAGTAACAGCGATCGCCATGCCGAGTCCTGCTGTAGCCGACAAAATTTGTTTAAACCTTTTAGTTAAAGGTAATTTAATTGCTCCTATCATAAGTATTTTGCTGAATTAGATACTAAGGATGATTCAAATTAGTTTTTGAAATAATCAGGAAATATGTGAATATGTGTAATGACTTAGTTATATATCTAAATAAATATTACTAGAGTTGAATACTAATTTTAAAAAATATCTAAAGAATGTTAAGGACTGTAGCACTAGGGTTAATAATAGCGGGGGCTATGCCGATTACGGTGGCAAGCTCTACTGTAATTAATAATTATAAGCAAGAAAGAACTCTAGGGAAAAAACAGCTCAAGTTAAATGAAATAGCTACTAATTTGCCCTGTACTACTTCTAATTTGCGCAACAATTGTTTGGCAACTTCCAGTACTTTTGATGTAGACCAATTTGCTATTAATACAGATTTATGGAGAGGCAAAAGTTTCAAATCAATCAGACCGAATCCACTTGTTAGTTCATGTAGCCCTAGATTATTCTCAAAAAATAATTATATTCAAGACATTATATCTAAAAAGCAAAATCAAATTAATCAATTACTTAATTATTCCTTACCTAGGATAATTATTGTTCTGTCTTCAGAGAGAGATTGGTCATTATCATCACCATACCCCTCAGCAAGTTGGAACTGTAGTTTTACTGGGCAGCGTCAGCTCAATCAGAAGTCCTTTGATTCAAAAAAGCAGATTGAAGCCCCACAATCGATTTCTAGTCAGAATCTAGCGTCAAACAAGTTATTGCAATCGCAATTTCCCCAATTATCTCGTAGCAGCCTAATTGTTACCTTTCCTCACGAAAATAGCAGATTTGCGCCACAAAATACCAAATTAGCCAACCCAGCACCAAAAACCAAGCGAATTGCCAGTCCCTTCGGCTGGCGGAGAAGACCTTATAGCAATCAATTACAGTTTCATCAGGGAATTGATTACGGTGCTCCTTACGGATCTCCTGTGGTCGCGGTAGGGAATGGAATTGTTACTAAAGTTGTTTCAGGCTGTGCTGACTTTGGCAATCTATTTTGCGGTGGTCAATTAGGGAATTGGATTGAGGTTGACCATGGTAATGGGATTATCGGGACTTATGGTCATTTGAAAAGCAGCTCAATTAAGGTAACAGAGGGCATGAAGATCTCGAAGAATCAAAAGATTGCTCAGGTTGGTAGTTCAGGGTGGTCAACGGGAGCGCATTTAGATTTTCGTCTTCAGATCAATGGCAAACATGAAAATCCTGCAAAATACGTGATGACTATCAAAGAAAATCTTAAATAAATCGAGATTAATAAGGTGGAGATAGTGGAGAAATAGAAACTTCACTACCCCAATTACCTCACTACTCCAATTACCCCAATACCCAGTATTCACAGATCGATAAATGCCTAACATCAGTTACATAATAGGGTTGTCGACTTGGCTAAACTACGACCAATTAATAGAACTAACCAATATTAGCTTGAGCGAAGTATTCATCTTCAAAAAGACTAAAATCCGCTTCAGCAGGATCTTCAGTAACAGCAATCAGCTTTTCTATCGACTCGTTGACCCAATAATCTTGAGTATTGACTTCTAGACTTGAGAAGTTGTTATTTTCTAGAACCATGGTTTCAGTGGAAAATTCAGTGGCATTCAAACCGAGAAATCCATCTAAAGCAGTATTTTCATTGTTTCTGATAGTTGAATTAGAGCTTTTTTCATTGTAAATTCCAGCAATTTCTACATTAGTGTTAAATACAGGTTTCAAAAAGTCTTCTCCTACATTCTCCATCCTGTTATTAGCAATCGTGGTTGCATTGGTCGTATCGTTCCAAATATTGAAGGCGTTAATATCAGAAAAGAAACTATTTTCAACAATTACATCATTAGTATTAAATAGCTTTACACCTGCCGCATCAAAACTTTGAGCATGTTGCGCTGCCAGATTAACATTTTGTACCTTAAGACCACTAACTACTGCACCATCAGTATCGTTAATACCGACTCCTTTTCTGCCAACATCATGGATATAAGAATCGATAAGTTTCAGTCCATCGGCACGGTTGAGGACAATTCCGGTATTGTATTGACCATCACGAACTGTTTGGTTGATTCCGATATTGTTTAGTTCTAGATTCTGTAAAGTTAAATTAAAGGCTTTGTAAGCATAGATTCCCATACTACCGTTGGTAATCTGCACGTCCTGGATAGTTGCGCCCGAAGCATTGGCATTCAATCTTAAAATTGATTCGGAAGTACCTCGACCATTAATTACAGAATCTTCTTGACCATCAATTGTAATATCTTTATTGATATTAATGCCGTTTGTATAGTATGTTTTATTTCCTAATTGAACTACATCACCATCATTTGCCGCAGCAATGGCGCTTTCTAAATTACCCCCAAAATCATTATCAACACTAATAGTTTTTCCTCCACTATCAGGGTTAGCACTTAGGTCGTTAGTCTCCTGTGTGGGTGTCGGTTTTGGTTGTGGTTCTGGTTGAGGTGTTGGTGTTGGTGTTGGTTCAGAATATGAAGATCCAAATTCAGGCTCTAGTGCTGATTGTCCCCCATCATCAATAATAAGAACAGAATTAATTGATTGTCCCTGTTGAAGATCGTTCCGTCCATTTTCACCACTAATACTATAGTTACCGTTACCCAAATTCACAAGATCTACCCCATAAGCAGCTCTAATTTTATAAGGGAGTGAAAATTCTGCTTGCCAATCTTGGATGTAAGACTCTGCTTTGAGATCAACTTCTAATTTATATCCGCCATTCCAATCTTCTGTGATTTCGCTATTGATGTTGAGATCAAAATTTTCGTTAACTGAATGATCTACTGAATTAGAATGAGATGGTTGTAGTGAATCAAAAAAGTCGGTGGTATGGCTATTATTATTCATTTCTTTAACAATTAAAATAATTTCAGTAGTGCTGCCTTTTTTTAGGTTTTCATTCCAACTTGCACCAGTAATATATTGCTTGCCGTTTTTTTCGATTAACTCAGCATTATAAATTTGGTCGATTTCGTAATTATTTGGTGGTACTTCTAGTGACCAATCATTAGCTTGTTTTAGAGCTTCTAAGTCCAAAACAATTCTTTGTGCATCTCCCCAATCATCTGTAATTGTTGATTGCAGGTTAAAAACTCCTTTTGCTGAATTAGAGTGAGATGATTGTAGTGAATCAAAGAAGTCAGTAGTATGAGTATTGTTATTCATTTCTTTAATAATTAAAATAATTTCAGTGGTGCTGCCTTGCTCTAGGTTTTTATTCCAACTTGCCCCAGTAATATATTGCTTACCGTTTTTTTCGATTAACTCTGCGTTATAAATTTGGTCAATCTCGTAATTATTTGAAGGCAATTCTATTGACCAATCATTGGCTTTAATTAAAGCCTCCAAGTTCAAAACAATTCTCTGTGCATCTCCCCAATCATTTGTAATTGTTGATTTTAAATTGAAATCTTTATTAACTGAATAATTTTCTAAATTGGAGTGAGATGGTTGTAAGGAATCAAAGAAATAGTCGATATTGCTATCATTACTAAGCTGGTTAACGATTAGAACAATTTCAGCTTTACCACCTGGTTCTAAGTCTTTATTCCAGCCAGCGCTAGTAATATATTGTTTACCATTTTCTTCGATCAACTTTCCATAATAAATTTGATCGATTTCATAATGGTCTAATGAAACTTCTATTTTCCAATCATCAGCTTGAGTTAGAGCCTCTAAGTCTAAAATAACTCGTTTAAGATCTCCCCAATCATCTGTAACTGTTGATTTTAAATTGAAACTTTCATTGGTTAACTTAGGAGTTGATGGTGACGGATCAAAGAAGTAGCTAATACTATCGCTGTCGTTACTAAGTTCCTTAGCAATTAAAACAATTTCAGTTTTTTGATCTTGATCTAAGCTTTCGTTCCAACCTGCTCCAGTAATATACTGCTTGCCATTCTCTTCAATCAACTTTCCATAATAAATTTGATCGATTGCATAATGGTCTAATGGAACTTCTATTCTCCAATCATTAACTTGAGTTAAGGCTTCTAAGTCTAAAACAATTCTTTGAAGATCTCCCCAATCATCTGTAACTGTTGATTTTAAATTGAAATTTGTGCGATTAACTAACATATTTATAAATTATTTTTGGATGTAAATCATGATAAATATCGAGAAAGTTTAATTGAGAAAACATATTTATGACTGTTTGTAAAAGTATTATGAGCATGCAAATGTCTGCATAGCATGCCAAATATTAGAATGATAATTACTTTGGAAAGATAACGATCACTTTCTAAGGTTGCGATATTCTTTAACAAGAAAAACTTCTAGATGCTGCAATCAACGACTAGATAATTCTAAAAGCTTTTCTTAATCAAGTTTGATTAGCTAATATATTTTTAGATATCTTGTATCTCTGAATAAAAAACTAATAGTTTACTGAAATATTCGATTAAAATAGCGATCGCTGTACTTTTTATCAGTTAAAACAAATTACTCGGCTTATGAAAGATTTTTCTTAAAAAAGAGACTCAATATTTTCTACGATCTGTTGCTGTTGTTGTGGATTTAGGTCAAGATCGGAAATATAATCCATGATTACTGATTTATAATCACTTGCATCAAATTCTGAATTTCCTAGGGAGTAGTTTTCTTCTAAACTTGTGAAATCTGCAAAATTGTCGCTGCTATTATCTAATGAGTTGCTGCCATCGGGAAAGTTGACCGAATCTTCTCCTCCGACCATCATCAGGTCATTGAATTGATCTATTGAATAATCTTGATTGCTGCTGTCTGCTTGTCCTGTTAAGGAATCTTTAAACACTTCTAAAACATCGGCTTCTAAGTCTTCCATCTTGGAAACATCTTGGGCATCTCCTGGAAGATCTTCTAATTCACCACCCTGTTTTTTTGGAGTCTTAGTTGGAGTAAGCTGATTATCAGTTACTTCAATTACCTCAGGTACTAAATCTGGTTCTTGATTTGGTTTTGGGGCATCAAAATTACCAGTATTAGGCTGATCTACTTCAGGATTATTATCCTCTTCAACTGCAACAGGAGCATCATTTGGTTCAAAAGCAGGAGTGGGTCGATTGTTTCCGCCTGTGGAGTTATTATTACCTAAAGGAGTACCAAATACTTGAGTCCAATAGTGATTGTAGTTTACTGAACCTGTGTCGTTTTCTAAAAATTCGTAGCCAATACCAATTTCAGTATAGTTAGCATTGAGGATGTTGGCACGATGACCAGGACTATTCATCCAACCTTCTACAACTTGTTGAGCAGTTCTTTGACCAGCAGCAATATTTTCTCCTGCTGTAGAATAAACGTAGCCAGTATCTTTAATACGATCAAATGCGCTGGAACCATCCGCACCAGTATGACTAAAAAAGTCATCCTCTCCCATACTGTCGCTGTGACCTTGAGCTGCTTGAGATAACTGATTATCTAAGCGCAAGGGGTTTAATCCCGCTTTTGCTCTTTCAGCGTTAGTTAACTCTAGTACTTGATTGATTAGTTGAGTAGACATAATAATTTCTCAGTTATCGTGTATTGGATTTCAATTTCCGAAATATGCTGTTTAAAGCCCTTATTTGGAAATAGTTTTGATTGATACACGGGTTTACAGTTGATTAAAATAATCCGTCAATCTCAAAACCTAAAGACTTATTGGATCTAAAATCACAGTCATTAGATTCAAACTAATAACAACTAAAACGTATGACATAATGCCTTGTCCTAATAGAATTGCTTAATCAATTCCTGAACAAAAACCCCTCTAGTTTTATGAAGTCTTTATCTATCTGACTTATTCATTTATAAGGTTTTTGTAAACCTACTACCGATGATCACGATTCCTGGTAGTAATTGTTGTTTGTTACACACAAAATACAATTTTGGTAGTATAATCGAAACTTTTAAATATTATTGACGTGCTGGTAATAAATGAAAATAGAGTAAAGAATATTTATTTTGAATGAACACAAGAGTGAAACTACGGAAAATATTAGACTTTAAGAAATCAGACAAAAGTTAGATTTGATTTACTCTGTTATCTATTCAAAAGAGAATCAAGATAATATATTGATCAAACATATTGTAGCGATCGCAATAGGCTGTTCACTGTCTTTGCCGAAGTCGACGCAAGCTAGTGGTCGTCACGACTTATTTTGTTTAATTAGCGATCGCAAATATCCTAAAAAGAACGATTAAATTTACCTCGATGCCAGGCGATAATCGTTGCTTAAGACAACTATGAAAGTGGATTTATATGAAATAGAAAAAAGAATGATCCGAAACGAGGGAGAGAGGAGGAGACGGGGAGACGGGGACAAAACAAAGGCGATTCGGTTTGCCGCATCTCTTGCCCGCATGTAGTAAGAGCGCAATTACCGAATGTGTGAGGTGTCACTTGTAGAGTATCAATCAGTATATATGCAGACCACTCAATTAGACAAATCAAAAATATGATGGATTATGAGAAAACAAATTATTCCTTCTGTATCGATTAGGAAATAGTGGGCATTGCACATCAAATGTATGAAGAATTAAAAAATCATATTTTAACTGTGCAATGCCTATTAGCTTCTAACTGATTTAATAACTCCACCGATTTTGCAAGTTGTATTGTCCTGAACTATTGATAATAGTGTTGTTTCGTCCCACCGCAGCAGCATTGTTAATAGCATTCTGGATACTTAGCTGAGGCTGACCATGACCAACTCCATGCTGATTTTGCACGCTTACCTGTTCGAGATCGCTGATTACAACATTATTCTCACCAATAGCGGTGGCGTTGCTTTCTCCATTCTGGATGATTGTTTGTCCTGGGGCGTGAGATCCGTTTTGCGCGGCAGACTGGTTGACGCTACTAGCAGCGAAGTTACCGTTACCAACTGCTGTGGCGCTACTGCTAGCACTCTGTTGAATTACCTGTTGAGCAAGAACACAGTTAGGAAATAAGATACCAGCTACAATACCGATAGATAATAGTTTGGGAGACATAATTAAAAACCATAATTTAGTGCTTAAGGGATGAGTAGGTTTGACCTGAAAAAAATATGCACTGTTGTAATCCTTGATGTAAGTGAACGCAGTTAACCCATAACCAAAGCCTAAATATTTTGACCATACCGCAGAATGTAAGCTAACTGTTACATTTCTCGTTCCGCTAATTCCATCCAGCGTTCAGTATTAGTGTCAATTTCTTCATTGAGAGAAGCTAATTTCGCAGATAATTCTTGCACTAAATTAAAATCACTACAGTTAATCGCTAAATCTTGTTCCAACTTCTCTTTATCGGTTTCCAGGTCAGAAATTTTTGCCTCTAGCTTTTCATATTCTCTACGTTCAAAATTAGACAGCGGCTTTGACTTTTTATCATTAGATTTTTGATTGCTATAATTTTTAGACTTGTTAACTTGAGATTCTGTAACTTTTGCTTCTTGCTTAGCTTCTTTTTCGGCTTGCTTTTTGTGTTCTAAATAGACAGAATAATTACCAGGATACAAATTAATTGTGGCTTCAGATTCGATCGCCAGAATAAATTCTACTGTTCGATCCAGAAAATAGCGATCATGAGAAACAACGATTACACAGCCGTTAAAGTTCTCCAGATAATCTTCTAGGATCGCCAATGTCTGCACATCTAAATCATTAGTTGGCTCATCCAGAATTAAAACATTAGGAGCCTCCATTAATACCTGTAATAGAAACAGACGACGCTTTTCCCCCCCAGAAAGCTTATGAATCGGTGCATATTGTTGGTCAGGAGGAAAGAGAAACTTCTCTAGCATCTGGGAAGCGGTAATCTTATTGCCGTCAGCAGTAGTAACAACTTCCGCTACTTCTTTGATATATTCAATCACTCTTTGATTCTGATCCAGAGCATCCAAGATAGTATCTGAATGCTGATCAAAATAGCCTATGTGAATTGTTTGACCAATTTCTACCTTGCCCTGGTCAGGTTCAATGCGTCCTGTGATAATGTTCATCAAGGTAGACTTACCTGCACCATTACCGCCAATAATGCCCATGCGATCGCGAGGGGTAAATTTATAGCTAAAATCTTTAAATAGGGTACGCCCTTCATAGGATTTAGCAATATTTTCTAATTCAATTACTTTTTTACCGATACGTCTACCTGGAGTATCAATATTAACCTTGCCCTGAGCTTGTTTAAACTCCTGATCCTGCATCTGGCTAATACGATCAATACGAGCTTGTTGTTTGGTGCTGCGGGCTTTGGGTCCTCGCTTGAGCCATTCTAATTCTCGCCGCAATACTCCCTGATGCTTACGCTGGCTGCTAGCTACAGACTCTTCCTGCTGTGCTTTTTTCTCTAAATAATAGGAATAGTTACCTGAGTAGGTATACAAATCTGCCCGATCAATTTCGAGGATACGATTTGTCACCTTATCCAAAAAATAGCGGTCATGAGTAATAAGTAAGATTGCACCAGGAAAACGATCAAGATAGCCCTGTAACCACTCCACCGACTCTGCATCCAAATGGTTAGTCGGCTCATCCATCATCAATAAATCAGGCTCATTGAGTAAAGCAGCAGCCAAGGCAATACGCTTCCGATAGCCTCCCGAAAGATCCCCTACCCTTGCCTCAAAATCCTCAATTCCCAGCTTACTTAAGACAATTTTTGCCTTAGTCTCGAGATCCCACGCCTCCAAGGATGCCATTTTTTCCGTCACCACTGCCAAGCGAGACATCAAACTATCAAGATTATCTCCAGATGCTACAGCAATTTTGTGAGACAGGTCTTCGTATTCCCTGACTAACTGCATTTGCTCACCACTATCAGCAAACACCTGATCTAACACCGTCAGGTTTTCGTCAATTTCTGGCTGCTGCGGCAGGTAAATAATTCTTGCTCCAGATTTAACTAAACGTTGACCGCCATCAATAGGTTCAATCCCCGCAATCATTTTGAGCAGAGTAGACTTACCAGACCCGTTAACGCCAATTAACCCTACCTTGTCATCGGCTTCAACACTAAAGCTAGCATCCCGCAGTATTTCTTTAATACCAAAATCTTTTTTGATATTTTGTAGAGTTAAAATGCTCATTAATAAGGATTTTTGTAAGAGATAGAGTAGTTGATTATAGCTTTTAGCTTCTAATTAGAAATAATAGTTGTAATTATCCTACCTAAATTCAACCATAACAATCGCTAGAGTTAGCCCAAAAGTTAATTATCATTTGCTTCTGATGCCAACCACATTTTTTTGAAGTTCTATTGACGGATTTGTCCATTTTGAAACCAGATAATTCTTTGAGCGCGATCGCCAACTTCCTGTTCATGGGTGATCACCACAACTATTATGCCATTATAGATAGCACTAGTAGCAGAGAGTAAAAGCCGTAATATGATTAAGATTCTAATGATTTTAACATTGGCTATAAGTATTAAAGGATGTTCTAGCATCACTAATTCTCAAACATTAATATCTGAACCTACCGTGTCTTCAAAAGAAAATACCAAAGCACAAATAACCAATGTTAATGCGACAGGAGAACCAAATAATTATACTTTTGCCGTCACCGTTAGCAGCCCTGATACAGGATGCGATCGCTATGCGAACTGGTGGGAAGTTGTTACCCCAGAAGGAGAATTGATTTATCGTCGAGTTTTATTACATAGCCACGTCAATGAGCAACCTTTTCAACGTACAGGGGGAGTCGTGGCAATTCTACCAGACCAAGAAGTAATTGTTCGGGTACATATGTCTGATACTGGCTACAGTGCTTTGGCGCAACAGGGAACAGTAGCATCGAGGTTTGCGGCAACAACACTATCCCCTGACTTTGGTACTGACTTGGAAACAGTTGAACCTTTACCTGGAGATTGTGCATTTTAAAATGTATTATTTTGAACTGATAGTTTTTTAAAATGCGATCGCTCTCATAACAAATATTTTTTTATAATTATGTTTCGTCTAATTCCTTTCTAAGGTTTTTGAGGTATTTTTTTAGGCTTTTATACATAAGTTTATCAGTATGCTTTGCTTTTTTAAGACGCAGAAAATTAGGTTCGACTACTATTGATAACATAAGAGTAAAAAATATAATAAACAAAAGTTCTTGTACACTTAAATTTATACTAGGAAAATAAGAATTAAATAAAGGTATTGCTATTGTCGAAACAGAATATGTCTCTGCAATAAAATTACTAGCAACTTTTGAAATCGGAGCTGATATTCCAGCCAGGGCTATTTCATTCTCTATCGTGCCATTTTGTGTAGTGACGACAATACGCTTTTTCAAACTTTACATCGTCAATTTTTTTATCTGTGAAAGCCAGTAAAATCGGGGAAAAATTTTAGAATGAAATGACCCTGTATTCCAGCAGAGCTTAATGCAACTACAAAAGGTCTTAGCTTAAGAAAATTAAACCTAATTACACCGTCTTTTTTACATTCATCGTAGATTTCTGTAGCTTTGGCAATAAGAATAGTTTCTGGGTCTGATTTATCGTCTTCTGGATCTAATTTATCATCTGTTGGATAATCTGCAATAATCTCTCCGTAAGTCCAGGCATAGCTTCAAATTAAAAGAATCCACCAAATTACAGTATTTTGTGTTGGCGGCACGAACCCCAAAGGAATATTCAAGGGAAAAGAGAAGCTTTGAAATTCATTACTTTTAATAATTTCATCAAATAAAGAACCCATTTCCATAAAAGCTTCTCTATATTCATTTATATTCATTCCTATTTATTAATGTTTGATTAGAATCTTGTATATCTCTTAACGAATCTGCTATTGAAAGAGGCAGATCAACCATTATATGGAGAAAAACGCATCCCATTACTGGAGTCAAGTCGAAAACATAATACTCAGCAAGCAGCTCCATATATCCCATGTATTTATCATCAATGTCCCATAAATCAAATCTATCTCTAAGAGGATGTTTGGAAAGTAAAAATAAACACAAGTATTGAAAGAGAAAAGCTTTCTAGACTGTAGGTTGAATAAAGTTCAACGTTTAAACAACCATCTAGAAAGCCATGACTATAACTTACACTACACAGCTAACCCCTGAG
>JBCDDK010000108.1:0-23717 GCA_039180345.1 Cyanobacteria bacterium P01_G01_bin.39 | reverse complement strand
TATCCTTGTATCTTGAAATTAGGGTATCAAATCTTGATACCTTAGAGAAAGTAGTAGACCGAGGTATCCTTGGTTGTTTGAAACCGTCCTAAAGCTGGGTCACTACTATCCTCTTATTTCTTATCAACTCAAACAATCGCTTTAGGACGCCGTTAGGCGCAAGACAAAGGGCTTGCCCGCATGTACGCGCGAGTTTAACTTGTTAAGACTGTTAGTGGTTAGTCGTTAGTTACAATCGAGTTCATACTTCTTGACCTGTGTGACTTTATTTCACCCTACTTATTTAATTAGAACGACTATAAATTTAATGCGTTGCAGATTATGAAACTTTTATGTATTATTTCTAACGACTTTGGCGAACTGTCCGATGCCTGTTACTTTACTAAAGGATATAATTTTGATGTTTCTCTGTTACTCCCCCCACGGCTATTTGCCGTAAATCAAGGTAAGCTGCCATCTAAAGCGTATCTTTATAAAACAGTTCGAGATATTTTGGATATTGTTGATCGTCAACAGCCAGAACTAATTTTTTTATTTTCTGGTTATTTATATGCCATCAATAAAATCTTGAGTCTAGAAGCCGTGAGGGATCTGCTTGAGAATCTTAAGCAGCGGCACTGCCAAGTAGCAACCAGCGATCCATTTTTAGGTATCTTAGCCGATCTTAATGATGCAACCTTTGGTAAAGATTTTCCTTTCCAGCAACCCTTTTTACAGCACTTCTCAAAGGTGTTTACCCTGTTGCAAAAGTTGCCTCATCTATACACTACCCCAGTTGCCTCAACCCAAAAAGTTAGGCAATTTGCTTTTTTTAACCCTAATATTGAGATTCCACCTCATGAGTTAAGCACCTATGCCGCTCAACTTGCTCGGGTGCTTCCAGTTAATCTTGACCAAAAACGATGGTTATTTATTTTATCGTCTGAAGACTATGTAACTCAAATTAATCTTCATGGTCAAGCTAAGTTCCATGCCAGCTTGAAGAATAAGCTAGAAGAAACGGTAGAGTCAGGATGTCAGCCCATTATTCTTACTTCTAAAAGGTGTATTGAAGCAGTTCGCAATTTAAAGTCTCAAGCAGAAGGTGCAATTTATTTAAGTTTCTGCCCTTATGCAATCTTCACCAAGATCTTATTAGAGGCTGAATACCTATTTCTGTGGAATGTTTTTTCTAACTGTCTACTCTCCCGTCTCGGTAACCACAAACCTGTTTTTTTCTTCCATCCTGGTCATCTTTCTCAGGCTATTCCTAGCCTACACAAACTAGGCATGAAATACAGCTATAGTGAAGCTAACTTAAGTTATCTCGATCTTTTCCAGCCTTTACAGTCATCAGAACTAGCTGAACAAGTTCCCGTCCAGGAGCAAGCTTTTGTGCGATCGCAAAGACGATTTCGCGAGAGTCCAACACCAGACCAAGTTGTACGACAGCTACTTTCTCCTTAAACTTGGTTTATGTCAGTTGCCACAGCTTAGAACTAGGAACTCTGGCTGCTTTACTAGGATGTCCTTTATAAACTTCGCCGTCTTTAGTCGAGTTTAAAATCAATGCTCCAGCCCCAATAATGTTACTTTTACCGATGGAACACCCTGGCGCAATCGTGGCATTTAGCCCGATGAAGCTATAGTCTCCCACAGTAACCGACTCTCCCAGAATGGCACCGACTAGCCAGCAGTGATTTCCAATTTGAGTTTCAAAACCGATGCGGGTGGCGCTGAATATCATTGAGTTACAACCAATCTTGACAAAGGGATGAATTCCCGCGCCCTCCATAATCATGGTATTAGGCTGGATTTGTAGGTCAGGGGAGACACCTGCGCGGGAACTGACCAAGCTAGCTAAGGGATAGTTTTTCCTCTGCACCTGAGCCATCTTTGCTGCTCTCATTTGGTTAACCTGGCGAATTCCCAGAGCGACAAACATATAATGTTCTGTCGGCGGAAACTCTTGCTCTACCGTCTCAAAGGGAATAACAGGTAAGCCCTGAAATGTTGTATCACTCAAGTAAGCTCGATCTACGGTAAAAGCAACAACCGTATAGTCACTATCATGAGTAAAAAAGTAGTGAGCAAGTTTAGCAAAACTTCCAGCACCGAAGATAACAAGTTTTTTGACTGATAACATGATGTGATCGTACAAAGTTAGATGAAGACATACAAGATATTAGCTCGTAAGTAGCAAGTAGCAAGTAGCAAGTAGCAAGTAATAAATGTCCGAACCAAAAGATATACTGTTATAAATATTGCGATCGCACGCTTGGAAAATAGGTATAAGCTGTAAAATCTGGGCAACCAATCTTAGACTAGGATAGAACTCCTTTGAGAATCAGACTGAGAAATCTCAGATCCATCAGCCCCTCTAACAAATTGCCCGCTAAGAGGCGTTCTCGTAAAAGTCTGAGCAGGAAATTAAAACGCCTGGAGTTGGGTGGCAGATCTGCGGTTTCAAAATACTGTCTTATTGACTTCGCCGTTGCTGTTGGGGTTTGCATCTGATCAAAATAGCGAAATCTGATTTCATAAGCTTTCCAGTTGCTTAACATCATCAGGGTTTTGACAACTCCACCTCTGGCAAGTTGGCTGCGGTTAACAGTGGTGTCACCATTAAACATCCTAAAAGAAGCCGCAACTCTTCTGGTACTTGCATCTTGGGTTCGATGGAAGACATCGCCTCGCAGTAGAAGCAAATCTCCAGCCTTGAGATGAGGAGTTTGTTCAATGTCTGTGATGGGAAAGTCAAGGGAAGCGATAATGCCACCACGATCATCATCTAGAATGATATCGCCTTGGGGACTGCTGACAATCCGAGTTGCTCCCCGATGAATAATTTTCTGGCTAACTTTTGGGGCGTAAGTCGCTAGTTGATCAAGGGGAATGATTGAGAGATTCGATTGTTCCTCAACTGGCTTGATAATGGGGATATAAAAGTTTAGGTAGTTGCTGAAATTTTGCAGAGTAAAGTAAGATTCGTGGTCTTGATGCCAAGGAAATTTTTGCTGTTCATGCTGAAGGTTAACCAAGGTTTTGCCCTCTTTCCAGTTAGGAAAATAAACGCCCCGACTAAGCTGATCTACAGCTAAATCCGTTTGCTCAGATAACAGTTCAGCAAGGTGTTTCAGCTTGAGAGAAATCTTGTCAAAAGCCCTATTAGATACTCGACGAATATGATAATTTCTGTTGTCCAAAGTACTTGCCGCCTCAAAGTCTTGTCTGAGAAGTTCAACTTCTGTAGGGCTTAAAAAGCTGGGGACATAGCAAAAACCGCAGTCTTTGAATCTGGATAAGTCGGTAGATAATTCCACTAAATGTTTTTTCCCCAATCTATTTTTTGAAGTACTTTTGTCTTGAGCTGCATCGATATCGACTAGGAGACTAAAGCACAAACCTGGTTAAACTGAGATTGCGATCGCATAATTGCTGTTTAATCTCTAACAACGAAAATAAGTGTTCTTGCTAAAATTACCGTAGCCCCAATTTGAGCCAGTCAAGTATAACTTCATCTTTTGCTCTGGACAAGTTTCAGAGATTAACTGCATATTCTAATTTATTTCAATAAGACATCTTTTAAAATTACTACTTGCTACTTTCGAGCAGATAATCAATCTGTCCTAATCTAACTTTGTACGGCTATAGCTTTACGCGATAAATAAGCAAATGTTTTTGACAATCTTGTTTATCAAAGCCACAATTTGGGCAAGTTAAATACTGGTTCATTTTTTACTCTGGATAAAATTCAGCGACTGGCTGCTTTTCCATTTCAATATGGTCTTACCGTTTTTTGTAGCTACCTTAGTAAATGTTTCAGCAATTGAAAAGCCTCTAGCCTCTGCTAATACAGCTAATGTTTATCAAGAAACTCAAGGATTTTCCTCAGGTTTAGAATTGGTGCAGCCAGGGAGTGAGACTATGCTAAAATTTGACCAACCTTACGCACCGATGCAAGCGCAAACTGTTCCTGAAATTTTGGTTGAACCTGAAATTTTGGTTGAACCTGAATTGAATCCTGCTCTACCAGAATCACCTCAGCTATCTCCAAACGGCGATCAAGATGTTCAGCCTCAAATTCCTAATGCTACGCCCTCAGAATCTTTAAAAGGAGAGCCGACAGAAGAGCTACGTCGAGCAGTGCTTAAAGAAATTATTATCAATGCTTTGGATAATAGTGTAGAACGCTATCCTTGGCTTGTTAATCAAAGCGATCAACTAATTTTAAACCCCAATACTTTCCAAGCTACTGAATCAAATCTTCAAGTTAACTTTGGCGGAAAATTTAGCAGCAGTGCGATTATAGGGGAGGATGAGCTGAATAACCCGTTCCTAGAGCATTTAAGCTTTTCTCGCTCCACAAAGGATAGCCAATTTTACTGGATCTCTGAGAATAATAGTGTGGTAGTCGAGACTCAAGGGACTCACGGCACTTTTATGTCTCAAGGGGAATCGACCTCAGATAATGGACAAGCAATTCAACAAGAAACCTTGCAGACTGAGGGATTATTTGGAGTTCAGGCAGTCTGGGCATTACCGTCTATTCTTTCCAATTTAAAAGGGGAGGAGAATGCCGATAAACATAGCACAACTACAATTGCGGTTGAAATCAGCGATTCTCCAGATGTCCCCATCAATGAAGTTATCTTTGATACGGGAGTTAATTTGGATGATCCGCAAGTGATCTTGCTTGATAACCTCGACTTCGGAGAGACGTATTCACCAGAGGGAGGCGGAGTTTTGTTTGAAAACCTTGAGGCTGAAAATACTCCGTTGATTCTACAGGGCTTTCCCACTACTAACTTACAGCCACTGATTGCTGATGGAGGAGAATTGCGCGTCGGTCAAGCTGTTGCCCCTGAAAACTATGCTCAAATCCGACAGAGATTAGATAATTCTGAGTTTTCTTCTTTAGCTGGCGTTCATATATTGCGTCCCAATCAGGGAGCTAATGAAGACTTAGTGCGCGTGTTGGCGAACCCGTATTTGTCTCCAGAAGCGCAAGATTTTCATTATCTTAATTCGTTTCTTTGGGTTAGTTTGGGTCAGAGAGATCCAGAAATATCTCCTATCAATATCGATCCATTGCCTGGAGAGGATGATGTTGAAGTCAGACGCTCAGAAGAAAATGAATGGAAGCGATTTACCATGAGTCATTCTCGTCATCGAGCTTTACTTGAATATCACCCTGAAGAAATTGAACTCAACTACGCCAGTATTTTTGCCAATCCAGGGCTATCCTTGTCTGTTTCCGACTTTACTAGTGTAGATATCAATCAAACTGCTCATGCCACATTGGGAATGCTTGTAGGCAGCTTATTCTATATTACCCCTAGCAATGTTGCCGATGAGCTTAGCGTAGCGCGTGAGAAATATAAAAATTTACAGCCGTTAGGAGGTTTGAAAACAACAGCTACCAGTCAACAGCGTCGAGGGATGAATACTCGTCTCAATAAAACCTTGAAGTATGCTGACGGTGCAGGTTCACTACATCAAGCATCTGGTAGCTGGACTTTTGCTAGTAACACAACTCCAGATGATTCTCAATTATTTCAGATTCGCTCAGGACTTTATAAAAGAGGAATTTTATTTATCTCTACTGATACTAAGGTAGAAGAAATTGGTTCTCCTAGTGTTGTGATTTCAGATTTACGAATTTCTAACAACGATTTTGGTCCGTTAACTTTCCGAGGAGAACGGTTTCCTACTCACAACACTTCCTTAGACGAGACCGAACAGCGAATTGCTGCTCAAACGATTATTCGCACTCCTGATGGTCCTGTTTTTGTCTCTACTGGTTTTTCACATGAGCTACAGTCCACAACTACTATTCCCTTAATCGACCCGCTTCGACCTTTTGATATTGCTTTCGATCTCATTGAATTGACCCAGACATCTAGGCAGAATATTCGGGTCAGTTCTGATATTTATAGCGGACACCTATATCTGCCAGCTATGGAGCTATTAATGGCAGGGACGAAGGGGGATCTTAGCTATGGTTTTGCTATGGGAGGATGGCTAAACTTTACACCAGAGAGGGCTCCTGGCGTTGCTAGTAACCAGGCAGAAGAATTAGGGCTAGAAAACTTTACTCAAGAGCCTTCTTTAGGAGTCTATCTTAAAGCAACATCAGACTGGATATTTCAAGACCTAAAGGTAGATGAAAATAATCGCCTTACAGCGCTCACAACTCATAAACCTTTTGTAAGCCTGAACTGGAACAGTGCGGCAAATCGATTAAACCTAGCTAGTGCCTTTACTGGATACCAGTTTTTTCGTCGCCAACGCAACTTTAGCTTCAGCCTTACTCCAGCAGTTATTTACAGTCTTCAGAACTTGAATGCAGTTGTACCTGAAACTAGCCAGGGACAGTTTACAGCAAATTTATCGGTTAGTTTTGCTACGCAACAGGGACTAAATATACGGTCTAACTTGGAAATCGGCGACAGTCTTTTTTTTGATACGGAAGCAACTAATCGAATTTTTAGTAACAAAGAAGTTGGAACTTTAGCTCTTGGCACATACTACAGCAACTCTAATACTATTGATCGAGGAGTTTCTAGTCGCGTATCCGACAGTCGTTTAGGAATTGTTATTGATTATATACTTCCCGCTTCTGGAACGTCAGTTAATCTTAAACTAGGAACTAGTGATACTGGCTTTGAAGCGTTACTAGAAGGAAGAGTTAAGATATTTTTTTAAGGCTATGTACAGTATTTAATTTTGGATCAAGCGATCGCTGCACTCTATTCTTCCCAGTCGTGTACCGAAGCTAAAACTAAACTAATTATTTCGCCCGAAGAACAGTCAAAAAGTCTATAGCTTAGGGCTTAGAGCTGATATCTATCCTCACAGACTAACTCTCTTATCCCGAACTGACGTTACTTACTAATGTTATGCTTCAATGTATCCGTTGAGACTGGGTGAGAGTCAAAGAAAAAAATAATACACCTCATTCGTCTAACAGATGCTGTGGCTAAATTAAATATAGTGACAGTTTTGGTTTGCTCAGGCGCAATTCACGATAGATTGTAAGCGGTAGCAAACTATACGATTAGAAGCCCCAATGAGCAAAACTGTCTCTGAAATTATGACTACAGATCCGATTACCGTGTCTCCTGAAACTTCTTTAGAAGATGCCATCAAAATTCTGGCTGATAAAAAGATCAGCGGTTTACCTGTAGTTAACCCCCAAGGAGATTTAATTGGCGTAATTTCAGAAACTGACCTTACCTGGCAGGCAACAGGAGTGGACACTCCTCCTTACATAATGTTTCTTGACAGTGTCATCTATCTGCAAAATCCTGCTAAACACAATCAAGAAGTACATAAAGCTTTGGGACAAACTGTGGGCGAAGCCATGAGTGAACGCCCGACAACAGTTAATGAGAATCAATTGGTGCCAGAAGCGGCACGGATTATGCATGAGAAAAAAGTACGTCGTTTGCCTGTGATTAACGACCAAGGCAAGCTAACAGGTATTATTACTCAGGGCGACGTGATTCGCATGATGGCTGCCCAATAAGCCCATAATCTAATATTTGTAGTCTATTTAGATTCAAACTCTTGCTTTTGTTTACTTTTAGCTTAATCTCAGGCGAATCACTTTAATATTCTTAAATTGGCAATTGATAATATATTTTTAATCATGAGTATCACACCAGAATCAGTCACTAGTTTGCTCAATTCCGAAGACTTTGGGGAGCGTATTCGGGGTTTAAATCAGTTACGGCAAATCGACCCAAAAACTGCTTTTAGCATGGTTAAACCCTTGATTACCGACAACAATACCCGAGTACGTTATGCTGCTGTTAGTCAGTTGGATACTTTAGGAACAGTTGACCCAGAAGTTTCGCTAGAGATGTTACGCGATCGCTTATTTAATGATCCTGAACCAGATGTTCAGGCGGCAGCAGCAGATGCCATTGGCGGTTTGAAATTGGTAGAGGCTTTTGGAGATCTGGCTGATGTTTATCACAATAGTTCAGAATGGCTAGTCCAATTTAGTATTATTGCGGCATTGGGTGAACTAGGTGAGCCTCAAGGATTTACTCTGCTAGAAGAAGCGCTGCAATCAAATAATAATCTTTTGCAAACCGCAGCCATCGGCTCTATGGGAGAGTTAGGGGATCATCGGGCGGTTTCTTTATTAACAGCATTCGCTGATCATGAAGACTGGCAGATACGTTATCGTCTGGTTCAGGCTTTGGGTAGATTAGGGGGAGATCAGGCAAAGGAGATTATTACTAAGCTTGTAGATGATGAGTCAGAACAAGTAGCGCAAGAAGCGAAAAATAATCTTTGATGAGTTTGGCTGGGTAACAACAGCGCTAAATCTTTACTCATCACCGAATGCGATTATGCGAAGCCCACGCTCCGCGATTGCGCTCCGCGCAGCCCGAAGGGAGCGCATTAAGGCAGTTTATAATTGAGATGGGATGAAATCAAATCGGTGATCAGATCGAGCAAGCATTCTTGCACAATCTCTGGACTATCAAAGTCTTTGGTGTTCTTATTTTATTTTACTGCTAGAGCGATCCGAAGGCTAGGCTGAGCCTAATCGCAAATTTGCTCTAAGTGAAAGTAAGCAAACTTTCAAAAATAAGCTTAATTATCAGCCTCTAAATCATCTTTATCTACTTTGGGTACAATGTCAGGGCGATCCATGTTCTCCCAACCCGCAGGGCGTTTGGAGTTATACCAGGCAATTGAACCGATGGTTACGGCGGCAATAAAACCTACTACGTATACTGCGACAAAATAGGTGGGGAATTCACCTGCTACTGCAAATAATATGTTCATCTTCTAAAACTAGTCTTTTTATAAGTTATTTCTAAATAAGTACTCTGCAATAATATCAAAAAGTGCAGCAAAGATATTTTTAAATAAGAAACTAGCAATAAATTTCCCTAGCTTTTGACTCAAAATTCTAGGGTCATAACCTTTTTATGTCTGATTAACAGCGATAACTAGAAATTTTCTGTAGAGAAAGAATCCAAGCTGGCAATTGCCATGGGGATGGCGACCAAAGCCAATTTGAGAATCCAAGGGGCGCAAAATAAGGTAACGAGGGAAAAAGTCAGCGAAGTAAAGCGCATCCCTGCTTTAAAAACATCGTCTTTTATTTTGAAACTTAGATATAGAGCGATCGCGGCAACAAATAAAGTCACCAGTGAAAGGTTTAGCATTTTGATTAATTGTGATGTGATTAAATTATGGCGCATTTGTGTTAATCAAGCCGAGATGCGCTATCAAAATAACGACACCCTGAAAACCAACATCTGTCAAGCATAATATTAAGTTATTATAACTTGCTTTTGGTCTGTCAATCTTTAAGTATATCTGAATAGAGAATTTGCATAACAGACGCAAATCACTTTGTATGCTTCTATCTTCAAAGAAAGGTTTGATATAAATCTCAGACCTCAAAGTTTTCAGCTTTGCCCTTGATTAACGACACTGAACTTAAAAAAATTATTAGACTATTAGAATCAGAGTGCTTAATTATTCTTAATCTAAGATCATGAAGTCAATCCCCAAGCTTAAACAGCCAACGCTACTGCAAAAATTACAGTGGATTGTCCAGCCCGATCAATATATGAATGCTGCATTTGAGCAAACCCCAGATTTGTTCGCGGCTGAAATCGCCCCTGGAGATGGCTATATCTTTGTTAATCATCCCGAAGCCATGCGCCAGATGGTAACTAGCGATCGCGCGAAATACTTTGCCTCTGGTAAAGACAATGCCTTGTTGAGACCATTGGTGGGAGATAATTCTTTATTCCTGATTGAAGGGGAACCTCACAAACAACGTCGTAAGCTATTATTACCGACCTTCCACGGAGAAAGAATACAGACTTATGCAGATTTGATTTGTAATTTGACTCGTAAGATTTTTGATAGCTTAAAACCAGAAGAATCTTTAATTGTGCGGGAAGCAACTCAAGAGATATCATTACAGGTAATTTTTGAAGCAGTATACGGTTTGCAAGATAGCGATCGCTCAACAGAATTAAAACAGCGTATTTCTCGACTTGCTGATGTTTTTGCCTCTCCTCTGACTTCGGCATTACTTTTTTTGCCTTGGATACAGCAAGATTGGGGTGCCTGGAGTCCCTGGGGCAATTTTGTGCGTCAACGAAAGGCTATTGATGAAGCAATCTATCAGGAAATCGCCACTAGAAGAACTGAGGATCATAGTCACCGCCAGGACATTCTCTCTCTGATGATGCTGGCACATGATGAGGCGGGAGAAAAAATGAAAGACTATGAACTGCGAGATGAGTTGATGACCCTGATGTTAGCGGGACACGAAACTACTGCTACTGCGATCGCTTGGGGGCTATATTGGGCGCATCGTTATCCTGAAATAAAAGACCAACTGCGGGCAGAAATAGCCAGTTTGGGGACAAATCCTGACCCAATGGCAATAGCCAAGCTTCCTTATCTCGATGCGTTCTGTAAAGAAACTCTGCGAATCTATCCTGTGGCAATGTTAACTTTCCCCAGGGTCGTTTTAGAACCGACGGAATTATTAGGATATGGCTTAGAACCAGGAAAGATATTGATGGGCTGTATTTACTTGATCCATCAGCGATCAGATATTTATCCCGAACCAAATCAGTTTCGACCAGAACGTTTTCTAGAACGGGAATTCGACTCTTATGAATTTTTCCCCTTTGGCGGTGGTAAACGTCGTTGCATTGGCGAAGCTTTAGCTATGCTGGAGTTGAAGTTAGTGTTAGCTACAATTCTTTCTGAATACAAATTAGAGTTGACCAGAGATCGCCCTGAAACACCAGCCAGAAGAGGTGTTACCCTGGCACCTAAAACGGGAGTGGAGATGATTTTTAAAGGTAAAGCGTAACTGACACTAAATCCTGTTTACATACAATATTTAAAGGCTAGGTAAAAAGTAGAAGGTAGAAAATAGTAGGTAGGAGGGTTAAAGTCAATTCTGCGCTTTCAATACCATAATATTGTTAATGTTTTGTCACCATAGCAATACAAGATTAGGTTAGGACAGTTAATACCTACTACCCACTACCGACCCTGAGTTTAATAGACTTGTCCTGATAACACATTACGTACGGTTATAGCAACCATGAATACTACAGAAATTCAAACAATTTTGCAGCAGGAAAATACTACTACCGAGGAGGCGTTAAGGCTGTTTGATGGACTGGATACTGTAGATCTAGAATTTATGATTGGTAAATGGAAGGGTTCGGGGTTTAATACCAATCATCCGCTAGATGGCTTATTGGAAACTATTGGTTGGTACGGTAAAGAATTTGTTAATCCTGACTGTGTTCATCCTCTGCTATTTGCTGATGGCGAGTCAATTTTTAAGGTTGATCCTAATCCTCTTATTACTGAGATGGGATTAGGTGTATCAATTCCCAAGAATCCATCATTAAAGCCCTTTTATCAAGGGATGAGCAAGTTACTTGAGACAGAAAAAAGCAAAGCGAGAATAAGGATGATGCAATATCGCGATCGCCTTAGTGCTACGATGATTTATGATTATTTGCCGATTCATGACGCTTTTCGCAAGCTAGATGACAATACAGTTTTGGGTTTAATGGATTGGAAAGGAATGTCGCAACCATTCTTTTTTATCCTTAAAAGAACCTAATCATAGTCAACTTTTTTTCTTGAAGCCTTGAGCTTGCTTCTTTTCGTCTTATTATCTAATCTTCTTCTTTTTGCCCCTTTAGATGGTTTGGTAGCTAGCCGCTTTTTCTGTCTAACTAAGGCACCTTTAATAAGATCTTTTAAGCGTCTGAGAGCATCTTCTTTATTCTGATGCTGAGTCCGAAACTGCTGCGCTTTAATAATGATTACGCCATCCTTAGTAATTTGAGACTGGTTAAGTTTGTGTAGCAGTCGATCTTGATAAAATTTAGTTAGTGAAGATGCTTGGACATCAAAACGTAAATGAATAGCTGTAGCTACTTTATTAACATTTTGTCCCCCTGTACCCTGTGCGCGAACTGCCTTAATCTCAATTTCAGAATCAGGAATAGCAACATGCTCAGAAATCTTTAACATTGAAAATTAGAGTTTGTTTATTATTAATTATTTTATAAGAATCAAAACATACTTAACTATCATGCTGTTCAGAAATCAACATCAATAAATCAGTAACACCCAAATCTAATCCCTAATGATTTTTAGTCAGAAAAAAATAACCGACTATAAAATCGATTATTTTTATTAATTTGAACATGAAATTTTTAGTTATTAGTAATTAAAATTTAGCTGAATATCTGAGAAAAAACTAAACTTCAACCTCAGACCATAAACGATCCAACTGAGCTTTCCATGCTGCTAAAAACTGTTCTCTTTGAGCAGGATCTTGATCCACACCACCCATCACACCTTCTTGATAGAAACGATCTATGGTTTGATAAGTAGCTTCCAAACTTTGTCCTTGGGCTTTAGCTGCTTTAACAATCTGGATAATTTGCTTTTCAATTAGCTGATTAAAAGATGGTGATAAGCCTCTTTCCACTAAAGAACTTAAAGATGCGATCGCATTTTTAAAATCTTCGGTAGTTAGGCTGTCTAAACGATGATGAAAGACACCCCACAAAACATTTTGATTTAGAGCATAACGGACTTCTTGAGTGCTACTAAAATTTTCCTCCATTAACTGAGGTAAAAGAGATTGGGCTTCGGTGGCTGCGGCAATAGGCGCTAATAATCTTAGCCAACTATGGTCTTCTGAGAGAATGACCAATAAATGTATTTGCGAATTTTTAACTTGCCAAGCTTCTTCTACATCGTGCTTGATATCTTGGCTGTCAAAAAGACTTGACAAAATGGGTGATATGTCGGCTATTTTCATTACCGTTTATTTCAAATAATAGATCTGGGTTGAATAGTTTAACATTAGTGCAATAGTCTTCTATGGCAAATCTATCAGTAGTTTTATATATTGCTTATATTCTCTTTGGCATCATGGAATGAGTAAATGAGCAAAAAATCTCGCCATCAAAGCATCATCGACTCTTTAACCCAACTAAACTACGATACTTACTTAGGTCACTGTCGCTGGATGAAGTATGCTTTAAACTTAGCTCAAACTGCATCTAATTTGGGAGAAGTTCCAGTGGCAGCAGTAATAGTTAATTCCGAGGGTGAAATTAAAGGAGAAGCCACTAATCGTAAACAAAGAGAACAAGATCCCACAGCACATGCAGAGATAAGAGCGATTCGTACCGCCTGTAAAACTCTTAATAGTTGCTATCTTCACAACTGTACACTTTATGTTACCTTAGAACCCTGTCCAATGTGTGCAGGGGCTATTATTCAGGCTCGTCTCAGGTTGTTAGTTTATGGTGTAGATGATCCCAAAACAGGAGCCATTCGTACCGTAACCAATCTACCTGATAGTTACTGTTCCAATCATCGTTTACAGGTATTAGCTGGCATCCAAGAGGTGTCCTGTCGTCATCAGTTGCAGACCTGGTTTGAACAGCAAAGAAAAGCTAAAAAAAGCTAAAACTTAATCTTTTTAACAGCAAGAAGCGATGCAGCGCGGTCTTGGGGGTTTCCCCCATGAGCGACACAGAGGCTTCGCCTCAGAGCCTTCTGCGAAGGCGATGGCGCTTTGCGCCGTTCAAGAAGCGATGCAGCGCACATAACGTATCATTCCCATGCTTGAATATTAAAGGCATGAATACTAACAATTTATAATGTGTCGATTATTAGGCTATCTCGGTTCATCAATTCAATTAGAGCGTATATTAATTAAACCAGAACATTCTTTGGTTATCCAAAGCTACAAACCGCAAGAAATGACGGCAGGATTGCTTAATGCCGATGGATTTGGCATTGGTTGGTATGATGATTCTCAATCCCCAAACCCACCTTATACCTACAAGAATGTTTTGCCAATTTGGAATGATGCCAATTTGCCACAACTGGGACGCTATATTAAATCATCATGCTATTTAGGATATGTGAGGAGTGCTACTTCTAACCTTTCCGTGGATATGATTAATTGCCAGCCGTTTTCTCATCAAAATCTGCTGTTTATTCACAATGGCTTTATTGACGATTTTCGTCAGACTCTCTACAGACCAATTCGCAATAAACTCCATGATTTTGCTTACCAGCGTATAGAAGGTACTACTGATTCAGAGCATATTTTTGCTCTGGTGGTTAATGAGTTAGAAACCAACAGTCAACTTAGCCTACAACAAGCCTTAAAGAACACTATTTTACGCTTGGTAGAATTAGCTCAACCAGAGGATATCAATTTTTCCGCCAATATAGTTTTGAGCAACGGTAAAGAATTGGCTGCCAGCCGCTATGCTAATCGTGAAGCTAGTCCTACTTTATACTATACAAAGGATAAATGCTTCTCCGATGCTGTAATTGTTGCCTCAGAGCCTTTATTTGAAGGAGACTGGGTTGCGTGTCCAGAAAAAAGTCTTATTGGTGTAGGAGAAAATCTTGAAGTTAGCATCAGTTCAATCTCTTAAAGAATCAATTGCTAGGGGATTACAACAAACTCGTCAACAAACATGGGATCTGTTGATTGAGATCGATCCCGCACTTTTTTATCAGCAAGCCCATCCAGAATTTAGCCCTATAGGTTGGCATTTTGGTCATATTGCTTTTACCGAGGCGCACTGGATTTTAAAACATCTAGCAGATCAAGATCCTGGCTTCCCAAAATACCAACTTCTATTCGCTGCGGATGGTTTACCCAAAAGTGAAAGACAAAAATTACCCAGCTTGACCGCAATTAAAGAATATCTTCAGATTATTCGAGAAAGAACCTTAAATTACCTAGAATATTGCCCATTAAATGAGCAAGAGCGTTTGTGGTGCTGGTTGATGCAACACGAAACCCAACACTGTGAAACAATTTCTCTTGTCTGGCAATTACATCTCTCAAGAAATTTATCAATCGCAAATCTAAGTAACTCAAAATCTATAGTCTCCCATGACTCAATTTATCCTATTGCTAACTCAGACCCAGAAATGGTTAAGGTTACAGCAGGAGAATTTGTTATGGGGTGTAATTTGCTTGAGGCTTTGGATAATGAACAACCGGCTCACAAAGTACACTTAGATGACTATTGGATTGACCGCTTTCCCGTTACTTGTGAACAATACTCAATCTTTATGAAGAAGGGTGGTTACCAAAAGCGTAAATATTGGAGTGAGGTGGGATGGCATTGGTTACAAGAAAATCCTGTGGCGCAACCCTTATATTGGTCTGAATCTCCAGACTGGCTAGCCCATCCTGTTTACGGCGTGAGCTACTACGAAGCAGAAGCCTACGCTAATTTCGTTGGGAAAAGATTACCAACAGAAGCAGAGTGGGAAAAAGCAGCTCAAGGAGCATCTACAAACTGTAACCACAGCCGCCTGATTGGACATACTACTCCCGTTAATACCTATAGAGAAGGGAGTATTTATGGTTGTCGCGACATGCTGGGCAATGTTTGGGAATGGACTGCTTCTTGGTTTGGGGGTTATCCACAATTTGATTACTACCCTTATCCTGGATATTCAGAAGTTTATTTTGATGAGCAGCATCGAGTTTTACGTGGAGGTAGCTGGGCAACAAATAGCCTAACCTTAAGATCTAGTTTTCGTAACTGGTATCACCCAAGCGTAAGACAGATTTTTGCAGGGTTTCGCTGTGCCATGGACAACTAATATCTTATTGAGACTATAGTTACAGCCACAGCCATTTGGTATTTTTGTTAGCAAGCATAGTTCAATCAGCGCAAGTTTGGATAAGCTTAAGTTATAGAATTTATTCCGAATATAGATATTAGTTGAATTAATATTGACTAAAGATTAAGCGATTAGGCTGTTTTTGCCTGCTAGATAATCAAATGCCTAAAAAAAATGCTAATTTAGATGAGTTTAGTGGTAGATAAGCTTTTAAGACGTCACGATAGCAGTCACTATGCTCTTTTTGACAATTTACAATCATTTAATTCCAAGTTAATATTTTGTTGCTTTATTGAATATATTATCAAATAAAAGTAGTCATGTTTGATAGTCGTGGCGCTACAGTTATCAATAAAATCCATGCTAAAATCAACAATCTTAGCTCCGTAATATATTGCTTTTTTAAACTATAAAACGCAATATACAATTAATATGATTGTTGATTTTAGTTTATTATCTACATTATTAAATTCATTAATTGTACTTTAATCTTTATCAGTTAAGCTTCTATAATTAATTTCAAACTGTGTCGTCAAACACACTTTTTAGGCATAATTAAACGTTAATACTATTGAACAGCTAAAAATTAGAAGAGTTAATTAAGGAATTAATCTTAATCTATGAAATTGCGTTAGCCTTTTTTTAGATTGTAATTTTCCATCTCCAGCAAACAGAAAACCTTAGAGCAAGTTAAATCTCATGGCAAAAAGAACTTTTGGTGTAATCGGGTTAGCCGTAATGGGGGAAAATCTCGCCCTCAATGTAGAAAGTCGCGGATTTCCTATCGCTGTCTATAACCGTACTGCTGCCAAAACTGAGAAATTCATGGCAGAACGCGGTCAAGGCAAAGACATAAAAGCGGCTTATTCCTTAGAAGAATTTGTCCAAACTCTAGAACGTCCCCGTAATATTTTAGTCATGGTCAAAGCAGGAAAACCTGTAGACGCTGTGATTGAACAGTTAAAACCATTACTAGATCAGGGAGACACTATTATTGATGGTGGTAATTCCCTTTATAACGACACAGAAAGACGAACCAAAGATCTTGAGTCATCAGGACTGGGATTTGTCGGCATGGGAGTTAGTGGTGGAGAAGAAGGCGCCCTCAATGGTCCTAGCCTGATGCCTGGAGGAACAGAAGCAGGTTATCGCGATTTAGAACCTATTCTGACTAAGATTGCAGCACAGGTGGACGATGGACCTTGTGTAACTTACATTGGGCCTGGAGGTGCAGGTCACTATGTCAAAATGGTGCATAACGGCATCGAATATGGTGATATGCAGTTAATCGCCGAAGCCTATGATTTAATGAAAAGTACCCTCAACTTAAGTGGTGAAGAACTACAGGAAGTGTTCAGCCAGTGGAATCATACCGATGAGCTTAATTCTTTCTTGATTGAGATTACTGCTGACATTTTTGCCAACACCGACCCTAAAACCAACCAGCCACTCGTGGACTCAATTTTGGATGCTGCGGGACAGAAAGGTACTGGACGTTGGACGGTAGTTAGCTCCCTAGAATTAGGGGTACCTATTCCCACAATCTATGCCGCAGTTAATGCTCGCGTCATGTCGGCATACAAAGACGAGCGAGTTGCCGCTTCCAAAGAAATTTCAGCTCCTGGTGGCGAATACGATGGAGATAAGCAGCAGTTTATCAATCAAGTCAGAGATGCTTTATACTGCTCGAAAATGTGTTCTTATGCTCAAGGCATGGCATTACTGAGCAAAGCCTCAAAAGAATTTGGCTTCAACCTCGACTTAGCGGAGATAGCTAGAATTTGGAAAGGTGGTTGTATTATCCAGGCTGGATTTTTAGACAAAATTAAAAAAGCCTTCAATGATCATCCTGATTTACCAAACCTACTTCTGGCACCTGAATTCAAACAGTCAATCTTAGACCGTCAGTTGGCTTGGCGTAAAGTTTTGGCAACCGCCAATCAGTTAGGTATTGCCGTCCCGGCATTTAGTTCTTCCTTGGACTATTTTGATAGCTATCGTCGGGCAACTCTCCCCCAAAACCTAACTCAGGCGCAAAGAGATTATTTCGGAGCTCACACTTACGAAAGAGTTGATCGCCCAAGAGGTGAATTTTTACACACTGAGTGGACAAAAGTTGACGAAAAATCTTTGCCAACTGGCAGTACAGATTAATTAGTTAATCTATTTGATTAGATTGTGTAAGCTAATTTCTAAGGGCATGATGGTAAGTCGTGTCCTTTCTCTTCTCAGGAAATATAATCGTTCTAAATAATTTTTCTACCCTTTGAGTTATCTGTTCGAGGGATTGCGGTGCGACCCACAGCCTGCGAAGCAGGCAAAGTCATGCTTCGCATGACGATGGCACAGCAAGCAAAGCTTGCAAGCGTCGCTAGACGCGACTTAAGGCGATAGCCTTTGTGCCGCATGTACGCGCACCGTTGGGGCTTGGGGACTGGGGATTAGGAAAAGTCTACGTGAATTTTATTCGTACAATTCTTACTTGAAGCAACTGTAATTAACATAGGCTTATGCTCCTTAAAAACTCAAGAGCCTGTAATTGCCAACTATTTTCGTTCTCCGAAGATAATCCGTCCTAGACGAATTTTGGTTGCCCCAGCCTTAATTGCTAACCTATAATCCCCAGACATACCCATTGATAGTTCTTTCATCGTCAAATTATCATAGTTTTGGCTATTGATAGTTACTGCAAGTTCTTGGGTGGCTTGAAATGCACCTAAGCTCTCCTTCTCGGATAATCCTAAAGGCAAAATTGTCATCAAACCCTGAAAAACCAACTGTTTACAGTGGTTGAGATCTGCCAAATCATCTAACAAACTAGCAACCTCCCAGCCATATTTATTGGGATCAGGTAAAACTTTGACCTGAAGTAACACCTTAGGTCTTAAGTTTAATTCCTCAGACAGTCTATTTAATCTTTTCGCCAAAGATAAACTATCTACTGAGTGAATCCAGTCAAAATTTTCAATAACTTTTTTGGCTTTATTTTTTTGGATATGTCCAATAAAATGCCACTTAATATCTGATAAATCTTGTAGCTGCTGCTGCTTTTCTAGAGCCTCCTGTAGACGATTTTCTGCAAAGTTTTTGATCCCTGCGGCATATGCAGTGCGCATCGCTTCAATACTGACCTGTTTCGTAACGGCAATTAACTCAATATCTGAAGAGATTTCTTGCTTAATTAAGTCTATTTGCTGTGAAATTCTAGATCCTGTCATGGAGTAAATCTTGAAATGGGCATAAGTAACTAAAGAAAAGTACGTTGATAAACAGCCTGTAATTGCCGATGCTTTTCTGTTTCTCGATCTAAAAGTAATCTTCGTAGCAAACTTTCTACCAACATACGAGCATCGGTGCGACTTATAGGCTCAAACAAGAACGAGTCGCTGCTGGCAGTCACCGTGAAAAATAGACGTTGAGCGTAAAGGGTGGTAAATAATTCTTGATTATTCTTTAACAGACATATTCTGTAAAGAAGTCCGAAAGTAGGGTGATTTAGATAAACTTCATTGGGTTGATTATTCACTCTATAATTCAAATAATTTTTGCTATGGTCTCAAGAATATTCTAAAAATTATACTATTCACGCTTCACTAGTGGAAATTCAAAATTACCGATATTTCAGCGTTGGCTAGCTATTAACTACCAGCAACTTAGATCATTTTTTCATAAATTTTGACCAAAGTCCAAAAAAATACCACATATAGAGTAATATGAGCTAACTTTCAGGATTGTAACGCTATATATAGGAAAAGTTGGGTTATAGTAGACAAAGAAAAAGCCAGCCTAGTCATTTAATGGCAGGATAGTATTCACAAATCAGTCACAATTTTCAGCCTCAGAGTATATGCAGCCAACCTTCCCGTTAACTAGTAACTCAGTATCAACAGCCAGTGCGGCAACAGATACGCCAGGTTTAAAAACTGGATTTGATCAGCCCCTTGCTAATCCTAATTTGGGTAATTTAGAGGTAGCAACATCACAGACAGATTCTGATCTTGCCGCTTCATCTATTTTGGTGATTAGAAGAGATGGCTCACCAACACCGCTAGACATAACTAAGATTCGTTCCGTAGTTGAATGGGCTTGTGATTCACAAAATGTTAATCCAATTACTCTTGAAGCTGGGTTAACTACTAGATTGCGTAATGGTGTAACCACTAGAGATATTCAAGACAATTTAATTGACTGTGCTTTGGGTATGTGTAGCCCTGATGAGCCTGCCTGGCGTTATGTAGCGGGCAGACTTCATATCTGGAGTCTTTGGAAAGATACCCAGGTAAATCGAGGTTTTGGCTATGGAGATTTCTTAGCGGCAGTGCAGTTGCAGATAAATGCCGAACGTTACGATCGCCAAATTTTAAGTTACTCTGAGGCGGAACTGACAGAAGCAGGAACCTGGATTAACCCAGAATGGGACAAGGATTATGATTATGCAGGGGCAGTGCTACTTACTAAGCGCTATTTGTTGACGGACGAACTACCCCAAGAGGCATTTTTGACCTGTGCTTTACTCTTGGCTGTTAATGAGCAGCCTGAAGTTAGATTAACTGTTGCCAAAGCATTTTATCAAGCGATCGCTCAACGGAAAATTTCTTTAGCTACGCCGATCTTAGCTAACTTGCGTATTCCCAACGGTTCTTTGAGTAGCTGCTTTATTATCGCCATGGACGATAATTTGGAAAGCATCTTTGAAGAGATTACTAATGCCGCACGCATTTCTAAGAATGGTGGTGGTGTCGGGGTTAACGTTAGTCGTATCCGCGCTACTGGTAGCTGGGTAATGGGTAAAGATAATGCTTCTGGTGGCGTAATTCCCTGGATTAAGCTGCTCAACGATACGGCGATCGCAGTTAACCAGGGTGGCAGAAGAGCTGGTGCTGTCACCATAGGCTTGGATATTTGGCATCTGGATGTGCCTGAGTTTTTGGAGATGCAGGCAGAAAATGGCGATCGCCGTCGTAAGGCTTATGATGTTTTTCCGCAACTGGTAATCGTTGATGAATTTATGCGTCGGGTTGAGGCAAAAGAAACCTGGACGTTAGTAGATCCCTACGAAGTTAAAGAAAAGCTGGGTATTGAGCTAGCGGAAAAATGGGGTCAAGACTTTGAAACAGCATATGCCACCATTGAGTCAGAGTTAGGTAATAAGATTACCCTCTACAAAAAAGTAGATGCCCGCGAGTTGTTTAAACATATTATGCGGAGTCAGGTGGAGACAGGAATGCCTTACCTAGCGTTCAAAGATACTATTAATCGGGCAAATCCTAATAAGCATGAAGGATATATTCCTGGAGTCAACCTTTGTTGTGAGAGCTTTAGTAATGTTAAGCCTGGATTAGAAGCGCATTGCTGCAACCTAGTGTCTCTTAATCTAGCAAATGTCGAGCAATCAGAAATTGCGGAAATTGCTAAGTTAGCCGTTAGGATTCTCGATAATACGATTGATATTACCAAGCCTCCCTTCAAAGACAGTAAAACTCATAACGATAAATATCGTACTATCGGTGTCGGCTGTATGGGATTGGCTGACTGGTTGGCAAAACATCATTTAAGTTATGAAAGCTTGACAGAAATTAGCGAGCTTTTTGAAGAAGTTGGCTACTGGTGTACTTTTGCCTCGATGAAATTAGCCAAAGAACGAGGCGCTTATGCTGCTTTCAATGGTAGTGAATGGAGTAAAGGTAAATTACTCGGTTCCAAATCCCTATCAGAGATCTTACCTCTGACAGCAAATCAAGAGCGTTGGCTAGAATTATCCCAGGAGGTTCAAACCCACGGTATCCGTAACTCTCATATTACCGCGATCGCACCTAATACTTCTTCTTCCTTAGTTCAAGGATGTACTGCCAGCATCTTACCTGCATACAGCAAGTTCTTTTACGACAAGTGGGCAAAAGGTACCGTACCCATTGCACCACCTTTTATTGAAGACTGTTTTTGGTTTTATCGTGAGAACAAAAGCCTGAATCAGAAAACCGTAGTCAAAGCTGTGGCTACTATGCAGCAGTGGATCGATACAGGTATTTCCATGGAATTACTGTTTAACCTTAATCAAGGGGTATACTTCCCTGATGAACCTGAAAGAGCAGTCAAAGCCAAAGATATCTTTGACACTTTAGTTATGGCATGGAAGGAAGGTTGTAAAGCTGTTTATTATGTGCGGACTGTGCAGAAGGATGACTTTAAAGAGTCGAGTGAAGGTTGTGCAGCTTGTGCTAATTAGTTGATAACGGTTTTATTTATGGGGTGGGTTTTGCTCACCTCATAATATTGTTGAGCATGCAATCAACAAAAATTATTTGAGCTTTTGATAATTATTTAAAATTGAGTTTATAAGATATAGCTTTAATAAAGCGATCTCACAGACAAAAGACATTTATACTTATTCGCCTTTGCTCTAAACTTCCAAGGCTTCTGATAACTACCATTCCAAACTGAAATTATCAGCAGCAATTTTTACGATTAAAGCGATCTCCATCTTTTCTAGGGAAAGCGAGCCTTTTAAAAATAATATAAATATAGTTCAGTTAGTAGAGGTTCAGTTGTCTTTGTGGTAATAAAACTTTATCCTTAACTTATTCTATTCCTTATTATGAATAGCAATCAAGATACATGGTCAAGCAGCAAGTAGTTTTATGGTTTGTGTTTACTGTTTTAATAGCATTATTACCCATGTGTTTTGACTACTGGATAAGGATTCAAACACAAGGAAAGCCTACATGGGAAGATTTTCTAAATGATGGACAAATATTATTAATTGCTATTGCTTTAGGCGCAGGTTCAATTGGAGATATATTTTCTTTGGGCAAGAACTTGAATACAGTAGAAATTGTAGTTATAGGAACTTGCTTTATAACAACATTGTTTTCTGGCGGTTTATATACAATAATTTCTCATCTTAATAGAACATCAAATTTTAAAGACCCTTCTCTTTTACTAAGAACATTAATTATTCTCTTTTTACTATCATTATTGACGAGTATTTTGTGCAAGTGGATAACCGTATCTGAAATAAACAGCATCCAAGGTAGTTAAGTCATGGAATACGCTTACATTATTATTATGATATCAGTTACTTCTGCCATAGTATCAGCATTATCTTTTTATAATTTTGTTGACAAATCAATTTTAAGTAAAAAGCAATTAGAAGAAAATGATAAATATAAAATTTATTTGGGAAAAAAAGTTTTAAAGACATCTCAAGCAATTTATAGTCTAGATGGAATCGAATCTATTCAAATTGTCAGACAAAAGCCTGGTGATATTATTGGTACTAATACTCTTGTTTTCTCTCTTTTTATGGGAACACTTATGCTAGCAGTGTCTATCAATCATAACTATTGGATTATATTAATTGTAATTTTTCTCTATTTTATAGCTTTTTTCGCTATTATCGAAAGAATAAAAAAGCCAGTAAACTATGGGTTATTGATGCAGACAAACACTGGAGAAACAGTCTTTTTGAGCAGTGATGTAGACAACGCTTTTCTCACGAAAATAATTAGTTTGATATATGAAATTATGAATGACGAAGGTAAAACTAATAGCTACATTATTGATTTTCAAAATAGATCAATTAAAAAATCTAATGGAATAGAAGTAGAAATAGACAATCTCAATATCAATGAATAAAAAATAGTAATATTTTCAGATTTCAATGATTATAGTTCAACCTTTTATTTACTGTATTGCTGCTAGTTACAAGGCTTTTAATACTCAACATTATAAAACCCTCTCGAACAATTTTTTCTGCCCAGCTCAGATTATTCACACTTTCACAATTACCAGAATACTGCTGATAACGATAAGCTAAACCAACCTTAAACATAAAAAATAAATATAACGTTTCTCACTTTAATGCGGTATAGTCCAGACCTCGGTTTTTGTTAATAATTGATAGTTGATAGTTGATAGTTGATAGTTGATAGTTGATAGTTGATAGTTGATAGTTGATAGTTGATAGTTGATAGTTGATAGTTGATAGTTGATAGTTGATAGTTGATAGTTGATAGTTGATAGTTGAT
>JBCDDK010000107.1:0-23752 GCA_039180345.1 Cyanobacteria bacterium P01_G01_bin.39 | reverse complement strand
CCGTTAATAAGCTCTAAGCTCTAAGCTTTAAGCTTGAGAAATAGAAAATCAAGCAAATCAATCTATATTTCTTGACCTCATACTCCAAAATGATTTGAGCTTCTGCTCTTGTATTTCTTATGGCTTATGGCTTATGGCTTAAAATAAATCATTCTGAATTTTAATTCACACTAGACGTATGCTAGATTTCTATATCTGTATTGCGATCGCCTCAAGGAACCCACAAAAACATAACATTGTCAAATTTAGCCTCGGTTTTCGTTACCTTTAGATACAATTAATTTTTATTAAGAGAATCATTTTTTTGCAGTTCTGAGGAGAGTGGATTCTCAATAAGAAAAACTTGCTACCAAGAAATAAGGCTTTTAGAAGGTATAAATATTTTTGGCACTGTAGTCCCTAAAGACTATTTAATTGTAGCTCAAACCCTATGGTTTTCGTTGCCAAATTACAAGAAATTTTCAAGATTGCGAAATGTAAATTATAGAAATTTTTTAATTAAAATAAAAGACAATAAAACTTTTACTTATATCAAAATAGGATTTGATATTAATCCCAAAACGCAACAATTGCCCAAACTACTCTTGGAGTGAAAATACCTCTATCAGGTCTTAGATCCTGTTTCAATCCTCAATCAGATCTGGGATTCTAAATCTTGGACTAATTAAGAGCGATCGCTACATACGGCGATCGCTAATAGCATTATTGAAATAGGTGATGGTAAAACAGCCACTTTGGATTTAGCAGGTGATTTTGTCTACGTTCCTTATTTGTTAGCCGATGGAGAGCAGTTCTTGAGCTGCTTTGCAGAGGTTAATCCTGAAGATCTTGACCATGTTCAATCACTCAGCCAAGATAACTTCAATCTTAAGGACATAGTTGGTGGTGATCTTGACTTTAACGATCTTGTTTTAATTGTTGAAACTATTTCAATCTGACACAACGAACGATTGGCTTATTTCAATTGCTCAACATAATTAGTTCTGGTTAATTCTAAGGCGGGTGTTATCAGACCCGTCTTTTTTTTGATTTTAATCTGTGGGTCGCACCACAATCCCCTATCCCTAGTCCCCCGAACAGAATAATTAGAAGGTATAAAAGTTAATTAAAACGACTATATTTGCTTAACTTAATTTACTTTTACTTCACAGAATATTTACATAATCCTGAGAATATGTTCACCTGTAACTTATATAGCTAGTTTAATTAATTGGGAAATTGAGCGTAAAAGCCTTTGAAATAGGTAATACGATCAACCTCAAAGTGCTAATTGATACTAAAACTAGCATAGATTAATGTCTCAAAATACTTTTACAGTAGACTCAGGTACTACCAGCGTATTCCTTGATTTGCCCTTACTCGAATCAGCGGCAGGAATTACTTTCGTTGGTGCTGACAGTACAGGAGAACCAGCCTCTGATGAGTTTCAGGTAGGTTTCCCTATTGTCGAAGATACCGACTTTACATTTGAAACGCCCCCTGTTGTTCCCGTTAGTGGTTCTTTCGAGCATTCTGGTACGATTACTCTTGGTGTAGGTGGTGCGGATGTAACCTTGGGAGAGTTTTCAATTGCTTTTGATGAAACGAGGGTTTCCGATACCGCTAGCGGTTTTTTCGTAGCTGATACAACTGACGATGCTTTAGGGTTAGAAGTCCTGTTTGATGTCGGCATAACTGGTGATGTTGCTGCTGATTCTGGATCATTAACAATTTCTGACAAAGATTTACTGCTTGCGCCTGAACTAGCGGATGCTTTGGGTGATACTGCTTTAACGGGTGCTGATGTTGGCGAGGTTCAAATCGATGCCGCTATTTCTAGCGATGTCACTACTGATATTGACACTGCTACTTCCTCTGATACCGATACTGCTGTTTCCACTTCCTCTGATACTGATATTTTCATTTCTCCAGCCGATGAAGAAGTAGAAGTAGAACCAACAACCCCAGAGACCTTTTCGATAGCTTCTGGAACTACCAGTGTGTTCCTCGATTTACCTCTACTTGAATCAGCGGCAGGAATTACTTTGGTTAGTGCCGACAGTACAGGAGAACCCGCTTCTGAAGACTTTCAAGTAGGATTTCCTATTATCGAAGATACTGACTTTGCATTTGCAATTGATCCATTTGCACCAGTAAGCGGTTCGATTGAACATTCAGGAACAATTACTCTGGGCTTAGGTGGGGACGAAGTAACAGTAGGAGATTTCTCCATTGGCTTTGATGAAACAAGAGTTTCAGAAACAGCTAGCGGCTTTTTCGTAGCCGATACAACTGAAGATGCTCTTGATTTAGAAATCTTATTTGATGTCGGCGTTCCAGGTAGCCTAACTGCCGATTCTGAGTCATTAGAAATTACTGAGGCAGATCTATTAATCGCCCCAGAATTTGCCGAGGCACTAGGGGCGGCTGAATTAACTGGCGCAGACATCGGCGATACCCTTGTTGATGCTGCTACTGCTGCTGATGCAGAAGTGATTAACCTATTAGATGCCGAAGATTTAACAGTCGATTTAAGTGCTGTAGTTAACGCGAGTAACGAGAATGTCGGTGGCTTTTACCAGGCAATTGACGAAACTGGGACAGTAATTGATCCCGTTAGCGGTGCTGAAATTGCCGTAGGAGATGAAGGTTATATCGATTCGGCGATCGCCAATAGTGTAGCAGAAATAGGTGACGGTGAAGCCACTACTTTGGATCTAGAAGGTGATTTTGTTTATGTACCTTACCTTTTAGCTGATGGAGCGCAATTCTTTAGTTCTTTTGCCGAGGTTAATCCCGAAGGTTTTGACAATGTCCAATCATTAGGTGAGAACATCTTCGGTTTTGAAGATGAAATCGGTGGTGGCGATCTTGACTTTGATGATTTTGTCTTGACTGCCGAAACGGTTTAAATCAGACATTGATTTTTGTGAGATTTAGTTTTGTTGGCTAATAAATCTAATTAGCTTTCTAGTTAATTACCAGACGGGTTTTATATTGCCCGTCTTTTTTTGGTTTTAACTGGCGCCGATATTGTTTAACTTCTTTAACCTCCACTCTTTAGATTACTGATCACCTTGAGGAGATTGAGGTTGATTAGAAGAAGAAGCAGGAGTAAACAAGCTGTTATAAGTATCATAAACAGCTTGACTAAGAGGAGTCAGAATATTAGTGATTAAGCCCTCTACTGTGTTGGCAGGAGGTTGAGGAGTCGCGGGATTAGATTGTGTCTGGGTTGCCACAGGTTGTTCTTGGGGTAAGGGCTGTTGCTGAGGAGCAATTTGAGAGGGATTAGTATTTGCAGGGTCATTGGTAGTTGCCAGAGTTGAGACATTGCTCAAAACTTGAGGATTAGGATTATTGCTCATATAAATATGCTGTATTGCACTACCCTGATAAAGACGCTTGGTAAATTGCCACTCGGGGTTCAAATTAATCTTCATTGGGGCTTCAACCAAGCCACTAGTACTACCGATAACTAAATCCTGTTGGTGAGCATCTGCATGGTCTGCAATTAACTGCAACTGTCCACCATTGTCAATTAGATTGAGGGTATATTCCACCTTGTCATCTCTGCCGTTATACCTCAAGGAATAGCCATTGGTGTCAACCCCTTTACGACAGCTATTAGTATGGTCAAAATTTAACAGCAACAAATTAACCGTAGTTGGATAATTCCCTGATTCCTGCCAGCAAGGTTGTTGTCCAGGTATTTGCTCAATAATTGCTAATCTATATCTTCGATAATTATAGGGAACAGCAACGGCGATAAACTGGCTTTGATCTACCGCAAATTCATCAAATTCAGTAGCATTAGTACCTTGCCAAGGCGCGATCGCACTAATGCCAATAGAGATCACGGTTGCCAGCTTTGCAGAGAAGGATAATTTCATATCTTGATAGTTTAGGTAAGTTTTGAATACAAAATCAGCATTTCTGATTCACTAATTTGATTGGAATCAATCTGACCCCGTAGCCATCAGCAAAATCAGCAAAATGAGTTTATTCAAGTTTATTTTTACTACTTCTTTAGTAATAAGTATTTATTGGGAATTTTAAAACACTTAGTACCGTAGACAAACTACTCTCAAGAAAACTTCAAGCATTCCAGGATTTAATATCAGCAACAACTGACAAAAGCATTACTTGTTTACATAGGTTTGCAAAAGTAAATTTAATAAACTGTTCCTACTTAGCTAATTATCATTGGTTCAAATACGACTAGTTTTACATAACTTATACCGATCAAATTTAGTATAACTAGTAGACATGGGCGTAAATAAAGTAACCATTCGTAAATGCTCAAAGCCTAACAATTAAATGCTTCTGACTTCTGACTTCTGACTTCTGACTTCCGCGCAGCAGTACTAGCTAGTTGCTGGATTTTATCGGCGTTAGTAAATCCGTAACGCGAAAAGATTTAAGATGAAGCCATAAATACTTTTTCTGCAATTGCTGCTGGACAATTCGATGTTGTTCGCAATTGTTTTGTCGCTGATATAACTCAGCAGCTTCTTGCCAATTTTCTTTAGCTTGCCTAATCTCACCTAATTCTAAGTAAAGATCGCCACGATTTTTGTAGGTATCAGCAGACTTAGGAAAAATAGCAAGAATTTGGGCATAATCGGCGATCGCTTTGTCGTATTGTTCTATTTCGCGGTACATTGCAGCACGTTTATCGTAAAAGACAGCAGCGCGAGTCTCGCAATTGATACAATAGTCTGAAGTATATTTAGCGATAGTTTGAGAATAGTCTGCTATAGCTTTGTCATATTGCTTTAACTCTCTATAAAGATCGGCACGCCTTCTATAAGCATAAGTATCGACACCAAAAAGGTCGCGTGGATAATTGGCGATTGTATGAGAATAGTCAGCTATAGCTTTGTCATACTGTTTTAAATCTCGATAAAGATCGGCACGCTTGTTGTAAGCCTCTGGAACTATACTACTGTTAGATGCTCCTGGCATTTTTGAAATAGCAATAGTTTGAGAATAGTCAGCTATAGCTTTGTCATACTGTTTTAAATCTCGATAAAGATCGGCACGCCGACTGTAAATGTAATCATAATCAACATATTTTACAAAACCAGTTGGCTCGATGGAAATTGCTGTGTTGTAGTCAGCCAAAGCCTGATCGTATTGTTTTAGTTGGTGATAAGTAGATCCACGATCTGCATAAGCATAAGGGTTTTGTGGTTTGATAGAAATTGCTGTATTATAATCAGCCAAAGCCAGGACGTAGTATTCAAGGTGAAGATAAATACCTGCGCGCTGTGAATAGTTAAAATGGCGTTGCGGATCGTTATTGATCGCTTTAGTAAGATCAGCGATTTCTTTATTACCCTTAATAGTCTCTTGTTCAGAGTCTGTTAGTAGATTCACAGTTTCCGAAAGCCTGATTCGATAAATCTCACTACCTATTCCACCGATATCGATGAGTTTTTTATAATCTGAGTTCGCTTGACGGTATTGTTTTAATCTATTAAATATCACTGCGCGATTTGCATAAGCCTCTACATATTCTGGCTTCAAAGAAATTGCTTTGCTATATTCAGCAATCGCTTTTTCATATTCTCCTAATTTGCTGTAACTATCACCACTATTTTTATGAGTCTCAGCAACATCAACTTCGCACTCTATTTCTGTAAATTTTAGTTGGTGAACAGTACCCCGCCCTAAACGGACGGGGCTTGCGTTCACTTCGTCAACATTGCTAGTTCTGGTGGAACCTATCGTTTTCTGAGGTTGGTTATGATTGATAACCGCAATCGCACCAACGCCTGTAGCTAAAGATATAGCAATTAAGCTTCTGGTCAACATAAATTCACTATTTCACTATTATGACTAATTCTGATTCTGGTTAAAAAAAAGACGGGTATTCCCCATCTGTTTCCTAGTATTGTGTTCTGAGTTTACAGGCAATTCACCAGTTGATTTATCCTGATTTACCCAAGATCGCCTTTACTGACCATGGACTGATTATTGAGATGAGATTGGTGATCACTAGAAGACTTAGTAGAGGTCAATAAGTTTTTGTAAGTATCAAAAACGGCTTGACTCAGAGGCATCACAATGTTGGTAATGAAACCTTCGACTATGGCAACAGGAACAGGTTTAGTGATCGGCTGATTCGCTGCGGATTTATTTGAGGGTAAGGGTTGTGGGTGTAGTACCACTGCTTGATCATTGTTGAAGTTTGCTGGATCATTTGTCATCGCCAGGGTTGGAACATTCGACAAAACCTGAGGATGAGGATTATTGCTCATATAAATATGCTGTAAAGCACCTCCCTGATATAGTCGCTTGGTAAATTGCCACTCTGGATTGAGATCAATCCTCATTGGTGCCTCAACTAAACCAGTGGTACTGCCAATAACTAAATCCTGCTGATTAGGATCGGCATGATCGGCAACTAAATCTAACTTGCCGCCATTTTCGACCAAATCTAGGGTGTATTCTACTTTGTCATCTTTGCCGTTATATCTCAGGGAGTAACCATTAGTATCCACTCCTCTGCGACAGCTATTGGTATGGTCAAAATCAAGCAGCAATAAATCAACCTTAGTGGGATAACTTTCTGATTCTTGCCAGCAAGCTTGTTGTCCAGGTATTTGTTCAATAATTGCCAATCGATATCTTCGATAGTTATAGGGAATTGCTACTGCAACAAACTGGCTTTGATCCACAGCAAATTCACTAAATTCAGTCGCATTAGTAGTTTGCCAAGGCGCGATCGCACTTATGCCAATGGTACCCATCGTAGCTAGCTTCACAGGCAGGGATAGTTTCATGTTTTAATACTGGAGGTAAGTGTTGACTTCAAAAGCAGTATTTCTGACTGCTAACTGAATTGGAATCTATTTGACCCCAAAGGCGTTAGCAAAGTCAGAATGTCGAAATGTCGAAATGTCGAAATGTCAAATTTCTGCCCACTACTTCGTTCGCAAGGCGTACTTATAAAGAATTCTAGAACATTAAATTTCTAAGACAAATCACTCTAAAGAAAACTTCAAGCATTAAGAGATTTGATATCAGCAACACCTGACAAAAGCATTACTTATTAACATAAGTTTGCAAAAGCAAACCAAGCAAGATGCTATCTATCAACCTAAGATTTCCATTCGCTAAGTGCAGGAGTTGCAGCTAAAGCCTGACTTAACGCCTCATGGATCAAACCATTGGTGGCTAAAATGCGACCCGAAGCAATATCTAAAGGACTAGCGTCGTAGGCGGTGACTTTCCCTCCAGCTTCCCGCAAAATTACAATTCCTGCCGCCATATCCCAAGGCTGGATACCTCGTTCCCAATAGCCATCTAATCTACCACAGGCAACTCCTGCCAAATCCATTGATGCACAACCGAGTCGGCGTACTCCCTGGGTTAAATGAGTTAAGTGACAGAATTCAGCATAGTTATTATCCTTTGTTTCACGGCGATCATAGGCAAAGCCAGTTATCAATAAGCTTTTACTCAATTCAGCGGTTTGAGAAACTTGAATGGGACGACGATTGCAGGTTGCGCCCAATCCTGTTGCGGCTTGAAATAATTCATCGCTAAAAGGATTATAAACCGCCCCCACAGTCGGGACTCCATCAATCATTAAACCTACAGAAGTTGCCGCTAGAGGTAAACCATGAGCATAGTTAGTGGTGCCATCCAAAGGATCGATCGCCCATAAATATTCACTATCGGCATTGCCTAATGCCCCTGACTCCTCAGCTAATATTTGATGATCTGGCAAGTGACGCTTGAGAACATTTAGCACCTCGGCTTCAGCCAATTTATCGGCTTCCGTTACTAAATCTCCTGGACGACCTTTTTCTTGAACATTGGTCAGCTTACCCCAACGCTCTTTTAAAACTGCACCCGCAGCTAAT
Organism: Cyanobacteria bacterium P01_G01_bin.39; assembly: GCA_039180345.1. Lineage (GTDB taxonomy): Bacteria > Cyanobacteriota > Cyanobacteriia > Cyanobacteriales > Xenococcaceae > Waterburya. The sequence goes on along the minus strand of JBCDDK010000107.1, from coordinate 15,896 downwards.
ACTGATTCTGTAGCGACATCCAAAAAAATCTGTAGTTGTTCAGCTTGAGTCATTGGTTATTTTTTGAGCGAAATTGACGAGGAGTTTCTCCCATTGCTTGCTGTGGATTCCAGATCCCGTAACCCATCAAGCGAGCATATTCTTGAGACTCCACCAGCAGCTTACTATATCGATGAGCATATCTATCGTTTGCCAGTACACATCCCGACTTTACTAACTGCTGACTAATTAAAGTTTGTCCTTGCCAAAGATGACCATTGATACGGTTAAAGCGATCGCGATCTAGTTCTGACTCAATTAAAACAGGCAATCCCATGACTAACTCAGATAATTTGCTCTTGGCTGCTTGTCCCCAAGGATCTTGACGAAGATCTGGGGCATCTATACCCGTAATTCTGACTTTAGTGACCTCAGTTGCCCCTGTCAACCTAACTTCAACCGTCTGACCACTAACCACCCGTGTTACCTTTGCTGCTAGCAAGTTCTCTCTATCAGGTTGGGCGCTACAGCTAACTAGCAAGATGAGAAACAGTGCAGATAAGAGCTTGATCAGATTCATGCTTTGAGATGGGATATATTATGCCAACTATTTTTAACATCTGCTCATAATTTGAGACAAATAAAACGGAGTCCGCAGATAAACACAGATTAACGCAGATAGATGAATCTGTTGTCTTCAAAATTGAATAATTACTGTGATAGGATTAGCAGTAAGTAAAAAGTAAGACCTATGAGCATTACAGAAAGAGAGTTTTACGTTATTATCGAGCGGGATGAAGATGGATATTACGTTGGAGAAGTACCTCAACTTAAGGCTTGCTATTCCCAAGGCAGAACAGTTGATGAGTTAATGAATAATATCAAAGAAGCAATAGAGCTTTGTTTAGAAGAAGAAAACCAAACATCTTCATCTGAATTTGTAGGCATCCATAAAATTACTGTCTAATGCCAAAACTGCCTACGGTTACTGCCAAAGAAACAATCAGTGCTTTAGAAAAAATTGGCTTCCAGGTAGTTCGACAAAAAGGCAGCCATGTCAGAATGAAACATAAAGATAATCGAGTAGTGACTATTCCCGTTCATGGCAACCAGAATTTGGGTAAAGGCTTATTACGTAAAATACTTCGAGACACAGAACTTACAGTTGGAGAATTTTTAGAGCTTTTATAGATAGCAACAACACCTTAGTAATGAAAGCGACAAGAAATAGCTGTATAGATTAAGTTTATTTTTAGCTCTCCTTGATTAAATTAGTAAAAATACAGTAGTCCTAAATCATTTGCAAATATTACCAGTGACTAAAGACTAACAACAAAAGACTACAAGCAGAATAATTTTCTCAATCTAGGTAGGATTGTTATAGAGTCTTTATAAGGATTGCCCATCAAGCCGAAGAGTTTAGCCGCACCACCAAGGATAATAACGACCAAACCAATTAACACGCCACGATTGGTTAATTCGCTGTTACTAATTCTTTTATCAAGCTGATCTACTTTAATGTCTAATGCTTTAATATCACCTTTAACAGTTTCTAAACCGACCTTGAGATTGTTGACTTCCTGTTTAATACTACCAACTTCTTTGAGAATCTCTTTTGATCTGATCTAATTATCTTTGAGAATATCGGCAATGTCAGTTTCGATAATCAGGTTGTTCATCTGACATACTATAAAATACTAATATCTAAATAAAATAAAAACATAACCTTATGCGGGGAGTCCCCCTTTGTGTGTCCTACCTAAATTTAATTATCCCGCTATTTTGGAGAACTGGTATTAATAACTTTACTATTTTATATTGACTACAGATAGCTTTAGAGACTGTTTATAAATTAAATATTAAAGCATCTATTACATCTTGTTTTGTTGGGTTATGGCGAATAGTAAATTGAAAGACTGATTATGAAAAACACTGGCATTACCCAACCTACATGAGCTGTTCACTGTTCACTGCAAAGGGGAGACGCAGACAACACGAAAACCGATACCGAAGTCACGGAAGTCGGGGGAATCGTCGCCGCGGATCGCTGAACGGCAGTAAAAAGGATTGCTAATCCAGGAACCACCACGTGTTACCTTTTTAATACCTTTTCCTGCAAGCCATGCTTGACCATCAGTTGGTGCACCTTCATAGTTATCATGCCAATCATCTTGACACCATTCCCAGACATTGCCATGCATATCGTGTAAACCAAAGGCATTAGGAGAGAATTGTCCTACAGGAGTTGTTTCTGCGATATTTACTCCATAATTGGCTAGCTGATCGTTAATGATTTCGCCAAAATGATAGGAAGTAGTTGTTCCCGCACGACAAGCATATTCCCATTCTGCTTCTGTCGGCAGTCGAAATTCTGTTCCTGTCTGTCGGGATAAACTTTGGCAAAATTCTACGGCATCGTTCCAGGAAACTTGCTCTACAGGACGGTTGTCACCTTGGAAATCTGAGGGATTGTTACCTATTACTTGTTGATACTGTGCTTGAGTAATGGGATATTTACCCATATAGAAAGACGGAACAGTAACTTTGTGTCGAGGTTTTTCATCATTATGTCCTTCACCTTCTGGTGAACCCATCATAAAGCTGCCACCTGGTATGGCAATCATTTCTAAATTGATCCCATTTCCCAAATCTTGAGTGAAATTTTGGTGTTGGTCTTGTGGATCTTGAGCAAAAGATCCATACTGAAAAGCGCTCAGATCTTGTGGATTTTGAGTAAAAGAGCCATATTGAAAAGCGATCGCTCGTTCTAAATTAGCAAAGCCATCAGCCTCCCAGTAATCGAGCCAGTGTATATCTCTTAGGTTGATGCCATATTCTTCCTGCCGTAAATTAGGAATCTCGCACTCATCCAATCTAATCGGGATCAGGTAAATATAATCAGGTGGGAAACTCGCCATCTGATTCAGGGCAATTCTAAACTCTTGCTGTACATATCCACGTTTGGCGATAGAACGTTGAGAGAGACAAGCAATAAATAGTTGACTATCTGCAATTACTTGAGGAATAACAGAACGCCAATTTTGTCCTGGAATTAGATCTTTCTTATCTAACCAAGGTTTATAACCCGCTTTCTTAAGGCGATCATATAGTTTTAATACCGCTTCTTGATCCTCGTGGGCATGAGCGAGAAAAATTTGAATCTCTGACTTGTTCACCATCAGCGTGGTTGTAGCTCTTTAGATTTTAAATGTATATTTTAATAAAAAAGTATCAGGTTTTAACTTGAACTACAAATTGCTAAGAGCCTAACCCAATTCATGTCTTTTCAACACTTAAGAGAAGCTCACTGATGGACTTTAGTGCAAAAAGGGTTATGATACTAAATCCGATTACCAACACGGGAGTGGAATATGCTTTTAAACTCAAAGCATTTCCTCCCGTCAAAGTACACTTTTAATCAGAGGGGCAAATTCATCTCTAAGCCCTCTGCCTTCTGCCTTCTGCCTTCACAGAAGTTTTAAGCGTTGCATGTAAACAGGATTTAGTATGATTAAAGACTTTGATGGGCAAAATAGAGACTTTACGCTTGATATTTAATAGTTGCTCAAAGATCCGTCAATTTTATGAAAGTTGAATAGCTGAATAAATACTCAAATGAGAGTTGTTTACCATGAATTGCTTAGTCATAGCTGTAAATTTACTACTTGCTTATTTTCTCTTTTGCGAATAGGCTTTAGTATCTGTTGATCGAGTAAACAATTTTAATAGACGTTTAATGGACGCAAAAAACATCACGACGTTAGAAGAACTATTTGCTGAATTAAATAAGCATAATGCTGAATCCCTGAGTATAGATCCTCTACTCCTATCCCAGTTGCAAGGACAGGCTGAAGAAAGTCTGGGATTGCTCGATGATGTTGTCAGTGAGCTGCGGATTATTGCACCAGAAGCGGTCAATACTATTCAATGCCTGACCTTACAAATATTTGAGTATGATAGCGAATTATTAGACGAAGACCAATGCAATTGTGACTAACTCTTGTCATGCACTGGCTAATTGCTCAAGAATTAGATAGTAGATAAAAAGGAAAAATTTTATTTTCTTGCTTTTATATTAGACCTCTTGCATAAATATATTTTTTCGATTCTAAACATTAGTTTCTGACTACATGCGGGCAAGCCCTTTGTGACTTCTGACTCCTGACTTCGATCTCAACCAATAATTTTGATTCGTGCAAGAGGTCTATTTAATTCCCAACTAACTTTTTTAATCTTCATCTAAGGGCAATCCAAAGCGTACTCTTCCTCTAGCAAAATAACGACCAAACTGCATTTGGTATACTTCGTCTTCTTCCTGGGTTTCTACTTCTAAGTCCGAACGAGGATAGCTAACGCACAGCAATGCATATCCTTGGTCTTTAAGTTTGGGGGATAGTCCCATTGCCTCTGGTTGAGCAAGTTCCCCTTCAATAATTTTGACAGCACAGCTAGTACAAGCACCGTTGCGGCACAAAAAAGGTAATTCGGCACCTTGCTTTTCAGCAGTTTGGAGTATGTATTGATCCTCTGGGACTTCAACGATATGGTCTTTTCCTGTAGTGCGATCGCGGATTTTTACCTGATAGATTTTGGTCATTATAGCTTTTATGTATAACTAGATATAAAAGGATTGCTGTTTTAGGGTTTTAGCCGATTAGATTGCTTATTTTGTAGTCTACAGTAAAAAAGGAAGCAGAAAATTTTGTCAAGTTGAGCGATCCATGTATAATGATAAATCGGTACGTCTTTTGGAGAGGTGGCCGAGTGGTCGAAGGCGCAGCACTGGAAATGCTGTAACGGGTTTCTCGTTCGAGGGTTCGAATCCCTCCCTCTCCGTATTTAAGTTGAAGTGATGTTGATCAGCCACTTTTCGCTTTAGGAAAAGAGTTAAGAGTGGTAGTACTTTTTGTTAATCTTTAATTATAGGTCGCTTCAAACCTAATCGCGGCTGCTTCACTTTCGTTTTATTAGCTTTAAGCGATCGCTAGTAATACAGAAAATAGTTCAGATTTCTGTTGCTTAAAAATGCGATCGCCTATTATTTAGTATCAGAAAAGATTAATCATGCCAGGTTAACTAATTTAGCGCTCAATTCCCAGAGACGTTTGCCTTTATTGGCATCCATCGCTTCATCCGAGATTTCCTGTTTAAATGCCGTGCGGTCTTCTTGCTGACGATTACCCCAGCTATAATAAACTCCAGATTCATTAAAACCAGGATCGGCAGCTACTTTAGCTACTCTTTCTCCAGCTAGTTCTTCGGTTACATAACCCCCTGTCACGTTTTTCTGAAACCAGGGAAAAATAGTTTGAAACAAAGAATAATGATTGCGGAATAATGCCGTTTCTGCCACACACCCAGGGTAGAGAGCATTAAAAACAATTCCTGTCGGTTGATGGTAGCGATCGTGTAACTCACGCATCGTTAGCATATTACAAAGCTTGCTATCTTTATAAGCTTTTCCTGGTTTAAACTTTTTACCATCAATCATGGCTACAGGCGCTTTAAAACCAGATTCCATACCTTGTAAATCTCCCAAATCTGGTGGTGCAGGAATAGGAATCTTGCCGCCGATTTCTTTAGGATTAGCGGTAACTGTTCCTAGAATTACCAACCTTTTTTCTGGCGCTGGAGATTTTCTGAGATCTTCCAGCATCAAGTTGCACAACAAAAAATGACCCAAGTGGTTAGTTGCCACGCTCAACTCATAACCTTCCTTGCTTCGTTGAGGTTCTTTAGCCAAGGGTAAATATACCGCAGCATTACAAACCAATGTTGATAAAGATCTTCCAGTAGCACGAAAGTCCTCTACAAACTGCTTTACGCTGTCTAAGGATGCCAGATCAAGGTGAATGATACTGTATTTATCTTTAGGGATGCCAACTTGGGCTGCTGCCTGTTCTGTTTTGGACAAATTGCGACAAGCCATCACTACATGCCATCCTCTGGCGGCTAGAGCTTTCGCCGCATATAAACCCACACCTGAAGATGCTCCAGTAACTATAACAGTTGATTCTTGTACCATGCTCTTAAAATTCTTTTTAAAATTTATATCTGTTTCTAAAATCTCATATTCCACAACCTAGAGTGATTAGTAAGTCATAAAGTGTCATATTTTTTCTGAGAGATATCATCGCCGTCATGTCAGGCAACTTACGGTTTATCCAGCTAAAAACATAGTCATTAATCACTTGTACAGCACCCTACAAGTCAAGTTAGCTGTTAATTTGAGCGATTACTACTCTCTCAACTTTCACTCGCAATAGATATAATTTAATAATTTCGTTTCTGGTTAAATGTAAATTTAAAGTATGGATGTAGAAGCTGCCCAACAAATTTTTAGCGCAGGAGAACACCTAGAGCAGATCGGTAAACTAGAGCAGGCAATTGCTTGTTATCAACAGGCAACCAAACTACATTCTTCAAACTATTATTATCACTACAAACTGGGTAATATTCTGCGCCAGCAGGGTGATTCAGAACAGGCTCTTAAGTGTTTCTATGAAGCGATCGCCCTAAACCACCATGATTCTTGGTCTTATTATGCTCTGGGGGAGATTTCGATCCAGCATCAAGATATTGCAGCGGCAATTAAGTACTATCGTCAGGCGATCGCAGTTGAACCTGAGTTTTCTTGGTCACATTACAATTTGGCTCGTCTTTATCAGCAACAAAATCAGTTAGAGTTAGCCAAAGCCGCTTATCAACAGGCGATCGCTTTAAAGCCTGACTATTGTTGGTCACACTTTTTTTTAGCTGAGACTTTAACCTCATTGCAAGAGCGTTCAATAGCAATTGAGCATTATCAAAGAGTAATTGAGTTAAACCCTGAGTGTGATCAGGCTTATTTTCAGCTAGCGCAGCACTTACAACAAACAGGACAGCTAGAACAAGCAGTACAATATTACCTCCGCATAATCGAACTGGGAAAGGCTGAGTTTGAGACTTATTATTTTCTGGGGGAAACTTTAATCCAGCTCAATAGACATGCCGAAGCGATCTCTCATTGTCAAGCGGCGATTGAGCTACAGCCCAATAATCTTCAGCCTTATTTCTTGCTGGGCTTAATTTTGTTACACCAAGGAGAACAGGCGATACAGCGCGGTCTTGGGGGTCACATGCGGCTAAAGCCTTTGTCCCATGAGCGACTGTATCAAGAAGCGATCGCTGATTATGAAGATGCAGCAGCTAATAAATCAACAACATTTCAAATTAATTTGAAGTTAGGTTTAGCCCAGGCTTGGCAACAGCAAGGCAATAAAGCGGAGTCGCTAAGATGTTGTCAACAGGCACTTGAAATCGACCCCACAGCAGAAATGCCCTATCGCATTCTGCAATATATTTCTCTAGAGCCTGAGCAAATCACTCAGGCAATAGCCTTTTATGAACAGATTAGCGATACCCAGCAAGTTTCTCCTTTGTTATGGGGTAATTTGGGAGATTTATATACCAAGCAAGCTCGTCTTGAAGAAGCTATTGAATGTTACCGCACAAGCTGTTACCACAAAACAGTTGCCGATTATCCTCAATTAGTAGATTCCAACTGGCAGCATTATAAACAGCAAGCCCCCAATTTTTTACTGGTCGGGGCAACAAAATGCGGCACCACTTCATTGTTTAGTTATCTCAGTCATCATCCCCAAATCTTGACTCCTCATAAAAAAGAAATTAATTACTTTAATTTTAAATTTGGTAACGGTCTAAAGTGGTATTTAGCACATTTTCCTGCAATTACAGATGAGAGCGATTATCTTACGGGGGAGGCATCTCCTTTATACTTTTATGAGCCTCAAGCAGCAGCGAGAATCAAGCAATCATTTCCTAATATCAAGATAATCATCATGCTCAGAGATCCTGTAGAGCGAACTATTTCTGAGTATTATCACGCAGCAAACCATGGCTTAGAAGAACGTAGTTTATCCGAGATCATTGCCATGGAAAAAGAGCTATTAGCAACCCAGCCCAGAAGCGAAACCATGAACGATTTTGGTTATCTTTTGAATAGCATTTATATTGAGCGCATAGATCAATGGCAAGCTAATTTTTCCCAGGAAAATACTTTAATTATCGATAGCTCAAAGTTTTTCCATCAAACTGATGAAATTATGGGGCAAATCTGGCAATTTCTTAATTTAACTGCGATCGCACCACCAGAACACATCCGTTACAATATCGGAACCTACCCTCCTGTCAAACAGGAAATAAAGCAGCAGCTTAAAGATTTTTTTGCTACTTACAACCAGGAGTTATCCGATTATCTTCAGCAAAAATTTAGTTGGCAAGATTAAGCTTGTCCTGATTAAATATCTGTCTAAAATTGTAGACAATTATGTAGTTAACTGTATTTATTTTTTTCTGGCTAAAAGCACAGGGCAATCTGCCTTAATCCTCAAATAGTCAGATAAAGAAGTTCCCAATAAACGTTCTAAATCTGGTAAGTTTTTGGCAATGGAAGGACGGCGTTCGGGAGAACCGAGAATTAACAGGTCAACATTATTTTCTTCGGCTAAAATGCGGATTTGTTCGGCTGGTCTTCCCCCCTTAACCAAACAGCGGCAACTTAATCCCATCTTTTTAACCTTATCTACTGCGGGAGCTAAGATAGGGTTATGTTCTATATCTTCTGTTGACAAAGAAATATCTGGATCTAAATCGGGGTTAATGCGGGTTAAATATAGTTCTGCATCTGAATAACCTTGGAATAAGAAAATTGCTAAGTCGAGAGCGTATTGTGCTGCGGTTGATTTATCAATCGCAACCATAACTCTCTTGATTCTTTTCGTATAGATGTCGTCTTTAATTAATAACATCGAGCTTTCCGCTAGCTGAAATACATATTGACTAACTGAATTGCTAAGGATAGACCTTAATCTACCCAATCCACGAGAACCCATAATAATTAAATCAGCATTAATTTCTTTAGCTACTTCCAATACCTCTATTTTTGGATCTCCCTCTCTAATAATTTGGAAAATTTCGGTTTGAGTAACGTTTAGTTGCTTGACTAACTGCTCAATTTTTTCTTCTGCTTGCTTTAAACTATTGCGTCTTTCTGACAAAGTTTCTATTGTCTTCGGTGAAACGACTCGCATGATATAGATTTCCACGCTATTCATTGCGGGAAGATTTATCAAATTTCTCAACATATCGTGAGCATTATCGGCACCAGAATCAGCATATAAAATTTTCTTAAACATTACTAAGCCTATTATCTTACATTAGGAGACTCAAGCATCGGAGTTGTAATATCCGAAGAAAGTTATGATGACAATGCCTAAGCCATTTTCTTTGCCCTACTGTTATTTCAATAGTAGTTCTTCAATTTGGATTGTTTCTGAATACTGACAATAGTCACAAATCCAAGTAGCTTCGCGATCTTTAAGCAGATATAGATCCAGAATTTTGTCATATTTTGTGTTTCTACCACATTTCAAACAACGCTTGTAACTCCAAGTTTTTAGTTGGTATGAATATTGGTTACTTCTGGAAAGTGTCATGGTATTGATCTCCTGATATTGGACGTGACAGGTTGCAAGTAAGAAACAGACCAAGGCGACAGGAAGCAAAGCTTTGCTGCGTGCGCTCCTGTCGCCCATGTAGCAGTTTGTTCGTAGTCACTGCTCATCAGCTACCGCTCGCTTGTCTTTAGTTGTTCAATAGATCGATTTAACTATTAAGACAATAGATTCATACCTCTATTCGATAACGCCAATATTGATAAGAATAATCTATAGTTACATCTTATTTATATTACTTATTGAGAATTAATCTCAGCAGATTTAAAAAGAGTATATTCTAAAAAGAGAACTTATTGCAAGCAAATATGAGCCAGCAAACAAAAAAATATATAAGATAATGACTTTACCTCTACTGAATTATTCTATTTCCAGTCAAAATAATCGAGTTGATGGCTTTGAAATTCCAGGAGACGAACATCCCAGAATATACAACACAGAAAATCTTTTATTCCAAGCTGAGTTTGACGAACTTATTTATGCTGCATATCGTCAGGTGTTTAACGAGCAGCAAATCTTACTATCTAATCGTGAAAAAGAGCTAGAATCACAACTTAAAGGAGGTCAAATCACAGTCAGAGACTTTATGAAAGGTCTGGCTTTGTCCGAAACATTTCAACGGCGTAATTACCAAGTTAATAATAACTATCGATTTGTTCGGTTGTGTATTCAACGTTTTTTAGGCAGAGATCTTTATAGTAACGAAGAAAAGCTTTCCTGGTCAATCGTTTTAGCTACTTCTGGCTTAGAAGGATTTATCGACAAATTGTTGAATAGTGATGAGTATTTAGACAATTTTGGCGATGATATCGTTCCTTATCAGCGTCGACGTATCTTACCACAAAGAGAATACGGTGAATTTCCCTTTGCCAGAATGCCGCGCTATGGCAGTCAACATCGCCAAAATCTTCTAGAAATGGGCTATTTTCGCCATCGCAAACAGTCTGATAAAGACTACGAAGAATACTTAGAGTGGTTGGAAAATAATCAAGTTTTAAGTTTAATTGGAGCATTTATAGCTATTTTTGGTAGCTTGTTTTTGGTTGGATTAGTTATCTATGTTGCTTTGGGAGCGTGGGGTATTATTAGCATCTAATCTAAGTAAGGTTTAGAGGAGCAGAGGTGTAGGGGCATAGAGGGAGATTATTAGAAGCTTTATCCCTCACCCTTAAAACTAGCTTATTTCAAATTTACTTAAGAAAACAATGGAAATATACGAAGTTCATTTAATTCACGAAGCGTATAACATTGATGAGGTGATTGAAGTTCCAGAGGATGAATATATCCTTGATATAGCTGAAGAACAAGGTTTAGATTTGCCTTTTTCTTGTCGTGCTGGTGCTTGTTGTGTGTGTGCAGGAAAGGTTTTGACAGGAACAGTAGACCAATCAGATCAATCATTTCTGGATGACCAGCAAATAGAAGAAGGATATGTTTTATTATGTGTAGCTTACCCTCAATCTGATTGTAAAATTTCTACTCACGTAGAAGAAGAGATGTTTTAATGTTAAAAGTCCCGTAATAAAAAATCTTCTATAGATATTTTTCTAAATTTAAAATATTTGATCTTATAACGATATCTCTATTTTTATGTTGTTAAATTTAATCATTGATTGCTAATTATTTATTTTTAACTGTTGAGAAAAAAGCTGCCAATGCACTGACTTTATAGATTCAGGCATTAGCAGCTATTCGAGGTAACGGATACAGTTGGAGAATTTGGTGTTACACCCATAACTACTTTTCCTCTCAATATTTAGACTATCCAATTATTTCAACACTATTGGATTAGATATTTGAGCTAATTGCAATTAATTTCGGTTTTTGCGTACAAAACTAATATTAGAGCTTTTTGTAAATTATTGCAATCTATTTTCAATAAGTTTGTGATTTTTTTAATAAAACAGTTTCTACTAGTAAAAGTAATGCAGGATGCAAAGATTATTCCTGGAATTAAGGCAGATACAGGGGCAAAGGACTATGCAGGACATGAAAACGAAAAAGTTACAGAAGGTTTAGATAGCTTGTGCGATTGGCGCAGCCTAGCCGAAGGCATCGCATTGCCGAATACTATTAAAGGCGTTGGTAATTTATGTAATGACCTACAAAATAATACTGCTAGTAGCTTTTAGCTCTCAGCTTTTAGCTTTTGAAGATTGTATACTTATCAATTGTTATCAATTTAAATAGGTTTAGCATTACGCACTTACCAACGCCCTATTAAAATAGTATTGATTCATTTTTATTTAACCTGATAAGAGAACGTAATTATTGTGCAGTATTTATGGATAGAGATCGCCTGAAACAGATTTACCTCAAACAAATTAAGCAAAAGTTACGGCACCAGGGTATTTATCAACGCAAGCTTGCCCTAGATGAATTGGCAACTACTGATTCTGATCTAGCTATACCAGTACTAACAGAATTATTACAGGATAAAGATTTTGCCCTCCGCAAAATTGCCGTTATGGGTTTGGGTAATCATCCGACGGAAGAATCTTTTCAGATGTTAAAGAAAACCCTCGAAACCGAACCAGACCCTAATGTATTGGCAGAAGCGGCTAATTCTTTATTTGAATTCGGCGATTGCTCTATCGAACCGCTGCAACAACTATTCACCAATTCGGATAACTGGTTAGTCCGCCAGACGGTTATTTCAATTTTGGTGGACAGTAACCAACCAGATGTTTTACTTCAGGTAGCAAACTTAGCCATAGCAGACCCAGATCAAACTACCAAAGAAACAGGAATTTTAGCCCTACATCGCTTGCTAGAAACTAACCTAAAGCAACAAGCCCTAGATCTATTTGCTATTTTGTCATCAGATAATTATTGGCGTACTAGATGGCGCACGGCGATCGCTTTAAATGGCTCACCAGATCCTCAAGCTAAAAAGCTCCTGAGCAAACTACAAAAAGACACTCATTATCGAGTGGTGGCGGCATCTTTGCCCAAAGCCAGCTAATTCTTAAGCAAAGATTAAGCTAATTTAAGGTAACTTTTCAGTCGGTTATCAATTGCTCTTAAGCGTAGCGGGAGATATTGATTATTAGAATCAATAGATTAAAGGCAAGACAAATGAAACTCATAACAATTGCTACGCTATCAGCCATAGCATTATCTAATTTGGGCACAGCAGCTTTGGCAGATAAAGCAGATAAGGTTGCTGTTGGGAGTACTTTCTCAGCCAATATTGTAGAAATCAGTCCGATAAATTTGGTCAGCGCCGCTTATCAAGGTAGATTTACTGACCAAGCCATTCCAAGTAATAGTGCATTGCTCTCAGCTATTCGTGGGAACCGTATTAAAGCAGAAGATTTGATCAAAGCTGGGATTGATTCGGGAAGACTTTCGGAACAAACTCTTAACGATGAAAGCTATATCAGCTCTCTAGAAAGCTCGATTGATCGTTTCAAACGTCGTCGTCTTTAATGAATCATGAGCCTAAATAGCTGTCATAGCTAAAAAATAGAGGAAAAGTTCAGGTTTTGTGATCGATGAATAGTGAATTAATGTAGTGTGGCGATTGCGCTTTAGCTTTTAATAAAGCAACAATCTATTTAGGGCGATCACAATCTGAGGAAAAGCTAGTGGTGAAACAGCGCCCGTTGTATATTCGTCAACTTGAATGTAATCATTGTTTTGTATTTGACTGTGGACAATGAGTTTTTTGTTAACCAGATCGATTACCCAGTATTCTGGAATACCATTGCGGGCGTAAGTTAGTCTCTTCTGGTGCAAATCTATTTTAAGAGTTCTGTTTGATATTTCGATTAACCAATAAATATCTTGAGGATAGGGGTGATGAGTACGATAAATTGTTTCAGGCAATCGAACTACAGCTACATCTGGTTCTGGTTCACTATTATCGAGGGTAATCGGGTGTGATTCTTGAATTTCAGCGAGGTTATTTAAAACGCTTCTCAAGTATTTAACTATGCTGCTATTGGTGTAACGATGTTCGACTCCCTCTGGACTCACTTCAATAATTTCCCCTTCCAAAAATTCAACTGCCTTTCCTTCGAGTAATCCACAGTCAATCAATTCGTGCCATTCTTCAATCGACCATCTATAGGTAGTTAAAGTCATAATTTTTGTCTTTACCAATTTGGTTTTGTTGTTATTACTTTTGGCTGTAACTTTAGCCTGGATAATTATCACTTTACCAGAGCAAATCGTACTCACCCTTAACAGCGATTTAGCCCTAGTCAAAGGCGTCCCGTTCGCGGTCATCGTTATTCTTTTATCGTGCTTTTAGCAATTACTATTGCCCTAACTATTCGCGCAGTTGGTATTCTACTAGTCAATGGTTTTTAGTGATTGCTGCTGCTAGTGCCAAGTTAATTTGCCAGCAGTTTATCCCGTTTTTAGCCACTGCTGCGGGGCTAGGTGCGACCAGTGGGGTAATGGGAATGGTTATTTCTGGGGTGATCAATCTGCTCAGTAGTTCAAGTATTGTTTTGGTTCAGTTGTTTGGGTTTTTGGCAAATGAAACTCGGTTTATTTTAATTCAATATGCAGATTTACTAGCTCAAGTAGCAGATGTGCCGTTACTAATTCTTGATAGGAATTAAATTGAGGAGTTGCTGAGCGAAAGCCATGAAACAATTTGATGAGGCTGAGAAAAAAGAACCTATGTCTAAGCGAAGTTTGAAAATAACGTTCATAGCAAATCGCAGTATTGAAGGGCAAGAGTTATGTAAGCAATTCAAAGCGTTAGCAGAAGTTCAAGGACATAGTGTAAATACCCCAGAGGCTTCAATCTATGAAGCGATTCGCGTCCTCTCCTCAAAAGATGATCTCGTAGTGATAGATGCAACGCGAGAGGAAAATCCAGCGGAGCACAACTATCACATGATCTCGCCAGCATCTTCAGCGCATTCGCACATGTTGTTGGTAAGTCGGAACTACTTGCCACTCAACGTGAGTTGTCAAAACGATACTATTGCTGATACAGATTCCAATACAATCTATGAAAATGCTCCGCGATATCGTGGAGCATTTTCTAATGAAAAAATATTACATTTTTTAAATCTGCAAATAAAGTATGCGGAAGGATTGCCTCCCCGTAAGTCTTTTAGTGCACTAGGACATTTGACATCTGGTCTCATAAAGATGGTGTCTGGTCAGTTTGAGACGAATGAGCAAGACGCACAACGACAACATAGTGGACAAGTATTTATCAGTTTCCGTCATGCCGATAGCGAAAAAGTAGGAGTCTTGAGGCGTCGCATTGAAGCCAAAAGAAGCAATGAGTTCTTTCCCGGCGGAAAGTCTGTACGATTTTTTGCGCCAGGAAGCCTTTCAGATGAAATTTTTACTGAATGGCGTCGTTGGAATGTATTGAGTTGGTTAGATCGCTTTATTGGTCCTGCGGATGAGTTTTGGATTTATAAGTCCACAACTGACAATGGAAAATACTATTTTAATTCCTGGTGGACTCTTGGCGAGATAATGACAGTCGCTTACCGCCGTTATTCTGGGTACAGGGGAAAAACCATATGGCGTGTGCGTCTATATGATGAGGCAACCGACACAGTTCACGATTTGAGTGAGAACTTCTTTCCAAAGTTGTCAAAAGAACAAGAAAAACGCTTAGTACGCTGGTATACTAATGCTGATTCTATAGGATTGAGCGCAGAATATTTAATAAGAGCAGCAAAGATGGCACAGTGGCAATATATGCCTTCATTAGGAAAAGCATATGTCAAAGACCATGTTTTCTCAAATGAGTTTTGGACCGACTACATTCTTGACTGTCCGTGCTGTCGAACTATAGGGAAAAATGAAAGCAATTTCGATATAGATAATTGGCTATGGCATAAAGAACCAAGCTTTACACGACTATCTCAGCAAGTAATGCAAAGAGCCATCGCAAGCGATCGGGTAGTACGTTGCGGCAATAAGGACTGCCATGCTGTCTTTTATGTTGAGAATGGCGAATCTCATTACCTTCAATTGCGTCCTGATTCAAAGGAAGAAGAAGTTCGTAGTCTTCGTGACTTTTTCTATGATACAAACAATGATCGTTACCTTCTTCGTCTCCCAAGTTATAAACTGATTCCAATCTATTAACCAGGCAATGATTGAGATTACATTTTCTTAAGCTGCACATCAACAAATAGCAGAAGGGAAGTGAATTGTAGCGATTGCCGCATAACAACGCCCATGCACACCGACCGCCGAGAGGTTATTGGTTGGAGGTCAAGGTTATCTACGGCGGGTGATCGGCAACGTTAAGAAAAAAAGTGCAATCTTAATTATCCCTCTTTTGTCACTTTCCGAAGACTAAACTATAATAGAAAAATTCGTTGATAGCTGAGAGGTAGACAGAGCAATGGATGTAGAATTACAAATTCTCAAACATTTGAAGCGAGCGCCAAAGTCAACAGTTTCGGTTAT
>JBCDDK010000106.1:0-24023 GCA_039180345.1 Cyanobacteria bacterium P01_G01_bin.39 | reverse complement strand
ATTTAATTTGGTCTCAATTTCAGATAATGTGGTTTCATTTTCAATTAATTCGGGTCTGACACAAAATATAGTTTCAAATAATGTGGTCTCAAAATAGCGATAATTTCAGGTCGAGCCGATTATGATTTCAGTCCCTTACATATATACGATCCCATCAACGATCCTGGTCAGATTGCTTTTTGGACTAAAACTACAACCAATGAAGAAGCGGTTGTTAGAGCCAATCCGATACGCAGACCAATTTTGATCATCCCTGGAATTGGCGGTTCTTTACCTGACACCGAAAAAGACTTTAAAGAATGGGTTATGGATCGTGGGTTTTCTCCCGATAGAATAAAGAGAGATCCTTTAATCAATACATACAACGATCTGGTTGAATCCCTTACAAGAGCTGGTTATACAGAAGGTGTAGACCTTTTTGTTGCTACCCATGATTGGCGACTCAGCCCTGGTCCAATTGATGGTGTTATAAATGGAGAAATAGAACGTTCCATAGCCGATCTAACTGACGATACTTATGAGTACTCTATGGATCAGCTTGCCTTTTGGATGAACAAAGCAGAAGAAGAATGGAAAAATCAACTTGCAGCAGCGGGAGAGCCTATTTCCGAACTGCCTTCTGTAGATGTTATTGCCCATAGTGCGGGGGGTTCTATTGCTAGAAGCTATATTCAAAGCACTGCCTATTCAGATCCAAATTTTACCTTACCCAAGGTCAATAATTTTATTGCTTTAGGTGTTCCCTTTCGTGGTTCCCCCGCACCTTACAAAATATTGAGCAATGATTTTATCTCCGATATAAGTTATGCTTTTCTCGGCAACTCAATGAAATTTGCCCGTGACAAAGTTCTCAAAAACGATGAAGTAATTAAAGTAACTGGCAAAGATGACGTTGAAGGAGTAATTACTCCAGAAATGGTTGTCAATGAACTTAGCGATCCCAAGGAATTCCTCAGAGCCTATGCTCCTAATTTACAGGCTTTATTGGCAACCTATCCAGCAATAGAGAGAATAGACGGTTCGCTTGAAGTTCCTGAAGAGGAACTAGAAAACAAATTACTTCTCGACCTCAACGATGGAGTTGCTCATAGCGATGAACCAATTTCTAGTAGCAAAAATCCCAACAAATTTGCCAGTAGAGATATTGAAGGAACTGAAGAAATTGAAGGTTTATTGACAGGACAGGTAAAAGTTGTTTATGGCACTGGCTTAGATAGTAATTTTCGCGCCATTGAAAAAGATCAGCCATTGTATAAACCAGACGGTCGTGGTGGATTGTCATCTGAACCCAAACCAACTGTAAGAAGATTTGAAGAAGGAAGAAACACAGCACCAGAACCAGGTGAAATTTGGTATGAAATCGAGAAAAGTAATGAAGTTGGAGATGGTTCAATTGTCGATGAATCAAGCATTCAGCAATTTAGAGACTATCCTCATCTAAACATAGAACTGAAAAGATTTCCTAATACCCGTCATCGCAACTTAGCCTTCGATCTAGAAACTCAGAAATATATGTTTGATGTTCTTGGTATCGAGCTAAAGAAGGACTCATTTTCTACCGATCTTTTCAGTCCTCTTCCAGCAGATGGATTGTTTAATCTTATTTTGGATACAGTCGATAGCAATAGCGATGGAGTAGTCAGTGATGGATTATTCCGTTTTTCATCGTATAACAACGACCCCGCTGAAGGATTTTTAATCGATGGTCAAGGTCGAAGGTTAGGATATACCAACGCCACTGGTGCAGTTACAGAAATTCCAGGCAGTCAGTGGTTTGGTGAAGTAGATGGGATTGGCTATATTCCAGGTATATTAGAAGGTCCTTTTAGTTTGGAACTTACTGGTCTAGGCGAAGATTATTTTGTATCAGTATCTCTAGAAACAGAAGATGGCCCAGCTTTTATTGAATCAGAAGGTTTCTTAGCAGCAGGAGAAGAGTTAACGCTTAACGTACCAGTTAATAATGCTCCTGTTCTAGATCTCAATGGAGATGCTGACGGAATTGATGAAACCGCCTCTATTCCTGAAAATGCAGGTGCTGTTTCTATTACAGATAGCAATTTAACTATCTTTGATAGCGAATCTCAAAACTTAGCAGGTGCTACTGTTACTATTCAAAATCCTGAAGATGGCAACTTTGAGCTATTAAAAGCAACTGCCACAGGTAATATTACAGTTGACTATGATGCAACCACTAGTACCTTAACTCTTGATGGCACAGACACCATTACTAATTATCAGCAGGTTCTAAGTTCAGTTAACTACACCAATAACGCTACTAATCCCAATGCTACTACTCGTGAAATTGAGTTTGTAGTTGATGATGGTGGTAGTTTCAATAACCTTAGTACCCCTGCCATTGTTAGTGCTGAAATTATACAAGAACCCCGAAATCTTGTTGGGACTGGTGGAGATGATTCTTTAATTGGTGGTACTGGCAATGATAGTCTTGTTGGCAATAATGGTAACGATTATCTTGAAGGTCTAGCAGGAAAAGACACCCTTAGAGGTGGAAACGGCAACGACTATCTTAATGGCGGAGACGGCGATGACAGCCTCTATGGCAACGCAGGAAATGACACCATCATTGGTGGAGAAGGAAACGATACTTTGGTTCACTCCGCTAACGTCAACATGACTTTAACCGATACCGAGCTAGTTGCTAACGGTACAGACAGTCTAGACTCGGTTGAAGTCGTCAATCTTGTTGGTGGTGCTAGCAATAATGTAATCGATGCTTCGACAAATACCCAACTTAGCACCATTATTAACGCCCAAGGAGGCAATGACCTAGTCAAAGGTGGTGAAGGGGTAGACTCTATCATTGGTGGTGCGGGTAACGATGTCATACTAGGAGGTCTCAATAACGATATTCTTCGCGGTGATGTGGGTAACGATAGAATTATCGGTAGCTTTGGCGATGACACTCTATTTGGTGCAGCAGGTGACGACACCATTATCGGTGGTAGTGGCTTTGACGTTTTAATTGAAGCTAGTGACACTGACTTTACCTTAACTGACAGTAGCTTAGTAGGTAATGGTACAGATAGTCTGACGGCGATTCAAAGAGTTCAATTGACTGGTGGTAATGGCGATAACTTAATCGATGCCTCTGCTGTGGCTGTTATCAATCAAACAGTTCTTACTGGAGGAAATGGCAATGATACTCTACTGGGTGGAGCCAAACAAGATACGCTTAGGGGTAATGCTGGAGATGACTTGCTTGAAGGTGGCGATCTTCGGGATGTAATGTTTGGCGGTGCTGACGATGATATTCTGATGGGAATGTCGGGTAATGATATTCTCAAAGGGGAAGCTGGCAACGATACTCTAGCTGGCGGACAAGGAAAGGATTTCTATTATGGAGGAGCAGGAGCAGATGTCTTTGCCCTTGAGGTGTTTGATGATAAGGATATTATCTTCGACTTTGAGGATGGAGTGGATTCTTTCAGCCTGGGTGCGGATCTGGGCTTTGAAGATTTGAGAATCACGGGGAATGCAGCGGGAACGACTTCTGCTATTAGGTTAGATAGTAATAATCAGGTATTGGCTGTGTTGAGAAATGTCAGCTACACCGATATTACAGAAGCGGACTTTATTTAGGCTTAATTGCTTGTTATGGATTGACTTTATTTAAACCCTAAATACTCCAAACCTTGAAGGTAGTAATGGCAATGGTTAATTGCTCTTACTACCTTTTTTTTGCTAATCGCTCTATGAGTAAATCCCAATTAGAAAGTAGTAAATAAACAAAATAGTAAAAAGCACTTCAGTATCAATTTTTGGCAAAATTAGCAATAATTGTTAATTATAAATTTGCCCTTAAAACAGTAGAGCAAGCGTATATTTATACCGAATAATTTAGAGAGCATTTTGTGCTTCATACTTACTCTTTAAAGGCTAGTTTATTGTTATATAATTGGTAGGGAAGCTTAATTGTGAAGCTAGCTCCCTAAAAATCAACAAAAAGTTTAAGCTAGCCCACCCCAAGTTATACATAAATTCGCTATCGCTATAATTAACGTACTTGGGGGGCTAGCGGGGGAAAGTCTTCCCCTCGACCCCTTCAGGCGGTAGGAAAAAGAAGAAAACTAGACTGGTCAAACTAATAGTTACGAATCTCAAGGATAGCAACCTATGCCTCGAAAAGTACAGCGCACTAAACCAATAGCAGTCAGACTAACAGACGAAGAAAAGTTGGACTGGGATTTAAAAGCTCATGCTGCTGGATTGAGCATCTCAGAGTTAGTAAGACAGGCAATGAGTCGGGTAAGAATTTCCCACATAGGCGATCGCGCT
Source organism: Cyanobacteria bacterium P01_G01_bin.39 (assembly GCA_039180345.1). Lineage (GTDB taxonomy): Bacteria > Cyanobacteriota > Cyanobacteriia > Cyanobacteriales > Xenococcaceae > Waterburya. The sequence goes on along the minus strand of JBCDDK010000106.1, from coordinate 19,724 downwards.
GTTCAAATAGAACGCACTCGGCAAATTGCTAAAATAGGCAATAATTTAAACCAAATCGCCCGTTGGGTGAACCGCTACAAAACTACAGCAGATACGGTAGAAGTAGTTACCCATCTCGTAGCAATAGAACAAGCATTACTGGATTTGAGCGATATTAAATCAAAACCGTAATGGTCGAAATAATTCAACTTATAATAGATTTGTGACCACAAACTGACCACAATTAACTAAAAAGAGGAAGCATGATGAAAAGCGTTGGCATTAGAGAATTTAGAGATAAAGCGTCTCAGTATTTAGCAAGCTCTGAAGCTCTAGCAGTCAAACGTCACGGCAAATTAGTCGGATTTTACATACCAGTAGAACAATCAGAATCCGTTGAAATAGAACAAGCACTATCTAGACTAAATCAAACAGTCTCTAAAGCGATCGCCGAAAGTGGCATGGATGAAGCTACTCTTGCGAGTGCTTTAGATTTGTCTGGGTCAGAACAATAAACAATGCGATTAGTGGTTGATGCCAATATTTTGGTCAGCGAATTGATTAGAGGTCGAGGCAGAAAATTAATTGCTCGGAGCGAACTAGAACTTTACATGGCAGAAAAAGCATGGGACGAAACAACTTATGAACTAAATAAAAGAATCGAGAAGATGATTGGTAGAGGTGTGTTTTCGCCCTCTGTGGGACAAAGTTTATTAACCGATGCGATCGCTTTAGCTGAAGCGAGAGTAGCCATAGTACCCCATGAAGTTTATTCAGACTATGAAACCGTTGCTAGAAATCGAATTCCTCGCGACCCCAATGATTGGTTTACTGTAGCATTAGCGTTAGCACTGGGAGCAGCGATTTGGACTCTGGATAATGATTTTTTGGGTTGTGGGGTAGCAACTTGGACAACTGATACTTTGTTAACCCATTTGAATAATGCTAGTTAAGTTCTTCGCCAGAGGTGTGGGATCTGGTAGTGGTCCCGTAGAATATATCACCCGCCCCGATAGCCCCAATACGGGAAAGCTTCGAGAACCAGCCCCTGAAGTAATTAGAGGCAACCCACTCCTCACCCAACAGTTAATCGACGGGCTAGATTTCAAATACAAGTACAACAGTGGAGTACTCAGCTTTGCGGTCGAGGATGCCCCCACAGAAAAAGAGCAGCAAGCAATAATCGACTCCTTTGAATCATACGCCTTTGCTGGCATCAACTCCGACTCATACAATACCCTCTGGGTACGCCACACCCATACAGGTAGCGATCGCGTAGAACTCCATTTCGTTACCCCCAAAGTCGAACTAGATACGGGTAAAAGCCTCAATATTGCCCCCCCTGGTTGGCATGGTTACTTCAAACCCTGGCAAACATATTGGAATATCAAACAGGACTGGGCAAGACCTGACGACCTATCCCGCAAACGAATCTACTCTCCAGGCTACCAAGCTCTAATCGATGCCGAAAAACAACGGGCGGGAATGCTGGCTGCTCCTGACCCCAAACAGCAGCTAACAGATTTCATCACCCAGCGCATTGAAGCAGGACTAGTTACCAATCGCGACGATATTATCAATTTCTTTGCCGAACTAGGTCTAGAGATACCAAGGCAGGGGGAAAACTATATCACAGTAGTAGATCCAGAAACCAATAATCGATATCGACTTAAAGGGGGAATATATGAAGCATCTTGGAGACTTGGGGGACAATCTCAAGAAGAAGATAGAAGCCGAGAACAAACGCCTGGAGGAGACAGCAGAAGCAGAACAACAGCAATTGAAACGACAGTTACAGGCACAAAGGAGAGCTATCTTAAGGGACTACAGGACAGAATCAGAGAACTGGCTGAAGACAGAGCAAGCTACCATATCTCGCGCTATGGAGGAGAACAACCGAATCTTCAAAAAATACTTGAGCCGACAATGGACATGGTTATCTCTAGCAGCAGGGAGTCTTTGTCTGGGTATCTTGGGCGGGAGTTGGGTGCTGATCGGATTCTCCATGACGCGGATTACCCAGAACCAAACCCAACTAGACCAGATCGAACAAGAAATCAAACAACAACAAGAAACCCTGGATCATCTCAAGAAAGAAACAAAGGGGATAAAGATCTACGAAACCAGCAACGGAACATTCATCACCCCACCCCCATACCAACAACTAACCCCTGGCTGGACGTGCCAGGGACAACCCTGCCTGAAAATAGAGTAAGAGTAGTAAACCATGAGCGAACTAGAGAATCAACTGAGACTATCTTATCTACAGCTAGCCAAGGAATACAAAGAACAAATAACCAATTTGTCCAACAGGTACGAACGGGACATGAAGCGGGTAGAAGAGCAGAACAAACAGCTACAACATCAAGTCAACGGCTTGAGCGAGCAAGTCAAGAACTTGACCAACTCCATAGACAAATTCACAGAGATCTTGAAAGAGGCAGACGAGCCTTAGATCTTAAGAGAAAACAAGAACTAGAAAGATTCAAAACCCAAATTAACCTAGTCCAATACGCCCAAAGCCAAGGATATCAATACCTAACCAAACAATCAAGCCGTAATAGTGCCGTCCTTGCCCATGAATCGGGTGACAAAATAATAGTTGCCACCGACACCGACGGACACGGTATCTACTTCTCTGTCAGAGATGACGCTGATAACGGTACGATTATTGACTTCGTGCAAAATCGCTCCTCTGTAGGACTCAAACAGATCAGACAAGAACTAAAAAACTGGAATCAATTATCCAGAACACAAACCGCCAAATTCACCCCCAGAGAAAAACCCCAACCCATAAGTAGAGATCGCCTAAAAATAATCAAAGCCGTATCCAGATTTAAAATAGTCCAAGAGCATGATTATCTAGAAAAAAGAGGTATTGACCAATCCATTCTAAAAAGCGATCGCTTTATGGGAACTGTAGCTGTAGACCGATACGGTAATGCCATCTTCCCTCACTACGACAAAGAGGGAATTACAGGTTTTACTACCAAGAATGAAAACTATACGGGATTTAGTAAGGGAGGAACAAAAGCCCTATGGCAATCCAAATCCCAAGAAAGCGATCGCCGTTTAGTCATTGTTGAAAGTGCCATTGATGCCATGAGCTACCATCAGCTAAAGTCTCAAAAGAATTACCATACCCGTTACATCTCAACTGGGGGAACAATATCAAGTTCGCAACTCGATTTAATTAAGACCGCTATGGCAGACATGACGAGACTTGGAGGTGAAATAGTCATTGCTACAGATAACGACGAGGCAGGAAATAAACTAGCGCAAACCCTCAGCAAAGAAGCTCCATCAAAATCTCAGATATCTCGCGATGTACCAGATTTGGGAAAAGATTGGAATGAAATATTACAGCACAACAGACAGCAGAAAATAGCTCGCAATACCCAAAATAGAGGCTGGGGCTGGTCGTTATAAGAACTTGTCTGACAAAACGTATAACACTGCCTAAAAAACTAATAACGTAATCTCAACTAATGTAATTAATTTTGAACATAGGAAGGGTCGAACTTGAAGTTATACTTACAAAGTGTTGTACGTTGTTATTGCTTAAGAATTACAATGCTATTTATTTATAAGACAGTACAGTAATTCTTGTACCAAATAAAACCATAGTAGCTTGTTTACTGAGAATATCGTTTTCACAATGTAAAACAACGTTATAACAATTAAAAACATTGTTTTACAGTTTACTATAAATAATAGGTAATCCAGCTAACTAATTTCAGATTAGCAAAAAAAATACAAGCTGTAAAGATTAATTAAAACAAAATATAAAACAGTGTTTTTTAAAAATATATAGTTGTCTTTAAAAATGTATGACATATTAGTAATTATCTAGTTAACTCAGACTATTATCTAAAAAATAAATTCGTTTATAATTAAATTTGTAAAACAATCTGCAAAACACTAAAAACTAATTAAAATTTATTGTAATACATGACAAAAAACTCAAGCAGTGAAAGCCTCACAGTTAGATGCCCATCTCAGATAGTAGATAGTATTAACCAGCAAGTAAAGCAAACATCGCAAAATAAGACCGATGTAGTAGTCGGGATGTTATCCAACTCTATTCCTAGCTTACATATTACAGAAAGAGCAAAGCTACCACCCAAGCCAGGAATATATTTCGTTTACACACTAGACCATAAAATACTGTATGTAGGTAAAGCCGACAATCTACAAACTAGATGGAATAGCCATCATCGATATCAATATTTTATCGAGACATCAATGGAGAGTAGAATTGGTTATTTCGTTTTAGATAGGGTCGATAATCTTAATGAGATTGTTGAAGAATTTAATGCAGAACCTATGGCAACTATTACTAGTAAAGCTTTAGTTACTGCCGACGAATTGGAGTCCGTCAAACAAGAACTAGCTGTCCTTAAACAACAATTTAAAACCACCTTTTCTGCATTAGCAGAACTAGGACTATCTGATATAGCTCAAAGACTAGAAGCGTCTTTGCCGCCTCGTGGGTTACAAGATTGGACATACGATCGCGAAGATAGTCAAGAAGGTCTGACTCGTAGCGAACTAATCAAGCGGGTCGGCTTTGGCTCGACTAAAGAATTTGAGAATGCACTTAATATTCATTCCGTAGAAGATACTGCTTATTTAGAAGAGTTAAGCGGTTGGTCGCTGCAACCAATTGAAGAAGGCAGTTCTAGAACCAGATTTTTTCCTCGCCAATAATCAAATGTGGAATTATACTAAGGTCAAAATTGACTTAAATTAACGTTATAACAACGTTGAAACAATCTCTATCCAACATTAAAGTAACGTGAGGATAACAGATATGATTGTTCTATCTGGTGGGACAAAAGGCGGAGTGGGCAAAAGCACAGTAGCAACCAATTTGGCGATTATACGAGCCAGCTTAGGAAAAGATGTATTGCTGATTGATGCAGACGACCAAGAAACTGCTACTGACTTTACAACCATGCGTAACCAAAACTTAGGAGATGCTGGCTATACCTGCACCCAACTTAACGGCTCTAATGTTCATACCGACGGTAAGCGACTGGCTCAAAAATATGACGATGTAATTATCGATGCAGGAGGCAGAGATACAGCCAGTCAAAGGGCAGCATTGGTCATTGCCGATGTAGTCTTAATTCCCTTTGTACCTCGTTCCTTTGATGTTTGGACAATTGAACCCGTAGCCCAAATGATCGCCGAGGCTAGAGCCTTTAATCCTGGGTTGAGAGCCTATGCCTTTATCAACCGAGCCGATGCTACGGGAACGGAAAATCTAGAAGCGGCTGCATACATTCAAGACACCAACGAACTAGAATTCATTAACACTCCCCTGGGTTATCGCAAAGTATTTGGTAAAGCAGCCTCTCAAGGTTTATCTGTCATCGAACATAAACCCGCTGACCCGAAAGCGATCGCCGAAGTAACTGCTTTGTTCGATCTTGTCTTTGCATCACAAAAGATGAAGGTGTCTACCTATGGATAAAAAATCGGCATTGAGTCGCAAACCAAAACCCAAGAATAAAGATACTCAGGTTGATGCTTTTATCGATCGGGGACTTAAAACGAGTACTGAAAAAAAACCGATTATAGATTATGATGCCGAAGTATCGAGAGTTCAACTTCGCCTGGCTAAAGGGAAACTAAGGGAGATTGATGAAGCCTTGAGTCAGAGAAAGGTTAAAGTTTCTCGCCATGTCTGGTTACTAGAAGCGATCGAAGAAAAGCTCGAAAAAGAGATGTCATAATAACGTTAAATTGATGTTGGCTTAACGTTAGATTAATGTTATTTATCCTAGTTCGTCTAATAAAGACTTGAATCAAGCATAAAGGTATCGATAGTGTAGATTGTAGGATTTTATTAATTAATTTTAGGCAGCAGACAATTCACAACGGATAGCTTCTTCGATTGATAAGCGATCGCAATCATAATCCTCTGCTAGATCTTCGATAGAATCTCCCGCCCAATAACGTTCCTTCAAAATATTAGTCACTATTCCCGTACCTGCAATAGTCAAACGACCAAAAGCAATGCGAGGGTCGATGACCACCAGCCGAGGATTATCTATTTCGTCAGAACGAGTGAAGGGATATAGTTTAATTGCTAGTCCACTATCATCGGGTTCGATGCGCTCTAGGTGTGCATTCAAAGCCTCCTTTAGTTCTTCTTTGCCCCCACTACTGGCATTAATCAATTCGCCATAACGTTCGATAAATAGGTCTACCCCATTAGTCCGAAAATCTTCTTTAGCCAAGGGATGGGGAACTTGAAACCGATCGCCAATAAAGTCTAAAGCTTCTCTAACCCTATTTAGCTGAATTTTATGATGTTGCCGAATAGCACGTAAAACATGAACCTCTACTAAATTAGTAAATGACAGCAAATAAGGCTTTTGTTGGGAAATATCTATCAGGGGATGAAAGAAAGAAGAACCATCTTTAACCCGATAGGAATGACCGACCGTCCACGAACGTATAGTACTGCGCGGAATCCTTAAATAACGTGCAGCATCACCAATCGAGTATGTGGGAATATTCCTGGGGTCAGATCCTCCGTAGAGGTCGCTCATAAACTTAAACCTCGATCTCTATATTTCTCTTAATCATATTGTGACAGATAGAGTGGCAGAAGAATTGCTTTGCAATTCTAACGTTACTTTAACGTCAAAATAGTATTGAATTGACGTTATTAATTGCTTATCTACATAGCTAACTAACTAAATCCAAATTGGCTAGCCAATTGTTTTCTCAAACAGTAACGAGCCTATATTTTCTGGCAAACCTAGCGTATGCCACTTATCAGAACTTGATAAATTACTATAGTTAGATGCTATCACCCTATTTGATGAACTAATTATCAAAGATTGAATATCGCGAGAGAAATCCAGAATTCTTTCAGACATCAATTCGATAACTGAGGTTGAATCAGTCTGTTTATTTAATAAGATTGAAGCAATGAAAAAAGCGTATCCATCTTTATTTTCAAGTATGATGTTGATGATATTTATTACATCGTCACGAGATAATTTTTTGACATAAATTGTTAATATAGCAACTGCGTTTTTAACCTGAAGGTCTAAAAGGCGATCGTTTAAATCTGGAAACTTGATTTTCGAGCAAATTGATCCGAGGTTTGCATCGCGAAAGTTAATATTTCCTAGCAAAATCAAAATACCAATCAGTTGATTATTTTGATTGTATAGCTCGACTAGCAGTTCATACAGTTCTAAATCGCCTTCGTCGAGTATAGCTTTATGCCTTATTGGTTTATTCCTGCCTATAACATCAAGAATTTCTAGTAATTCACTATCTTTGCTATTTTGATAGGTAATGAGTAATGATTTGATATCTCTGTGAAAATAAAGCTTTTCTTCTGAATTTAGATAGAGAACAAACATCTGTTTTATCGACGCATAATTCTCATTGTTTTGTTGAACTATAAAAGATTCTTGGATTACGTCATTATTTATTAATTCAAGAGCAACATCAGCAATCATTCTCCGTACAGGCATCAATTCTACTTGAGAGAATAGCTCAAGCATTCTTTTAAACAATAGCTGAATATAGCTATTACGATCTTCCTCCTTGTATAAGGAATGAATACACCAATCGCTCGTCCATAGCGGATAGCCTGTATGGGCAATACCTCGATCGAAAGGCAAGCCTGCTTTTGGCTGATAGAACAAATCTGTTTCTTTTATTCCATTGTTTTGCCATCTCATTTCAGCCTGCTGCCAGATCTCAGTATCTCCTAACTCGCCTAGTTTGATTTGCTCGATTAATATCTTTAGTTCTTCTGAATTGCTGGTGAAGGCAAGACATTCATTTATTTGCCAAGGAATTAATTTATCTAACCAATTAACTAATTCAGTATCGTAACGATCAGCAATAAAGGTTAAGCACTTTACTAACGATTCTATGCTTGGTTCGTGATAGAAATATGCGACATACTTATAGGCTAGCCAATAGTAGTGAGTTCCGTTTTCTGACGATAACAAAGACAGATTTTCTTTAGCAAATAACAGATCTTCATCTAGATACTCTTTGCCTATATTTTCATGACTGCTAATTATTTCAATTTCCCAGAAACGATTGCGAAACTCATTTTCAAGAGCCAAATCGGGAAAACTATGAATAACATTAGATTTTCCCTCTGTATCGTTGCTAAATAATTTCTCAATAGCCTCTATAAAAACCTGATTTTTGTGTTCAATCTTATACTCTTGTTGAGAAAAAAATATTTCAAAGTGATAGAAGGACAAAATCCTGGTCATGCTTGGCAAAGAATATGGCAAAATGTTCGACACTTTTTCTGCAATCCAGATGTTTGGTAATTTTGGCTCTTTGAGGGTTAATAGATAATTTTGTATCGCCTGCAACTGAATTTCTGGAGACTCAAACCAATGCTTTTCTGCCAGTTCCATTGCCCAATCTACCTTATTCGTTATCAATGCAAATAAACAAGTCCAAGCCCCGTCAGAGTATTCAAGACTTTGATTTCTAATTCTTTTTTCTATTTCTGTCTTATACTTTTCTTCGTACTTGTCCGTGTAAATATCTGCCAAACGCAGATGTATTTCATTTGAGGGAAGGTCGAGTAACTGTAGAGCTAAATTAGTAAATAGATCGAGGTATGATGGCTTATAGGTAATCGAACCCTCTTCAATAATTTCTAAAGCCAGTCGCGAACCCGAAAGACAAATTTGATGAATCTTGTCTTTTTCATTTAATAACGCGCATTCTGCAAAGATAAAATCTCTTAAATATTCTCGCTCGCTTCCAGCAAAACATTTACCTATGGCAAACAGCGTAACGTTTCGCCAGCTAATTACAGGTAAGATTTCCTTTAATCTCAGCTTGATCTTGTCATCAGAGCCACTCATGATAGCTTCAGATGCCATGAATTCTTGTAGGGAGCGAATTTCAAAGCCTACTAATCCCTGCTCTAGTCCGACTAAAAATACCAACCTATTTTCAGCAGCTTCAATAATATCTTTTAATAGCTTTTCTCCATCTCTACCTTCATGTTTTAGCTTGAGCAGATAAGAACGAACTAATTCAGTGAAGTCTGCCTCTGTCAGTTTAGAATCGGTGCTGCCAGACCTTTCTGCCTCTACCTGTAGTAACAGTCCAACCTGTTTGTGAATGGTGTAAATTTCATCATCATAATTTAGCAGAATCTCTGAAGAATTGACGACACCTCTTTCCGCTTCACGGCTGTAGATTGTATCGTAGTATTTTTTAAACAAACTCCAGCGATCTTTGGGAGCAGAACCCGTAATCGCCAGTAGCAGGGTCATGATTGTAATTTGTAGAGGGGTAGTCATCAAACGGCTGGTATACCTACCCTCTAAAGCTCTCTCTATTCTTGCTGTTACTTTTTCGGCGTTGTCAGTTGCAGCCCCATACCGTTGCTCGATAATGCGCTTGGCATAGTGTAAAGCTTGGGGAGGAGATAATTTTGCCAGATAAATATGAGCATAGCGATTGCTTTTGAACTCTGCGTTGTAGCCCTGTGGTCTAGTAGTAGCCACCGTCATGATTTGCGCTTCGATTTCAGCAGCATCAATCATAAAATCATCAATAGCTTCTAAAACCTGTTCTCGATTGCTGGAGGCAGGAACTTCGTCTAGCCCATCCCAAACAATTAACCAAGGATAATTAGCTAACCATGTTTTAATGTCATCAATTTGAATCTCTGTATTGGTTCGCTTGCCAATTCTGTAGGTAATGTATTCAAGAACAGAATTAATCTTGGAATTGGTTGCCAAATCGTTAGCAAAATCCTTGAGTACAATCCGTAGAGGAAATCTTCTTACAGCAGGTAAAACGATATCTTCTTGGCTACACTGCACTTCAAAATCATTTAGGGCATCGCGGACATCATCGCTACGAATATCTGTTCTGTTTTGCAGAATGGCAGCGCGAAAAAGCTGACAGATGAATTGACCAACGGTAGTTTTTCCCTGGCCAGGGCCAGCCACTATTACAAATTGATGAGTAGTAGTAAGTGTAGTAAGTAATGATTTTTTTATACCTATCGCTTCAAAGTCTTTTGTATATAAGGCGTGATCAGAAACTATTAATGGAATATCTTCTTTTATCTCCCAGTTAGTTAATGTCTGTTTTATTGCATAAAACTGCTTCTCACTCTTTGAAGTTTTCTTGTTTTTTGCTGCTTCAATTAATTCAGCTACAATTTTTTTGTCAGATTCGTTTGGAGAAGTCTTTTCTCCTCTTTCAATGGGTAGATCGACAAATATCGATGCTAGAGGTACTTTATTGTCTCCTGAATAGCCAGCCTGATCGAGATTGGCATATTGATCGCTTCGTAACTCTTTCTGTAGAAAGTTGGAAATAACCCGATCGAAGTTTGGTTTCTTAAATTCCAGGTTTTGAGTTAGATCACTCAGGACATCTCCCGTGATAATCCAAGGGGTATAAGTTCTACGGATTCCATCGTAAGAGTCAAGAAATCGAGCAATCTTGTCATAGTCCCAAACATCGAAACCCTTGAGAGGAACTCGATCGCTATAGTCATCAAATACCTTGTAGATTTTATCTTTTGAGCCTTTGTCAAGAACTGAGGTAAGGGCGACATTGACGGCTAGGATATAGTATTCGGGCTTTTTTCTTCCTTTTTGAGCATCGGCAAACCAGTCTAGCTCTTTTTTTAACTGACCAATTGCCCATTCACCATCTTTTCCCGTATCGTTAGTGACGTTCTGACGAAATTTTGCTTGAAAAACGACATAACCGTCCCATTTTCCCGCTCCTGTATCGTAATCGGTTTGCCCTTCATAAGTTGCTTCCCGACCACCATCTGTACCAGTACCAAAAATAATGGTTGATGGCCCAAATTTTTCAAGGGCGATCGCCTGAATCATCTGTTCAAACGTATCAGATGAAAGTCCTGAAAAGTCATATTTGGGCATTTATGGCAATCCTACTCAATATAACGCAACTATTCGGCTTTAATCTAGCATTAAACCTCGAATTTAGACTGCATTAGGGAGAAGACCGAGAGCGAAATCGTTAAAACCAGTTTATACCTCAATATATCTTCCAACTTCGGAAAACTGGATAACAACTTTTTCCCAACCTATGATGCAGGATTTAACGTCATTCTCTCCTTTGAGAGATCTAAATACCCCAGCTTATCTCGACATACCCAATTAAGCATTACTCCTTCTGGATATTGAGCTTGAGAGAAATTTACCACCGCTTTTTGATACTGCTTATCCGTTGTTTGAGAATTCTCAATTCTTGATTGATTTACTCTCAAATATCTCAATGTATCCTGTTCAATCTCAGCTCGAAATGCTGTGGCATTGCCACTATTGGAATCGAGAGCAAAAAAGAAATAATTTTGCCGACTCAGCATGACCTGCAAAACCCTTCGCACCAAAGAATTATTGGGATTGAGCAGTACGTTATAATTTCGATAGCCATAAAAATCGAAGGCAAAATGAATCACCTCAAAGGTATCATCCCCCAACAGGGTATGACCAAAGCCAAAGCCAGCATTGGCAATGTCGGTCGGAATTGAGTCATGGGGGCGAAATCCTAAAAATCCATATTTAAGCCCTCCTTCTTCCACTAATCCCATCGCAAAGCAAGGAGTATCTGCCGTGACAAAATCTACCATAAAGGAACGATTGACAGTTAGTTCTGGTAAAGCAGGAGGAGGGTAGTTCATCGTCAGTAGGTTAATGTGTGCTTGATTCTATTTCAAGAGTACTGTCAAACCTGTAACTAGAGTGGGCAAACAAGTCCCTAATGATTAAACTGGAGCTAATAACCAGCTTCAAACAAGATATAAGCTCAGATTATTATCTGGGTATTTATGCTTATGCCCTTGCAGCTTAACCGATAAGTTTTGCTTAATTGCCTCAATATTCGCTACGAAATAATAGGCTTTTAAACCGATTAGGCGATTAAAGAGCAATTTGACAGTGTAAACTTGTTTCTATGAAAGTAAACAAGTTTGGCAGGGCGAAAATTCTGACCCCCAACGAAATAAATTTACTATTTAACGAGGGATTCACCAAACCCCGCGATCGCGCTCTGTTTGGGGTTTGTCTCTACGGGGCAGCACGTATCAACGAAGCCTGTACGTTGTTGCGGGGAGATGTAATCGGTATTAAAGGGGTGCGCGATATCTTGGTGATTCGCAGCTACAACACCAAGGGCAAGCAGTCTACCAGAGAAATTCAAGTCCATCCTCAACTAAAAGAATATATTGAGGAGCATCATAAAACTGATAAATGGCATACTCGCCCCAAGTTATTTCCAGGTCGTCACGGTCGAGGCAGCATCCACAAAGCTAGTGCGGATAAGATACTTCGAGATGTTTGCTATCGGTTGGAAATTGAAGGGGTTAGCACCCACAGTTTTAGGCGGACTGCTCTTACCCGTATGAGCGATAAGGGCGTACCACTAAGACACATACAGGCTATCTCAGGACATAAAACTCTTGCTGCTTTGGAACGATATCTAGGAGTGACGGAACAACAAAAAGAAAGTGCGATCGCTACTTTGGATTTTTGAGAGGAAATTTGCTATTCTAGTCACTACAGGTTAGGCATTACAAATGGCGTTTGTCAGAACCAAAAAAATAAAAGGTAAAGAGTATCGTTATTTGGTTGAAAGTTATCGCGACGATCGGGGAAAGGTGCGTCAGCGAACCATCAAATATTTAGGTGCAGCCAATCAGGACGAAAAAAGAGGGACTTCTATGGTTACGGCTCAACTTAAAAACATAACTTTTGAAGAATATTTAAGCTATGACGACGGAACGAATAAACGTTATGAACTGGTTGATGGAAAATTAGTCGAGATGCCCCCTGCTAGCTTTTTACACTCGGATATTATTGATTTTATTGCCGATTGTTTTAAAGCGATCGCACGCTTATACAATTTAGACATTAAAGTCAAAACTGGGGATGTCGGAGTTAGAACGGGAATGAATTCATCAAGAATTCCCGATATCTCAGTAATTGATGGCAAGGTCTGGAAAAGCTATCGTCGCGATAAGAGTGCCATAATTGAAGACGGGGTAATGCTAGTTGTTGAGGTGGTAAGTCCTGGCGCAGAACAGATAGAGCGAGACTATACCGAAAAAGCGAGCGAGTATTCATATACAGGCATCCCTGAATACTGGATTGTTGACCCGATTGAACAGAAGATAACAGTTTTAATCTTAAAGGATGGAAGCTATACCACGACTGTATTTACTGATTCAGAGGCGATCGTTTCACCTACATTCCCAGAATTAAAATTAACCGCTACTGAGATTTGGTCTGCTTAGTTTAATGCCCAAACCGTGGTGCGATTATTTGTGAACTTTCCTTGTTGACACTCCCCTGCCTAAAGGCGAGGGGATTCTTGATTCAGCAATACATAGCTAGATAGGTCAAAGACCCATCCCCACCAGAGGTATCTCCACAAGCGAACACCGTCTGCCCGACGGCTAAAATATTTTTGGCTGCGTTCTCATCACGCATATGAACGGTATGACAGCTATCCGCTGGACAAGTCCACTTTCTAACATTTAAAGGGAGTTTATCTAGAATATAGCCGCATGAGCTACATCGCTTTGTTGACGGGAACCATCTGTCTATCTTCCCTAGCTGTCTATCATGCCATTGACATTTATATTCTAGTTGGCGTAAAAACTCACCCCAACCACAATCAGCAATAGCTTTGGCTAATTTATGGTTAGCCATCATGTTTTTTACTGCTAAAGTCTCAGTATAGATAGCTTGGCTTTCGCTAACTAATTTTGTACTCAACTTATGTAAAAAATCTTTTCGACAGTCGGCTATTTTAGCGTGAAGCTTTGCTACTTTTAGCCTTGCCTTATATCTATTATTAGAACCTTTCTTTTTCCTAGCTAGTTTGCGTTGTAGAGTCTTGAGTCTAGTTTGATATTTTTGGTAATGCTTGGGATTGCCTGAAGCAAAACCATTAGAGCAAACAGCTATATCTTTAATGCCAAGGTCAATCCCGATTTTCTCTATTCCTAATTCCCACTGCTCTAGTTCTTCTTCAACCAAGAAAGAGACAAAATACCTATTGCTTGGATCTTTGGAAATAGTCACAGATCTAGGCTCACCAGTAAAATGCCTACTCCATCTGATTTTTAATGGTTGCGACATTTTAGCCAGAGTTAGCTTGCCATCTTCCCACTTAAAAGCATTTGGTGCATAGTGAGCAGATTGCCTGTTAGCTTTCTTCTTGAATCTAGGATATTTGCTTTTACCAGCAAAAAAGTTCTTGAATGCTGTATTTAGATGTCTTAATCCTTGCTGCAAAGGTACAGATGAAACTTGCTTTAACCAAGGTTTTTCTGGATCTTTCTTGAGCTTAGTCAAAGCATTAGAAGTATCGGTATAGCTGAGAGAGATATTATTTTGATAGTAGCTATTGGTTCTTAGGGCTAATGCCCAGTTATACACAAATCTTGAGCAACCAAAAGTTTGCGCCAACTCTAATCGTTGTGCTGAAGTTGGGTAAAACCGATATTTAAAACCTCTTAATTGTCTCATAGCAAGATTTTACCACAAAATAGGCTTTGCTGTAAAATCTCAACCACTGCGTTGCTAAGTTCGCTATCATCCCCTCCTTAAAAGAAAGGGGTCTTCTCGCTCACACTTGATAAATAACTAAATAGAAGCTTAATATAGAAGCGCAAACTTTGAATTGCACAGATAAAAAAAAGACCCTGGGACGGCAATCCACAGGACTTTTAACTATTTGTTTGATTCAATTAAAACGAAGAATCCGACTCGCCAAAGTTGCCTTCTTCGTCAACAAAATAGTGTAATGTTTTTGATCTTAAATTTGTCTTTTGACAATAGCAAAAAATCTCTCTCAAGTCGAGTAGCTGCAAAAATCAACATCAATGGAGGTGCAGCGTAATGACCATCTCCATTAACTTAGACTTCGGCTCAAAAGATTTCAAAATTCCAGGCTTAGAATCCAAATTCGACTTCATTGGCGTACCCAATTCCTTCGTTAGATGTTTTGAAGACGAACTCAACCGATTTGAAACTACTGTCCTGTATCAGCTACTGAGATGGCACTCCTGGTCGAATAGCGGTGTGGTGCTTCGGGAAATCAAATGGATTTATAAATCCGTAGCGGAAATGATTGGTGACGCTTTTTGTGGCATTAAACCAGGAAAACTTTACCGAGCTTTACAAAAGTTAGTACAACAAGGATTTCTTCTAAAAGAGCAACTTCATAGAGAACATTATGGCGATGTTCATGCTTGTGCTGCCTACAATCGTCGAAATTATTACTCTCCTGTGATGGAAAGAGTAATCGAATCTATTACTAACACTCTAGCCGAACAATCACCTCAAACACTTGAAACTCTGGGATTTTCCATTATAGAAAATCAGGTTTGCCAAAACGAAAAAACAGATTTTTTAAAACAGAAAAACAATACACATACAACTTCCACATCTAAACTTTCACCAACTCTCCCCTTTACCCTCCAAGGAAAAAAAGAGAGTGACCAAGAAAAAACTGTCTCTCAAATATCCCAAGCTATCAAAGCAGAACAAGAGCAAAGTAATTCCAGTACAGGAGAGCAAAAGGAAATTGATTCCAACACCACACCATTTGCTACTGTTGTCCAAAGACCTCCGTGTGTTGAACAAAAAATCAATAAAAACAGGTCAGTACAAAAGCCAGCACAAACTAAAGATGTACAGGAAGCTCTAGAGGTTGAGGTGATGCCACCAGGACGCAGACAACGCAAGCCGAAAACCCGTAAAGGCACTCAACCAAATAATGACTTTGGGCTTGCCCCCTGGACTAGTCTGGAGCAATTTCAACGATTTTATCGAGCATTGATTAAGAAGCTGCCTCTGGTTGCCAATTCCCGTTCCCCTCAAGGATTAGCCCATCAGATTATCAACCAGCTAAAAAAAGGCGTTCCTCATAGTTACTGGGATGATTTTGTTAATGGACTGCCAATCGGCACTTCAACTCAGCAAGAATGGGAGGTAGAGCCTGGAGTCGCCCACCCCATGTTTATTGAGTATCTAGCCGAGAAGTTGATTAAAGGTAATAACTCTCAAACACGAGAGCAAGCGATCGCGACTGCTTTAGATATAGCCAGCAGTCCCAAGCAAGCTATTTTCTTCTGGAAGGAATGTAAGATTTCTTTGGGTCATGCTTTAGACGAGGCGGAACGTCATCGCGCTTTAGGCGTTCGAGCTTTGCCGACACCTCTTTGGACAAAGGAACGACCCGTACCTACCTTAGAAGAAGCTGCCATTGCAGGAACTAAAATTGCTCTAATCAATAGCTCTACTGAAAATGCTCTCCAAGCAGCCCAAAATCGGCAGCTAGAGGGGTCAATAGGGCAAATTGAAGCATCTACCCATGAGAAGTCAAACACCACCAATGAATCCGATCCTTGGTTGGATGAGGTGAAGCCACCGCAAAAGCCCAGGATCTCTGATTTTGCCAGTGAAGATTTTAAAAGAAAGATGGGTTTGGGTGAAGCCGAGCAAACTGAGTCTAAATCTGAATCTAAGAAAAGGTATGCTCAACCTGATTCTGGGCGACGACAGCCGTTGAGGATTGAAGAGATGAGTTTTTCATCAATCAATAAGGCTTTATTAGATCCAATCTTGCGCGAAGAACTTACTCCTCAATTAATGCTGAGTGATTATGAGTTGATTACCGACGAGATGGGGCGAATACTCAGAATTGAGAAGCCACCAGAATAATTAGCTTAAGTAGGAGATGGTGACAGGCGTGACAGAGTAATTAATCAAGAAAAATTTAGCATTTACTAATGATTTATCCAATCTACTAAGTCATTTCTTCGCCAATATATAAGCGCAGCTAATACTCCTCCAATCAATAACCAGACCCAATTATTATTTCGTGGTGGTATTCGCCAAAATTTAATAGTGCTATCTCTGCCAGCAGAAGCTAACCATTTACCATCGGGACTAATAGCAATTTCATTTGTTCCTTTTCTATGTCCCCATAATGTTGCAATTAGTTTTCCGTTTTCTACATTCCAGATCCGAATGCTACCAAACAGAGCTTTGGGATAAGTAGGAGAATTGATAAACAGACTGGATTGATCAACTACTCTATATGAAGCTGCCAAATACTGATTATCGACAGTCAAAGCAAAGTCAGAAAGAGTTTGTCTTTCACGATACGGTTCTCTAATAAACATTCGATGTAGCAATTTACCATCTTCAACTCGATATATATTGAGATCTCCTTTAAAACTACTTTTAGTCTTAAGAATTAAAAGCCGATTATCGGCACTAAATTTAAGATCGGAACAAATATTTTTATTCGTTTCAGTTTCAATTTGTCGCAGAATAGAACCATCATTTACCCGATAAATATTGATGGGTATTTTGCCACTTAGAGTAATTAATTGCCCATCAGAACTGCTAGCGGCACAAATATATCGCTCGGAAATAGTATACTTTATTCGATCTTCACTTAAATTCCGAACACTTACTTGTCCTGGTCTACTACTAATAGGAAAAGAAGAATCACCTGTTCCTACGATGAGAGTTGTGCCGTCTGGAGAAAAAGCCAATAAAGATGTTTCGTAAAAGTAATGTTCTCCATCTCTAAACGAATAGAGTAATTTTCGATCTTTAATCCGCCAAATTTCGATTTTTCCTCCGTAACCACCTATGGCGATTGCACTATTGTCGGGACTAAAAGTGATCCTGCTGGCAGCAAAAAAGTCGAAGGACTGTATAAGTTTGCCACTGCTGACCTTACGTATTTCTACTTTAGAAGTATCTGCTACATTATCTCTCATTCCAGGATTAGGATTTATTTGTTTACTAATTAGTTCGCCAGTAGCATAGGCAATCATTTCACCATTATGGCTAAAAGTAATAGTCTTACTTGAGTTAGAAAGTTTCCAGGTTTTGTCAGGAAAATAAGGTAATAAAAGAGTGAGGAATTTCCAAAACAAAAATATGGACAAAATTGCTATCGCCGAAATAATAGTTTTTTTTAAGGCTTTAGTATTTTGCATATGGTTAATATTGATAATTTAATAATTTTTATTTTTTCTAATCATGCCTAACTATTTTAATTTCGTCGCGTTCTTTTGGTTTTTCACTCAAATTAACAACGTTTTTCATTACGTATTTTCCTCAAGACAATCAAAAATAAAAATTAAATTACGTCTTTATACTGTTATTTGTATTTTTCTTATAAAACCATGTTATCAAAGATACAATATCGTTAATTGTTATTTGGCTGTGATCTAGATCGCAAAAAAAGTCTTTTCATGAAAAGTTAACACTAACCCAATAGCTTTTCACATTTTAAGGTGCAAATATTTACCGATTGCCTAGCTTTTCATTTAATCAATTAATGTTACTTACTAAAATTTAATTCACATTAGACGTAATATTATGACTAACTATACTTTCGATTTAATTTCAAAATCGGGCGATTCTGTTTCAATAGGAGGGGGTACTACAAATCTTATAGGAGAATTGGGAAATTATCCTTCTATTAATGATTTTGGTTCGGTAGCTTTTATCGGTAAATTTGGGACTGGATTTAGCGCACCTACCGATCTTCTAGTTTCAAATCCTTTGGGCAATATTATTAACCTTTCAGATCAAGATTTTGGGAAATTTGGCAATCAAGTTCAAATAAACAATAATAATCAAGTAATATCTAGGGATTCATCAGGAGGAAGTCAAGCTATAAGAGTTTGGGATGCTGGTGTGTCTAATTCTTATTCAGTTGAAGCTACAGGAGGATTGTATGCTAATTTATATGACTTTAGCTTTCTTTACCCCTTTCAGCGTATAAATGATAACGGTCAATCAGTTTTTGTTGGCAATACTTCTTTTGGATTTTCACAGAATCAAGTGTTAGCTACTCAAAAAGGTCAAACTAGGGATTACAACAAAATTGATGTAGCCTCAGCCAACATTAAACCCTCAATAGCCAATAATGGAAATATTGTTTTTAGAGAGCATAATTCAGATTCTATTCGGCTAACTGATTATCAGTTAAATCTTCTAGGCACAATTGCAAGCAATAATTCTGGTTTTAGTTCTGTAGGTGTAGGAACTAGCATCAGTGATGATGGTAAGGTAGTAGCTTTTTACGGTGATTTAGATAATCCAGGAGCAACTCCAGCTACAGAAGGTCTAGAGGCAGGAGAAGGAATCTTTATTAGTATTGAAAAAGATTCAGGAAGAGAAATCAAACGCATTGCTGGAATCTCTGGTAACAATATTCTCGACCCAGGTGAAACTTATGTCGATCTTAATGAAAATGGTCAATTTGATTCTGGTACAGAAACAGATGTTGGATTGAGTGCAAATTTTAATACTGATGAGTCTCTTGGAGTTAGCTTTACAGAAACAGATAATGGGGGATTTGGAACTATTGCATATTTAGCTTCAGATCAAAATGATTCTGAAAGTCTAATTTCTAGTAAATATAATATTTCTTTCGATGATGAAACTGAATCAATTCAAACTAATGTCACCTCTGAATTGGTTGCCAAAGTTGGAGAACCCGCCAACGAAATAAAATCTGACTTGACTGGTGATATTCAAGACCTTAATATATACTGTAGCGACCTGAAATTATAATCACGCCGACCCGAAATCATCGGCGTTTTCAGCCCACATTAAATGAAACTATAATTTCACTTCGACCCACATTATTTGAAACTGAGACCAGATTAACTGAAACTAAACTGAAATTATAAT
>JBCDDK010000105.1:0-24153 GCA_039180345.1 Cyanobacteria bacterium P01_G01_bin.39 | reverse complement strand
GGTGAGTTGAAACAACAATGGAGATTTGAAGGATTGTGCATAGCAGATGGCGCATTGTATAGTGCAGACAATATCAAGATTATGAATGATTTACAGTGGCTCACTAGAGTACCTGTGAGTATCAAAGAAGCATCAACTTTGATCAATGAGATAATCAAACTGAAACCATGTACCGTTGAAGGCTATAAGCTAGCAGAATCAGGTAGTGAATATGGGGGAGTGTCACTTGGTTATCGGCTATTTACGCGATCGCGGTTCTGCTACCGAACAAGTTTTATTGTGGCGATGTGCTTGTGGTGCTGTGATCACTTTGCCCTTTGCCTATTTAAGCAATACACCACTGTTGCCGATCTCTCTTCTAGGTTGGTTAACTGTACTTGCTTTAGCGTTGGTATGTCAGACTTTTGGACAGGGGTTACTAGTCTTTAGTCTAAAACAATATTCCTCTAGCTTCGTTGGTATATTTGCCTTACTTAAACCAATTTTTACTGCCTTGTTAGCTTGGCTGATCTTTGCCAAAGTAATTAGTATCAACAGTGCCATTGCCGTAATGCTCATTTTATCTGGCATCTATCTTGCTAAAATTAGTGATTCATAGATCAATAAATAATTCCCTCACTCTTGTGAATTCAAAAGACAAGTTTTTACTATAAAATGATAGAAAATATATTGTATTTGTTAGTATTTATAATGATATATAAATCGATTAATTCGTTTATTTGTAACGAATTCAAAATTTAGAAAAGACAAAATTAATCAGAGTTTGGTAAAAAAAACAACAATATAGTAATAGCAGCAAATTTGACGATAATGGCAATCTTGGCTATGAAAAATATTTTTGATAAATTTCTTTGAGTTTATCATTACCTGGATAAATAGTCCTTGCTTGTTCAATCGTTAATTTAAAAGCAGCATGGCTACTGCCGCACTCCCTCAAAATTCCAGATTCTATTTTTACACAAATCACTTGCCAGAATTCAAAAGAGGTATTGAATTTATTGAAATTTGGCTTATATCTCATTGGGAAAGAAATTCTAAGAAGCAAATGATTCGCATCATTCTCTTTATAAAAGCAGTCAGCCAAGGTATCTATAAGATCTATTAGCCTAATTTCACGTGGCTTATTAATTATTGGTTTTGGGTTTGTTGCAAGTTTTGGTATAGGGGGGTTATTGTTCTCATCCAATATCCGAATAACTTGACTTACAATAGCTTCTGAGTTGACACCCAAATTATCTAAAACTGTTAGCGCAACTCCTTCTCCTTCTCTAATTAATCCTAGAAGCAAATGTTCTGTGCCAATGTAGTTATGACCTAATTGCCGTGCTTCTTCCAAAGTTAACTCTAAAATTCTTTTTGCCCTAGCAGTAAAGGGTATTTCCTTTGCTACAAAGCCAGAACCACGACCAATAATTTTTTCAACCTCTAAGCGAGCATTTCTTAGCCTGACTCCTTTGGATTTGAGCATCTTTGCTGCAATACCCGTTGCTTCTCCAATTAAACCCAGAAGAATTTGCTCTGTGCCAACAAAGTTATGTCCCATGAGGCGCGCTTCTTCTTGGGCAAGCAGAATAGCCTTGATAGCTTTTTCTGTAAAGCGTTCAGATATTTTAGGTTCACTAGTATCTGAATTTTGAGCCTGACTAGAATCTTTTATTTCATGTCTACTAGTATCTAAGTTTTGAACCTGACTAGTATTCTTATTCAATACCCATATGACTTTAGTTCTAATAGCTGCTAAATTAGTACCTAAAGCAATTAAAGCTCTTGCGCCAACTCCATCTTTTTCTCGAATTAATCCTAAAAGTACGTGTTCTGTTTTAACAGAGTTATCTCCTAAAAGTCTTGATTCTTCTAAGGAAAAATTAAGAATTCTTTTTGCTCTGGGAGTAAAGGGTATTTCTTCTGCTATAAAGCCAGAACCACGACCGATAATTTTTTCAACCTCTAAGCGAGCATTTTCGAGATGGACTCCCATAGATTTCAGTAATCTAGCTGCGAGTCCAGTTTTTTCTCCAATTAAACCCAAAAGAATTTGCTCTGTGCCAACAAAGTTATGTCCCATGCGTCGGGCTTCATCCTGGGCAAGCATGATTGCCTTGATAGATCTCTCTGTAAATTTTTCAAACATTTGGTTCAAATAATTGGAAATGTACCGAAGAAGCTCTTAAATACTGATATGACTGTTGAGTTTATGGACACAGACTTCATTTTTAGTTTTATTTAACTAAGCTAGCTACTTATAAGAGTAATAATACTAGTATCTATAATACTTAAAAACCAATTTCAAGCTACATAGATATTTTTATGATATTTATGAAAATATTTGTACAAGTTACGATACAAATCAAAGCTTTGTCAGTAATTATTCAAGAGATGGAGAATTAGTAAGTGAGCAAGTCTACTAAATTAATCCCTGTCGCCAACACTGACAAAGAGAGTCGAACTGCCGATATTATCTTCATTCATGGATTGGGTGGTGATGCACTTGATACCTGGAGACATCCCAACAATAAACAAGATCAGGATAACTTTTGGCTCAAGTGGTTGGGAAAAGACTTCCCTGAGATGGCAATATGGTCACTGGCTTATGAAGTAGAGCCAGCTAGATGGAAAGGGAGTACTATGCCTTTGGTGGATAGAGCTAATAATATTCTGGATTTGTTAGAAATTAACAATATTGGCAAGCGTCCGATTTTTTTCGTCACCCACAGTATGGGTGGGTTATTGGTCAAGCAAATGTTACGCAATGCCAATGACTATGCTAATGATGCTTGGCAACAGATCTTGAAACATACGAAAGGTATTGTTTATCTCGCTACACCACATACTGGTTCATCGATAGCTAGTTTCTTGAAGTTTATTAGGGCAGATAGTTTGACTTCCGTGAGTGTCAAAGAATTGGAAGCTCATCATCCGAGACTGTTAGAACTAAATCAAGTTCATCGCAACAATCCAATTTTCAATCAAATCCCGATCAAAGTTTACGGTGAAAATAAACCAATCAAACCTATCGGAATTATAGTTGATAAAACTTCGGTAGATCCAGGAAGAGCAAAAGTAACTCCCATAATTTTAGATCGCGATCATATTTCTATTGCCAAACCTGAGTCCCCAGCAGATCGTCTTTATCTGGGAGTAAGACATTTTATCGAAAATAATATATCTAACAGTACTCAATATTCAGCAAGCCATTCCCACAAAACTCAAATGAACTTAAGAGATTTAATTAAAAATGGAATACTTAAAGAGCTAGCAAACTCATGTAATGACAAAGTTGTGGCAGAACTGCTACTAAATGATATTAATTTTCCTGGTCACATGCGTCCTATATTTCCTACTCAAGGTACAACCTTGGGCTATTGGCAAGAGATTTGTCAACAAATTCAAAATGGCGCTCTTCCTAGCGGAAATGACTTACAATCTCTCGTGGATGCTGCTGCGGATTATTATCCAAGCAACACCATTTTTCAAGATTACCGTTCATAATCAAAAACGAACTTGACACAATTTGTAAGATAGTTGTTTCTCGGATTTTGCATCCTAACTATTTAATCTGAGAATGCTTTCGTGGTCTTACTTTAGAACCATACAGTCGAGTATAAACCTGGGTAAATTCTGCTCCCAACAAAATAATCTGCGCTGAATAATAGACCCAAGCTAAGAACACAATTAATGAGCCAGCAGCACCGTATGCTGAACCCAGACTGCCTTTACTGATATATACCCCCAATAAGAATTTACCAAACAAGAAAAGCAAGGCTGTAATTATTGAGCCAACAATAACGTCTTTCCAGGCAATTTTGACGTCGGGGACATATTTAAACATTAGGCAGAATAAAAACGTCAACAAGCCCAAAGAAACAAAGAAATCGAGGTTGCCCCACAAATGAGCTGAACCAGGAAGGAATTCAATGCGATATTTGTTTAAAGTAGAAACAGCAGCACTCAACATCAAAGACAGGATCAACAAAAAGCCAATCGCCAGCACCATAAAGAAGGAAGAAATTCGCTTACGAATAAACGTGGTTACTCCTTTTCCTGGCTGTGGTTTGACGTTCCAAACTGTATTTAAAGCGTCCTGTAGTTGAGCAAAAATACCTGATGCCCCCAAAAGCAAAACCGCAATACTAATTAACGAAGCTATGCCACGGATTTTAGGCTGGCTCATGTTGTTTAATGCCAACAAGATCGGTCTTACGCCATCTTGCCCTACCAATTCGGTTAACTGGTCGGTAAGTTCAGCCTGAGCAGTTTGTTCGCCAAAAAATGCCCCTGCGATCGCTACAGCAATTACTAATAAGGGTGAGATTGAAAATACTGTGTAATAGGCTAATGCCGCAGCAATTCGCGATGCTTTATCTTCCTGCCATTCTTGCCAAGTTTCTTTGAGTAATCTGCCAATTTTCCGTAAATTCATTGATTTTTTGGGATTTTTCTATCTATAGTTCCACTAAACATTACCTATTGGTTTATAAAGACTAGATTAAGCTTTGAGCTATCTCTGTCAAGATTTTGCTGATTAAGGTTTGCCCTACTGTTCTGAGTAAAACTACGTAGTAATATATGCGTATTTAATAACTTTCAGTAGCACTTTTATGAATTCTCAAAGTCTATCTATAAGTATTTTTATAATTAGTATTTCGTGGTTTACGTTGTTGAAGTCTAAATCTAGTATTTGCGCCCCCAAAAGCATTGAGAACAATTCTGTGACCTCTTGGAGCAAAGAAGGTTGGGCATATTCACGCCATATTACTCATCAATTTATTGGTGCCAGGATAATAACTCAATTTACGCCAGAAGATGCACAGGGTCAAAGCATCGACCTCAATCAACTAGCTTCTAGTTTAGGGTATGACCATTTCAATTGGGTAAACTATGTTGAACTAGATCCTTACGGCATTGTCGATTATCAAGGACAAAAATTAGAAACTCCCTACAACGATCCGCCCCAGGGTGGTTATAGGTATGCTGCCGCCGACAAGCTACCTTTTTACTGGGATTTGGTAAAGTGCGATCGCTGTAAAGCACGCCACCATATTAAACATGGACACAATAGCAGTCAATTTAAGCTGGTATTCGATGACTCTCCCGCCGATTATCGTCTGCAACCAGGAGAGGCGGTAGAGTTTGTCACTAGTTTAGTAGGCGTAAAACATTACGATCCACAGCAATATCGAGCAGAGTGGGAGATTTTGCACACCTTTCGTTGGCAACTGACCAATCCTCGGTCTAACTATAGTCAGGTATCGTTAATTGAACCAGATGTTGACTGGAATAGCTTGTCTCTATTACTACTTAGCAGAATGCAGTTAGATGGAGCGCTTTTTTCTAATCAACACTCAACAGTCAACAGTCAACAGGAATAATGCTCTTTGATAATTAGACTTAATGTCATAAATTCTTCAATTAGTAAAGTTTTTAACAAATTATAGATGACAAGCGATGTTATGTCCTTGTGGTACAAACAAAGGCGACGGTTTTAAGCAGCACTAAAAATAATCATAAATGACAAATTGTAAATCTATTCTTAAACGTAGCTTTATCAATCCTCTTTAGAATTGTGGTTATTTGAGACAAGATAACAAAAGGTCATTATTATGAGCCAGCAAGTTCAACGCCCTATTCCGAATAAGACAGTTGAAAAAGTAATCAAGGCTAAGATTAAACAGGAACTTTCTGCTCAAGGCATCAATACCACCACCAAGCAAGGTAATAAAAAACTTAAGTTTCTGGCGAATAAGATAGCCACACGTCCATTTCACCAACAAGAAGAGGTTGAGGCTATTGGGGATAAATTAGCACAACATTTAAGTCAACTTTTTCAACAAAAGAATAAACAGAATTTGGATGGAAATTTAATTCATCAGGTTGCTATTCGTAAAGATTTTTGGTCTTTAACTGGATTGCCAATAGAGGAAGTTGCCACTACCGAAAATTCTCCTAGACTAGAAGAAAAAGTTTCGGTTACTTCTAGCGATGATGCAGTAGCAGAAAATGCAACTGAAGATAGTACTCAAACTATGGTAGAAGCTGATACTATATCCGCTACGGTAACAACTGGCGATACAGCAGAGGATAATGCAAACGCTGACAGCAATGAAACTACTATAGTAGAACCTAATCCCGCAACTACTATGGTGGCAAGTGATGAAGATACTCAAGTTGAAGAATCAACCAATGTTTAACAAAGCCTAAAAATTGATTAGACTTATTGGTTAAACCTAAAAGTGATGAAACATGATTAATGATTATGCTGTTCGACAAATTTGGTTACTTCTCGATTAAAGTCATCAGGATTAACTAAAAACACCCAATGATTCCCAGAGATTTGTTGAATTTTTAAATCAGTCAAATAATTACGATAGGGTTTTAATTGCCATTGAGTGCGGTTTAGCCCTGCTGTCGGCTGAATAAATAAGCTAGGAATGGCTAATGGTTTGGTTAAACCCGACTGTTGCATGACATCGACAAATATCTCATTGCGGGCGGCTACAGTAAACTTACTGCCCCAGGTTCCGTTGGGCTTAGGTTCAATACTGGCTCGAAATACCTGTTGTTGTAGCGCTGTCCATTGGCGATACTGTTTAAGACTTTTGGCTAGATGCTCTGCTGCGGCTTGGTTTACAAAAGGACCCATCCCCTGAAGGAATGGCAGCACGCGGTACATTAGAGGAAAGGTGATTTTTAACCAGCGAGGTAGACGATCAACATAAAATGGATCGACCAAAATTAAACTATCAAAGATTTGGGGATTAGACGTAGCCCAAATAGTTGCTAGTTTTCCGCCCCAAGAATGCCCCAAAATATGCGCTTGATTCCAGCCAAGATGCTCTATTAAGGCTTCAAGATCAGCAATTATTGTTTCCGAAGTGTAATCATGTTCGGGCTTGCTACTTTCTCCATGTCCACGCAGATCAGGCGCAACTATATGATAACGATCTGCTAAATGCGCTCCTAAGCTAGACCAAACCACCGCGCAGTCAGCTAATCCATGGAGAAGAAGAAGTTTTTTTCTGTCCTGGCTACTATCTCCTTCATTTTCTTTAACTGTTGAGTTGTGGCAATTCCATTCTAAATAGGAAATTTCAATTTCTTTCCGAGCAAAGGAATGGCGTTTGACAATATTTGACATTGATTTCTGCATTGGCTCATTTTTTCAGTGTAGCGTCAACCAGAAAGGTAAAATTATCGTAATTATGAAAATGCGATCGCTTTTAATTTTGTCCGAACCGTTGATGCAAAAAAGATTAATTACCTTTTTCCACGACTACGATAAAAATCACCTAACTTTTCGGGGGGAAGACCCAAATGATAACCAGCGATAACTAGTTGATTAATAAAAGTTGTTTGCCAAACCCCTAACTTTTGCCAACGCCTACCAGAAGTAGTTAACGCCGCAGGTGCGATCGCAATGCGACCTTGTTGTTTCATTCTTTGGATCAATTCATAGTCTTCCATGATGGGAATATCGGCAAATCCACCTGAGTTGATAAAAGCCTGTTTAGAGATAAATATTCCCTGATCGCCATAGGGCAGAGATAATAAATGCGATCGCATTTTGACCAGAATTTCAATCCAACGTAGAGCGCGATCTTTGCCATCAATTGCTAATTCAAAGGCTCCCGCCACTACCTGGGGCTGTTTTAACGTCGCGACCATTAATTGAATAAAGTCTGGGGGTAATTGACTATCTGCATGAAGAAACAGCAGTAGCTCTCCTTGGGCAATCTTGGCTCCTGCATTCATTTGTCCCGCACGACCTCTACCAGTTATAGTCAGAACCTTAGCTGTGGCTTGTTGAGCAATGGCTCTGGTTTGATCCTGACTACCGCCATCGACCACAATAATTTCAATCCCAGAATACTGCTTTAATTCTGCTAAAGTTTTGGGGATGATTGCTGCCTCATTCAGAACTGGGATAATAATGCTAATCATAACTTAAGCCATATGGGGAACATGAGGGACAAAAATACTCCTAAATATCAACATGGCGATTGGACAAGCGGCTTGCAAAGCGTCCTGTTCCTTTGCCATCAATTATCAACTATCACTAAATACTTATTTAGTATTATTTTAGTTGGCATGATCTTATGCAGTTTTACTTCCAGTGCCTATGCTGGCACTATTGCCGAACGTATCGAGCAGTTTCCTCAATGGACGAATAAACCCAAGCTCAAGCTTGCCAAAGGAGACTTAAAATATCCTGAGTGGATGGCGGGGACATGGTCAGTTGAAAGCATACTCACAGAACAGTTTGCCCCTCTCGCGCCAGATATTGTCACCCCTGGCTTTGAAGATAATCAGAACTATCTCAATCAGGCGATCGCTTTTGAGGTCAGATTCGGCACTGAATATGAGACTCGTCCTCAAGGTTTGTTATCCCGATTAAAATCATCTCAAGCATCAGTGGTAGCGGATCGAGGGTTTAATGGTCAGAAAATTGCTCAAGCATATCTGGGAGATGACAATGTTTACCGAGTCAAAGTCGATCCTGATAATCCTAATCAACAGATAACTTTTCTTAAGGGCGATCGCAAGTTAATTTCTAAAATTACGGGACGAACACAAGAAACACCTGATAAGAATCAGTTTATAGCGACGGAAATGACGCAGCAGCTATTTAGATCTCCTGAAAGACTATATCTCAATGAGGTGGAAACCACCTCTAACTACCAGTTGCTAGACCCCACAAACATCAGTGCCGAACAGATTACCGCGATTTATCTTTCTCCCCAAGACCCCGATTACTTTACCGCAGGCGATCGCCCAGTAGCACTTTATCATTATCATTTAGATCTAACTAAGCAGAATAATCCTGTTAACCTGAACTAAC
Source organism: Cyanobacteria bacterium P01_G01_bin.39 (assembly GCA_039180345.1). Taxonomy (GTDB): domain Bacteria; phylum Cyanobacteriota; class Cyanobacteriia; order Cyanobacteriales; family Xenococcaceae; genus Waterburya. The sequence goes on along the minus strand of JBCDDK010000105.1, from coordinate 15,317 downwards.
GTTACATTTAGAAGCTATGCCTTCCTAGGATGTACGTCCCAGCTTCCCCCAGTCCTGTCGGGTAGCCCAATCTGAAAACAGTTCTGGGGTTACTCCTAACGTTGACGCTGCACTGCCATCCCGCACTAATGCTTGAGGATGTGCTTCTAAATAACGGTAAAAGTCCGCTAGGTCGTCTCCAGTTGGTGGGCCATAAGCCTGATTAAGACCGCTAGCAAATTCATCGAGCGCAATACGCACAGGGCGAACAGGTCTGCCGAGAGTCTCGCTCAAAATATGGGAAATATCGTTAGCAGTTAACGCTTCTGCGCCCCCAATAAGAAACTCATGATCGCCTGCTGATTCATATCGGGCTGCTGCTATGACAAAATCAGCCAGGGTTCGATGAGAAATCCAAGAAATCGGGCAGTTTAACTCGATAAGATAGGCAAATATGCCATCATTGACAATCTCTGGTGCTACCCAAGGTGCTGCCAGATTATCCATATAAATGGTGGGCTGGAGCGTAATCACCGATACACTGCTATTATTAAGGCGATCGCGCATCGCTTTAAGTATTTGAGAGACAGGTCGAATATGATTTTCAAAGACCTCAGCAGCGCAATTAAAGATAATTCGCTTTACTTGTGCTTGTTCTGCTGCCTTGGCGACCTGTGCTGCCAGCTTTTCCCCTGTGCGGAGACTATGGGCAAAGGGAGTGGTGAAAACCACAAATTCTGCCGAGTCAAATGCTTGAGCCAAGCTAGTCAAATCGGTAAGATCTACGACTACTGCTTGAGCGCCCATCGCCTCGATTTGTGGGGAGTGGGTTGCAGTTCGGGTTAGTCCTCGAACCTCATAGCCTGCTTCAGTTAAGCGTCGAACAATGCTGCCACCCTGTATGCCACTGGCGCTGGTAACGACTGCGGTCGCGGAAGTATTAGACATAATTAAATTCCTCCATAATCTGATGAATGTTAATAATTTAAAGGAACGTACCGCTAGAAATTTCAATTCTTTATCCATTTACCCAGCGGCTGTGTTAATTTAGTTCACTGTATATCCGCCATCTATGACTAAAGGCTGTCCTGTAATGTAGCTAGCAGCATCAGAACAAAGAAAAACCACAGCTCGAGCGATTTCTGACCCCTGACCCATGCGCCCCATAGGAATTGTAGACGTCAAATCATCGCTCGTGCCACCTGTTTCATCGACGAGACGGTCTATCATGTCAGTGGCAATTATGCCAGGGTTAACCGCATTGATCCGAATGCCCTGTTTGGCATAGTCAAGGGAAGCCGTTCGCGTTAGTCCCATGACTGCGTGTTTGCTCGCGATGTATGGAGATAGCCCAGCAAAACCAATTAAACCTCCCACGGAGGAGTTGTTGACGATTACTCCAGATCCTTGAGACACCATGTGCTGAAGTTCGTATTTCATGCACAAAAAGAGTCCTCGCAGGTTAATTGACATCAATTTATCAAAGTCCTCGATTGAATGTTCGTGCAGGGGTTTTAAGGGTGGATCGATACCTGCATTGTTAAAGGCGCAGTCAAGCTGCCCATAAGTGGCAATTGTCTTTTGTACTAAAGCTTTAACCTCTGTTTCACTCGATACATCCGAACGAACAAACAAGCATTCTGCGCCAGCATTGCGAATTAGTGCCGCCGTTTCCTCTCCTTTTTCTTCACGTCTGCCTGAGAAAACAACTTTGGCACCAGCAGCACCAAGGGCGATCGCAGTTGCTCTGCCAATTCCCGATGTTCCACCAGTGACTAAAGCTACTTTTTTTTCAAGTATCATTATGTTTTTCTTGCTAATTTTCGGTTCAGGTTATTTAGTGACAACTTAAACTATTAATTCAACCTACTTATTCATCATAATGTCGGGCAATCAGCACTCTTTATACATAAACTTCGCAGATGATTGCTTAATCCTCTCAAAGGGGAAATCCTTAACAAAGCGCACCGCCCTGACATGGGGCAACGGGCGACCAAGGTACATGGGTTGGTTGCGGTTGCGTTTGCGGAGCAAGTCTGAAAGACTCAGCGCGTCCTACGTCCGAAGGACTCACTATGCGCCTTTGTGAAATAAATTCTAAGGGCGTAATACATGCAGGCTCGTTCGCTAAATCAGCAACACCCCTAATGGCTAACAGGTAACGCTTTGAGGTTAAAATTGGTCTTTTTGACCGCGAATTCGAGCAAAGACTCTTGCTGGCTCTTTAATACCCGCAGCCTTCTGGATAGCGGGAGTGTCCCAACGCAAAAAAGGATTGGTTTGCTTTTCTATTCCTAACCAAGAAGGGACGGTAGCCTCCCCGTGACTGCGAGCCTGTTTAACTTGCTGATATCGCTTTTGCAAATCTACATTGTCAACCTCCACCGTGAGGGCAAATTTAAGATTATTCAAAGTATACTCATGAGCGCACCACAAACGAGTCTGGTCAGGAAGTTCACGTAATTTAGCGATCGATTCCAGCATCTGAGTTGGGGTTCCCTCGAATAATCTGCCGCAGCCACCAGCAAAAACCGTATCGCCACAGAATAGTTCTCCTGGCTCGCCTGTGGTTGTCGGAGGAAAATAATAGGCGATATGGGCGCGAGTGTGTCCTGGCACAAAAAATACCTGACCTGTTCGCTGAGCAAATTCTACTGTATCTCCATCCTGTAGATAAACTTGCTGATGAGGAATTCGACCGTGATCTTCAATTCCAGCGTAGACCGTAGCTTCAGGAAAACGTTCTATAAGCTGCCTGTTTCCGCCCACATGATCCGAGTGATGGTGAGTATTAAAGATGGCAATTAATTGAGCATCAATTTGCTCTAAATATTCTAGTACTGGTCTGGCTACTGCTGGATCGACTACTGCGGCAAGCTTTTGCTCAGGATCTATTAATACAAAAATATAGTTATCTGTTAGAACAGGAATACGTTTAATTTCCATTTTGGATTTAGTTTCTGAGGATTATACACTCGACGTTGAAGGATCTTTTATTCCATCATATATGGGAATAATAGCGACAAACTTGCTTTTATTTGGCTTATTTCGCTGTAAATTGCTGTGTTTTGGCAAAGGATGTAGCGATCGCCGCTCTTAAATTTCTGAGATTATGCTCAATCTAACAGAAAAATTCTTTGTGGCTGTGGGCAGCATAATTTTTGGCTTATAGCTTATCAACATTTATTTGTAACTTGGTATAAATATGTTTAACCGCTCCGCCATTAAGTTTTTATTTACTCTAATTAAATTAAAGCCAATATATATAGTTGTTTCTTTATTTTTTAGCTTAAGCGCTACTGTTTTAAATTTATTGGCAACTATTTTATTAATACCAGTTTTTTATACTCTCCTAAGACAGCAAGAGCAATTATTTCTCTCTGTCAAATTCAATTATCTTGATATCTTAATTTCCTGGTTAAATCTTTATCAAGCTGAATTACAACTCTTGATTATGTTATCTTGTTTGCTGTTAATTATTATTTTCAAAAATATTATAGATTATGGCAACAGCATCATAAATTTTTATCATGCTCAACGTTTAAGCACGCATCTAAAAATAAAAGGAATTGATTTACTAAGCAGTTTGGATGTAGATTACTATCACAAAAACAAAGTTACTGATATTTTCTCTAAGCTTAATCGCGAAACAGAGCGAGCAGTTTTAGCAGTTAAAGGGATTCAGAAACTATTAGTTATTTTTATAATTATGCTGATGCTTATAGCAATCTTGCTAATTATTTCATGGCAGTTAACTTTAATCTCATTAAGCTTGACCACTTTACTTATTTGGCTCAATTTTTGGTTGACATCTCAGGTGAAAAGACGCAAATATTTAGCCTTGGAAAATCTACAGACATATAACTTTCACTTAGTCGAGTTTTTATCAGGTATTAAGTTAATTAAAACAGTTGCTAATGAATTTGCCGCAGTGCAAAAAATTACCAGTTCTCTGCACCAAAAATCTCAGTCTCAGCTTAGTACTCAATTAATCGCAGCAAGTATCAAGCCTATTACTGAAATTGGTTTCACGCTACTGACATTAGTAATTATTAGCTATTGTATATTAATCCCCTCAGTTGTGGAAATTACTTCCTTTTTATGGATATATCTAGCTGTCTTATGGCGTTTGCTAACATTTATCAGTCAGTTTAACTCTGCCAGATTACAATACCTAAATGCTTATTCTAGTGTAGGAATAGTTGCTAGCTTTCTCAGTGAATCAAACAAGTCAATTGCTCACTCTGGGAAAATTAACTTCTCTAAGTTACAGACCGGTATCAAATTTGAAGCTGTCACATTTGCCTATCCCCAACATGCCCGCATAATTTTAGATAAAATTTGCTTGATAATTCCTCCAGGAAAAACCACTGCTTTAGTTAGCTTTTCCAAAGTAGAACGCTCAATTATTGCTGATTTATTAATCCGACTATATGAGCCAATTGAAGGCAAGATTTTATGGGATGACAAAGAACTTGCAAAGTACGATTTACCTAGTCTGAGAAAAGCGATCGCTATTGTTAGTCATAATCCTTTTCTCTTTAACGATTCTTTGGCGTACAACATTAGTTATGGTATCAACAATGTTAGTCAGGAGGATTTAATTAATGCTGCTAAAAAGGCTCAAATCTATCAGTTTATTAAGTCATTACCTGCGGGATTTGCGACTCAAGTTGGTAGAGGAGTTATTCTTTCTGATGAACAAAAGCAAGGAATCAGTATTGCCAGAGCTTTTTTGCGAAATCCTGAAATTGTAATCATCCATGAGCCGATTATTGCCCATGATAATAATGTTACTTCTCCAGGATCTTTATCCTTTGTTTTAAATAGTTTGTGTCGTGGAAAAACCGCAGTAATCATGACCAAACAATTAAATCTGGTTCGACAAGCTGATCAGATTATGGTTTTCCATCAAGGCAGAATCAAAGAAAGAGGCACTCACGAACAACTGCTGCAATCAGGAACTATTTATCAACGTTTGTATTCAAGACAGTTTAAGACTAACCAGCAATCTCGACGACTCAAGCTAGCACAGAAGATTGCTCAAAAATTAGCACAACAGAATCATCATAGTCTTTCTCCAGATATTCGTAGCCATTTTAATAGTCTAATTAATCATCTAGAGGTAATTAATGCTGGCTTGTTTGATCAGCAAGCCCCAGACCTTCCTCTTGATCAGTCTTATCAATCAGCCAAAGATCTGTTAAGCAACCTCAGAGAATATAAACGCTTAATTAATCGGGACTTAAATAACGATAACCATTAATTATCTAGATTTATCAAAAAGCTTAAAGCCTATAGCTTATAGCTTATAGCTAGGGCGAAGCCGCTTACTTCTTAACGACGCTGCTAATTTTTGCTAATTCACCTAGTGCGTCGTTGCTGACACGACAGGTACGCCAATCAGGGAGAACATCAGCCCCCATTTTTTCATAAAAAGCGATCGCACTTTCATTCCAGTCTAAAACGCTCCATTCTAATCGTCCGACATTTCTGGCTACAGCTAACTCCCCTAAATAAGACAAAAGTGCTGTACCAATACCTTGTCCACGATATTCAGGCATCACGAATAAATCTTCAAGATAAATACCAGGCTTAGTTAGAAAAGTGGAATAACTAGGAAAAAATAGGGCAAATCCGACAATCTTGGACTCTAATTCTGCAACGATTGCCTCGGCATAGATCTGACTGCCAAACAAGTGTTCTTGCAGGTCTTTTATAGTCCCCGTAACCTGATGAGTTAGATTTTCATATACTGCTAGCGCCTCAATTAAGCCAAAAATCTGATCAACATCTTCGGCGGTCGCCTGACGAATTTTAACTTCTAGATTCACCATTTTTAAAATTAAACTTGAGAAATTCTACATACTTAAGTTGCTCTCAATCACTATACCAGCACACTTCAGTTTAGCTCATGTCAGAATTGGCAAGTCAAACTTATCTGTATCTTTTAAGAGCAAAGCTTGCTATTAGTCTGCAAAATCTATTTTTATGCTTAAAAACGCTGAATTTGACTAATTTACAGCCAAAACAATCACAACTGTCAGCCAATTATAAATCTGTCCTTAGAACGAGTTAAGCTCCAAAAATGTCAGATACCATAAGTTACTTAGCTTAAAGAGTAATCAATATTAAGTAATTATAATCACGTGGTGTGAAACAGATGAATATTAAAACAATTGTACTGGGGATAATCTTAGCTACAGGTATACCAATAGCAGCACAGGCACAGGATGCGGATAAATATGAAGACTATCAAGTAGGCTGTTCTAGTACTGAATGTAGCAATTTGAATGTTAATTATGAACAACCTAGGGACAGCGAAGTTGCTCAAACTAGAAGAACTAGAACTCGTCGCTCACGTCGTCGTACCCCCGACAGCAGATTTCATATTGGAGGACACCTCGCACCATTCATCCCCTTCGATGGTGAATTAGATGTCGGTTTTGGTGGTGGTATTTTTGGTGGATATAAACTTACCAAAAACATCAGTTTGGAAATTGATGTGTACGATTACTTTGGCGGTACTGAAGTAGATGACCTAGACTACAATATCTTCGGCGCTGCTGCTAGTGGCGTTTATCGATATCACCTCAAGCCAAATGACTCTCGGAGTCCATATATTTTTGCTGGTTTAGGTGTTGGGGTTGGTGTGGTTGATGCAACTGGAGATGTTGCTGATGATGCCGAAGATGCTGGAATTGACACTGGTACCACAGGCTTTTTACTTCAGGGAAAAGGTGGCGTTGGCTATCCTATTACCGATAGAATCGATCTTTTTGGTCAGACTCGGTTTTTCAACGTATTCTTAGATGAGGATGATTTCAGCGGAGCAGGAGACGGTGATGATGCCGATGGTGTAGCTATTGATATTGGCGCAACTTTCAACTTCTAACTGCAATTAGACGGAATTGCTAGATAAGGCATTTGGCTCCTAAAATTATAACGGAGGCTTGAAAAAATCAAGCCTCCATATTTTTTGCTCAAAAAAGCAATTTTAATTTGTTTATGAATATTTATAAATATTTTTGAACTACTGACCAGCCCGTCCAAGATACATAAGCCAATCCCACAAAGAGAACGGCATTGACCCAAACATGAAGCGATCGCGCCCAGTAGTTGTGGACATCGATTTGATGAGCGCTCCAAGCGGAAAGACAGATCAAGCCGACAACAAACAACCCTGCCCATAGATGAGGAGAATGACCCAGGGTGCCATAGTAGCCAACTGTGCCGACTATGCCAATTGCCAGCAGTAGTAACACCAAGAATACTATAACTATACCGCTAGCATAGTGAGCATCCCTCAGCCAAGGTGGACGACCAACTCTGGCAACACGACCATAAAACATCAAACTTCCTGAAACCAGCAACAGCAAATAAAAGGCGATCGCTCCTCCCATTGCCCAAGCGGCAATTTTCCACAGCCAAATAAAAGATGGTAAATCCAAAGCTTACTAACCAAGTAGTATTTATATTAACGACTAAAATCGCACATAAATATTATAAACAACGGGATTGCTATCCCTAACAATCCCCACAATTATCTTCAATATTTAGTTAGAAAAATTGTTACTTAGTACCTTCTTTAAACTGCAAGGTTAGCTGTCGGCGAGAGTTCGCAAGGTTCTTGAGATGCATCTTTTGCTCTGTCAATGCTAGTAACCTTGTTATTTGTTAATTCTACTGATTCTTGCTCAACTTTATGTAAGCTTAATTTACTGCAAGGGATCGTATCGGAAAGTATAGCACTTGCCATCATTCCCGAATGAATTTCCAAAGTAGCCTGAGATTCTGCTTCAAAGACCAGTCTTTGCCCTGGAAACACTACTCTTTCAAAATACCAATTGGGAATATTAGTGATGCGAGCTACCTGAATCCTGCTTGTAGCATTTACGTAACAACAGAGGATGCTGTCTTTTCTATCTTCGGGTAGATGATCTAAAATTTGGGACATAGTTATTGAAGAATGCTATTCAAATCAGTTTTCTTATTGCTATAAACAACCTAACATTCTCTGATCCCGAATAGTTGTAAAACAAGCTACCGATAGAGATTTAATCTAATCTTTAATTTGGTACTTTTAAGGCCTAAAAATACTTAAGGATCATTTCATTTTTGTGATTAATAAGTCAGTATTTTTACTGGCTATCGAATTTGGTATTCTAATTGAGCTGAGACTGCTGATTACTTATTTGTTACCTTGTGATTATTTGGATTGGTATACACAGCGATTTATCTTGTATTGTCTGAATTTGGTTGATTCTCGTAGATAATATCGCTAAAGTTAAGATATATAAATTTTATTATTTTCAACAACCGAAGTAATCTCCCCCAAGTACGGGCGGATTCATAAAACTTGCAAAACTTAACATAAAAATAACTATGACTCAGCGAATTCTCTATGTTCGTCTTCCCTGTAACCCAATTTTTCCTATCGGAGTAGTCTATCTCTGTGATTATGTCCACAAGCTTTTCCCCGAAGTAGAGCAAAAAATATTTGATCTGGGGACAGTTCCGCCGTTAGATTTTAATCAAGCTTTAGATCGCTGTATTGATGAGTTTAAGCCATCTTTGCTGGTTTTTTCTTGGCGAGATATTCAAATTTATGCCCCAGTAGGTGGTAGAGGAGGTAATCCTTTACAAAATGCCTTTGAATTTTACTACGCTAATAATCCTTTAGTTAGATTACGAGGGGCGCTGGGGGGTTTTAAGGTTGCTAGTGCCTACTATGGAGAGCTATGGCGCAATAACAATCTAATTAAAAGAGGGCTTGCTAGAGCTAGAAAATATTGTCCTGAAGCCCTAGCGATAGTTGGTGGTGGTGCTGTGAGCGTATTTTATGAACAGTTACAAAAATCATTGCCTCAAGGAACAATTGTTTCTGTGGGAGAAGGAGAACAGTTGCTGGCAAAAATCTTGCGGCAGGAAGAGTTTCGTGATGAGCGATGTTACGTCGTAGGGGAAAACAAAATAAGAGATAGATTAATTCATGAGTGGCCCACTCCAATTGAGAAAGCTGCCTGTGACTATGATTATATTGCCTCTGCCTGGCCAGAATTTGACTACTATTTGCAGGAGAACGATTTTTATATTGGTGTTCAAACCAAAAGAGGCTGTCCTCATAATTGTTGCTACTGTGTTTATACGGTTGTTGAAGGTAAGCAGGTGCGGATCAATCCTGCCGATGAAGTAGTCAAAGAAATGCGGCAGCTTTATGATCGAGGAATTCGTAACTTTTGGTTTACAGATGCTCAGTTTATTCCTGCTAAAAAATATATTCCTGATGCCATTGAATTACTCCAGAAAATTGTCGATTCAGGCATGAAAGATACTCGCTGGGCAGCCTATATTCGCGCCGACAACGTTACTCCTGAATTAGCCAAGCTAATGGTCAAAACAGGAATGAACTATTTTGAAATTGGCATTACTAGCGGTTCTCAAGAACTAGTGCGTAAAATGCGGATGGGCTACAATTTGCGTACCGTATTGCAAAATTGCCGTGACCTTAAAGCCGCTGGGTTTAATGATTTAGTTTCAGTTAATTACTCTTTCAATGTAATCGACGAAACTTATGAAACAATAAGACAAACTATTGCCTACCATAGAGAGCTAGAAGCAATTTTTGGTCGGGATAAAGTCGAACCAGCAATTTTCTTTATTGGTTTACAACCCCATACTCATTTAGAAGATTATGCCTTAAAAAATAATATTCTCAAGCCTGGATATAACCCCATGAGCTTGATGCCTTGGACTGCTAAGAAACTACTTTGGAATCCTGAACCGTTAGGTTCTTTTTTTGGTGAAGTGTGTCTTCAAGCATGGAAACAGAATCCTAATGACTTTGGTAGAGAAGTAATGCAAATCTTAGAAGATAAGTTAGGTAAAGCTCCCCTAGAAGAAGCGTTAACTGCACCTGTAAAATTGGATAAGCAGGAATTAACTGTAGTATAAAAAGCAAATTTAACTAATTAACCAGAAGGTGAGCTAATTACTCACCCTTATAACAAAAAAATTAACGATCTATTATGCTGGAAGGTTCGATATTAAGTAGATTAGATGAGGCTCATCGTCATGGCAAACAACCATTAAATCTAGGTGTTTATTACAAAAATACTTTGGTGGCTTTGTGTCATGCTTTGGAAGACTTTATCTTAGATTCCAAAAGTGCGCCTTTGATGGTAACAGCCTTTCAGCGCGGCAAGTGGTATCTAGAAGAAGCAGACCGCTATAGTGACTTAGCAGATAAATCGGAACAGGTCACAATTATGGCTACCACCGATTCTGGGTTTGATACTCACCCGACAAGCAATAAGGAAAATGTCTCCCTAGTGCATTTAAAACCAGAAGATCCTGTTGCTGAAGAATGGCATCTGATGATTCTATCTCCTACCTATACAGCAATGGTACTGTGCCAGGAATTGTCGGCAGCAGATTATGGTGGTCAGAAGCCTCAAGAAGATTTGGAGCGTAAATTCTATGGTTTTTGGACGTTTGAACCCGAGTTAGTACGCGAGACGGTAGAGTTAGCCATCGACCATGTAGCTGGTTACAATCCTCAGCTAGCAGCCTTAATGAGGGACAAAGTGGCTAAAATGACTGCTGAATCGGCTACCAGACAAAGAGATGACCTGGATGCGGTGGTTTCTCAAGTAGTTAAGTATTTGCAAAATTCCCATCAGACACTACGCCAACCAGAGCAAGATAACAGATTTCAAGGATTTCAGGATCTGAGCGAAAATATTGTTTCTAACGAGATGCAGGCATTTTTGCGCATGGCTCAGTTGATAGATGCCACTGACGTTAGCAATCCTATGGCGGCGGCGGAGGTAGCAGCCATGGCAGAAGCAATGTCACAATTGTTAGATCTTCCTGCATGGCAAGCCAAAAGGCTGTATCTTTCTGGCTTATTACACCGTGTCGGATTACCAGATGTAACCAAAAAAAACAACCGAACTCAGGTTCAACAAGAGGTTTTAGATGATCAGTCGGCTCCTAAAGCATCAGTGTTGCGGGTTATGCCGCAATTAGAGGCAGTATCTAAAATTCTCACTCACCAAAGAGAAGCTTGGGATGGCTCTGGTATTCCCGCAGGATTGTCTTACGATGCTATTCCTGTAGAATCTCGGATCATTTGTTTGCTAGCGGACTTTCAACAAAAAATGAAGGCATATCGGCAATATTCTGCTGATAAAAACCCTATGACTCAGGCATTGGCTGATTGTCAAGCCTTGGCAGGGAAACGATATGATCCTAAATTGTTAGAGGCGCTATCGCTGTTGGTTATGGGAATGCAGCAGGGCATGACCCTCGATGCCTATCACCCCAAAATTGCTACAGGCATGTGGCTGGTGGATGGTGACTCTGTGAGTAAAAATAAAACCAAGTCTTCTTAAATTTTGGCTCAACTTAAAATTAGCGGTTTTGAGGTGAGGCAATCAAAAACATTTTTAATTTAATCAAACATTTTCAATCAATAATACTAATTTAATGACCGTAGAAACCATTCGCGCAGGACAAGAAAAACACTTTCCAGGAATAGATTTAGAAGATGAAGATCTGGCTGATTGCCAACTAGAAAAAGTCAATCTTGCAGGAGCCAATCTGGTAGGAGCTGATTTTTCTGGCTCTAACCTTAAGGGAGCGAGACTAGATGGCTCAAACTTACTAGGAGCAAACTTAAAACGGGCTGATGTCAGAGCTAACTTGTTAGGGGCAAATATGATGCAGGCAGATCTTAGTAGTGCTGACTTGCGCGGTAGTAACCTTAGAGGAGCCAACCTAATGGGGGCAAAGTTAGCTCAAGCTTCACTTTCTGGGGCATTTCTCAGCGGGGCTAATCTAACTGGGGTCAATCTAAAAGGAGTTGATCTCAGAGGGACAGATTTAAGAGGAGTTAATCTTAATAGTGCCAACCTTAAAGGGGCAAATTTATCCCAGGCAGATCTTCAGGGGGCAAACCTCAGCGAGACAAATCTTGAAGAGGCTGACTTGCGGGGGGCCAACTTAGCTGGGGCTAACTTAGCTGGAGCCAATCTACTTTGTGCCGAACTTGAAGGGAGTAGCCTAGACGGCGCAAACCTAGAGCGGGCTTGCGTTTTGGGAACTGCGATCGCTTGATTGTTAGGAGAGGTACGGGGAGGATATGGGAGACAAGGGGGACAAGGGAGACAAGAGAGACAAGGGAGACAAGGGAGACACGGGAGACAAGGGAGACAAGGGAGACACGGGAGATGAGGAGACACGGGAGATGAGGAGACACGGGAGATGAGGAGACACGGGAGATGAGGAGATGAGGGAGATGAGGAGACAAGAAGGAGTTTTTCTAGTTACTTATTACCTATGACCCAGCGATTGGAATTGTTAATCATGTTGATTAATCCGCTTAGAACTTGATTATAGATGCCGTAAAGTTCTCTTCCTTGTTCAGCAGATAGATATTGGCATTTGACGGCAAATTTAAGCCATACTTGGGTTTCTGCTGCCTCGGCTTCACAATCACTAAGTTTGGCAATAAAAGCAGCTTTATACCTTCTTTTGCGCCACGCCTCGGCAAGATTGGCACAAACTGAACGAGAAGATCTGCGTATTTGATCAGTCAAAGAATAACGTTCTTCTACGGGGAATGCCTTGGATAAGTTAAAGATTGCCATCGCTGCATCAAAAGCCATTTGATAAACTACCAAATCCTCGTGACTTTTAATAACCTGATTCCCCATTTACCCTCCTCTAGCCCACACCTCTTATTCTGATCATCACCTTAAACTACCTTCTCTTTTTTGTCCTCTTCATCTCCCCTATCTCCCTTGTCTCCCTTGCCTCCTTGTCTCCTTGTCTCCCTTGCCTCCTTGTCTCCTTGTCTCCCTTGCCTCCTTGTCTCCCTTGTCCCCCTTGTCTCCCCAGTCTCCCTTGCCTCCTCTTCTAACCAGGAAGTTTATTTATTCTTCTCACAAAATAATAACTGGCACATAACTCGTCCCCATATACTCCTCAACAGGTGCAGGTACCATCTCTCCCCGAAAGTCAATTAACTGTACAAGCACCAGATAAGCGATCGCAATTAGAATTGATATTACTCCAGTGATGATGGCGATAATTCTTCCTTGGTTCATGATATTTATAGTTTTTAAATATTAATTATTTTAATTATTCCTCGTTACTTAACTATTGTTTCACAATATACACACCATAAAAGACCCCCCATCATTCGCTAAAATAATAGGGGAAGAACATAATTGATTTTTAAAAATTAATTAAACCAGCAGCTATACTTACCAGCCTTTTTCTGCTTGAGATAAGACATAGGTGGCAACATCCTCAATTTGAGCATCAGTCAAACGACCTCCAAATTTTGGCATCGCATTTTTGCCATTGTAAACCTGAGTAGTAATCGCCTCTAATGAGTTCATTTCATATTTGTCTAAAGCATCTTTTTTTAAAGTCTTAGCTCCGTTGACAACGTTATTCCCACCAGCATGGCAAGCAGCACAGTTAGCACTAAAAATTTTGGCTCCGCTAGCAGCATCTCCCGCCATAGCAGGGGTTGCAAATGTAAACATGGCAGCAGTTACCAATACTAATAAAGTAGATACAAATCTGGTAAACATAGTTTCTCCTCAAAATTACTCGACTTCAACCTAAATATTGATTGTTGTCAACTGATAATCCTCGGTGATTGAGATCCCTGTGTCAAAAGACAGCTCGTAAAACTTCTACAACTTGTCGAACTTCTGCAATAATATAGATATAGATGAATAATGCCCTCTCGTAAATTCTAAATTTTAAATTTGGGCGACTGAGTTTCGCCTTGGATTTTGAATTATGATTTAAGAGAAGCAATCACTAAATAAATTCATATTTGATCATTGAGAGTTCAATAAAATGGCAAGAAAAATAAGTTTGTTATTGTCCGCCTTAGTATTAATGGTGTCCACTTTCTTTCTAGGGGTTAATCCCGCAGCAGCAGATACTGTTTCTGTAAAGATGGGTTCTGATAACGGAATGCTGAAGTTTCAACCTGAAACAGTTACTATCAAACCTGGAGATACTGTGAAGTGGGAAAACAATAAAATGTCCCCTCACAACGTAGTTTTTGAGAATGCTAAAGACAAATCTCACAAAAATCTCGTATTTTCTCCTGGAGACGGTTACGAAAGCACATTTAATGAATCTGGTGAATACTCTTACTACTGTGAGCCTCATCGCGGTGCTGGCATGGTAGGAAAAGTTGTTGTCCAGTAAAGTAACACTTTTGCTCCTGGCAATGGCGCATAAGAACAAATAGTTTGATATTGAGCAAAACGCCAGGTTTGAAATAATAGAGAGAAGAGGTAAGCTTTTGCTAGTTACCTCTTTTTTTTGGATAATATAGAGTCTAACTACAGCGATTAAGTAAATTAAGTAATTTTTACCCCCCAAGCAAAAGACAACAATGGCAGATTTATCTCCTGAAGAATTAGCTAGAGCCAGAAAAAACAACCTTACTCCCGAAAAGTATGCTCGGTTAAAGGCAGAATCTAAAGCTCCCTATAGAGGCTTGAGAAAATTCTTCTATGTTGCTTTTGGTGCATCAGGTTTAATAGGAGCATTTGTCTTTTTGGCAAAATTAGCCTCTGGTCAAGATTTGTCGACCAATTTTCCTAATTTTGCCCTACAAATAGGTGTAGTAGCCTTTATGGTATTTCTATTTCGCGTAGATCAAGCTCAAGACGAAACAAAATAGATCCCTTAAACTGTAACCATATTTCTGTGGTCAAGCAAAGCATCAAAACATATACCCTAGTAAATCAATTGGTGCATTCACCCACGATTTATAGTCGTTTTAATTAACTGTTGTATTTTCTAATTCTTCTGTTCGAGGGATTGGGGATTAGGGATTTGGGGGAAATTGGATTTCTAGAATTCTTATTACTTGTAGTTCAAGTTAGTAGTACTTTATTACAAACAAGATAGTTTCACTCTGGAAGTGATCATAGATTTATATCATGAGCGAATTGAGTCTTAAAGGCGATCGCTCGGTCAAAGTACAGGCTTTTAACTACTCACTATAATCGGACAAGGATACAGTACGATAGCCTGGCTACCAGAAAAACAAGGCAGTTGGGCGTTGCCATTAAGACACGAGAGAATCACGTCTTACGAAAAACCAATCTCAAAGGCGGCATGGCAGCTCAAACAAGTATGTCAACAAATAAAACAACTAGTTTTAGTGGTCTTGGATAGTGAATACGGCAATGGTTCATGGGTCAATCAAACAGGAGAAATTCCTATCAGTAAATTGATGAGAATCCGCTCCAATTGCTGTCTATGGTCAAAACCAAAAAGTTACTCAGGTATGG
>JBCDDK010000104.1:0-24653 GCA_039180345.1 Cyanobacteria bacterium P01_G01_bin.39 | reverse complement strand
ATCATCATTTTGACATCAAAGGTGGGATGTTTCTGGTAAAAAACTACGCCCATTTTTCCCCGTTGAATTTCTTGATCGATCATCTGGGGAATTTGCTCTAGGTTAAACGGAGGATGCCAATGATAACCCACCGCTTCGGGACATTTGATCAGCTTTAAGTTTAATTTTTTTAACCGTACCCCTAACTCTAGATCCTCCCAACCATAAAGCTGAAACCCCGTATCAAATAATCCTGCTTCCAAAAGCCATTTACGAGCGATCGCAACATTACCTGTGGCAAAATAAGCAGCAGAGAAATCAGTGATTTTATAAGGTTCAGATGTGGGATCTTGGAAATTATTGGTATTAATTACCGCACCATAGGTAAACAGGCGATCGCTTTTTAAAGTTTTGCTTGCTTCGACCAAAGCATTAGCATGGGACTGAAGAAAACTTTCAGTCACTACTAAATCACTATCGATAAAGATAATCGTATCCCCTTTGGCATTAGCTACACCTAGGTTTCTAGCTGCTGCGGCTCCTTGATGCCGCTGTTGCCATACTTTGACGTGGGGTAAATTGTCTTGATTTTCCCTAAGCCAAGCTAAAGTGCGATCGCTAGAACCATCATCAACTATAACTATCTCGTAATCTTGAACTTTATCATCGGTTAAAGTCTGCTTTTCTAGAGCAGCAATACTTTTTTGCAGTATTGGTAAACGATTATATGTCGGTATAACAACGCTGATATACATTGAAAGCGCCTAATGTGAATTAGCTTCGTTAAAAAGTTATTTGTTAGTAGCCATTAGCCATTAGCCATTAGCTATTAGCTTCTTACTTAACGCTGAGAAATCATTACTTTAAGCTTTAGCTTTTTTTTGCTTATTTTTCTTTTTCTCAGCTTGTTTAGCTCTTTTAGCCGCTTGCTTCTCCGCCTTTAGTTTTGCTTCGGCTTGCTGTCTTGCCTTTTCTTTTTCTTCGGCAATTTTATCAAGGTAGTAATGATAGTCCCCAGGATAAACAACTAATTCCCCATCACGGATTTCGACAATCTTATTCGCCGTTTGGGAAATAAAATAGCGATCGTGAGACACAATTAGTACAGTTCCGTCATAATGTTGCAGCGCTTCCTCCAGCATCTCTTTGGCAGGAATATCTAAATGGTTGGTCGGCTCATCCAGAATTAAGAAGTTGGCAGGTTTGAGCAGCATCTTTGCCAATGCCAAACGAGCCTTCTCTCCCCCACTCAAAGCCGCTACTTTCTTAAAAGCAGTCTCCCCACTAAATAAAAACTGCCCTAACAAAGTCCTTACCTGTTCGTTTTTCCAGTCAGGAACTTCATCATGAATTGTATCCATGACGGTTTTCTCTAAATCTAGAGCCTCGGCTTGATTTTGCTCAAAATAACCAGGAATAACGTTATGTTTCCCTAGCTCAATTTTGCCTTCGTCATACTCTTCCATGCCCATCGCCATGTGCAGTAGAGTAGATTTCCCTGCGCCATTAGGACCTAATATCGCAATGCGATCGCCCCGTTCAATGGTTAATTCGGCTCCCAAAAACAAGATATTATTATTGTAGGCATGCACTAAATCCTCAATCACCAAGACTTCTCTGCCGCTTCTGGGGGAAGGAGGAAAGCGAAATTTAAGGGTTTTTAAACCAGCTACAGGGGCTTCTACTAACTCTACTTTTTCCAGCTGTTTTTCTCTACTTTTGGCTTGAGTACTACGAGTAGCGCTGGCGCGGAATTTTTCAATAAATTCTTGTTGTTTAGCAATTTCCTTTTGCTGTCGCTCATAAGTTGCCCCTTGAGCCAGCCTAGCTTCAGCTTTTTGCTGTAGATATGCGGAATAGTTCCCTAAGTAGGTAGTAGAAACACCTCTTTCAGTCTCGACAATTTTGGTACATAAACGATCTAGAAATTCTCGGTCATGGGAGACAATTACCATCGGTGTATTGATCCCCCGCAGGTAGTTTTCTAACCACTCAATAGTTTCGAGATCCAAATGGTTAGTCGGCTCATCCAACAGCAGTAAATCTGGTTCTTGCAGCAAGATCTTACCCAAACTCATTCGCATCTGCCAGCCACCACTGTATGAGCTAACCAAGCGATCGCCGTCTTCTGAAGTAAAACCCATTTCAGGCAGGATCTTTTCCACCTGTGCATCTAGGGTATAACCTTCCAAGGCTTCAAACTTACGCTGAAGCTTATCTAGCTTGTCTATCAGACGATCCAGTTGCTCTGGTTGAGCCGTCTCCATTGCTTGCTGACAGAGATGCATCTGCTGCTGGATAGCATTAGCTTCAGTAAAAACCGTCCAAAACTCTTCGTAGACAGTACGTGTTGGCTCTACCTCAAATTCTTGAGTTAGATAAGCAATTTTAAGACTAGCAGGACGAATTACCTCTCCCGAAGTGGCTTCTATTTCCCCACTAATGATCTTGAGCTGAGTAGATTTTCCTGCTCCATTAACGCCGACTAAACCAACTCTCTCCCCTGGCTTTACCTCCCAGGTAACGTCCTTGAGAACTTCCCCCGTGGTATAGGTTTTGCTGATATGTTCAAGTCGCAACATGGGGTTTCTCCTGTAATGAGTGAATTGTACCAGGGCAAAGTATTTTGCTTTTTGTTTATTTATATTACGTTTTTTGTTTGATTTCCATTATAGGATTAATACTTGGAAATATATTTAATTAATTTTCCGTGCTTATTGTCGGTTTGAAAGAATATGAGCCACAAATAAGATACACTTAAAGCTTAGCTATATCAGTGAGAGCTGAAGCCACAATTTTAAAGATCTATTGGCTAAGGTAACTTAACTCACCAATAAAAACCAGATTTGGTTGAAGATCTGGAATGTTTGGACTGCCAAATTTATGGTGCAATCGGCAAATATAGACAAAATTCACTCTTTATCACGTTAATTCAATATCTTAAATATATTGATATGACTACAGTTTTAATCGTTGACGACTTAAATAGTATTAGAGAATTCTTAAAAATTAATTTATCCAGTGAGCCAGATATCCAGATAGTTGCTCTAGCGAGTGATGGCGAACAAGCGATCGCCAAAGTTGAAGAACATCATCCTGACGTCGTGCTGATGGATATTGAAATGCCTGGAGCGATCGATGGAATTCAGGCTACGGAAAAAATTACTCAGCGCTTTCCTGATACCAAAGTTTTGCTGCTTACTAGTCAAGATGATAAACAACAGTTGAATCGAGCGTTAGATGCAGGTTCTAGAGGATATATTCTCAAGAATACTAACGTCAGAGACATAGCTAGTATTATTCGCTTGAGTGAAAAAGGCTTTTTTCAAATTGGTCCGATTCTCGGTGATTGGGTTGGTACGTTTCACCAGCAGGTACAGTCAAACGCTAACGGTTTAGCAGTAGGTAATGATTATCAAGTAACCACAATGCTTAAAGAGTCCCCCTCTATTAAGCAGTCTGATGAAGCATTTGACATGAATTTTGTTTTGTCCAACCTAACCACTGGGCTATTTCAGCTACAGGAAACAATTAAATCCCAAGAAAATACCATTGAAAACTTAACCCATCAATATTCTCAGGTTCAACAAGACATTGAGACTAAGCTTACAAACAACCGTCGCCGAATCAGGCAGCCACTTAAGAGTGCTGGCTATGATTTCAAGGCAGCACCAATTAGACGCAGCCAAAAAAGACAACATCTTTTATTCATCGGTAGCTTTCTCTTGGGGGTATTAACCGTACTGGTTTTAATGCTACTAGTTGTTATTCTGGGTGCTTGGAATTAAGTTAAGGCTGAACATTTTAGCCCCTGGTATCTCCGATCAAATTTGATTGTCGCCCCCCAAAGATCACTTCAGGCTGACTGTAATATTTGAACTCTAGCAAATTAGAAAAGGGGTCTGACAGGAAAAAGCAGTGATGCTCTAACGCCTGTCCACCAAAGCGTAACTTTGGCTGACCATAAAAAGTCATTTGCTGTTTTTGAGCGCGATCGCATAATTGTTCCCAAGCCAAGTGAGTTGGTAAGATCAGACCAAAATGTCGCGGATAAATTCCCGACTGTTTTGTTAAACTCTCTTTAGTCATGTGACCAACCAATTGAGTGCCGTAAAAATTAAAAATTACTGCCGATTTATTCTCACGCCCGATTTCGCATCCTAATCCCTCAGCATAAAAATCTTTTGCCTGGGTAATGTCGGTAATGGGAATTGCTAAATGAAAAGTGGCGGTTTGGTTCATGATTGTGACTGTAACCACAAATAATCTCTTTCCAAAACTATAAAATACTGACTAAAATTTCCCAAACTTGCAAAAGTAGTTTATCTTTAACTCGGTTGTACCCACTTAAAGTAGAATACTCACAAGACGTAAAAGCATATTAAGCAATGTTAACAATTATGAAGCAGACAGGAGCAGCCGTTTGGTTTACGGGATTTAGCGGAGCAGGAAAAAGTACCATTGCTGATGCTCTGACGGAAAAGCTCAAGTCCGAAGGTTATCGAATGGAAGTTTTGGACGGAGACGAGATCAGAGAACATTTGACCAAAGATCTTGGCTTTTCTAAGGAAGATCGAGACACCAATATCCGTCGTATTGGCTTTGTGGCGAAGCTATTGGCACGTAATGGCGTAATTGTATTGGTTCCAGTTATTAGCCCTTACCGTGCTATTCGAGAGGAGATGAGAGCAAATATTGATAATTTTGTGGAAGTCTTTGTCAATGCTCCTTTATCAGTATGTGAATCACGAGACGTTAAAGGACTTTACAAAAAAGTGAGAGCAGGTCAGATTAAACAGTTCACAGGAATTGATGATCCCTACGAACCTCCTACTAATCCTGAAGTAGAATGTCGTACCGATCTTGAGGAATTAGATGAAAGCGTTGATAAAATATTCAATAAACTCAAAGAGTCTGGATACATTTCGTAGTTGATTAGATCTATTGCTGAATTTAAATAAACTTCATTCAAAAGCTGTAACAACTTGGGCTACTAAACAATTGAGAAAAATCAAGCAGCAAGATGGCGATCTCTAAAAAGGCAAGGTTTTAGGGGCGTAAATATGATAAACAAACAAATGTGCATAGTTAAGGGCGCGCGTCTTGAAGTAAATTCAAGACCTTGGTCGCCCGTCGCCGCATGTCGCTTCTTACGACAATCGCTGCACGACGCACGTGCGCGCTGATCACTTTTTTGATTTTGCCCAGGTATATTCTTGGTAATCAAAACCTGCATAACTGCTACTGTGATTATTACCCAGTTCAAAGTTAGCGCTTTTGGCTGGGTTGTTTAATTGTAATTAATCCGTTTGTTTCAATTAAAAGAAAAGCGGCACGCAAGTTGTTTATGAGTGATGTAATATTTAATACAGGAAAAATACATCTGAAAGCTAATCAGATAGCTTGCCTGGAATACCGTAAAGTTAGACTCTATGGAGAGGTAATTCAAATAATTCCTCGTCGTCAAATATGTTGGTTTAGACCAATATATTTGATCGATTCGCGTTTGAATCAAGCAAGCTTGAGCAATGATTTTATCGTTGATTTAAGAGCTGGTTCAGATTTGCTATGGCCAGAAATATTATTTAGACCAGCCTTAGATACTGAAGTCTTGGATTTCTTAGCTCAATTAAACGAAATAGATCACACTGCACACAGAAGATTATCTAGTCAGAAGTATCTCAATAATTTTCTTTACGAAGTATGGCAATCACATCAGGATAAGTTTTGAGTCTGATCGCCTATTATGCCAGGAATTAATGGCAGAAATTGCTTGTTACGAAATTTTCCTGCCCAGTTTTAACTTAGTTTTTACTTTTATGTTCTAGTTTGATCATGTAGTAAAAACGATGTCTAAATCCGATGTAATTTTAGTAAATTATAATACCAACTATTTAGTAAAGCTAGAGCATAATAGGCTCATAATCATAGTAGTTAATTGAGGGTAATTCATATCTCTCAATACTTACATTTCTAATTTCAGTGATTATGCTGATATAAATAAGGCTTAAATTGATTATAAATGTAAAGTGTTTTTCAGATTAAAGGTGGAATGGAGTTCTTAATACATGAAGTGAATGTAAGAGTTGTAATGCATTATACACAATTCTCCTGATTAGCCAAGTGTTCTGGCAAAATTTAGCAACAATTTATCTCTCTATCAAGATTGCATGAAGTAGATAATTAAAGCTGGGTGTGCGTAAATTTACAGACTATCCTTGGAACATAAAACAAATTTTTAAGTAATATCTAGAACGAGAAACGGTAAACAATGAACAGCACACAACTACAAACACAATTCACTACTTTCAGACCAGAAGGTTCTTTAAGCGCAGCCAACGCCTCAGAATTCCTGGATCGATTGACGGTAGAGGTCAAATCCTCATTAAATTCGGCATTGCTTGTCAACATGGAAGCAGTTGAGTTTATGGACAGTGCAGGATTAATGACTTTGATCAAGGCTTTTCGTTTAGCAGAAAGTTTGGGACGTAAGTTTGGCATCTGTTCTCTTGCTCCTTCAGTAAGAATTATGTTTGAGCTAACTCAGTTAGATCAAGCCTTTGAGATTTATGAAGATTGCAGCGACTTTCAGGTTGAGATCGATAAGTAGGCTGCAAGTTAGCGTTTCCATAGACCATGATACCAAGCTGGAGAATTGCTGAGTTACAGCTTGGTATTTAGCTTTGAGGATTAGGTTGTAATCAAGCAAACAAGCTAGTCACTTTACCAATAATGTCAGGTAGCTCTATGGTTCCCCAGTTACGGCTGTCAGTGCTAGCGGTCGAGTTATCCCCTGTTAAAAAGTAACTGCCGTCGCTGTTAATCGCTTTAATTCTCTTCACTATAGGCAACTGTTTTTGATGAGGATGAGTTGTAACTACAATGTCACCAATCTGAGGTAATTGCTGACGGTAAATATAGGGATCGATCAAAATTTCATCCCCAGGCCTCAGGGAAGGTAACATTGATATCCCCGTAATTTTAAAGCGTTTTCGTCGACCCAAGATTAGAAGTAGAAGTTCACCATAACCAGTTTTAGGTAAGAGGTGCGAATCTGCCATCTCAGCTTAGTAAAAGGATTGAGTTTACAATTTGATCATAATCTTACAGTAGCGATGCTTTACATCTATTCTCCGTAGGTTAGGATTCTTACGAATGCATCATTAATCTGATCGCAGATATAAGTTGTGCAACGTTGTCTTTATCAAAACTAATTATTGAGTTACCCTTTATCATGCGAGATAGACTTTGGGATCATCTTACTTAATAATGAGTATTTATCGATTTTCTTGGCTGAGACGACAACTAAAAAAAACTAGTACCTATTTAACTCTGTTTGCAATCTGTTTTGCCCTGGCGGTAGGATGCAGTAATAGCGAGCAAACTCAGGAGAACACTGTACCTGTTGATCGCAGCCGTATTTCTGTCGGGACAACCTTAAAACCCCGTACCCTCGACCCAGCAGATAATTATGAGCTAGCAGGATTAAACATTATTTACAATGTGGGAGAAAGTCTTTATACCTATGAGGTAGGCACCACAGAAATTAAACCATTGCTAGCGACGGCAATGCCAGAAGTCAGTGAAGATGGATTGACCTATACTATTCCACTAAAAGAGGGCGTATCTTTTCATGACGGAGTTCCTTTCAATGCTCAGGCGATGCAGTTTTCTCTAGAACGCTTTATTGAGAATGGCGGCAAACCTTCATTTCTTTTGGGCGATGTCATTGAGCAAGTTGAGGCGACGGGGGAGTATCAACTCACAATTACCCTAAAACAACCTTTTGCGGCATTTTCCGCTTTATTAGCCTTTCCTGGTGCTTGCGCGGTGTCTCCTGAGGCATACAAAATTGGGGCCGGGCAATTTAGTCCTAATACTTTGGTAGGAACAGGTAAATATCAGCTAAACCAGTTTAAGAGTGATTCAATTAGTCTTAACGCTAATAAAAATTACTGGGGAGATAAACCAGCAAATCAAGGCATCAATATACAAATCTACGGCAGTAATTCAGCAAATCTATTTAATAGTTTTAAAACTGGGGCGGTAGACGTAGCATATCAGTCTCTTGATCCGCAACAGATTGAGAATTTAATTAGCAGTGAAGGAGAACTACAGGTTATTGAAGGTTCAGGAACGGTAGTTAATTATTTAGTGCTAAATCTACAGCAAGAACCTTTAAATCAGCCTGAAGTACGTCAGGCGATCGCCGCTGGTCTCAATCGTGATTTAATTAATGAAAGAGTACTAAAAGGGCAAGCCGAACCAATTTATAGTTTGCTACCAACAGCATTTGAAGTTTATCAACCTGAGTTGGAAACTCTTTATGGAGAAGCAAATACAGCTAAGGCGAAAGAATTATTAACTGAGGCTGGTTATTCATCTGAAAATCCGGCGATTGTCGAAATTTGGCATCCCAGCGGTTCGATTACGCGAGGGATTGTCGCCGAAACCATCAAAGCCTATGCAGCAGAGCAACTGGATGGATATATTCAGTTTGTGCCTAACAGCGTAGAGTCGGCTTCGTTTTTTAGCAATCTAAGTCAGGGAGTCTATCCTAGTGCGCTAGTGGACTGGTACCCTGATTTTCTCGATCCTGATAACTATATTCAACCTTTTCTTAGCTGTACTCAAGGTTCTGACAATCTTGGTTGTGAGTCAGGTGCCGCTCAAAGTCGTGGTTCATTCTATTACAATGAGCAAGCTAATCAGTTAATCGAACAGTCACGGCAAGAACAAGATCCTAGCAAACGTCAGGAACTTTTTATTCAATTGCAGCAGCTACTAGCTGAAGATGTTCCTTATATTCCCCTATGGCAAACTAAGGACTATGCTTTTGCTCAAAATGATATTCAGGGGGTGGTGATTAACCCCAGTCAAACCTTTCCTTTTTGGACAATTAACAGAGGTGAGAATTGACGAAGTGAACACTTATCATCGGGACGCTGATTCCCGATAAACGTTGACAATTAACAACTAGCAACGGACAATTAGCATCTGCTCTCAATCGCTAACGGCATCAAGTAATTTAAGGTTTATCAAAGGTTTCTGCCTAGAGCCAGATTATGAAACTGATCATTCAAATTCCCTGCTACAACGAAGAGGCAACTTTAGGGCTAACTCTATCAGAATTACCAAGGCATCTACCAGGAATTGACCAGGTAGAATGGTTAATTATTAATGATGGTAGTTGCGATCGCACTGTTGAAGTAGCACAAGCCTGTGGTGTGGATCATATTGTTGATTTGAAGTCTAATCAAGGTCTGGCAAAGGGCTTTATGGCGGGGCTGGAAGCCTGTCTCGGGGCAGGAGCTGACATTATTGTTAATACTGATGCTGATAATCAATATTGTGCAGCGGATATTCCTAAATTGATTGCACCGATTCTTGAGGGGAATGCAGAAATAGTCATTGGGGCTAGACCGATTCAGGATATTTCCCACTTTTCTCCGATTAAGAAATTGCTGCAAAAGTTGGGTAGTTTCGTGGTGCGTATTGCTAGTAAAACTGATATTCCCGATGCCCCTAGTGGTTTTCGCGCAATGAGTAGAGAGGCGGCGTTGCGGCTTAATGTTTTTAATGAATATACCTATACCTTGGAAACAATTATTCAGGCTGGTCAAAGAGGGTTAGAAATCACTTCAGTGCCAATTCGGATCAACGGTTATCTGCGTCCTTCAAGGTTAGTCAAAAGTATTGCTGCTTATGTACAGCACTCAATTTTGACGATTGTGCGGATCTTTATGACCTATCGCCCACTCAAGTTCTTTATGGTGCTAGGGAGTATTCCTTCTGCTTTGGGCTTCCTTCTTTGTTGCCGCTGGCTACTGCTATTTTGGGGCATAATTGGTGATGATCCCGCTAAACCTCGGGTACCTAGTCTGATTTTGGCTGCTATCTTGATTATGATTGGATTTCAGCTTTGGTTATTTGGTTTAATTGCTGATTTGATGGGGGTCAATCGTCAGCTATTAGAGGATATTCAATTACGTTTGCGTCGCCGAGAATTCGATTCTAACTACAGTAAGGGCAATGAGTCACAACGCGATCCCCAAAAAGATCCTGTTTATCACCAGAAATTCTAAAATATAAAGTATTAAAAGTATTAACTTAATCCTTACTGGAGAATTTGCCTCGGCAAAATTCAGTTATCAACAGGGTTTTTCTCTCTTTAGCAAAGCATCTAAAATGACCACAACAACAGAGACCACAGAACAGTTAAAAAGCGCGATCGCATCATACCAAGATCAGGTTGATTATTTGGAAATTCGCGTGGAACAGAGTGAATCTACAGGACTTTCTTTTCGCGGTAAGCAATTAGACTCAGTTAACCGCAGTTTCTCTTTAGAGGGAGGAATCCGTGCCTGTCATCTTGGGGGTTGGAGTTTTGTCACTTTTAATGGCTTAAAAGAATTAGATAACCAGATCAAGGCCGCGATTGACCAAGCTAAACTAGTGGGTAAGGCAGAGACTCAATTAGCAACTGCTGAACCAATCGAGGATTTTGTACCTGAAAAAATCACAAAAGACCCTCGTGATGTGTCTCTACAGGAAAAACGCCAACTTTTACAGACTTATAACAATGTTCTGCTCAATTTCGATCCTCGTATCCAAACCACCATTGCCAGCATTGGCGATCGCTTTGCTACCAAAATTTTTGTTAATTCTACTGGTAGCTGCATCGTTCAAGAAAGACTGGATGTCAATGGTCGGTTTGCGGCGATCGCTAAAGGAGAGGATGGTATTGTTCGCCAAGGATTTGAATCTGTTCATTCCCGTAATGATTTTAATGCTCTAGTCGGCATTGAAGAGCGAGTCAAAGGAGCAGCAGAGCGAGCTGTAAGGCAATTAGAGGCAAAATCTGTCAAAGGTGGACAATATACGGTGATTCTTGACCCCTACCTAGCTGGGGTATTTATACATGAGGCTTTTGGACATCTTTCTGAAGCGGATTTTGTCTACGAAAATCCGCAAATGCAAGAATTGCTTACCTTGGGAAAACCAATGGGGATTGAGCAGTTAAATGTAGTAGATGATGCCACTATGGAGAACCTACCAGGCTCGATGAAGTATGACGATGAAGGGATTCGGGGGCAACGCAAGTATTTAATCAAAAATGGGGTCTTAACTGAGCGACTGCACTCTCGTGAGACAGCAGGAAAAATGGCAGAAGCACCCACAGGCAATGCCAGAGCGATTCGTGCTAGCTATCCGCCCATTGTCCGTATGACTAATACGGCGATTGAACCAGGGGAGACCCCGCTAGAAGGGATGTTTGCGGGAATTGAAACTGGGGTATATGCCGTCAGAATGCTTGGAGGACAAACTAATGGCGAAATGTTTACCTTTGCTGCTGCTGAAGGTTATATGATTAGGGATGGTAAGATTGCTGAGCCCGTAAGTGATGTCACCTTGTCAGGTAATGTATTTCAGACTCTCAAAGATATAGATGCCATCAGCAGCGATACTCTCTATACCAACGGAGGCTGTGGCAAGGGAGGACAGATGCCTCTACCTGTAAGCGTCGGTGGTCCTCATATCCGCATCAAAAATGTCGTGGTAGGCGGTAGATAAATTTTTTCAGTCTGATTGCTGGTTGACTGACAAAAGATGCTAATTGAATAGCGGAAAAGATTAACAGTCAAGGAACTGAAAAGGTTGACAAAGGTTAGGGGGAGTCAGCACCCTGAGATTAAACACCATAAAACGTATCTCAAATCTTAAAACTCCGCTATGCTTACCTTAACTGCCAAATCAACTTGAGTATTTCTGCTTAACGCAAAAGTGAGATGTTTCTGTATTGGCATCTGTTTTCTTTAGCTTTTTACAGTTACTTAATGGTAACTCTATTTACGCTTCAGACTACTAGTAGCAGAGGTTGAATTAGCTTGGCTTTTAGCTTCCATAAATTCCACATATTTTATTCCTAATACACCAAAAAAGATCAAAACCAAGAGAGCAGAAAAAATAGTAGCACGTTCAAACATAATTAAAGCTTCATTTTGCAAAAAACAATTGGCCAACTTAATTGTTGGTCTAATTTAGCGATTTGCCATTAGTTTATTTACAGAGGTTTCTCGATTTGAAGCTCAACTATAATCAGTATTTGTATGGATTGATAGTTATTTATTGACATTGATCAATTAGCCAGGGTGATTAAAGCAGAGATTACTAATGCAAGATTTCATGAGCCAAATAATATTATTAGAAGTCTCTATATCTAAAAGCTTAAACCTTGAATCTATCCATTATGACGCTAAAAGTCTTTAATTCTCAAAAGCGAAGATTTTCAGCTTAATTTTTTACAAAAGAATGAATTTAGCTAATTTTTACCATAAATGACTGTTGAAAATTCTCAGAGAAATATCGACGAAGTTAATCCATGCCTTCCCTACATTGAGTCTCGCTGAACCTGGACAACATCAAATATTAACTAATTGTTACGAACTTTTGAGTAAACTGATACAGACATAGCTTTATATGTGCTTTTAATGTGATATAGAAGTCGACACAACAAAATGATACATTTTATGTTTCAACAACTTCTGTGCGCTAAGGCTTTTTTTATCAAAAAGCGAATTGTTCTGTCCTAACTGATAACGTCTTCGATAACTTAATTGTTGTTATCCGTATAAATAAACCAATAATATAGTCGCGCCAGTAGCTTTAAAAGCTTGAGATTTATCTCAATATGATAGTTGTTGCATAACATCTACTCAAAGACAATCAAAAACGTATAGCTTACTTAAAAATCATGCTGCTAAAAATTAAAAGTTTTTTACATGACTATTTTAGAATTAAACGTCTCAAGAAGTTTGCTGAATCTTACCCAGATTTGGCAAATCTTTCTGTATTAGATGTGGGTGGTACACCTTATATGTGGGATAGGTTGAATAAACATTTTGGATTAGTACCAAAACAGGTCACTTTGCTAAATAGCAATCCAGTACACTTATCTTCAGACAATAACAGTTACCAAACAGTTGTCGGCGATGCGCGTAAGCTTCCATTTGTAGATGGACAATTTGATTTAGTTTTTTCCAATTCTGTAATTGAGCATGTTGGAAATAGTATGGACAAAAGCGAATTTGCTAGAGAGTGTCAAAGGGTTGGCAAAGAAATATATATTCAAACCCCTAATCGCTGGTTTCCGATAGAGCCTCACATCGTCGCCCTCTTCATTCACTGGTTACCGAGGAATTTATATACGAAAGTTCATTTTATATCGATTATGCATTTGTATCAGACTTCTTTGCGTTTTAAAAATGGCAACTCAGGATCAATTAATACTTACAAATCGGCAGATGGAGCAGATTTGTTATCCTACCGCCAACTCAAACAACTTTTTCCCAAAAATATGATTTACAAAGAGCGTACAATAGGCTTAGACAAATCATTCGTTGTTAGTACGCGAGAACTAGGCTTTTAGTTATTTGATTACTGTATCTCGTTTATTTGTGAAACGCCATATCATCAATTCTAATCAAATGTTTGACAATCGTAAATTTTAAACAAAGAAAAGCGATGCAGTATGATCTTTTTCGTTTTCTACAAGATTGTGCTGCATTTGGAAATACTTAAGCAAGCACGAGAACAATCAGACCTAATTAACTGACAAAAGCTTTAGGAAATATTGTACGAATAAGTGTGAACTTGAAACTCTAACTGATAAAGTCTTTGTTGATGCTGTTTGAGTGATATGATTGCAGGTGTCGGGTCATAATCTCCTGATTGGAAACAAGGTCAAAAAAACGACCTGAAAAGCGTATCCAATCGCAAAAAAGAGTTATAGATGCGGGCAAGCCCTTTCTCGCGCTAAAAAGGTGAAAAAAATAGGCTGGACAACTCAATTTTCCATACCCTATTTTGTAATTCAGTTATTTCTAACAAACTGACTTGTTTTATGGTTAGTTGACTGTTGAGTAATTACTGTTTACTGTTAGCTGTTGACTGTTGACAGACATAACATGCATTTATTAGATCGAGTTCGTTTAGGTGTGGCGGTAGTCGTAGCAAAAACAGTTACAGGGGTAGTGCGATCATTGAGTCTGGGTGCTGCTTCTGTGTTACCTGGAGAGATCTCTCGCCGTCTTCATCCTCGTCTCTTACCATTACTGTTTGAGCAAATCACACAAGGAGTAATTTTAGTAGTGGGGACTAATGGCAAAACCACAACTTCTCTACTGTTAAAGCAAATTTTGTGCGATGCTGGTTTCAAGGTGGTGCATAATTCTAGCGGCGCTAATTTAATTAATGGTTTGATTACAGCTTTGATTAGTTGTGCCGATCTTACAGGCAAGATTTATGCTGACTACGCCATCCTCGAGGTTGACGAAAATATATTGCCGTTGCTGCTGCAAAACTGCACGCCGAAATACATTCTGGCATTGAACTTATTTCGCGATCAGCTAGACCGTTATGGGGAGGTGGACACTATTGCTCAACGTTGGGTTCAGGCAATTCAACCATTGTCCTCAGCTACAACTATTGTTTTAAATGCTGATGATCCCTCCCTGAGTAATTTGGGTCAACAACTGACGCAGAAGGTGCGTTATTTTGGCTTAAATGAGCCAGAATTGTATCTAGATGAAATTCCCCATGCCGTCGATTCTATCCACTGTCCCCGCTGTGGACATCTGCTGGATTATCAAGGGGTATATTTATCCCACCTAGGAGATTATAGTTGTCCTAGCTGTGGTTTTGAGAAAAGCAAAGTTGCACTAGGCAGTAAAAATCATCCGCAAATTCTGATCGGTGTCTACAATAAGTACAATACCCTTGCTGCCAGAGTCTTAACTCAGGAACTTGGCATTAAAACTGAGACTGTCTTTAAGACTATCAGAAACTTTAAAGCTGCTTTTGGTCGTGCTGAAGAGTTAGAAATTGAGCAGAAGCAAGTTCGGATTATGCTGTCGAAAAATCCTGTGGGGATGAATGAAACGATCCGCGCTGTCAATGAGATTAAAAAGACTGGCAAATCTCCCGTAACTCTTTTGGTACTAAATGATCGCATTCCTGATGGTACAGACGTTTCTTGGATTTGGGATGTGGATACCGAAGAATTAGTTAAGCTAGGGGGTACTTTAGTTGTTAGCGGCGATCGAGTTTATGATATGGCATTGAGGTTGACTTATAGTTCTGAATCTATTGAGCAAACTAATTTTAACTTGGTAGTTGAAACTAATTTATCAGAGGCAATTGGTACTGCCTTAAAATATACTCAACCTACAGAAACTTTGCACATTATTCCTACATATTCAGCAATGTTAGAAGTGCGAGAAGTTCTGGTAGGGCGCAAAATCCTCTAAACATTTATTCACTATAAAGTTAGTCTGAGTGTTAAAATTTTCTAGCTAAATTAAGGATTTCAATCTCTAAATTGCTCCTGGTAATGTTTAATTAGCATACCAGATTCAGAGCCATTTTTCTAGAAGAATAATGATATTATAAATTATCTAGAAATCAAATTTATGAACAATAACAGTTAGTTTAGTTTGTTTTTTAAAAATTACCTTGAGTTTAAATAGCATTCATATACAAGATCACTATAGAAGCGATCGCCATAACCTAATTCAAGATTTTTGACCTTTTGATTTTGCCGTCAAGCGATCGCTATATTTTTTTAAATAACTGTAAAAAATAGATTTTAAAATTAGTCGCGAAGATAGTGTATTTAGTAGGCTATTTTCTACTGGAGAGGTTAATTTGAGCTTAAATGAATTGATTATTGAAGATGAATATCGCAGTAATGAGAGTTCTATCTTACAAGATTTTTATATTCCTTGCTTTGAAAAATCTATTTTGTATAGAAGATCTGTCGGTTTTTTTCAAGTACATCTATGGCTTTAGCTGCCAAAGGTTTAACTGCGCTAATTCGGTCTGGTAGCAAAATGCAGTTAATTGCTTCACCCAAATTGTCTGATGAAGATATCGAGGCTATTGTACGAGGAATTCGACAGAGAAATGAAATAATTGTTGAATCTTCTACAATCAAGGAGTTAGAACAAGAATTTGATAAAGTAGTTACACATCTTTTAGCTTGTCTTTCTTGGTTATTGAGTCAAAAACTACTTGAGATTAAAGTCAAATTATTAATTTTGCAGGATAAATTAAGTTTAGTGGACTATTTTACTGCTATGGTCAGTCATAGATATCTGAAATTTTGCTAAAAAACCTAGCTGATCAAATGGTACAGGGACAAACTTCATTATCATCTTCTCGTAATGTCTCAGATTTCGTCACTCACGTTGATAAACTAATTCAGGAAATACAGGCATTGTATTGTCTTGATGCCGTGCCTTGGGTCGTTGGTTACTCAGGAGGCAAAGATTCTACAGTAACCTTACAGCTTGTTTGGAATGCCTTGCTTGCCTTACCTCCAGAGAAAAGAACTAAAAAAGTTTATGTCATCACTACAGATACGCTGGTAGAAAATCCCATTGTATCGTTCTGGGTAAGCAAATCTTTAGAACAAATGAAGCTTGCAGCTCAAAAGCAAGACTTGCCTATAGAACCTTACCTACTCGCCCCAGAGGTTAAATATACATTTTGGGTGAATTTGATGGGCAAAGGTTATCCTGCACCTCGTCATGGATTTCGTTGGTGTACTGAGAGATTAAAGATTCGTCCTACCAATGATTTTATCCGCAATGTAGTTAGAGTTAGTGGTGAAGTTGTTTTAGTTCTGGGAACTCGTAAAGCTGAAAGCAGCAATCGAGCAGCAACAATGTCTAAATATGAAATAGGCGCAGTTAATGAGCTGTTGCAATCTAATTCTAATCTATCAAATTCATTACGCTATAGCGATACGCTTCCTAATGCTGTAATTTACAGTCCAATTCAAGAGTGGCGAGATGATGAGGTGTGGATGTACCTTATGCAGTGTAGTAATCCTTGGGGAAAGAGCAATCAAGATCTATTTAACATGTATCGTGGTGCAACAGAAGATAATGAATGTCCTTTGGTTGTAGATACTTCAACACCTAGTTGCGGCGATTCTCGTTTTGGATGTTGGGTTTGTACCTTAGTGAATAAGGATAAATCAATGGAGGCGATGATTCAAAATGATCAGGAGAAAGAGTGGCTGCAACCTTTATTAGACATACGTAATGAACTAGATGTTCATCAAGATAGACATAGAAGAGATTTTCGCCGTCTTAACGGACAAGTACAGCTTTTTGAGCGAGAGCATAAAGGAAAAAAGACTATTAAGAATATACCTGGACCTTATACTAAAAAGTGGCGAGAGACTTGGTTGAAGCGAGTATTGTCGGCACAAGTAGAAGTGAGACAAAATGCCCCAGAAGAATTTAAGGATCTTGAACTTATTACTCCTGAAGAGTTAAGTGAGATCAGGAGAATTTGGCTAGAGGAAAAGCATGAATTTGATGATAGTTTACCCCGCATTTATCAGGAGGTAATGGGAGAGGTATTTCAAGATATTCGGGTAGGAGTGGATGAAAAGTTATTGGGTAGTGATGAGTGGGATATTTTAGAGGAGATTTGTGGTGATGATGGGATGCATTTGGAGTTGATGGCTAAGTTGTTGGATACGGAAAGGCAGTATCATACTAAGTATCGTCGAGTTGGTATTTATGAAAGCCTAGAGAAGTGCTTTGATACTAGTTCGAGAAGTAAGGAAGAAGCTATTAAAAATGCCCATCAGAAACGAGATTTAAAGACTGCATCTAATGAGGGAGATGTGGAAAAAGTTAAGCAGCTTACTTGGGGAAGTATTAAGTTTTCTAGAGATAATGATGAATAAGCCTTTGTTCTGGTGTAAAAGCAACAAAGGAATGTATAACTGTTAACCAAGCTAATAGCTAATAGCTAACGGCTAATAGCTAATGAAAATGATTTTTACGGAATTAGTATTAGAAAACTTTGGGGCTTATGCTAATCGCAATGTGATTGATCTTCGTCCTCTGGATGAAGAAGTAATACGTCCCATTGTGTTGTTAGGCGGCATGAATGGTGGCGGAAAAACTACTCTCATGGATGCTATTCGGTTGGCTTTATATGGACAGCGGGCAAAATGTTCAGCTAGAGGCAATTTAGGCTATGGTAATTTTTTGATCCAGTCGATAAATAGTAAAGTTGAACCAGGTAATCTAACCAAGATTGAGTTATCTTTTGAGCATGTAGTTGATGATCAGTGGAAAGAGTTTAGAATTATTCGGGCTTGGAATCAACAAGGTAATGCGGGCAAGGATAGTCTTAGTATTCAAGTTGACAATGATTACGATGATGGTTTAGCTAAAACTTGGGACGAATATGTTGAAAATATTCTTCCTTTGGCTATCTCTAATTTGTTTTTATTTGATGGGGAACAGGTAAAAGAATTAGCGGAATTGGATACTCCACCCCAGGCTGTGGTGGAAGCTATTTCTACTTTATTAGGTTTGGAATTAGCAGAGAAGTTAGCAGTAGATCTAGATGTGTTGGTTAGTCGTAAACGCAAGTCTTTAGCAGATGTTCAGCAGCGACAAACTATTGAAGAGATTGAGGCAAGACTATATCAGTTACAGCAGTCAAAGCAAGATTTATCAAAAGAATTAGAAGTTTTACAACAGCAATTAGTTAAAGCGCAAAAAAAGCAAAAGTCTGCTTATAATAAGTTTCGCACAGAAGGAGGAAAGATTGCAGCAGAAAAAAGCGAATTAGAAACTAAAATTAATCATCTTTACCAACAGATTGAGCAATATAGAAATGAATTAATTATATTAGCAGGGAAAAGCTTACCGCTTCAGTTAATAACTCCTTTATTAGAACAAGCAAAATTACAGGCTAATCAAGAGATTAAAAGAGAACAATTACAACAAGCTAAAGATATTATTGACGATCGCGATCGCAAATTTCTTGTTTACATAAAAAATTTGACTTTGCAACCAGATAACCTTGATAAAATTAAGTTTTTCTTAGAACAAGAGAATCAAAGTATTAATCGCATTATTCAATCTCAATCAGATAGTTATCTAGCAATAGATCAGCCTAAGCTAAATCAATTTAACAATATAATAGATTATCAGCTTCCTGTAGACCAACAACAAACTCAGTCAATAATTACTAATTTAAAACAGTTGGAAACAGAAATTAGTAACCTGGAACGACAAATTGCGATCGCAGCATCTCCTGAAGCTTATCAAAAACTGAATAATGCTTTAAATACGGCGCAAAAGAAGTTAGATAAATGCGAACAGGAATATCAAAAAAGTCAATATCAATATACACAAATTGACCGCAAAATTGAAGAAACTAAAAAAGAATTAAAAAACTATGGTGAACAAAATATTAATGTTGCTAATGAGCAGCACTTAATTAGTTCAGCGGCAAAAGTACAGCAAACTTTAAATCTTTTCCGAACCAAGTTAACTCTTAAAAAACTAAATAAACTAGAAATTGAAGTAACTGAATGTTTTCGTTATCTTTTACACAAGTCTAATTTAGTAAACAAAGTTGTAATTGAACAAGAGAGCTTTCGCATATCCTTATACGATCCTCAAGGTAAGTTTTTACCTAAGCAAAGACTGTCAGCCGGAGAAAAACAACTACTGGCGATCGCCTTTTTATGGGGTCTAGCGAGAGTATCAGGACGCAATTTACCCATTGCTATAGATACACCTTTAGGCAGGTTGGACTCCTCTCATCGTCATAATTTAGTTGAGCGATATTTTCCCACCGCATCCCATCAAGTGATTCTGCTTTCAACTGATA
The DNA here is from genome assembly GCA_039180345.1 of Cyanobacteria bacterium P01_G01_bin.39. GTDB lineage: Bacteria > Cyanobacteriota > Cyanobacteriia > Cyanobacteriales > Xenococcaceae > Waterburya. Next base: position 4,961 of record JBCDDK010000104.1, on the reverse strand, counting down.
CTGAGATTGGAAAAAGAGAAATTGAATTGTTAAGAAAACAAGATGCGATCGCTAGAGAATATTTACTAAAATATAATTCTGAGCAACGGCAAACTACTGTAGAGACTGGCTATTTTTGGTAAACTTACACATTGAACATTGAACATTGAACAGTCCAGCTAATTTATTCCATGCAAATTATTTTAATCCGAGTTTTTTCCTTAATTCCGTTGCTCCCATAAATAATAGTGGCGTAACAATTAAACCAGTTACAATAAAGTGTAGGGGAAAGTGATAATAGAAGTACCAAAGAATCAAAACTCCATAGGTGGAGTCCATATGATCTACAAAATAAAATAGCTTGTTAGTTTCATCTCCAGGAGGAATATCAAGGCGACGTTTAACAAAAGAATTGGGTAATTCAGATAAATTAAAAACAAACCCCACTAATAAACCAAACTCAAGCAAGTTAAAATTACTAAAAGAAATTGCTGCTTGAGGAAAAATAGGTACTAACTTTTCGATTAAACTTAACAGATAAACACTAACTACCATCGCCAAAGGTAAACTAACCAATCCTCGCCATTTTTTATTCGCACCAAACCATTCAGTTTGAATCGGATAATTTAATAATTGAAAGAAATTAGTCTTCCACAAAAAAGCCTCAAGTACTCCTGCGATAAATAAACTTAAAGCAAGCCACAGTAAATTCAAAGTATCTGCAATAAACAAATCTGTCCAATCTGCCATCAATTCAATCTGATTGCCCATATAACTTGTCTGATTGTAAGTGGAATTGTATCCGATAAGCTATTTTTTGCCCAATTATCCAAACTTGTAAATTATTATTCTCAAGTTAATCTATATTTCACCTATAGCTAATATATTAGTGTCGCCGTTCACAAAAGCGATCGCTAATGAAAATTGCTATTATTGCCTCTGGTTTCCTCCCCTTGATTGATGGGGTAACAGTTAGTGGACTTCAGAGGTTACGTAAATTGAGCCAATGGGGACACCAAGTCATTTTATTCTGTCCAGATTACAGTAGTTTAGAGACAGATTATCCTCATTGGCGAGACTATACGGGAAATATTTTACCTGGAGTGAAAATTATTAATTTGCCAAGTGGTTCTTTTGTCGGTATGGAATGTGAACCAAACGTTACGCGCAGTTCATATCAGATAGTTTTACAGGAATTAGCCAATTTTCAACCAGATGTTATTCACGTAGATGAGCCTGAGAGGCTGTATGTCGGTTTTTGGCGGCTTGCAGGAGTAGATTATGCAAAAAATGCTGGCATCCCCTGTATCAGCTTTTTTCGCACCAATTTTATCGATTATTTTGGCGATTACTTTCCCTTACCAACGCCGATATTAACTTTAACCCAGTATTTACTGCAAAAATTAATTGTCTGGGTCTATAACTCCTATGACATGACTTTAGTTACTAGCAAAATCACTCATCCCAAAGTTGCTGATTTAGGCGTTAAAAATGCCAGGTATAGCAGTCTGGTTGGTTTTGATCGCGATCGCTTTACTCGCGACTTATTACAACCAGATTTTTTTAAGTCTGAGTATGGTCTAGCAAAAGTAGATCAGCTAGTTAAAATTGTCTTTCTCGGACGCTTATATCCCGACAAAGGTTGGGATTTCACCATCCCCGCTTTCCAACTCCTATCAGAAAAGGTTGATTTAAGCAAAGTAGCGATAATTGTGGCAGGAGATGGTCCCATGCGTCAGCAGATTAGCGCCCAATTGAGCCAGTTAACCCCTAATCTACACCTACTAGGGAGAGTCGCCCCCGAAAATGTTCCTGCACTATTAGTAAACTGCGACCTACACGTCACCACCTCCGAAAAAGAAACCAGAGGCTTAACCGCATTAGAAGCCTTTGCCGCAGGTATTCCCATCCTTGCCCCCAATTCTGGAGGAATTATCGAAAATATAGAGCATGATTACAATGGCTTGTTATATACTCCAGGCGATCGCCAAGATTTTGTTAATAAACTCAAAACCTTAATTGAAGATCACAGTTTACGACAAACAATGGGCGATCGCGCTTCGGGTTCAGTTGATCAATTTAGCTGGGATAACGCAATTCAAAATTTAGTCAATATTTGGCAAGAAGCAATTCAAAAGTCAAAAGTCAAAAGTCAAAAGTCAAAAGTCAAGAGGGAACAGTTAACAGGCAATAGTATTTAACTAATCGCGGCAAGTTAAGGGACTACGTTATTTATCAAAAGATCTTAAGCTTTTAGATCTATCAATATTTTTCATGAACTGGAACTGCTAGTAGCGACCGCATCATAATCTAGCGATCGCTAAACTTCCTAGAAGATATAGACTTTAACGAAATTGTGAATTACATAAGTAGCAATGGATACAAATACAGGTTGCAAGGTCGGATTAGACCAAGTAAATAGTATCAAACCCACCAGACATATCACAACAGAAATTCCTGAAAAGAATGTTTTCAAAATAAGCCTTAACTCTTTGAGTAAAAGCAAATTTGCAGGAAAAACGTACTATAATCTATGGTTATCGACAATTTCAGCGTCAATAACTTCTGACTTAATAATTTCCAAAACGATATATTCTCCTCCTGGATTGAATATTGAGTAACCTACTTTATGATTTCACAGGCTGAGGTAATTATTGACTATCAAAAATATCTAAGAGTTACCTCGACGTTGATTGATCGTTCGTTCAGTCAGAGTATCTTCACCCATGTTACCTCGCCACGATCAGGACTATGAAAGGAGGTCAACTGCTCCAAGTTCCTCATTGACTTTATCCAGTTGAGATTGTTGCGATATGATTTCTGTTTGTTGTCTCTGCATCAGAGTTTGACAGTTGAGTTTAGCCTCGCACAATAATGAGATCGCCTATTTTCCTCTTTAAAGTTAACAGGCGATCACGCTTTGGGTTTGGTTGATATCTGGTAAGAAGCAATTGAATTGATCAGCTAACAGTTAACATTCAACAATAGGTAGGCAACGGTTAATGATTAATACCACTTGATCTACTAATATTTAGTACCGCGTCAATGTTTAATGTTTAATGTTCAATGTTTAATGACTTACCTAATCACTAAAAAACTGTCCTGCCAAATCTGTAATGTCCGTTTCGGGAATCTCAGACTGTTGCCACTGTGCCACGGTGTTTAAAGTGCCATCGAGGAACATACTTTGACAAGCACGACGCTGAATTTTGCCGCTGGAAGTTTTGGGAATACTGCCCGTTTTTAGTAAAGCAACAGCAAAAACATTGGCTAAGTTTTGTTCTCCCACCGCTAACCGAATAGCCCCAATTACTTCTTCTGCATTTAATTTGCGTAGGTCAGTGCGATTGATTTCGTGGGCTATAACTAGTTGTTCTTCCCCATTAACCTCCACGCTAAAAGCGGCACCATGATTAGGACGCAGGGCAGGGTGACAGGTTTGTACGGTTTCTTCAATATGTTGGGGATAATGATTACGTCCCCAGAGGATCATCATGTCTTTGATGCGTCCTGTAATATACAGTTCGCCGTCTTTGATAAATCCCAAATCACCTGTACGTAAATAAGCGGCATCGGAATTGTCGGCTAAGGTTGCTTGAAAAGTATTGGCGGTTTGCTCCTCTTTTTGGAAGTACCCTACGCCCACTCCCGCACCTCTAACCCAAATTTCTCCTACTTGATCTGCACTACATTTGGTTTTGCTTTCTTTGTTAACAATGATAACCTCATCTCCCAACCAGGTACCCCCACAGCTAACGGCAGATTTAGCATCAGAATGGTCTGACTCAACTATCACCACCCGATTATCCATCAAAGCCTTGTGATCCAGATAAATAATATTGGGATATTCAGCAGCATCAATGCCAGTAATAAACAAAGTTGCTTCCGCCATGCCATAACAGGGGTAAAAAGCTTCTGGTTTAAAGCCGCAGGGCTGATACAGTTCGACAAATTTAGCTAGAGTCGCCGCCCTAACAGGTTCAGCCCCCGTAAATGCCACTTCCCAATGACTAAGATCTAAAGTAGCTCGTTGCTCCTCACTAACTTTTTGACACAACAAGTCATAGGCAAAATTAGGGCCTCCGCTAGTAGTAATCTGATATTTAGACATCGCCTGAAGCCAGAGAAAAGGCTTCTGCGCCAAAGCAATAGGGGACATCAAAACTGCTGGTAAGCCCGCAAATAGAGGCTGCATTACCCCGCCAATTAGCCCCATGTCATGAAACATAGGCAGCCACATCAAAATCTTAGTTTGGTCGTGATGTCCAAAAGATTTATAGATCACCTGAGAATTGTGCAGCACATTACCATGAGTCACCATCACACCCTTCGGTTGCCCTGTAGAGCCAGAAGTATACTGCAAAAACGCCAAAGTCTCAGGGGAAATATCTGGCATTCGCCACTGTTTAGCCAATGACAAATCTACACGATCGCTGGCAATCCAGGGTAAAGCGTTTAACTTCAGCGCCAGTCCTGGATTAGAGAGTAGCTGTCCCTTAACACGGTCGGCAAATTCTTGAGTAGTTAAAGCGATCGCCGCTTGACAATCAACTATTCGATCTTGATACTGTTTCAGGGATTTAATATGCTGCCGTGGATAGTCGGTAACGGCGATAACTCCAGCATAGAGACAACCCAAAAAGCCAGCAATAAACTCTAGCCCCGAAGTATAAGGATATACAAGCAAAGCGCGATCGCCTGGTTTAACTTTGGTTAATAACTGTACCGCGATCGCTCGTGCCTGAAGATCTAAAGTTTGGTAGGTACAGCTACCAGATTCGTGTTCGCCATCGGCTAAAAAGGTATATGCAGTTTGTTGGGGCAGATTTGTTGCTTTATCCAGTAGAACATCTACAATGGTGGAATTATTTACCATTCGTTTACCATTCTTTAAACAATGACTGTAAGATTTCCCTATAATGTAGTCCAATAATGGAGGAAGGTTAACCCGTGGGGAGTATAAAAATTGCAATTGTCGGTGT
>JBCDDK010000103.1:0-24713 GCA_039180345.1 Cyanobacteria bacterium P01_G01_bin.39 | reverse complement strand
TTTGGTGGCATGATTGGTGCTGGACATAAAGGAATGTATGACACTTATAACAACTCATTGCACTTCCAACTTGGATGGCACTTAGCTTGTTTGGGTGTAATTACATCCCTAGTGGCACAACATATGTACTCACTGCCTTCCTACGCTTTTATTGCTAGGGATTACACTACTCAAGCTGCTTTATACACTCATCACCAGTATATTGCCGGGTTCCTAATGGTTGGTGCATTTGCTCACGGTGCTATTTTCTTGGTTCGTGACTATGATCCCGAAGCCAATAAGAATAACGTACTGTATCGGATGCTGGAGCATAAGGAAGCATTAATTTCCCACCTTAGCTGGGTATCTCTCTTCCTTGGTTTCCATACCTTGAGTTTGTACGTTCACAATGATGTAGTAGTTGCTTTCGGTACTCCCGAAAAACAAATTCTCATTGAGCCTGTATTTGCACAGTTTATTCAGGCTTCTCACGGGAAGATGCTTTATGGCATGGACACTCTACTGTCCAATCCTGATAGTATTGCTCAAACTGGTGCAGCCTGGTTGCCTGGTTGGTTAGATGCTATCAACAGTGGAACTAACTCTTTGTTCCTCACCATTGGTCCTGGAGACTTCTTAGTTCACCATGCGATCGCTTTAGGACTACATACTACAGTTCTAATTCTGGTTAAAGGAGCTTTGGATGCTCGTGGTTCCAAACTAATGCCAGACAAAAAAGACTTTGGTTTTGCCTTCCCTTGTGATGGTCCTGGTCGTGGCGGTACTTGCGATATCTCTGCTTGGGATTCCTTCTACCTAGCGATGTTCTGGATGCTCAACACCTTAGGTTGGTTGACCTTCTACTGGCATTGGAAACACCTAGGTATTTGGCAAGGTAACGTTGCTCAGTTCAATGAAAACTCAACTTACCTGATGGGTTGGTTCCGTGATTATCTCTGGGCAAACTCTGCTCAATTAATTAACGGTTACAATCCATACGGTGTAAATAACCTTTCTGTTTGGGCTTGGATGTTCCTCTTTGGACATCTGGTTTGGGCAACTGGTTTCATGTTCCTCATCTCTTGGCGTGGTTACTGGCAAGAGTTGATCGAGACTATTGTTTGGGCGCACGAGCGTACTCCTCTAGCCAACTTAGTTCGCTGGAAAGACAAGCCTGTTGCTCTTTCAATCGTTCAGGCTCGTGTAGTTGGTTTAGCACACTTTACGGTGGGTTATATCCTGACCTATGCGGCATTCTTAATTGCTTCGACCGCTGGTAAGTTTGGTTAGCAATATCCATTACTTCCCTTGTGAATAAGTAATTAGTTCCCCTGTCTTCGGATGGGGGATTTTTATTGCCTATTTATTTCTGATGTCATTTATCACAGAGATCGCTTTATCTTCCAAATCTTTGTCTTGATGTTTAGCCGCAATCTCTTTTGCCTGTTCAAGATCTTTTAGCGCTTGTGTCAGATTTTCTCCAATCAGATATTTAGCCAAACCTCTAACGTAATAGCCATGCTCGTCATTTAGGTGAGATTTATCTTCAGTAATCGCTTCTATATCAGTTGCCGTATTAAAATCCTGTAGTGCAAGTTCTGGGTTATTAAACTCAAAATGGATGTTAGCGCGACCATAGTAAGCGAATTTCAATCTATTGTCTGACTTTAAGCAGCTATTAAAGCTTTTTAAAGCATCAGAATACATTCCTTGAGTAAATTGAATTGCCGCGAGATTATAGTAATTACCCACACTGGGTTCAAGTATGCTCTTTCTGTAAAAATTGAACATAGCAGTTTGATGATCACCAGAGTCGCAATGAGCAGCACCTCTAATAAAACAACCCTCTAGAAGATTGTGATTTAACTCCAATGCGCGATTACCCTTCGGGTACGCTTCGCGATCGCAATTATCTATAGCCGCCTGAAAATTATTTAATCCTAAGTAAGCTTTGCCTTTGATCAAATAGGCATAAGAATATCTATGATCAATTTCTATCGCGCGATCGCAATTTTCAATAGCTTGGTGATAATTTTCTAGAGACAAATCAGCAGCAGTGAGATAATAATAAGCTTGCTGATATTTTGGATTGATGTCGATGGCGCGATTAAGATCTTTTTTGGCACTACGATAATCTTCCAAATAATGAAAAGCAGCACCTCTGCTGCAATAAGCTTCTGCGCTATCAGAATTAATATCTAGTGCTATGTAGCAATCTTCTACTGCGCCTTGGTAATTATGAATTTTTAGATTACAAATAGCTTTATAAATATAGGCATCGTAAGATCTGGGGTCAAACTAAAACACTAAATTGTAAAATTCTATTTCAAAGTAGTCTAAATACTGTGGAATTGCAGGGTGAGATAAAGACTTGAGAGTTTCTGCTTCTCTTTCAAAGAGCTTAAAATTATCCCAAACAACCTCATTGCCAAAAATAAGAAGTTTAATAATTACTAAAATATCTTGCTCAATATTTCTAGCCAATAGAGTTTTCCTTGCTCCTTGACTAGCAAGTTCACGCTCAATTTGATATTTGTCTCCTAAAATATTTGAAGGCAAATAATCTGAATCATAGCTGCTCATATATAAATTTTTATTTATTCCATTATGCTTCAATCATACTAAAATAAAAAAACAGATGTATATTAAAGACAAATGCCTGCTGAACGGATGCACAGCAGGCATTGTGTAATAGTCTAAACTTTTAATTACTTGGCACATCTAGAAATTTAAACTTCTATTTCTTGCCTTGCTAGTAAAACAGGACAGGGGGCTTTAATGCGAATATAGTCAGAGAGAGAACTTCCCAATAATCGTTCCAGATCTGGTAAATTTTTGGCGACTGAAGGGCGACGTTCGGGAGAACCCAAGACCAATAAATCAATATTTCTGGCTTCAGCTAGACTACAGATCTTTTGAGCTGGTCTACCACCTGTTACTAAACAGCGATACTCTAACCCCATGCGTTTGACCTTGGCGATCGCAGGAGCTAGAATTGGATTATTCTCCATATCTGCTTGGGATAAGTTGAGATTAGGATCTAAATCTGGATTAACTCGACAGAGAAATATCTCAGCATCTTTATAGTCTCTAAGCAAAGCCAGAGTTACGTCGAGAGCAAAACCAGCAGCAGGAGACTTATCAATCGCCACCATAACTCGTTTCAGCTTTTTGACATAAATATCATCCTTAACTAATAGCATCGAGCGATCAGTTAATTGAAATACATATTGACTTACCGAGTTGCTCAAAATAGACTGTAATTTGCCTAACCCTCGCGAACCCATAATAATTAGATCCGCATCTACTTCTTTGGCAACTTTTAAAACCGTAGTTTTGGGATCGCCTTCTTCTACTTTACAAGCGGTCTCATCACAGTTTGTACCAAGTTTAGTCACTAGCTGCTCCATTTTCGCTTGAGCGTTGTCTTGTGCTTCGGTTCCTTCCTGAGTAGTTTTGGGCGAAATGACCTTGAGAATTGATACTTTGGCATTTTGAGTCGCAGGAAGTTCCAATAATATTTTGAGCATATCTTGGGCATTTTCTGCACCAGAGTCAGCATATAGAATCTTGTTAAGCATATTTAAAGTTACATCTTGATTTAATTCTTGATGTTTCTAGATTACTGCTAATTTTGACTCCCAACTGTACCGAAGACCATAAAACTTAATGACTGTATTGTAGAAGTAAAACATAGTTCTATTGGTCTTATTGACTATTCTATATTTAACCAATTGTTCAGAACTAACTGTCTGTTAACGAATTTGTGAGGAAGCAGCATCAGAAAGAGCAGGTAATTCTGCATATTCTCCTTGGATTGAGCGCACCATACAAAAGAAACAAGCTGTTACGCTACCCATAAAAATGGTGTTGGTCAGAGTTTGGCTGAGTAGACTCGCAGCACCAAAAGCAGGAACTAAAATTGTCATAATTAAGCTGAATAAAATCTGCAAAATATTGAGTAGGATTGCCTGCATAGCATTAAAGCGCAGAAAATAGCTAACTTTATCATTTCTAACTACCCCCAGCCATAAGCCAAAGAAAATGATTAAGCTAGCGAAAGGCAAGCTATTGGTAACGCTATAGAGGGTAAAGAACGGGGCAAAAAACTGAGCTAACCATGGAAACTGGGATAATAAGATTAGTCCAAAAGGCAAAGAGTAAATTAGAGGAAATAAGTAAATCAACGCACCGAAGCTGCGGTCTTTGACATCTGTCTCGGGAGTATTCATATTATTTGTTAGTTGTGTCTTAGCAATATTTATACAGCAAATATTATTATCTTAGAGCGACATCGCATATTTCACATCTACTGTCCAATGTCTCAGCTTTAACCTGGCGTTGGTTGAGAAGTAGTCAGAAACTTGTACTTAAGTAGAGAACCTGTTGCTGCTTCTTCTCTTCCTTATAGTTTTTACCTGCTCCTTAGCGGTTTCTTCGTACAGGAATTCTGCGATCGCATTTTTATATTTCAGTTTAGTCGAGCAAGGTCGCTTTACTTGCTCTTGACGTCATCTTTAATGATCTTTGCTTAAAAAGCGACTTAATTAGCAAGCCAGGTATTTATTAATACCTCTTTCTTTATTTGTGCGTTTGATTACAAGAAGTTATGCTCAAAAAGAACTTTGGTTAGTGTAAATAAAATAGTATTCTGACTAACAAAAGAAACAGCTTGAGAGATTAATATCAATATCATTTGTATTTGGACTATCTTTATCATTACTTCAACAACTATCTTGCAATATAAAAGTAGTGTAAAGAGTTTCGCAGCAGTGTGATCTAGCTCACTGTTTTGACATGGAGACAAAAGAAATAAGTCCTAGCTGAAATTAACTAGGACTTAAAAATTAGGTCTAAATCTGAATTGATAAGAGTAGAAAATTTAGTAACCGTAGCCTTGAGGTAAATATTGATTTAAATCAACTTGGTCTTGGATATTAGTTTGAGTCGCGTTTTGATCAAGTAGGTTATAGTCACCAATAGCGGCGGCTTCGTTAGCGTTAATTTGGACTGAAGTTTGAGCATCAGGTACGGAGGGAAGACCGTAAGTACCCAAGTCTAGTTGGTCTTGAATGCTAGTTTGATTCGTATTTTGACGGATAAAATTACCCGTACCAACAGCAGTAGCAGAGTTAGTGTTGTTTTGAATACTGGTTTGAGTGTCTTGAGCTAAAGCAGTTAAAGGAGCGAAGGCGATAACAGTAGTTAGAAGAGCTAGAGTAGATTTTTTCATGGTTTTATAGCTATTTAAAATCAAATTTAGTATGTTTTGCTTACATTCACTACCTACGATTGGTTTATTTTTTTATGCAGTTTGATATTTTTGGTTGGAATAGTTTTTAGTTTTGTAAGGGGCTGTCCCCCAAATTCATTAATTGGCAAAGCTAGCCTAAAGAGAGCGATGCCGACCGCTGAACTGATTCTTAGCCTTCGGCTTGCTAGCGCAACCGACTTGCGACCCAATCGCAAATCGCCAAGACAATCTCACCTAATTAAACTGACAGGGCGATTCATGACTCTTTCTGAAGTCAAAAACTATTAGGCTTTATGGCAAAAATTGAACCTACTGTATCCCTTGATACCAATTAATTAATATGAACTCTAAATCAAAATATTTTTGAAATAAGTATTATCAAAATCAACAGGCAGTATGATTGCCCTTTTTGAATAATAACTATATATAGCTATATATTTTAGAATTAAAAAAAGAGTAGCGTAAGGCTAGTATGTTGCTCAAAATTTATCAACTGACTAATTTTAGTAATTGATGCTGTTTATCAAAAAAATGCCAGTTTTTTTAGCTTGATCAAATTTCTTCTAGTTTAGGCTATTCAGGCATTTCAGCAATGTATTGAGAATAATTATTCGTTTTCACTTGACTTAAACAACAAAAATATTGTTAAACTAAACTTACTTAAACAACAAAAACATTGTTTAAGTCTAATTCACATAGAGTTTACTGGAGATTGGTTTTGCTGACAGGCGGAGTATAGTTGTCAGAGTGCTTGATATGAATTAGTTTAAGCTTATGAATAAGATTAAGCGATTGATAAAAAGTAACACTCAAGATAATAATATTTACTTCCATAAATAGAATCTGCAAAATGCGTTAGCTCGTAATTTCGGCATTTTCAAAGTCAAAAAATGAGCAAACTTTATTCCTCGGATTTATCTATTTCCAATACTTAAATCTGATTTTAATCTATTAGCATTTCTCAATAATCGAATGATTTAAGCTCAATAAGATTATAAATATAGCGTTGTATCAATAGGTAATAAAGAGAAAATAAAAAAAATTATTGATTCATGGTATAGAGTAAAAGCTATTAATAATTGCACTCCACCTCTCAGCAAAACTAATCTCCAAAACTCAAATTGATAACTCTCGATTAAACATAATTTCAATATGGTACAGATCGATAACGTAATCAAAGATAACTATCAATGTTCAAAGAGTTCAAAGTTAGTATCTGACGAAGTGAACGCAAGCCCCGTCGTTCTTGAAGCGATGGCTAATGGGGGAAACCCCCAAGACCGCCTCGCTTCGCTTTTAGGGCGGGGTACTGTTCACCAAAACAATTTTGCTGAAATTACTAAAAAACAATTAGTTCAGCCAAAATATAGCTGTTCTCTAGCTAAAACTCGCCAACAAACTTATGACCAGGATTCAGTTCAGAATTACCTACAGGCGATCGCCCGAGTCCCATTATTAAGCGGAGAAGAAGAAATTGTACTCAGTCGCAAAATTAAGGATCTGCTCTATTTAGAGAATATTCGTCAACAGTTACGCAACAAATTAGGACGACAACCAAGTGATTTAGAATGGTCTCAAGAAGTCAATCTCTCTTTGAATGCTTTTCGCCATCGCTTGTTTCTTGGTCGTCAAGCTAAAAACAAAATGGTGCAGTCAAATCTGCAACTAGTAGTATTCGTCGCTAAAAAATATCTCAAGCGTGGGCTTTCATTTCAGGATCTAATTCAAGAAGGCAATTTTGGTCTAATCCGAGCAGTAGATAAATTCGATCCAGAGCAAGGCTGTAAATTCTCTACCTATGCTTATTGGTGGATTCGCCAGGCGATCTTACGTGCGATCGCCGAACAATCACGAACCATCCGTCTGCCAATTCATATTTATAACAAGCTTTCACGAATCAAAAAAACGTTTAGGCACCTATCTCAAAAACTGCAACGTCAGCCTAGTGAGACGGAGATGGCAGAAAGTCTCAACATGAGCGTAAAACAGTTTCGATTTGTGCTTGAGGCAGCTCAAATGCCCTTTTCTTTAGAACTTCCTGTTACCCGAGATGAAGATTCTTGCTCAATAGAAGACTACATCGTATCAGATTTGATCACACCAGAACAGTGGATTGTCAATCAATCAATGCACGAAGATGTAGAGAATATCTTGAGTAGTCTTGACTCCCGAGAACGAGATATCTTACGGCTACGTTATGGTCTGGACAGCGGTATGATCAAAACCCCAGCAGAAGTTGCTCAGATGTTTAATTTGAGTCGAGAAGAAATTAACCAAATTAGAAGACGAACCATTGACAAGTTGCGTCGTCGCCATGGCAATTCAGACTCTAAAGAATATCTTTTTTAGGCGTTACTGATTTTAAACATGAATTGACAATTTATCCTTGCACGATGCTTCGCATCGAAGTCGCGACATGCGACGCTTTGGAGCGATAGCTCCTGCGCTATCAGCTTTTATTTCTTAGCCTTTTAAGAATGTAATCAAGATGTATTGCTTTGACTTTCGTGTCTTGATTCAGCAACGCCCTTTTTTAAAGACCACAAAATTACTAACCAACAATTTGATAACGAAAATAAAACTAGGGAGAATTTTAATCAATGTTCTTTTCTACTTTAGACGAAATTCCAGCCAAAGCGATCCATCATCAACTTAAATATGATCGCCACAATATCTTTGGCGTTAAAAACATAATTGCTTTTTCCAGTGGTCGAGGGAAAGCTGGCAAAAGCACAATTGCAGTCAATACGGCGGTAATGCTAGCTCAAGCTGGCTTAAAAATCGGCTTGCTAGACGCTGAACCCAATAGCGATCGCTCATCAGAGATTTTGGGAATTAAACAACCATATATTCCAACTTCAAAAGGTCTTTTCCAGCCTGTTGACAACTTTGGCGTCAAGCTAGTTGCGATCGCTTCCTTAATTAATGGAGATCCGCTAGAAGATTGGTGTGATGAATGGTGCGACTATTGGCTCAACCAAGAAATAAAGCGAATTCTCGAAGAAGTTCAATGGGGCAATCTAGATTATTTGATTGTTAACTTACCGCCGCGTATGGGAGATATTCAGATTGCTTTGGCACAAGCTCTTCCTCTTGATGGCGTGGTGATGGTTGCCACTGATGATAAAAAAGCCCAGCCAGATATCTACAAAACTGTAAGTATGTTCGAGCAGTTGCAGGTACCTGTTATTGGTTTGCTCGAGAACAAGTCTAATATTCTTTCTGCCGACATATCTAAACGCAAGTATGAAATTCAAGATGATGAGCCATCAAATCCAAAACTAAGAGTACCTTTTTTGGGTTATGTTCCTCTAGATCCGCTCGTGGCTCAATATAAGAATCCCAGTTTGCCAATAGTTTTAGCTGAACCATCATCAATGTTTACTAGTGCTTTGCAGATTATTGTTTGGGCAATTTCGTCTCAAATAAGCATTTCTGCGCTTAAATCCTAAAATTTTGATGCACTATTCAACTCAACCTTTATGCAGACAAATACCCTTACTCAAATAGTTCGATGTCCCAACTGCGGTAGTGCTGCCATTCGCCATTATTACTGCTACGGCGATGAGTCAACTTTAAATAAACAACTTATCCAGACTGAATGTTCTATCTGTGACTATCTGATGAAGATGCGCTCAGTTGATGGCAGTGTCATTGAGGCTTATGCGCCAAGTACCAATCCAATTGATTTTCTTAGAAAATAGCTGTTTTTGCTCAAAATTTATCATAAAAAAACGATGTTTAATATTCTCAAACCAGTTAGTGATTACGCTAAAGATACCTTTCAAGCCGCAAAATACATTGGTCAAGGACTTGCGGTTACTTTCGACCACATGCAGCGTCGTCCCGTGACGGTTCAGTATCCTTATGAAAAACTCATCCCCTCCGAACGCTATCGGGGACGAATTCATTTTGAGTTTGACAAGTGTATCTCTTGTGAAGTCTGCGTTCGAGTCTGTCCCATCAATCTTCCAGTAGTGGATTGGGAATTTGATCGCCAAGTGAAAAAGAAAAAGCTCAAGCATTACAGCATTGACTTTGGTGTCTGTATTTTCTGCGGCAACTGTGTAGAGTATTGTCCGACCAACTGTTTATCTATGACCGAAGAATACGAGCTAGCTTCCTATGATCGACACGAGTTGAACTACGATAATGTTGCTTTAGGAAGACTGCCATATAAGGTTACTCAAGACAAGATGGTAACTCCCTTGCGGGAATTTGCATATTTACCCGAAGGCGCTATCGACCCTCACAGCTTACCACCCGATAGCCAAAGAGCAGGTAAGCGTCCCGAAGAAATCAACTCAAGCAATCTTTGATTTAAATACTCTTAAAGTCAATATTTAAAAAATCAGTATAGCTGATCAAATCATGAAAATATTCTCACGTTACTTTTAAAAAACATTCATCCTCAAAGGTTTAGCTGAAAGTAGAAAATAACATAACCTCTAATCTATACTTTGATACTTTCATAGACTAAAGTCTATTATATCTTAAAAAAAATTGACTATTTTCTATGTTTGAATTAAAATTCAAAGTGAATACTTTATCGAATCTATTTCTGAACACCCCTTCGATCAGGAAAGTAAGCAAAAAAAAGAATGGTATTTTTATCTTTATTTTAAATTTACAGATAAACCATCTCATCAAGCACAACCGTCTTCAACAGATTTATTCCACATAACAGCATTACAAAAAAACAAATTAAGAGCTAGAAAAATTATGGTTTCAACTCATCCCCAAAACTTGTCAACTCAAACAACTCTATCTAATGCGACGGTTAAAAGTGCTTCTGTGGCTTATACCAAAACTAAACTAAGGGATGTAAACCCTCGAACAGAGGCTTGGGCTTTTGATCTCCATTCAATGACAAGTACTCGAAGGGTGTGAATGGTTGTATCGCCTCGCATATAAGGTCATTAGATATTTAGAGTAATTATTAATTCAGTGAAGAATATGATGCCAGTTCAATTGCGACCGCATTCTCATTCTTATCATCAACTTGCTGGAGGAGATGTTATTCAGCAGTTTGATAGCAATCTAGAAGCAGGCTTATCTCCAGAAGAAGTTGCCAGTCGCTACGAAAAGTATGGCTGGAATGAACTACAGTTCAAACCAGGTAAACCAGCTTGGCTAAAATTTTTGCTGCAATTTCATCAACCTCTGCTCTATATTCTCTTGCTAGCAGGGGCGGTCAAAGCAATCTTGGGTTCATGGGCGAATGCCTCCGTAATTTGGGGAGTAACCCTAATTAATGCAGTGATTGGCTATGTGCAGGAGGCACAGGCAGAAGGAGCGATCGCTTCTCTGGCAAAATCTGTCACCACAGAGGTCACTGTATTACGAGAAAGACAAACTCTACGAATTCCTTCTCAGGATTTAGTGCCAGGGGATATAGTTTTGCTGGCATCGGGAGATAAAGTCCCCGCAGATTTAAGACTGCTAAAATTGCGTAGTTTACAAATAGATGAATCGGCTTTAACAGGGGAATCTGTTCCCGTAAATAAATCAATAAAACCCTTACCAGAAGAGACACCTCTGGCAGAAAGGACAAATATGGCGTATGCGGGGAGTTTTGTTACTTTTGGACAGGGTAAGGGTATCGTTGTCGCCACGGCAAATGATACTGAGGTCGGTCAGATCTCGCAATCGATGGAACAGAGAGTTAGCCTCACAACTCCCCTTACTC
Organism: Cyanobacteria bacterium P01_G01_bin.39; assembly: GCA_039180345.1. Taxonomy (GTDB): domain Bacteria; phylum Cyanobacteriota; class Cyanobacteriia; order Cyanobacteriales; family Xenococcaceae; genus Waterburya. The sequence goes on along the minus strand of JBCDDK010000103.1, from coordinate 13,791 downwards.
GAAAGTTTGCTAAATTCAGCCGTACTTTACTCTACGCAGTTCTAACTCTAGCAGCTTTAACTTTTGCCATCGGTTTGGGACAGGGTGAATCTTGGCTTTATATGTTTGAAGCTACTATTGCCTTGGCAGTTAGTGCGATTCCTGAAGGGCTACCCGCAGTAGTTACCATTACCTTAGCAATTGGAGTCAATCGTATGGCAAGTCGTAATGCCATTATTCGTAAACTCCCTGCGGTTGAGGCTTTGGGTAGTGCTACTGTTATTTGTTCTGATAAAACGGGAACCCTGACGGAAAATCAAATGACGGTACAGAATGTTTATGTGGGAGATCAATACTATGCAGTCAGTGGCAGTGGCTATAGTCCTAGGGGAGAGATTAGTCAGGTAATCGATGGTAAAGATGGAAGTCCTTTTGAGTCTGGATTGCCTCCAGGTTTAGAAGAATGCCTGATCGCTGGAGTACTCTGTAACGACTCGCAGTTAAAACAAGTAGGGGAAGATTGGTCTGTTGTGGGAGATCCCACCGAAGGGGCATTGATCGCCGCCGCTGCTAAAGCTAGTCTTAGTCAATCTGGTCTTGCTGCCTCAAAACCAAGATTAGACTCCATTCCCTTTGAGTCTCAATATCAATACATGGCAACCTTGCATGATGGAATAACTCCTATCATCTACGTCAAAGGTTCGGTGGAGTCGCTGATGAGTCGCTGTTCTCAGATGATCAATCACCAGGGTGAGATGTCCCCTTTTGAACGCCCACATATTGAGCAAGCAGTGGCGATCATGGCACGAAGAGGATTGCGAGTGTTAGCCTTTGCCAAAAAAGAAATAAGTCCTGATCAGCATGCCCTAGACCATGATGACATCGCAACAGGCTTAATTTTTCTGGGTCTACAGGGAATGATCGACCCTCCAAGACCAGAAGCGATCGCCGCTGTTCATGCCTGTCAGGCTGCGGGAATTAAGGTAAAAATGATCACTGGCGATCATATTACCACCGCTAAAGCGATCGCTCGCAAGATGGGCATTGACCAGACAAAATGGGTGTTAGCTTTTGAGGGCAAACAGCTAGAGAAAATGAGCGACCCCGAAATCATTCAAGCAGCGTCAGATGGTTCGGTATTTGCCAGAGTTGCCCCAATTCAAAAACTACGATTGGTGGAGGCACTTCAGTCTCAAGGGGAAATTGTGGCAATGACTGGAGATGGGGTTAATGATGCCCCCGCCCTCAAGCAAGCAGACATTGGCATTGCTATGGGCAAAGGGGGAACAGAAGTGGCACGAGAGTCTGCTGATATGCTGCTGACAGATGACAACTTTGCCTCTATTGAAGCTGCGGTGGAAGAAGGGCGTACCGTGTATCAAAATCTGCGCAAGGCGATCGCCTTTCTCTTGCCTGTTAACGGTGGTGAATCGATGACTATTCTAATTAGTGCCTTGCTAGCTAGAGATTTACCGATTCTCTCTTTACAGGTGCTATGGCTGAATATGATCAACTCGATTACTATGACTGTTCCCCTAGCATTTGAACCAAAATCTCAGGGAATGATGCAACAGCCACCACTCAATCCTCATCAACCTCTGCTCAATCGTAAGCTATTAATGCGAATCTTAGCAGTATCGCTGTTTAACTGGATTCTAATTTTTGGTATGTTTGAGTGGGCTAAATCAACTACAGGAGATATTGCGGTTGCTCGTACGATGGCAATTCAAGCACTAGTGGCAGCCAGAATTATATATCTTTTAAGTATTAGTCAATTGGGAACAAGTATAGCTAATTATCTACGTGGTAGAACGACAGCGATAATCAAGGCACCAATGCTAATTCTAGGCACAATTGTTGCTGTGGCATTACAAATTGTCTTCAGTCAGTGGGGTGTAATGAATACTTTATTTGAAACAGCACCACTTACTTTAAATCAATGGCTCATTTGTTTATTACCCATGCTGCCTATGATACCAATGGCAATCTGGGTACACTTTGTTGATCCTCTCTAATACTAAATCCTGTTTACAAAAAAAATGTGAATTAAGCAAATGAATTTTATTTTCATACCTTGATTCACCAAAGCCCAATATTCTATCTGGATCGAGCTTGAAAGGCTAGATTAGAAAAAACGGTGGGTTGAAAAAATTCTAATAGTCCGATCCACATAAATCTAAATAACGTGAATTCGGGTTAAGTAAAAATCTATATCTGACAGTATTTTCAAGCGGTGCTGTTTTTACGAGCGACCCCGCGCCGCCGACAGGCGCAAACGTCCAGTATTAACGCCTGGGGAGACCCCAGGCGACATGGACCCCAGAACGCGCGAGTTCGACTCTTTTTTTCTAATTATTTCGCCCGAAGAACAGTCAAAAAGCGCGTGAGGCACGGCGGTTGCGGAGCAAGTCTAAGACTTGGTTTCCTCGCTATGTGCAATCACGTAAGAAGCTTATAGCTCAAGGCTTAGAGCTGATAGCTATCCTCACAGACTAACTCTTTTATCCCGAACTGACGTTAAATAGTGTAAGTTCAAGATCAGCAAAGACTGTTGCAAAGTAAATATTTTAAAACTATTTTTTTAATTAAATTTTGGATAAATTTTGGACTGGGAAGATTCAAAAATTTCTCAAAGGCTTTAAGCTTTAAGCCATAGGTTTTAAGCTATTCTAGCAATCTAATGTTCTTAACCCGAACTAACGTTGAATAGACCAAAAGCTATAGCTCAATTTAATCGGATTATGCTTAACTTTTACATACCATAGAAACTAGTCTATGTAAAGAAAAAGTTTGCAATTCGCAAATAAAATTCATTATAATTAAAACAAGTTCATAAAAGAACTAGCGTTTCAAATCATTAACGTTCTTCGTTTAATTGCACGATAACTTTTTGGAAGGTCATCTATGCCATTTACTCTCAACACCGCACGCAACATATTTCCCAATACCTTATCTGCTGATGCTGTACCAGCATTAATTGCCAGGTTCAATCAGCTTAGTGCCGAAGATCAATTAGCCTGGATTTGGTTTGCTTATCTAGAAATGGGTAAAACCATTACCGTTGCTGCTCCTGGGGCGGCAAATATGCAATTTGCCGAGCCGACACTCGATGAGATTAAGCAAATGAGTTTCCAAGAACAATCTCAGGTAATGTGCGATTTAGCTAATCATGCAGATACACCAATTTGCCGTACCTATGCCACTTGGACTCCTAATATCAAGTTGGGTTTTTGGTATCGATTGGGAGAATGGATGGAACAAGGAATAGTAGCTCCTATTCCTGAAGGATATAAGCTTTCAGCCAATGCCAATGCAGTATTGCAAACATTAATTGGATTGGATTCGGGTCAACAAATCACGGTGCTGCGTAATACTGTAGTAGATATGGGGTTCGATACTTCTAAGATGAATAATCTGACTAGAGTCAGCGAACCAGTCGTTCCTCCTACGGAAATGTCTAAACGAACTAAAGTCGCTATTGCTGGTGTGAACAATCCCACTGTATTAAACTACATGAATTTGTTAAATGCCAATGATTTTGACGAGTTGATTGAACTATTTGCTGCCGATGGTGCATTACAACCTCCTTTTGCAAGACCAATTGTCGGCAAAAACGCGATCCTAAAATTCTTTCGAGAAGAATGCCCCAATCTTAAACTAGCCCCAGAACGCGGTGTTTCTGAACCTGCTGAAGATGGTTATACTCCAATCAAGGTCACAGGAAAAGTCCAAACTCCCTGGTTTGGTGCTGGTGTCGGCATGAATATGTCCTGGCGATTTTTGCTTGATTCGGAAAACAAAATTTTCTTTGTGGCGATTGATCTCTTGGCGTCTCCCAAAGAATTACTCAATCTAGCTCGTTAAAGCTGTCTGTTGTTATTGCATTACTTGTTTGATAGTTGCAATGAAAACTGACGATAACTGTAATTGAAATAAGAATCATCAACAATTATTTTTTAGGGTCTTAACCAATGGAAAATCAAGAAAACAAACTAGGCTTTACTCAATTCGCAGAAACCTGGAATGGTCGTCTGGCAATGCTCGGCTTTATCATCGCCGTTGCCACTGAATACTTGACAGGGCAAGGAATTCTTAGTCAGATAGGCTTGATGTAATCTTTAACTGGATTGTATTGGTCTAATTTAACTTTTACTGAATAGCCGAGGGCTTGATGCTTTTAAACCTCGGCTATTCCAATAAATTCGCTTTAACAATTATGTCTAATAAAATTTTGGTAGCATTAGACCTCTCAGATGCTAGTAGAAGTGTCTTTAACACTGCTCTATTTCTGGCACAGACGACTCATGCACAACTTGTTCTTTTACAGATTATCCCATCTGCCAAGGATGAATCTCTAAGCTCAGTTTATGAAGAATCGCGGCAAAGATTTAAGCAAAGAGGATTGGAAGCGTTGCAATCGCTTGCCCAAGACGCGACAACAGCAGGAGTTAATGTTGAATTTACCCAAGACTTAGGTAATCCTGGACGTACTATCTGCGATTTTGCTCAAACACGTTCGGTAGACACGATTTTAGTCGGTAGTAGAGGTCTTACGGGTGCCAAAGAAATGCTTCTGGGTAGCGTGAGTAATTACGTGACCCATCATGCCCCTTGCTCAGTTTTGATTGTACGGGAAATTCTAAGGGAACAAGGGGAAATTTGATCGTGTCGCAATCGATCCTGTCTAGAAGATCTTTGTTTTGTCTAAGAGGCTGTTTGTAAATAAAACATTAAGCGATTGTTTGTCATACTAAAATATGTTAGATAGTCTTTAACAAGATCTTGTAACCGCAAACTAAGGATAAACAAATGTAGTGTTCAGAGTTGTTTGATTAAGCCGTTAACTTTACAATTAAAATCTTTATATTCTTAAAGTTTAATTCTTAAATAATGGCTCACTATCATAACCATAATTATTCTCATCAGCATTAGATTATAAAGAACATAAAATCAGCTTTTTTTCTCAATTTAGGATTTGCTATTTTAGAAATAGCTGGTGGATTGTTGACTAATAGTATGGCTATATTATCCGATGCAGTTCGCGATTTTGTAGATATAGCAGTACAACAAGTCAAAGTTATAATATTTGTTATTCATTACTCATTACTTAAGAGCAGACAACTAAACTTGTCCTAATATAACTTTGTATGGCTATAGCATTTCTCTAGGTCTAACATGGTATTTAGAAAAGCGAGCGCATCAATCAAGTAATAATATCTTTTCTTATCGCTATCGACGTTTATCTTCCCTAGCCGCATTAATTAACACTTTAATTTCTAGGTTCACTATATGTTATTTCTCAAGCAATTATCAGACTAGTAAATCCTGAGTTCACTAATGCTAAAGGCATTATTTTATTTACCATTATAGGTGTTGTACTCAATGGATTAGCAATGGCTCGTTTATTAATAAAAAAATTACTAAATGGTCAAGTTATGGTTTGGCATTTATTAGAAAATGCTTTGGGCAAGATTGCAGTATTAATAGTTAGTATTGCCTTGTTTATTACTAATTTTTACATTCACGACCCTATCCTATAAATTTTAATTGCGGTCTATATCTTATATAATGCGATCGCGAATCTGCGACATACATTGCTACTATTTCTCTAGATAATACCACAAAATATTGATATTAACCAGCTAGAAAAAGCATAATTACTCTCGAAAAAGTAATTTTTCTCACTATACTCACGTTTGGTCTTTAGATAGTGAGCATCATGTTTTAATAGCTTATGTTGTAATCTAAAATGATACTACAAGAGCAGAAATCCAAAGTATCAAAAGTGCAATTCAACATCTGGGAAACAAGCTAAAGCTAAAACAAAAGTGCAATTCAACATCTGGGAAACAAGCTAAAGCTAAAACATATTACAGTAGAAACATATCACAGTAGAAATTGAGTATCTTAATGAATCTTGTACTATGCATAGCAAGGAGCCATAGTAATAAGCAGAATTATGGTTAATGCCAAACAACTATCCTATCTCAGCCTTGTTTAAGAAAAAGAAATCAAGTTAAATTAATTAACTACGTAAATACTTAAAATTCATAGATAATAATATTTGATAGAAAATTTTTAAGTTTTTAATTCGCATCAGACTTACGAAATTGATCTTGACGAAGTCAGCGCAGGTACCGTCGTTTTACGGCGGTGTAACGCTGACTCATAACTGGTTACTATCAATCTTAAATTTAAAATCCTCTAGCATTAAACAATCAAATAAAGCTGAAAATAAGCTAAAAATCTTGATAACTAAACAGGGTTGATTAGCTTGAGCAAACACGATACATTAAAATATAATTAAGAATTTTTTCTGGCACTTTCTTTTTGACATTACCACAAATTATTTCGCGATTACGATCTATATCACAGCAGTCAAAGCACAGAAAAAGTTTAGATAGTAAAATCATCAACACCCAGGTATTTGAATCATGTCCTTCTTCACTAAAGATAAAGTAAAGCTTGCTTCTCCACTTAATCTTGATGCAAGTAGTTTTATTATTTCCTTAAGCGATGCTGAAGCTCAAGTAATTAGAAATAAGGCGAGAAAAGCTGGTATCAGTGTTAATGAATATATGCGCAATGCGGCGCTAGGATTCCCTATGGGTTTAAATAATAAGTAATTTGGGTAATTGGTTCTCAAGGAAGCATATTGACAGATTTTAAATTTATTTAAATTTATTCATAAGTGCTGATGCCTCAACCTATAGTTTATAGTTAATCGGGTATCATTCCTTTGAGGAATCGCCCGATATTTTATTGCTCGGATTTATGTTTATTTGGTAGCGATGTCCCCAGAAGCTGAGGATAAATAAACAGGATAAACAGCCGACTTTGAATTGACCGCTCTTTCTTGGATCACAATTAGATAAGCGGTAGGAATGTTGCTCCCATTACGCCTCCAGCGATCGCTGATTTTAGTAATGCAATTCAACTCAAGCCTAATTATGCCGAAGCCTATGACAATCTGGGTTTAGTGTAATCTACTGTCGGGAAAAAATCCGAAGCAATTGAAAATCTTCAACATTATATAAAGCAATGCGGAATTTATGAGGTGTTGAAAGTATTTTTTGTCTGATTGTCGTTTTTTTAAGTCATATTTTTTTAGCTATTTAATGCTACAGTAATATTGCAAATATTTAGCTTAATAATATTTTCCTGATATGGATGATCAAGAATTAGAGCGACGGCTAGATAGTTTAGAGCAAATGCAAAACCAAATAATTGATAATCAGCAAGCTATCAGGCAAATATTAGAAAAAAACATTAAGGAAAAAATAGACTTTATTCATTTTGTCGTGGCTTTTGTGGTTTTAATCTATGTTTTGAGAATATTGCTTGTTATAGGTAACTCCATTTGATCAAACATAAAATAACTGTAGTAGCGCATCTAGACTAAAATATCTTTCCCCTTTGCCTTATTGAAACGGATCAATTTTCGGAACTTATCGAACTCAAATTATTGTGGCATTGCACGCTAGATAGTTATGCCAGATGCTGTATCTATTTTGATTTTCTTGTCTTCTCGGATCACTATGAGATAAGCGGCAGGAATTAAATATAGTGCCAGTAATGTTGCGCCGATTACGCCTCCAGCGATCGCAATTGCCAGAGGAGGCCAAAATTCTCCGCCTCCTAGTAGTAAGGGTACAAAACCAACAGCAGTAGTTAGGGTGGTAGCAATTACATGACGAGTCGAACGTAAGACTACTTCCCTGATGGCGGGTTTGTTGCCTGTTTTGGCTAGAGGATGTTGCTTAATTGCTGCCAATACTACAATCGAATCATTAATTGCCACACCAATTAAGCCCACTGTACCAATAATCGGATTGAAGCCAAAAGGATAGCCAAATAGCCAGATGGCAAATAAGCCTAGTCCAAAAGAAGCGATCGCCACAATGCCAATGACTGCCGCTAAACGGAAAGAACCTAGAGATAAAACTAGAGTTGCCACCATCAACACGGTAATAACTCCCACCGTTGAAACTAATCCCCCTAAAGCATTGTTCTTTTGTTCGGCTTCGCCACCAAATTCATATCGATAGCCGTTAGTCGGTTGCCAGTTAGTAGATTTTAGCTGTTGTTTAAAATTGCTCAATGCCTGGTCGGGTAACACACCTGGAGTCAGAAATCCTTGAATCGTATTTACTCTTTGTCCGTTATAGTGAGTTATGCTTGCTTGTTCAGGTTTAAGAGTTACTTTTCCTAAAGAAGATAGAGGTAGGCTTTGAGATCGATTATTGCTATTGCCTGAATTATTCTGATTAGATAATAGATCTAGGGAGGTCAGGTCATTTAACTGAGAACGATTGGCGGCTGATAACCTAACTCTTACAGGTAACTCTTGGGTCGATTCCAAAATAGAACCGCCTGAACTACCTTCTAGAGTGGACTCCAACTGTTGGGCGATCGCTCTACGATCCAAACCTGCTAAACGAACCTCCTCTTCATCTACCTGAAATTCCAGTTGAGGTCTAACTTCTGCCAAACTAGCGTGGGTATGAGTTATATCTGGCACTGCCAACAACAAACCTCTGACTTCTTCCCCCAACTGTTGTAAGGTATCCAAATCTGAGCCATAAATTCGCATTTCTATCGGGGCAGCAAAGGGCGGTCCTTGTTCTAACTGCCGCACTAAAATGCGTGCTGTGTCAAAGCTGCGATCCAGTTCGGTTTGTAATTCCTTAGCAAAATCGCTCTTTACTAAATCCTTTAGCTGCACTATGGCTTGGGCATAATTAGCTTCTTGGTCTCGGTTTCCTGCCACGTTGTAATAGAATCGGGGGGCGCTACGACCGATAAACCAATGCACGTCGGTAATCTGCTCAAAAGCTAATAAGCGATCGCGCACTTGTTTAGTTAAGGCTTGGGTTTGGGTAATGGAAGTTGCGGCGGGTAACTCAAGCTGAATTTGTAGCTGATCGCGATCGGCTGCGGGGAAAAACTGCTGTGCTAAACTACCTGCTTTAATAAAGCCAGTTAGGGGAAGTAGCAAAGCTAAAGCAATAGCTAATAATGGTCTAGCGGTAGTCCATTTGATAGTTTTACTATACCATCGAGTCAGAATGGGAATAGAGATACCAGTTTGCCACCATGATTTACGGGATGATGATTGTCTGGCTGATTTTTCTTTGGTAACTCCGACAAATTTGTATAGTTTTGCCGTTAACGTGGGCATCACCGCTAATGCCAAAAATAGAGAAGAAGAAATCGCCAGAATTACGCTGATGGCAATGGTACCGACAAATTCTCCCGTTGGTCCTGGCAGTAAGGCAATGGGGAGGAAAGCCAGGACAGTAGTAATGGTCGAACTTAGTAAAGGAATAGCCAGGTGCTTAATGCTGTTTTTAATGGCATCTATCGGCTTAACATTATCTCTGAGGTGACTTGTGACCTCATCAACCATGACGATCGCATTATCAATTAAAATTCCCAAAGCGACAATCAAGCCTGTAATTGACATTTGATGTAGGGGAATGCCCATCACGTTCATCCAGCCAAACACCATCAAAATTGATAGTGGTAGGGATGTTCCTACAATAATTGCCGAACGCCAGCCCATCATCACCAGGGTTACGATAAAGACTAAACCAGCACCTAAAAAGAGGTTAAGAATTAAACCATTCAATCTATCTTCCACATAATTACTTTGCGCCAAAATTGTCTTTAATTCCATGCCTGTTGGTAATTCAGCGCGATAGGCGTCGAGAATTGACTCAACCTTGTCCGCCCACAGATCTAGTCTAGTTCCCGATTCCACATGAACTCCTAAAGTTACTCCAGGGCGATCGCTAATAATCGCTAATTCATTAGCAGGAAAGCGCACCCCTTTACTCACTTTTGCTATATCCTGAAGACGAATTGATTGTCCCTGATCGCCAAAATTAAGGGGAATGTTCCTTACTCGCTGGAGGGTATCTAATTCTCCCGACACCTCCAGGGATAAATCGTTATTGTTGCGTAACAATCCTGCACTTACTTTAGAATCACTTTGCTCAATTTGACGCGAAATATCAGCTATCGTAAGGTTATAACTAGCGATCGTATTTGGTTCAATCTCCACCAAAATTTCTTCCGTGCGATCGCCATATAGTTCCACTTCTTCTGTCCCTGGAATCCCCTGAATCAGATCTTTTATGACTTCTGCCTGACGGTTGAGAATGGCATAGTTCGGGCGATTATCCTGTTGCCAGGTTAAAGCGGTAATGAGAGCATAAGCCTTAATTTTAATTTTCTCTAATTCTGGTTCACTCGCCCCAGCGGGCAACTCTGATTTAACTTCATCAATTTTATTTTGTACCCGCGACCAAACTATATCTACTTCTTCTTTTTGTACCCGATCTTCTAGCTCAACTACAATAATTGAACTTCCCGAACTAGAAGTTGAACTGTAGTCTTTTATTTCTTCAATTTCGATGAACTTATCTTCAATTTTTTCGGTAATTAGTGCCTCAATGCGACTGGCATCTGCACCTGAGAGAAAAGTTTTTATGGTCGCGTTGCGAGAGACTAATTCTGGATCTTCTAATCTGGGTAAGGCTAAATAGGACGAAATTCCCCAAACAAAGATTAGGATTACAGTTAGGATTAGTAGACGGGTATTGCGATAAAAGAGAGTAAACATAGGGAATAAAGAATGAGGAATAAGGAACAAGGAAGGAGAAGGAAGATCTACTGACTACAGGTGAATAACTAAACTTCTTGGATAAATCCTTCACTTAGTAGAGTTTTTAACAAATGACAGATGACAAGTGATGTTATGCCCTTGTGGTACAAAAACTTATTAACTTTCGCAGCTAAAAATTATTCGTGCAAGAAGTCTATTTAGTGATTTGTATAAGAAAAAGATAAATACAATGACTCAAGCAACAGATCAGAAAACTCATACAACCGAAGAGTATTTGGCAGCGGAGATACTTTCTGAAGAACGCCATGAGTATTTAAATGGAGAAATTAGATTAATAACAGGAGGTACGCCGAATCATAATGAGATTGTGGGTAATTTGCTGATTATGCTAAAGCTTGCTCTCAAAGGTAAGCCTTATCGCACTTTTATTACCGATCAGCGTCTTTGGATTCCTGAACGCAGTATTTATACTTATCCCGATATCATGGTTTTACCTAGTCCAATACAATTGCAGGAAAAACGTACCGATACGGTAGTAAATCCTTGTTTAATTGCGGAGGTCTTATCGAAATCGACTAAAGACTACGATCGCGGTGAAAAGTTTTTAGCATATCGTACTATCGAAACTTTTCAGGAATATTTATTAATTGATCAGTATCAAATTCATGTAGAACATTACGTAAAAACTGCTGCTAATCAATGGTTATTATCGGAGTACAACGATCCTCAAGTGACTTTGACTTTAAGTTCAATTAATTTAGAATTAAATATCGCCGATCTCTACGAAAACATCGAGTTTACAGAGGCTTAACTAATTGACCAGGAACAAGACGATGGGTACCATCAATAATGATTTCATCACCCTCTTGCAGTGTTCCTCTAACCAATACTCGATCTCCTTGGGTTTCTAATAGTTCTACATATCTGCGTTCGGTTTTATTTTTACCTGACGACTCTACCATCGCATAACAAGACCATAAACCGCGATCGCTTTTAACCAAGGCATTAATGGGCAACCAATAGCCATCAATACTTCTATTCTGAGTAATCTTTAATCGAGCCATTTGTTGGGGAGATACCTGAGTTGCAGCAGAGGCTGATAGCTTGAGAACGACTGTCCTAGTACGGGTTGCGGCGTTGACTTCGGGTAAGATAGCACTAACATTAGCATCGTATTCCTGACCATCAATAGTTAGCTGCTGTTGGCTACCTGGCTGAATCTGATTCGCCACAGGGATCGGTACACCGACTTTAACCTCTGGCTGAGTATTTTCCACGAGTCGCAAAACTGATTGTCCTGCTTGGATAACCGTCCCTTCATCTAAGTTACGCGCGGCAACTATTCCGTTAAAGGGAGACCTGATTATACTTTTATCGATAGTAATATCTAAGTCTTTAATCTCGGCAGTCAGTCGATCTACTGCTGCTTGCTGGGCGCTAATCTGCTCGATTCTCGTGCCGTTATTTAGCTCGTCTAGATTACTTTTCGCATTGGTTAGACGTTCAGTTAAAGCTTTTTGATTAAAGGCAATTTCATCTAATTCTTCACGAGCGATCGCTCCTTGATTATATAAATATTCTCGACGAGAACTCCTAATTTTTTCTAGTTCTAGCTGCTGTTGGAGATCTCTTACCCTTGCTTGGGCGGCGCTAATTTGTTCTCTCCTGGCTCCATTTTGCAACTCGGCTAAAACCGCTTGCGCCTGTGCTTTCTGGGCGTTTAAACCCTGACGTTGTGCCTCCAAATTAGTTGTATCCAATTTAGCTAGTGGAATGTTTAAGCCAATTAGATCTCCTTCCTCCACTAGTACTTTAATTAATTTCCCTCCCCGTTCAAAACCTACTTCACTAGTTCGTGATGCAGTAACCTCCCCTGTATAGGTCTGACTGGTGGAGTAAGAATCAACCGCTTCGATAGCTACCGTTTTTACAGGCAGAATATTTGCTTGCTGCTGAGTCGCTACCGTTGGCACCGCCAACCTCTGGGGCTGAGATTTTTGCCCGAGGAGAAACCCAAAGCTCAACAATACTATAGTGGCAATCGCCAATTGCCAGTTTTGGACTGGGGATGTTTTCTGGGATTTCATGTCCGATGAAAATTCAATTTGCTCTAGGTTATTTTTCCCTGATGTATTGATATCTTCACCTTGGGTGGACTGTTTTAAATTCATTTAATTCACCATCTGGTCATAAATGGTTGTTTAATATACAATTTTGTTAGTACACAACAAATTTAGTATTAATCCAAATGTATATCCAACAAATTGTGTATGTCAAGAAATTAGTGTTGAAGATCTAATAAAGTTTCCCCTATTAGAGAACTGCATCAAAAGACAAAGGATAATTCGCGTATTATCAATACTGATACCCTGTAGGAGCAAACAGAAATTGATTCTGGCTGAACAATAAAATGGCACTAACACATACAATTTTGGCGACTTTAGGAGATGATGCTTTCAGCGGTTACGATCTCTGGAAAAAATTTACTGAATGCACTAATCATTATTGGAAAGCCAGTCAGCAGCAGGTTTATCGCGAGTTAAGCAAACTAGAATCCCAAGGTGCGATCGCTCTGGAAATTGTTTCCCAAGAAAATCGTCCTGATAAAAAACTGTATCGTATTACCGCAATCGGCAAAGAAATTTTAACTACTTGGATTGCCGAAGCCTCAGAACCAATGGCAATTAGAGAAGATCTACTAGTAAAAGTTTTAGCGTCCCATCTAGTTACGCCAGAAGTAATTATTCAAGAACTAAAGCGTCGTCAGCAGATACATCAATCACGATTAGAAGCATGCCAAGAGAGAGAACAGGAAAAATATGCCGACTTGTCCCAATTGTCCGTAGTAGAAAAATGCCGATATCTAACCTTGCGTCGAGGTATTCGCTATGAGACAGAATGGGTGGCTTGGTGTGATGAAGCGATCGCGACTTTTTCCGTCGAGGGGGATAGCTAGTGCCCCTCGACGGAAAAAGTCGCGCAGTGAAGACTTTAGAAAGGAGTATACCGAACTTCCGCAATAACCTAAATTAAGATAATCCGTAACTACTCAGGTAGGAGAAAGAAGCCAGGAAAAAAGAACCAAAGAATGATAGTTTGGTTTTATGACAGGAGCAGAAAAAGACCAAAGGATAAAAGCCTTGGAGCAAGAAAATCAAGCACTGCGGGAAAGAATAGCAGAG
>JBCDDK010000102.1:0-24903 GCA_039180345.1 Cyanobacteria bacterium P01_G01_bin.39 | reverse complement strand
TTTTTTCACAGTATTTTAGGATTGTGAGTGGTATCTGATCTTAGAATGCTGACTCCCTCTCCCCTTTGTCAACTCTCCAATCGTTTTACCTCTCAAGCTTTCGATGCCTTCTACTCAATCTTTTGTCAGTCAATCAGGGTTAAAGGTTAAAAGGAAAATATATTAATCTGCTATTAATGCAAGAGGTCTATTGTAAATTAGGAGTTGATTAAACTAAAGAGCCTTGATTAAGTTCTCTTTGATACTGTTGCCAATTAGGCATAAATTGAGTCATATATGACCAAAATCTAGCATTATGTTTGCGTTCTAGTAGATGAACTAATTCATGAACTACAACATATTCTAAACAATGAGGTGGTCGCTTAATCAACTCTAGGTTGAGCCAAATTCTTCGGGCTTGGATATTACAAGTCCCCCATCTGGTTTTCATTCTTTTGACTCCCCAGTCATTTACCTGAACTCCAATGATTGCTGACCACTTGGCTATTAGCCTTGGGAGTTCTGCCTTTAACTGCTGCCGATACCAACTGAGCAAAACTTGTGATCGCTGTTCTAAAATTGAGCCGTAATACACATATAAAATAAGCTGGGATTGATTGAGTATTACTTTAGGCTTAGCTTTATTATAAATTACTTTTAACCTGTAGCGATCGCCTTTAAAGAAATGACTTTCTCCTGAAATATATTGGTATTCAGTCTGAGGCGGTTGAGCTTGAACTTTAACCTGTTTTCTTTTAATCCAATCTGTTTTGGCTGCTACAAATTGATAAATAGCCTGATCACTAAGTTGCCTCGGACATATTAGACGCACCTCTCCATGGGGAGGATAAACCTTAATATAGAGATTTTTAATATTTTTCCGAATTACCTTTACTTGTAAACCATCAATTTCCATTTCTCAAGCTTGTTTACTAAGCTGATGTGCATTTAAACTGCATATTATTAAATTGGGCAGAAAACAGTAAAACCGTCTCCTTGTCTCCTTGTCTCCTTGTCTCCTTGTCTTCTTGTCTCCTTGTCAGCCATATTAGCAACACCTAAATTACAGATTCTTTTAGGGCTTTATTTAAAGCTTGGCGTGCAATGCGGGTAATCAAAAAAGTTGCTACAGCCGTAACAACTAAACCACAAATTTTTATTGTCCAGATCAGTTCTGAGTTGGCTAGGTGGCTAATACTATTAATCTTAGTAAGATCCTCCGCCAAAGAACCAAGATATACATAGGTGATGGTCATGGGAATCATGCCCACAGAACCTAAAAAGTAGTCTCTTAAAGATATCCCCGTCACTCCAAAAGCATAATTCAGCAGACTAAAGGGGAAAATTGGTGAAAGACGAGTCAAAATAATAATTTTCAATCCTTCTCGATTCAAAGCCTGATTTAAAGCCAAAAATATTTGATTATTGTCGATTATACGGCTAATCCAATCTCGGGCAATACTTCTTCCCAAAAGAAATGCCGCAGTTTCTCCTATGAATGCTGCAATTAGAACATACACCGAACCCCAAAACACCCCAAAAAGAACTCCTGCACCTAGAGTAAGAACTGATCCAGGTACTAAGAAAATTGTGGCAATAATGTAAAGCAGAATAAATGCAACGTTTCCTACCCAACCTAAACCCTGAACCCATTGCAGTGCATTGTGCAGTAATTCTTGAGGATGGTATATTGCTGGTGTTAAGCAATAGTAGAAGTGGGTAGATAAATTGTGTTCCAGCATCTAGTCTATGGTAAAGGCTAACTTTAGTATTGCCATAACTATGTCAGAACTCTTTGAGAATAAGCTGAATATTACACTTGGTTTGTCTGAGTTGAACAGAATATTTTATTAAATAAATAAGTACCTTAGGGCATACGGGATCTAAAGCTTGGGGAGACAAAACCGCTATCTTGGCTGATGAAAGTTTGTCAGGGTAAGTTTTTTCTGTGAACCAAGAATCCCACGGTTTCTAACCGTGTGGAGTGTCAAGCTATCCAAATACAGGAAAAAGCTAAAAATCCTAAGCAAATGAGATTGATTAAAAGCAATATTGCCCATTGAGTAGCCTTCACAAAGGAAAACTGTTTGATTGAGTTCTCGGCTTGAACTCTCAGCTTTTGCCACAAGTATGACTTACTCTTTTCTAAGCTAATTGAGTCGAAGTAACTGGATTTAATCGAATTGTTGGACATTGTAAAAACTTGCTTAGCTTCAAAGTAGATTGTTTGAAGTAATTCATGATCTCGGTCATTAAACTTAATTACTCATGTCGACCAGGCTAAACTGGGTAGCCGTAGTAAATTGCTGACATAAACCGCTGCAACTAATTAATATAAGTAGCTTCCTTATGTTTATTACATCAATTTTTAACATTGTAACAAAATGTTAAGTGAGTGGCTAGTCATTAAGCACATTTTAAATAACTAGTTCTTATGGCTTCAGGTATAAATACCTAAAATGTCTAGCTTTAAACATACTTCAAGAATCAAGGTGTTTTTATCAACTTTGAATCAATTATCCTGAAAAATACTGAATCTAAAGAAAACTTGAGCTGATTATAAGTAATAATATCTAGATAATTATACGTAATAGATATTTGCTTAAATTTCATGTTAGAAAAAATTTATACTTCCAAGCCATTAAACGTAGTTATAATTGAGCCTAATAGAATACAAGGAAGTCAGCTAGGAGAATTAATCAAAACCCACAGACCAAATTTTAAAGTTTTAGTGTTAGAAGATTCTGAACAAATTTTCTCGTTGATGTACGGAGAAATGAAAGTTGACATATTGTTCTTTGATCTTGAAGCGGAATCCAACACAGATAATCTCAGTTTAATCAAGGCAATTTCGCCATCAACTCGTTTAATACATTGGAGTGATTATCGGCATCCAGAGGTAATTGAGTTGCTATATAGTTTAGGGGTAAATTCTTTTTGTACTAAAGAAAGCGATGCTGAGATAGTTTTAGAAGCTACAGACTTGGCGGCTAATTATCCCCAGTCTTTATACATGGATCAAAAGCTTCATCAGTGTTTACCCTTGCTGCAAAACTAAAATCACTAGGCATAAACGCGAAATAAATACTAAGTTTAATTTTGGCATTAAGATAATTTAAGATTTACGCTAAATTATAGGTGCCATGTCTGATTCATTTGCCGAACACAAAAATCAACTAACGGAACTAATTAGCAAATATAGCGATCGCGTTGACTTTCTTACAATTCGCCTAGAACAAGCGGCAGAAACCAATATTTCCTTACGCAATAATAATATTGAAACCCTCAGTGAAAGTGTCGCTTTAGGGGGTCAGGTTAGAGCTTGCTATCGAGGTGGTTGGGGTTTTGCTGCTTTTGACGATCTGACTGGTTTAAGAGCAAGAATAGAAGAAGCGATCGCAGCGGCAAAACTAGTGGGGGAATCGGAGACTATCTTAGCACCAGTAGCACCCATCCAAACCGTCTGTAAACTTCCTTTGACGGGAAGTGATCCTCGAGATATTTCTTTAGCTACTAAGAAAGCGTTGTGCGATCGCTATCATGAATTACTTCGCAGTTATGATGACTGCTTAAAAGCTACCACCGTGAGCTATGGCGATAGCTCCCAAAGAATTATTATTGCCACTTCCGAAGGGAGTGTAATTGAGCAATCTTGGTCAGACATGGAAATGCGCTTTTCCGCAACTGCCAGAAAAGACGACATGATTCAAGTTGGTCGGGAAACTACAGGTTCTAGACAAGCCTACGAAGATTTGACTGATTTAGACCCAAAGGTCATCAGTGCCGCCGCCAGAGCCGTTAATGCCCTATCTCTGCCAAAAATAAAAGGGGATACCTATACAGTGGTTATCGACCCAATTCTCACAGGGTTGTTTGTTCACGAAGCTTTTGGACATCTTTCAGAAGCAGATATGGCTTATGAAAATCCTGATTTACTGGAAATTATGAGCATGGGTAAGCGTTTTGGCTCAGATGAACTCCAGATATATGATGGTGCAGCTCCCCTGTCTTCTGAAGATAATTCAATTCATCGTGGTAGCTACTTTTATGACGACGAAGGAACCCCAGCGACTACGACTCAATTAATCGAAAATGGGGTTTTAGTTGGTAGGCTGCACTCGAAAGAAACCGCTGGCAAATTAGGAGAAACCCCCACAGGAAATGCTCGCTGTCTTGATTATCACTATTCGCCAATTGTACGAATGACCAACACCTGGATTGGTAGAGGAACAACTCCTGTTGCTGATTTAATCAAAAGCGTTTCTGATGGAGTTTACGCCAGCAATTGGTTAGGTGGGATGACCAACGGGGAAATGTTTACCTTTAGTGCGGGAGAAGCTTGGATGATTCGTAATGGAGAATTAGCCGAACCCGTTAAAGATGTGACCCTGTCAGGAAATGTCTTTAAAACCTTAGCAAATATTGAAGCGATCGGCGATGATTTTTATTGGGATGAGTCTGGCGGCTGCGGGAAAGGGGGACAGTCTGGACTACCAGTTGGCTGTGGCGGTCCGAGTTTAAGAATTAGAGATGTAACTATTGGTGGCGATAGTAAATAGTCTTGAAGGAGGCAGAGGGCAGAGGGCAGGAGGCAGGGAGATAAACTGGCAACATTTTAGTGTAAGAGGCTACAATAACTTATAGACAGAAAAAAACCCAGTCGTGAAACTGGGTTCTGGAGCAAGGTTGGTTGATTAGCTAGTTATGAAGGGTTTTTAACTAGCTTAATCAGGAAATATTTAATATTTAATTCACTAATTGCTTTTCGTTTGATACTAAGATTAATCATCCGCCCTATCAAGCTAGATTTCAACAGTGTATTTACTACAATTTTGAGTCATAAAATTAGATTGCAGTAGTTATTTTTACGGAGATAAGCGCTTATTTTCGTAATTAGCTATTTAAAATAGAGCGCAGTAAAGTAAAATCATATTTTTTAACATATATAGCGGTTCTCACTTTTATGAGGTACAAAGTTAATCGTTTTGAGGCAGAGGGCAGGGGGCAGGAGGCACAAAGGCTTTAGCCGCATGTAGGCAGTAAGAAATGTACCTCACGGTTATGAGAATTGCTATATATAGCCAATAAGAATTGTATGAACAAAATTTACATAAACTTTTCCTAATCCCTAAGCCCTAATCCCTGATCCCTCGAACAGATAAGTCAGAGAGTAGAAAAACTATTTAGAACGACTATAGATGCAATTATGGACAAGCGAGAGTTGTCACATCAATAATGCCATCAAAATCATATTTATTGAGCATTTCTAAGATTCCTCGGGCAATGTATTGTTGAGCATCAGGAATATAAGTAATTAGTTGTTCGATTTGTTCGCGATCAACGGCGATCGCTGCTTGATTAATTTTAGTAACTAAGCTGGGAGACAATAGAGCTAAATCTTGATTAGAAAGTGGCTGATTAAGTTTGAGCGATGGTTGAGATTGATGATAGCGAGATTCTGTTTGATAGGTAAGGACGCAACCCCGTCCTCGAAGGGCGACAAAGGGCTTGCCCGCATGTGTTGTGTCGTCCGTGAATTTCACCCCTAGATGCTGAGTTAACTTATCAAAAATAACCTGTTCGGTAAATGGTTTAGCAACGAGGTCATCACAACCTGCATTAAAAATTTTATCTTTTTGTTCTTCAAAAGCTGAGGCAGTGATGGCAATAATTACCGTCTCCCTGAGAACCGATTGACTTTTAATTTGTCTGGTCGCTTCATAACCATCCATAATCGGCATACGCATATCCATCCAGATCAAATCAGGTTGCCATTCTTGCCACAGAGCGATCGCATCTTGACCATTAGTAGCAGTACGAGTTTTAAACCCTACTAACTCTAATAATTTACCCAGCGCCAGACGATTGGTTTCTTGATCATCAACAATAGCAATACGATAATCTTTTTGTCCTGGTGTTAAGCGTCTTATCTGTGGGCGCGGCAATGAAACTTCTTTAGTAGGAGCATTTGCCAATTCTGCTTGAATATTGAAAGTAAAAACCGAACCCTTGCCCAAAATACTGCTGGCTTGAATGTTTCCCCCCATTAATTCGGCAAACTGACGACTAATAGCTAGTCCTAGTCCCGTTCCTCCTTGAGATTGAATGCCACTCTTCGTTTGCACAAAGGGGTCAAATAACCGATCTTGCTCTTCTGGGGCGATACCTTTTCCTGTATCCGTTACTTCAAAATAAAGTTGTACTTGCTTCTGCTTTGGCGATCGCTGTCTTACATTAGCACGTAGAGTGACTCCCCCCGACTGGGTAAATTTAACCGCATTACTCATTAAGTTAATCAGCAGTTGACGCAATTTACGGCAATCCCCCACCACATATTGAGGCAAATTGTGTGCCAACTCCAATTTGAACCATAGCTGTTTTGCTTCAGCCCTAATTTGAAACATCTGTTGGATCGTCTGCAATAGCTGATGTAAATCAAAAGCTGCCGCATTGAGGGTAATTTTTCCCGCCTCAATCTTCGACATTTCTAAGACATCATTGATCAAATTAAGCAGGTGTTCTCCACTGCGATTAATAATATCTAGAGATTCTTTCTGGGTTGCGGTAATTGTGTTTTCCCATGACAGCAACTGAGAAAACCCGAGAATAGCATTAAGTGGCGTTCTCAACTCGTGACTCATATTAGCGAGAAACATGCTTTTAGCTCGATTTGCAGCTTCGGCTTCCTGAGCCTTCAGTTTAAGCTGCTGACTCGATTGTTCCAATTGCTGACGTGAGGCGGAAAGCTGCAATGACAACCAGTTAACGCCAACTAGTAATCCCACCACGCAAATCAGGCCGACTAAGACAATGGCACTTGCCAACTTGTGCGCAGGAGCAAATGCTTCCTCTTGACAAATTTCTACCAACAGAGCAATGTCCTGTTCATTCAGCCATCGGTAGACACCCAAAACAGGGTTTTGCTCATAGTTGGGATACATGCCATAACCACTCACACCACTCATGGCGGCATTAATTGCAGGACTATCGATCTGATCGGGCAAAGGTTGTCTAGACGGAGATTTTCCAGCGATAAAGACATTGGTACTGATTAATGAGCCAACTAAATAGCTTTCGCCACTTTCTCCTAAGCCTGTTTTTTCCCTGACAATGGAATCAATACGTTCTAAATCTAAATCTACCAAGATCATTCCCGAACGATCTGCTAGAGGCTTGGCTAAAGTAATTGCAGGTTTTCCTGTGATGGGAGAAACATAAAAGATCGGTGCAAAATTAGCGCCAATTTCCACCTGTTCGACATAGGTGATGTTGGCTAGGATTTCGTATTCTCCTTCTCGCTTGCTGTTGGTAGAAAGAATGATTTTATTGTTGCGATCTAAAACAAATATTTCTCTTAAGCTAGGTTTAATTCTGCTGGCTTGGGTTAGATATTGAGTGAGTACCTGATATGCATCTTGTTGATCGCGATTACCCGCAGGGTACGCTTCGCGATCGCTCTGGGAATTAAGCAGCAGATCCAGATTGTACTGCACGTCTGGCATCTGAGTGGTTTGCAGAAAATTTCGTTGCTGATCTTCAAACCATCGAGATATTTCCTGTTGCTTGAGAGTTGCCGCCACCCTAAGTCGCTCAAATGCCGCCTGTTTTAAAGCGTTTCTGGCATTGAAGTATGCTACCCCGCCAACGATACTTACCGAAATTAACGCCAATAGTAGAAAGTAGTTGGCTATCTTGGTAGTCAAGGACAACTGGGGTAATTTCATCAATAAAGATGTTTAGATCCAACTCAAGGTTACTTGAATTATATATATTATGCAGATTTATCGCTGATCGCGATCGCACTCTTGTTTACTACAATTAATGATCTGACAAATTTTATTATCTGTCCCCAGGTATTAAAATTGAATCATTATTTATAAGCACTAATTTTGGCAAGTAGCCATGTTATTTCCCCAAAAAAATCGCTCAGCGATTCAAACAATTATATTAACTAGTTTATTAACCTTGTTAGCTAGCTGTGGCAATAGTGCTGCGCTAGAAGGTTTAGTTAGCGCCGATCCTCAGCTTAAAGAAGATCAAGCTGGATCATCTCCTAATATATCTAGTTCGCAAACAGCTCAAAATCCAGCTTCAATCGAAGATCGCGATTCACTATCTTTAGATCCTCAAGGCTCATCAAAGCCTGGTAGCTCGAATCAAAACAGCAGGGAGGTAGTATCTAAAAATCAGCAACCAGATGAGCAACAGATACCGCAGGCATCAACCGAGTTTGATAATCTGCTAATAAATTTTCCTGAATCCTTCCCTGTCTATCCCCAAGCTCAATTGCAGGAAGTTAAATCTGCTCAAGACCAAAACTCAGGAATTTTGATCTGGCATAGTGGGGATAATCGTCAAGCAGTAGCCAACTTCTATCAAGCAGAATTGATAGCCAATGACTGGAAAATTGTTAAACCATTTAATATTAATCCCAAACATCCTAAAATTAGAGCGATCGCCGTTAAAGACGACCTCAAAGTTGATTTAACCCTTGTCCAATCCAGTAGTCAAGTCGATCCCAAGCGAGATATTACTGAGCTAGCTTTATCTTATCAACCTATATCAGAAGAAAACTCGGAAAATGTTGCTCAAGTAACTGAATCAATTGATTCGGCAGAGCCTTTGGCACCAAAACCTGATTCAGAAGATACTACACAGTATCAGCCTCGCCCAGATCAGCTTCCCTCAGAATTATCCCAGCCAGAATCACTCAACTCCAGCGAAACTGATGACAACTATTTCACTTCAGCAGACGGTGATTTTGCTGATTTAGATGAAGTACCAGATCAGCTACAGCAACCCCTAGAATCTGTTGCTGCGCTAGGAATTTTAACTCCCTATACAGGAAAAGCCAACGTTGAGTTAACTAAATTTGCTCCCAATGAAATTATTACTCGGGGAGAATATGCCCGTTGGTTAATTGCCGCCAACAACCGCTATTACAGCGACGATCCTAGCAAGAAAATTTACATTGCTGCGAAAACTAATCAGCCAGCGTTTAAAGATGTTAAAGCTCAACATCCAGATTTTGAAGCAATTCAAAGTTTAGCCGAGGCAGGATTAATTCCTTCTCGATTGACTGAAGATAGTACAAAATTATTGTTTCGACCTGATTCCCCTCTGACCCGAGAAGATTTAATTACCTGGAAGGTACCTTTAGACACTCGCCAAGCTTTACCCAAAGCATCATTAGAAGCGATTCAAGAGAGTTGGGGATTTCAAGATGCAGCAAACACTGATTCGGCAGCAATTAGAGCTTTGTATGCTGATTTTCAGAACGGCGATCTCTCTAACATCAGGCGTATCTTTGGCTATACTACTCTCTTTCAACCAAAAAAACCTGTAACTAGAGCTGAGGCGGCAGCTTCTTTGAATTATTTTGGATTTCAGGGAGACGGGATTACGGCAAAAGAAGTTTTGTCAGCCGAGACAGAGACAGAAAGTTAACTCTCTTCTCTCTAAGTGATGCTCGCTATTTTCCTGTCTTAGAACTTTGAAGGTGGTAACTAAGCAAAAGGGTTTGGTAAACTGTGAGGCTAGTATATTCTCTTTGAACCATTGATTAGTAAGTTACTATCTGCCGCTATTAGGCTGTATTTAAGATCCCAAGTTTCTCAAGCTGAGGATTTACAAGTCAAGATCATTGGTAAAAACCAGCAAATTCTTAAGGGATATATTCCCCAAGTTTGGCTTAGTTGCGATCGCGCTATTTATCAAGGACTTTATTTGAGTCAGGTTGAACTCAACGGGACTAATATTGCGATCAATTTACCCGAGATTGTTAAAAAGAAACCACTAAAACTCTTAGAACCTGTTTTTGTGTCAATTCAGTTAAAGCTAGATGCTGCTGATTTACAGGCTTCTCTTGATTCTGACTTATTGCAGAGTGGTTTAGACGATCTTTGGCAAATGATTCTTAAGAAACAAAGTAGTCTTGAAGATTTAGAATTATGGGATCTGACCATTGAATGGCACAAAATTGCGATCGCAGATAATAAGCTATACCTTGAAGGTACTTATCAAAATTCTTCGGTCGAGACTAAAGAACTTTGTCTGTCTACAAAATTAAGTTTGGTAAATCAACATACTTTATCTTTATCTGACCTCCAAATTACTAATCAATCTGTATTTAATAATCAGTTTCAGGAGGAATTAGAAATCGATCTTGGAACGGATATAGCGATCGCTAAACTGATAATTGAATCTGAGCAAATACTATGTACAGGAAAAATCAGAATTAATAATTAGTTTAGTAGTTTTAGTCAAAGCTAAATTACAAAAAAACATCACGATTAAGCTAACTGAGACTTGGGCAAAATCGTGATTAAATCTTGTGTGCCTATTGCGTAGAAGATTGAGCCTTAATCAAACTCCATAATACAGTCAGATTAATTATGCCGTTGTCAGTGCTTTGAGACTTTGAGCATATCCAACAGTTTGTGATTTCAAGATGTTGGTTGTATTTTGAGCTAAAGCATTAAAATTATTCGGCATTCTATTCCCCCGCTTTGTACCCCCTGATGTATGTAAGTATAATCCCACTTTTTTTGCTTTGGAAGATTCTTCTAATAGTGCTGGACACGTTTCTAAATCTTTGATCTTCATGATTTTATTGTTGCTTCGATTTTTCTTCCTCCGTAATTAACTACGGATTAAAAATCAAAATTATGCGTTTAAAGCAGTAAATTGATAATTTATTGCCTTTGACATTATAGGTAGTACAAATCAAATCTGCCAAGAGTAACTGCGATTTGCGTTTGGGTCGCAAGTCGGTTGCGTTAGCAAGCAGAAGGCTAAGACGAACTATAGCCGTAGGCATTGCACATAGGTTAAGCAATATCTTAAAACTCAAAGCACAAAAAAATACGGTTTTAAACTAAATGGAATCAAATTCTACAGTTATCCTCAGATTTCACCAAGGAATAATTAAGCTCATCAATCTATATTGTCTAATGTAGTGAATAGCGAACTTTGCTTGAGGATAGCATCATGAAATTTTTCAAATTGTCCACCTTAGTCTTAGCGTTTCTGCTTACTTTTGGAGCAGTTATGCCTGCTGAGGCAAATATATTTAATATTTTGCGTCAGAAAAAGGAACATCAACAACACCGTAACCATGATCGTCATCGTAATCATGATGAATTCGATGATCATCACAGAGATGATCATCACTCCAGACGGAATCACCGTCGTCACAGACGCAATTTTTCTCGCAGAGGGAGGCACGATAGACACTCGCGAGGTAGACGCTATTGAATGTCTAACTTAAACCTACTAGCTTTATTTATAAGTAAGCGAATTGACTATAATAGCCTTGTTTAACCTGATTAAAGTCAGTCATGCAGAACCTTGATTAGGGGAAATAATGATCGCTTTATTTTTGAGAACACAATCGTGGGAGATCATAATACTTGGCAAAATTGGGGTTAATCTATATTTTGCACTTATGACAATATATCTCTAATACTAGAGCAGCTTTTCGATCAACTCTGCAACACCATCGCCGCAGTTTTTGCTCATTACCCAATCTGAAGCTTGCTTAAGTGCTGGTAGAGCGTTGCTCACCGATACCCCCAAACCACCTAACTTTAATAGAGGCAGGTCATTCTCTCCATCGCCAACTGCCACTACTTCATCGGGAGACAGACTCATTTTACCTAAAGCAGTTTTCAAACCTAGCTCTTTATCAACTCCTTGAGAAAGCAGCATCACTGCGCCCTCATTGTAACTAATCTGCCAAGCCAAATTCAACTCTTGAATGACTTTTAGCACAGCCGAATCATGAGGGACTTCTGTAGACACAATTGCCCGTCCGACTTTTAATGGTGACACCTGCTCACGCCGTAAAGCTTCAATTAAATTATCTGGTGGAGAATCACCCAGTAAAATTATCTCCTCTTCAGCAGGAAAAGACAATAATGCTCCATTTTCTGCCACAACACAATCAAATGTTTTGGCTTCTGGAAACACACCATAAAGATTATCAAGTCGTCTTCCAGTTACCATAATAAGCGATCGCCCAGACTGCTGCCAGCGCTGGAGTGCTAAGTAAGTAGTTTGAGAAACTTTTCCGTCGGTGGCAATCGTGCCATCAAAATCTGTGGCTAATGCTCTGTATGACATAATCTTGATTGGAGTTGGCTTGATACTTAGATAATATTAGTTGCATCATTCGTTAATTAAGATTAAGAAGTCAAAATACAAGTAGGTAGATGAAATAATTTACAAGACTCGAATGTGAATTTTATCCCCAATACATGCCGAATCCACCGAAGGGTTCCTTTGTTAATCCCTAATCCCTAATCCCTAACTACTTTTCCTATACCAGGCTGTAGCTCACAAGTACGAGAAACGCTATATATCTATCTTTAGTGAGACTTATGTGAATTTATTGTTTAAAATTTATTTCCTTAGCATGATTCTCTACTGAAATGTTTCTGATAAGCTCATTTTGTGGATAATTTAATAAAATTTATAAGGTCAGGGAGTTTATCATAGTGGCAAACGATACTAAACAAGCATATCAAGCCAAATTTGAGGCACAGTTAAATAAACTCAATGCCCAAATTGATGAGCTAAAAGCTAAAAGTGAACAAGCAAAAGCTGATGCCCAAATAGAATATCAAGACAAGTTGGCAGAGCTTTATACTAAAAGAGATGCTGCTCAGACAAAATTTCAGGAATTAAAGCAGTCTAGTGAATCGGCCTGGACAGAAATGAAACAAGGTTTTGAGGGAGCTTGGAAAGAATTAAATAATGCCTGGGAAAATGCTTCGGCTAAGTTTAAGTAGTAAAAAGATAAACTTTCAAATAACCTTGACAAATACAATATAACAATGGATATTATCAGAATTATTTGTGCAATATTTTTACCACCTTTAGGGGTATTTTTACAAACGGGTTTAAGTGGGCAATTAGCGATCAATATTTTACTAACCCTGCTAGGATATATTCCTGGAATTGTTCATGCAGTATGGATAATTGCTAAAGAATAAAGACACAAAGTTAATCAAAATATAATTTAACCTTTATCGGAATATATGAATAAAATATTAGATACTATTTTTCAAAGTATACGAGATTTAATTGGCAATGCGGTTACAGTTTTTCCAGCGTTAATTACAGCTTTGATTATTATTATGCTGACTCGCTATGCGGCTCAGTTTGCCAAAAAAATTGCTACCAAAATAGGAAGAAGGACTTTAAAAAGCAAATCATTACAATTGTTACTGCGTAAGTCTGCCCATATTACCACCTGGATTTTAGGGATTGTTCTTGCTTGTGTAGTTGCTTTTCCTGGGCTACGACTAGGCGATATTATTGCCACCTTGGGATTAGGTTCTGTTGCCATTGGTTTTGCCTTCCAAGATATATTTAAAAACTTTTTATCAGGAATTTTAATTTTAATTCAAAGACCATTTCGGATTGACGACCAAATTATTGTAGGTGACTATGAAGGCACTGTAGAACAGATCGATATTCGCACAACGCAACTTCGCACCTACAATGGCGAAAGAGTTTTAATGCCCAATTCAGAAGTATTTACTAGTGCGGTGCAGGTGAGGACAGCTTATGAGCATCGTCGTACTGATTTGGCAGTTGGGGTAGATTACAATACTTCTTTACCTCAAGCTAAAAACATCTTACAAAGAACGATTGAAAAAGTAGATGGTGTTTTGGATAGTAAACCCGCAGAAATTGATTTAGTTGGGTTTGGTGACAGTTCTATCGATTTTATTGTGCGCTATTGGACTAATCCCAGACAACCTCAAGTAAGACAGACACAAACAAGGGCAATCATGGCAATTAAGGAAGCTTTAGATGATGCTGATATTGGTATTCCTTATCCAATACGTACCCTGTATTATTACAATCAAGAAAAGTATAACGATGACATGCCTGTTGACAGTCAGCAAACTACTGCTAATAATAAAAGCGATCGCTCCAGCATTGGTTATTCTTGAAAGAAAATATAATTTTTACCTTTTATTAAATCGTCGGAGAAAAAAGAGTTTTGCTTGAAGCTAATTAAATATTTTAATTTTTTTATTTATGAATAATTTAACGGCTCAAGCTTGGTCAGAAAAATATCAATCAGGAGGCGATCGCTGGGATTTAGGTTGTCCATCCCCTCCTTTGATTAATCTATTAGCTTCTGAACATGCTCCACAACCTGGAAAGATGGCTGTATTGGGCTGTGGTAGAGGGCATGACGCTTTGTTATTTGCAGAGGCTGGATTCGAGGTGATTGGGTTTGATTTTGCGACTATTGCGATCGCCGAAGCTACTGCGACTGCACAAGCTAGAAATATAGAAGCACAGTTTATTCAACAGGATATCTTTAATTTAGATCCAGAGTTTGCCAACAGCTTTGACTATGTATTAGAACACACTTGTTTTTGTGCTATTGATCCCGATTTGAGAGGGGAATACGTAGAGGTAGTTAAAAGTATTTTGCGACCACAAGGCAAGTTAATAGCCATGTTTTATACCCATAACCGACCTGGGGGTCCTCCGTTTGGGGTTAAGCCACAAGAGGTTTTGGATTATTTTACGCCTTATTTTGAACCGATTGTGTTTCGAGTAGCCCCCGATTCAATTGCTCGTCGTCAAGGAAATGAACATCTGGCTATTTTTCAGCTAAAGTCCCGCTAAAAAACCAAATTAATAATAGTTCTATTGAGAGATTTGCTTAGGTGCAGGTAACTGGATAAAAGGAACAGCGGAACTACCCATATAACTAGGTAATGCTCCATCCCATCCTTCAGCAGCTTTTAATTTTGTTTGCGCTTCTAAAAGCTCAATATATTGGGAACTTTGATTAAGCTGTTGTGTTTGTAGCCGAATTGACTCCGCTTTTGCCTGAGCTTCCAAAAGTTTTACCTCTTTATCTGCTTCGGCACGGGCTATTTTTTGCTGCTCTTCAAATTTAACTCGCTGTAATTCCTGTTCTGCTTTGTTTGCCTGAGAACGAGCGATCGCTGATTCTTCTGCCACGGTTTCAAAAGCCTCAGAAAATTTAATCGAAATATTAACTGCTTCGACAGATAAACCTAACAATTCCAGCTCGTTAGTTAGGCGATTTTTCACCGCATTATTTAATGCTTGACGATTCTGAACAATTTGTAAAGCATTGCGAGTACCAAATTCTTCGCGAAAAATGTTTGCTACCCGTGGTTCTACCTGAGATACAGAATACTTGATACCATATCGCTTAAATACCTTGGCAGAATCCTCTTCGGAAAGGGAATAGGTTAATTGAATCTTGTTATCTGGGGCGATTTGCGAGTCTTTTGAATAGGCGGGAACAGGAACTGAAATTGTCTGAGACTGTAAATTAAGCTTTTGAATGCTTCCTTTAAAAGGGGTATAAAAATGTAGACCAGGCGTTTCACTTTTTGTTAGCTTACCAAAGCTAGTTCTCATCCCAACTTCCCCAGTTTTTACCGTAGTGACACATCCAGTAGAAATTGCTCCGACGGTAGTAATTAGAAGCGTACACCAGATATTTTTTTTAAACTTATTCATACTTAGTTTGTTCATAATAAATTTTTCAATCGAATCAAACATATTCAAAATAATGAAACTATTCAATCTACAAAATATGGAAGTTTTTTGTTTTTGAAACAAATAGCTGTAATAAAAGTAGATAAAAGCTAGAAAGAATTACCTCTGGGTAAGGAGACGAACACATATCTATTTTTCGGCTAAAGTTTTAATTGCGATCAAGACCTAATGTATCTGCTTCTGATTTACTTAGCAGATTCAACTGATAGTAGGTAACTGCTTTTAATAATTGCCAGAAAGGAATAAATAAAGCATTAAAAGCCACTACAAATATTATGCAGATTGTGTCGCTAAAGAAATCTAATATTATATTTGAGTTGAGAAAATCAGCAAAAGGATTTATAAACAAGTTATATAAAACGCTTGCCGATGATATAATAGGTATAAATAAAACTCCAAAAAATGTTGAAAAACAGAAAATAATTACTTGAATCGGAAAAATTGAACCTGTAACCAAGTCCCAAGAAATATCTCTTGATTTAGTAGCATTTATATTTTGCTCAATAGCCAAAGGCAATTCATATAAAAACAAACGAGCCCTTAGCCAATAAAAATAATATGTTGGACCAATAAAAATTAAGATAAATGATATAGTAATAGAAAATAAATTTGAATGTGCTAAGAAGAATAAGATTAAAATCAGAAGTAAAAATAACACTAATTTGAGATAAAAAATTAAACTTGCCATCAAACCTGCACCAAAGAAAAACCAGGTTTTGGGTTTGATATGTCGTTTAGCTTCTGTAACAGTTTCTGCATTACCTACCACATCATAGTAAGCCAAACGGGCTAATAATCCCATCATGGCTGCATACTTTGCCCAACCATAAACTGGAACAAAAATCCAAAAAGAGTTAATAAATGCCAGACGATAATATTCTTTAAAGCGATCGCGATAAACACCCCAAGCAATATTGATAGTGTTACCTATTGTTAGTTTAGTCATATTTGATTAATAAAATTATATAAAAAGAAGGATGTTATAAATATAGTTCTACGATTTAATAAACAAATAATCTATTGACGTGAAAATTGCCTACAAAAATAGATTATTTATATGCCGTAAATATTTATTATTTGGTGTAAAATTTACGATTGATATCACATCAGCAGCCACAGCCACAGCTTGCTGCTGCTGCTTCTTCCTTTCTCTGAGCTTGATAAATTTGTCTAAGATCGTCTAATGCACCACCAGAAAGTGCTGATTCACCATATAGAGCAAATCTTTGAATTGGATCAAAACTATTCTCGCGTTCTTCGATGTCTTCTAAAACATAATCGCCCCAGTGAGTTCTACTTTTGTTGATTAAATTGGTATCGACAAAACACCAAATAATTATAGAAACAAATGTATACAAGCCTATATTATTGGCTTCATTTATATAAAAAACAAGTAAAATACCAACATTAGCAAAAATTGAGATTAAACCCCAAAATTTATACATTAAAAGCTGCTTATCCTCTAAATAAGTCCATATTTCTGGGAAGCCGTATTTATTAATAACATTGTCTATCAGCTTTTTAAACTCTGGGGTATACTGAACTTGTGACATTATTACTTGTTCGGGATGACTTAATTCTGTGCCGAATCTTTTGACAATAGTAAAAGTACGGTTTCTAATATTAGGTTTTAGATATCCTTTGTGGACTAATTTAACAAGAGCTAATTCCGTTACTCTCTTTTTTCCTCCTGCTAAACAGGCTGTTTGATATATATCTAGCTGGGGTTTATAAGGCTGTTTTTTCGGGGTACGAGCTAAATAATATAGAAGGCAATTAAAAATAATAAGTGAGGTAGTATAGAAATACAACAATATATAATTTTGACTGTTATCTATTGCTATATTTTGACTGGCGATCACAGTTTTACCTAAAATCAAAAAGATAAATAAACCCAAAACAAAACTAAATTTAATCAAATTGAATTTAAACTTAGGTAGGCTTTTGGGAATAATCCAGTTATCTCTGGTGCTAATACGCTGCATTTTTAACTCTTTGCCAAATCTAATCTCGGGAGGCGACCAAATATCCTGTGGGGGATTGCCAAAATAGTGGCGATAGCTAGCAATAGTCTGACGATAAAGATGGTGAAATTCGGCTCTTTCTGCTTTACCGCCTCTGGCTGGATGGTGATGTAACTTCTGACGTAAAATGTTGGGACAGAATTCCTCCCAATAGGATTGGGTTAACAATATATGAGCATGCCATACCTGATCCACTGCATCTGATGGCGCTATTTGATAGTCAGCAACCACTGTGAGAAAAGCAAATTTTTTATATTCGGCGATCGCTCTATAGGCATAGTGTTCCGTCCAGCCATGATTTTTCATCAAGTGACGGGTAAAACCAAACTCATGAGTCGGATCGTCTAATTCGTAGTTTTGCAGACGTTGATAGAGTTCTGCTTCAAACTGATTAAACATTTGAATTTTTAGAGTATATGGATAACCAAGGGATAGCGATAGATGCGGTCGCTATTGCGAGAGATTTTAAGAATGGCAAAAATGGGCATGATCATAGTTGCGATCCACAACAGGATTAGTAAGGGAATACCAACCACGAAGAAAATCAAGAAAGCAAACAAGATAGCTAGTATGTAAGTGGTAATGTAAAAGTTCAACGCTTGTTTGGCATTAGCAATCACCACATCATCTTGAGATAACAAAATAATCGCGACGGGAACGCCGACAGTTATCACGGTCGAACACAACAGTGCGGAACCGTGAGCCAAGATTGACAATAGTTTACGCTGTTCTTGTTGGTTGAGTTTTTGGTTGGAATCTGGCATTAATGGAAGACTAAATTCATAAATAAAAATTGGACAATTATTCTGAGGAGAGTAATTCAAAATAATAGCCCCGTTCAGGATTAGCTTTGACGGTGACTAATGCTGGTGCCAAGCTTCTATCTCCCGATGGCAGAAATTTAATCGTTCCGTTAGCACCAGCGATCGCAAAATTGTCATCTCTTAATTGACGCTGTATCCCTTGGCGAGTCTGACTGTTATTAAGTGTGGTTATCAGGGCTTTGGTGGCATCATAGGAAGTAGCGGTACGCCAGGTTAAAATGGCATTTTTACCCCAAATTTGTTTGGCATTGGCGGTAAAGTCTTGTGCCGAATCTTGGCGATCATGAAAAGGTACGGGCAAAACTACACCATTAAGATCTCCCTGACCTGTTTGGGTAATTTTGGTGGTGTTAAGAGAAAAAGAACCTAAGAGATTCATTTTCCACTCATTTGCTTTGGCAAACTCAATGGGTCGATTTAATTTATCAATATGGGGGGCTATTAATACTGCCTCGGCACCGCTAGAAATTAAGCTACTGACCGAGTTTTCGGCATTAAAATCGGGTGCGGCAAAATCGCAGGGAGTATTAATATACCGACCCTCCTCTGCCGACAAAGCATTCATAAAAGCATCTTTAAAACTTACGTTGTCAGGAGCTTGAGCATCGTAACAAATAGCAACATTTTTACGTTTGGCAGTGTTTACTATATGGTCGGCAAGGATA
Source organism: Cyanobacteria bacterium P01_G01_bin.39 (assembly GCA_039180345.1). Classification (GTDB taxonomy): domain Bacteria; phylum Cyanobacteriota; class Cyanobacteriia; order Cyanobacteriales; family Xenococcaceae; genus Waterburya. The sequence continues at coordinate 5,844 of JBCDDK010000102.1, read as the reverse complement.
GTTGCCATCTCTTTATTGGTTGGCGCAGCCCGAAAGATATAACTCCCAAAGTTGGATAACTCTTCTGAGGTACTGGTGGGGGTGATCATGACCACACCCTCTTGTTGATAAACTTTGGCTGCTGCCAAAGATGCATTAGAAGCATTGGAGCCGACTACAGCCAAAATTGAATTGTCTTTAACTACATTGCGAGCTACCTCCCGTGAGAGATTCGTATCGTTTTTATCGTCGATAATCTGAACCTGTAAATTGCCCCCCTGCTGATTAAACTCAGCCTGTGCCTGTGCCACTCCCCGCAGCATTTCCTGTGCCACATCGAGGTTACTACCAATCGGCACTGCCACCGCAATTTTAACGGGCTGTTGTCGTGCTACTAAGGCATTGTTGAGGTAAATCAATGCTTCTGGATCATTGGGATATTCGGTCAAAAACTGTAGCCAATGATTCGCTGCTTGGTCATACTCTTGGTTTCTATAAGCTTCAACACCACTGCGTTTGGCTGCTGTGGCATTGGCTTTAATCAGCATTCTCTCACCCAGGCTAAAATTCTTTAGTAAAGAAGACTCACCAGAAACCAACGGTAATTTGCTAACTATGCTGCTACTGTCCTGACCAAAAGATGACAATTTTAACCAACCGAAAATGCCTAACGCTGCCAATAAAATAAAGATAATAGGTGGAGGAGATTTACTTGCTTTCTTACTCATGATCCTTGCTGACTATTTAAACTTTGACTGTTTAAGCTTTTAAATCTTTTCTCAATTTCGGCTTCGAGAGACAAAGCATCTATCTCACCCGCCAGTACATCATTAGGATTCTCTGCTAGCTCGACTTTGGCTTCTTCTAGCAAGGCTTTTTTCTCAATACTGTTTTTCACCTCACTAAATTGCGATCGCGCTGAATCTAAACCCCATTCATTAGAGATTCCGTCTATTTCCGCCATCGCCTGATTAACTAAAGTGAGAGATTCTAAATTCTCCAATTCTAATTTGTATGCCTCTAACTTCTCAGTTTCCCGCTTTAGCTTGGTTTTGGCTTTGTTCATCGTCATTTGGGCGATTTCTACCCGCTCACTCAACTTTGGTAAAATCTTCTCAATTGCGATCGCCTTAGTGATAGCTAGCCTTGCTGCTGATTCGTTGTTTTTACTATGTGCCAGGTGTGCCTGTCTTTGGGCCTCCTGATGATCTTTAAGCTTATTGTTATACTGCTGTTGCGCCAGATTATAGGTAGAAACTACTTTTGCCACCGCCGTCGATAATTCGGCGATCGACTCTTGCATAGATACGATGGACTCTTGTGCTACCTTCTGTGCCACTTTTCCTCCCGCTTCAACGGGCATTCCCCACAGGTGTTTCCAAACCGCAACCGAGGTTCTACCTGCTGTTTCCCCTAGTAGCCAATAGGTGATTTTCTTGGCATTTATTTGTTTCATGTTTTTGATGAGTCAACTGATATTTCATCAAAATATTATGAGTTCTTGATAGATATAAGTAAATATTGACCAAGTGTAAGCAAGTGTAATTTCAAAGTTTTGCTAGAGGAAAAATGTCAAGATCTATCTCTTGCCGCGTCTGACTACGATTGTTCCTTCGCCCCTGGTTGCAATCATTGTTATTACTCTCATTTCTGTCTTTACCAATAGCGGTGTGCCTACAGTTGGCGATCGCGGAGCCTTACCCGATGCCCTGCCTAGCTTTGGCATTCCCCAGGTACCTTTTAATTTGGAAACGCTACAGATTATTTTTCCTTATGCGATCGCAATTTCTTTAGTGGGCTTACTGGAATCATTCTTAACGGCTAATGTGGTAGACGACTTAACAGATACTCCTAGTAATAAAAATAAAGAAGCCTACGCTCAAGGGATAGCTAATTTTATCAGCGGTTTATTTGGCGGGATGGCTGGCTGTGCCATGATTGGTCAGTCGGTAATCAATATTAAGTCTGGTGGTAGAACCCGCCTGTCAACCCTCAGCGCGGGGGTCTTTTTACTGCTCTTTATGCTGTTTTTGGGGACTCAAGTGGAAAAGATTCCCATGGCAGTTTTGGTGGCAATCATGATTATGGTATCTATTGGTACTTTTAACTGGTCGTCGGTAAGACAGATTCGTAAAATACCCCGTAGTGAAACTGCCGTCATGGTTACCACGGTGGTTATGACTATTTTTTCTCATAACTTAGCGGTAGGAGTGTTAAGCGGAGTGGCATTAAATGGTTTATTATTCTCCCGCAAAATCGCCCAAATTGTATTTGTTGACAGCGTCATCGATCCTCAAGGAGAGAAGCGAAACTATAGCGTTGCTGGTCAGATATTTTTTGTCTCGGTTAATGATTTTATTAATGCATTCGACTTTTAAAGTTATTGATAACAGTTTCTCATGTTTGGAGAGGCTGTTTTCTCTATTCCCCTTCCTGATTCCTGTTCAAGCCACTTGTCGCCCCCACAGGACATACTGTTGAATCAGTCAAAATTGACTTGACTCATGCTCATCTTTGGGATCAATCGGCGATCGCTGCTTTGGATAAGATTGTCATAAATTTCCGCCGTAATGGTGCCGAAGTTGAAGTAGTAGGTTTGAACCAGGCAAGTTCTACTTTGGTCGACAAGCTAGCCGTGCATGATAAATCAGATTCTTTGGAAAATTTGGCTAGTCATTAGTTTTTAGTCCTTAGTCTTTGGTCTTTATTTTCCCAGTCTCCCAACTATATGTACTCAGGTTTCTTTGGGGTTTTGCAATATTATGCTCTGGAATAACTAAAAATGAAAAAAATTCTCTTATGCACTGATGGTTCGGCATATTCTCAAGTAAGTTATCAATATGCTGCCTGGATGGCACAGCGAACCGAAATTAATCTAGAAATTCTTTATGTTACTGACAGTCGTGACGAACAGGCGGTACAGACTAATGATTTTTCGGGCAGTATTGGCATCGATTCCTATCAGCAGCTTTTAAACGAGTTAGTAGAGTTAGAAGCTGCTAAGGCAAAAATTAACCACCGTCGAGCCAAAATTATCCTAAAAGAAGCTCAGGATTTTTTTAGTAACAGCCAGTTAACCAAGATAAAGCTGACTCATGAAACGGGGTTTTTAGTCGATCTATTTCAGGAGTTGGAACAAAATAGTGACTTGGTTATTCTAGGAAAGCGAGGAGAAAAAGCTAATTTTGCTTCTGAACATCTCGGTTCCAATCTGGCGCGCATTATCCGTTCGAGCCATAAGCCTTGCTTAGTTACCCCCAGAGGATTTAAGCCTATTGAGCGGATTCTATTTGCCTATGACGGTGGCAAAAGTTGCCAAAAAGCATTAAATTATCTTTGCCAATCTCCTCTCTTTAAAGGGTTGGAATTGCACATTGTTACTATAGACACAGGCAAAACTGAACCAGCCCAGCAGCATTTAATCGAGGCTCAAGACACTATTACTCAAGCTGATTATAAGCCGACTGTGAGACTTCTCAAAGGCGATGCTGAAACAGAAATAGAAAAGTATCTTGCCCTTAATCAGATCGATCTATTGATTATGGGTGCTTACGGTCATAGTCGCATTCGCTATCTGATTATTGGTAGCACTACAGCTCAAATGTTGCGTAATTCTAGTATTCCCGTATTGTTGTTTAGATAGCGATTATTTCAAGCAAAGACAGATGACAAGAATCGCAAAAAATATTAAAGTATACATCTTTATTTAAGTAAATCTACCTTAAAAAACGCAAAATAAATATAGCTACTTAAAAAGTGTAGTTCCCTAATCCCCTCCTCAACTATTTCATGTTCAATAAAGCGATGCAGCGCGGTCTTCGGTCACTTGGATGCAAGCTCCAAGCGCTGCGAAGACTTCGTCTTGGGGGTCTCCCCCATGAGCGACTGCATCAAGAAGTGCAACTACTGACCTGAAGCATAACTGTTAGTGAAGATACTAAAATATAGATACTGTAAACAATATAAATAGTTATTGTGAATAGCGCAATTATGCTCACATTAAGCTGGCTATATGAGCTATTATTGATTATGAAAAGTAGCAGTTAATGATTGTAACTAGCTAGTGCATTTTGTTGTTATTTAGTTAGCTACGGCGGTTCTTATAAAGCATAAAGAACACCCCAATGTAAGTTAGACAATAGGAAACAGACAACCAGCAATAGAGGTCAGATGATTTATAACTAAATTTAAATTTGTACTTTATGAATTTGAAGATAGAGAGAAGATAGTTGGTTTTTTAGTATTGTCTATTATGTATAGTTCGCAAGAGAGCATCCCACTTCTTGATCTTCATGTTTTTATGCTTTGTAAAGTGCGTAATAATCTTGGAAAATACGTCTTTTCTATGCCTGAGTAACTATGCTCAGGTGCATAAATAGTATGCTCCCGTTCGTAAAAAAGCCCAAGGGAGTTTTTGGTGAGCATTTATGCAAAAAATCTAGAAATTGATTTCTTCTCAATCAAATTAATTATTACTTGGCTCTATATCGTAGTACGAGTTTGCTAATTACAAATTTTGTCACACATTAATCCCTGACCGTAAGTAAATACCGAGGAATTACTATGAAACTAAGCATTGGTATTCTGGCACATAATGAATCAGATTCTATTCCAGTTCTTTTACGAACATTATTGCAACAAAGTTTAATTAGCAATATTGATCCCCAACACACTATTGAAATAATTGTTGTCTCTAACGGAAGCATTGATAACACGGCAACAATAGCTCGTAATGCCTTCATTCAAATGGCAGCAGAAGAAAACTTATCATCAATTCAATGGCGGGTTATAGAAGTAGAAGAAGCAGGAAAAAGCAATGCTTGGAATTTATTTGTCCATCATTTTTCTAGTTTTGATACCGACTTTTTTTACCTAATGGATGCCGATATTGAGCTACATGATCGTCATACCTTAGCTAAAATGCTAAATGTGCTAATTCAAAATCCAGAATATTGGATTGCTTTAGATCAACCAATCAAAGATGTTGAAATTAAGTCAAACAAAAATCTTTTGGAAAAGCTATCTGTAGCAGTTTCCAAATCTTCTAATAAAGGTCAGCTATTCATCTGTGGGCAGCTTTACTGCGCTCGTGCTTCGGCATTGAAAAATATCTGGATGCCACCTGGTTTACCAGTGGAAGATGGTTTTTTAACTCAAATGATCATTAGTGAGAACTTTACGATTAAAAATCCAACTTTTGAAAAGAGAATTGTTCGAGTACCTGATGCTTATCACATATTTACTGCCTGCACTAATCCGATAGAACTTATTAATCATGAAGTTAGAGTTGTTGTTGGAATCGTAATTAATATATTCTTGACCTACTACTTTGAAGAAAGATGTAAGGGAAAATTAACCGCAGGTCAGTTAATTGCTCAAATGAATCAAGAAAATCATTTTTGGCTCAATGATTTTATGCGCAAGACTTTAGCTAAAAAAAGCTGGTGGATTATTCCAATTTCTCTGGTATTCCGTCGCTATCGCTCATTACAAGCTCATTCATTCTATAAAGCTATTACTCGTATTCCTATTGCTACTCTTGCTTTTATCGTTGATTTAAGTGTTTTTATTCGCGCTAATAACAAGTTGCACCATGAAGTCATTACTAACTTTTGGTAGATTGGCAGTTGAAACTACCGCTAGGTACAGCCGTATGAGATTAGGTTCACTTGTCCTGTCTTGGTACGCGTACATGCAGGTAGAAGGTCAAAAAATGTCCTACCCCTCTTTTGTCACTTTCCGAGATAGATCTTTACAGCCAGGGGATTACAGCCATTTTTTAATTCGAGCTTTTCTTATTAGAAAAAAATCGAGCAATCCTAACCTCTACAAAGACTTCAGAACTTAGAAATAACAAAAGTTTTC
>JBCDDK010000101.1:0-24993 GCA_039180345.1 Cyanobacteria bacterium P01_G01_bin.39 | reverse complement strand
GCCGTCTGAAAATTTCAGGAGCGCAGTGGAATCCTTCTTCGGTAACTCCAATGCTGCGATTACGCTGCGCTTATCTAAATGGACAGATTGCTGCTTAGTCTATTTTCCAAAATGGGATGCTCCCATTAACTGTTCGTTGGGAGTAATTTCTGGAATAGAAGTAAATGTATGTTCGTGATTTATTTTAGTTGAATAAATTACTCCGTTAATTTGTCCAATATTTTCAGTTGTCAGGATTTGATATATTTGCTCATAATTGGTTTTATCTGCACGGAGTACTGAAACTTGTCTACCATTATTCTCTAATGCTAGTAATTGTTGGATTTTGTAACTCACTTCATCATCTTTAGGATGGGTTTCCAGCCATTGTGAAAAATCGCTTTTTTCGGGAAATGTAGAATCCTCAATAAATATGAGTTGTGCTTGAAAAGCTTTTGATAAGTATTCTGCAAGCACAACTTCAATACTTTCTAACCCACTATAAAATAGATAAACACCTTGTTTGATCAAAGGTATTTTTGACTCAGCAACTGATTCCAATCTAACTGGCTCAAATGTTTGAACCCAACGATAGCGATCGCGATAAGCCACGACATTATCTAGGGATCTATTAGAAATAAAGCGTATCTGTGGAGGATTCAGTTTAACTGTCGATAAAACTTCAGCAAATGCTTTTAGCATCGGTTCCATCATCACAGAATGGAAAGCATGGGATGTATGCAATAGCCGACATTCAATTTCTTGAGCAGATAATTGCTTTTCTAAGGCGATAATGGCTTCGTTGGTTCCTGAAACTACACAAGCAGATGGGCTGTTGATTACGGCAATTTGTAAGTCTTGGGTCGGCAATTGACTGCTTTCAAGCAACAACTGCACCTCTGGTTCGGGAAGCTTAATTGCTAACATACTTCCTGAGGGTACTTGCTGCATTAACTGCCCCCTTTTTGCCACAACTTTCAAGGCATCTTCTAGAGAAAACACCCCTGCAATAGTTGCAGCAACATATTCCCCAATACTATGACCAATCATTGCCTCTGGGCGCACTCCCCAAGATAAAAATAACTGCGCCAAAGCATACTCTGTAACAAATAAAGCAGGTTGGGTAAAAGCTGTTTGCTGAAGTTGTTTAGCAGCGGTTTCAATCTCTTCGTCCTGGGGATAAAGTAGGGAACGGATATCAAGATCAAGATATGTCTGCAAAATTTCGGCGCAGATATCTATATGTTCTTTAAATGTTGGTTCCACTTCATATAGTTCCCGACCCATGTTGGCATATTGTGAGCCTTGTCCTGAAAACATGAAGATAACCTGACAGTGATTTGACTTGTGGTGGTGGCTCAAAATAGTCTGAGGGTCTTGGCTATTGAGAGATTGCACCGCATCATCTAAGCCTTGGCAAATTACTACGCGGCGATAATCAAAATCTCGGCGACCTACTTGTAAGGTATAAGCTGCATCAGGAAGGTTGAGATCAGGGTTTTCTTGGAAGTAATCGTGCAGTTGTGTTGTAGCAGTAGTTAAAGCTGTAATGCTTTTGGCAGAGAGTAATAATAATTGGTAAGGACGAGAAGGACTCGAGGCTTCAATCAGGGGAGCCTCTTCCAAGATTACGTGGGCATTAGTTCCACCAATGCCAAAAGAACTTACACCTGCTCTGCGGGGTGTACCGTTGGTTTGCCACTCTGATAACTGATGATTGACGTAGAAAGGACTATTGGCAAAATCTATTTGGGGATTTGCTTGTTGAAAGTGCAAACTGGGGGGTATTTGTTTATTTTGGAGTGCCAGTACAGTTTTAATTAATCCTGTTACCCCTGCTGCCGTATTCAAATGTCCAATATTAGTTTTAACCGATCCGATCGCACAAAAGCCTTTTTTACTGGTACTATTACGAAAGGCTTGGGTCAGAGCAGTAATTTCAATCGGATCTCCCAAAGGGGTTCCTGTTCCATGGGCTTCGATATAGTTAATGGTTTCTGGTTCAACTCCAGCCACAGCTAGTGCTTCTAAGATCACCTCCCTTTGACCATCAACGCTGGGAGCAGTGTATCCCACCTTTAAAGAGCCATCATTATTAATAGCCGAAGCTTTAATTACAGCATAAATGCGATCGCCATCAACCATAGCGTCTTCTAATCGCTTCAAGACCACAACCCCCGAACCACTACCAAAAATAGTTCCTTGAGCCTGAGCATCAAAGGCTCGGCAATGCCCGTCAGGAGAGCTAATTTCTCCTTCTTGATACAAATAACCAGTTTTTTGAGGAACATCTATCGAAACACCACCAGCAAGGGCAATATCGCTTTCGCCATTTAATAAACTTTGAGAAGCCAAGTGAACTGCAACCAATGATGTAGAGCAAGTGGTCTGAACATTTACACTGGGACCAGTGAGATTTAACTTATAAGAAATTTGTGTAGTTAGATGGTCTTTATCATTGCCGATAAAAATGGGGAACGCACCAACTGACTTGATCAAGTCCTGATTAGGATATAAATTTGCCAATAAGTAATTACTGACGGCAGTACCAGCAAAAAGACCTATTTGACCAGTGTAAGTTGCCGAATCGTAACCAGCATTTTCTAATGCTGACCAGACACACTCCATAAAAATACGGTGTTGCGGGTCGGTAATTTCGGCATCTCTAGGAGTGAAACCAAAAAAGGGCGCGTCAAATAGTTCTATATCTTCTAATACAGTGCCTGCTTTGACATATTGCTGATCATTTAATAGTGTGGGCTCAACTCCTGTAGCTAATAATTCTTCATCAGTAAAAAAATCAATAGACTCGACACTATTTTGCAGGTTTTGCCAAAAAACATTGATGTTATTCGCACCAGGAAAACGACCTACCATGCCGATAATAGCAATTTCATCTTGATCATTAAAGCTATTTATTAAATTATTTTCCATTTCCATTTATAGTGCTTTTTGGTGTTTACTTGAGCTTTTAGAGTCTATAGCAGTCCTGAAACATTCGCGAACATCACAAATGACAAATGACAAATGACAAATGACAAAATATTTTCACAGCTCAGATAGGATTGCTATAGAAGCAGTACCGTCTATCAAATAACTGAATAGACTTTATTCTTGATTAGATTGATGCTTTGCAGCCCGATAATTTTGCCGAGCTTGTTTGCGACGATTCCTGGAAGCTATACGGTTTTTCGGGGGGCGAACATTTTGAGGACGCGATGTTTGAGGTGTCCTCAAACATTTTAGCCGTCCGTCGCGAACAACTGGTTGTTTCTCTTGTAACCTAGTTAAATATTTAGCTAAATAGTTGATGGTGGAATATTGAAAAATATCAACCAATGCCAGTTGCTGAAATTTTGTTTGCAACTTACTGTGAACTTGAACTAGAAGTAGTGAGTGACCCCCTAGTTCAAAGAAATTATCGTGAATACCAACTTCTTCAAGACCTAGAACTTCTTGCCAAATTCCAGCAATAGTTTTTTCGACCTCAGTTTGAGGTGGTAGATAAAACGCTTCTAGTTCAGGGCGTACTTGCTCGGGTACAGGTAGTGCTTTACGATCAACTTTGCCATTAGGCGTTAATGGTAATACCTCTAATAACAGCAAAGCATTGGGAATCATGTAGCTGGGCAACTTTGATGACAAAAATTCTTGTAGTTCAGTAATTGTAAGCGTTTGCTCTGATTGAGGAACTACATAAGCGACTATTTGTTGAGAATCGCCTGAGTCTTCTTGGACTAACACTACAACTTGTCTCGCTGCTGGGTGTTGACTAGCAACTGCCTCAATTTCTCCCAGTTCGATGCGAAAACCGCGAACCTTCACTTGGTGATCGATACGTCCTGTAAATTCGATCTGACCATTTGGTAACCAGCGGGCTAAGTCTCCAGTTCGATATAATTTTGATTCTGTGTTCTCCGCAAAGGGATTGGGGATAAATCTCTCTTGGGTTAACTCAGGCATATTTAAATACCCTTGTGCCAGTCCATCTCCCCCTACGTATAGCTCGCCAGTAATACCTTGTGGCAGAAGGTTACCATACTTATCCAGAATATATATTTGTGTGTTGGCAATCGGTTTGCCAATGGGAATCGTATTTTTTTTCAGATATTGTTCTAAATCTGCCTTGAGATTGTCCGCTAACCGCAAGTGTATGGCTTCTTGCATGATCGCAGTTTCGAGATCATCTGAGCCAATTCCAGGTACAGACAAATCTTCTATCTGATTCGATTGATTGTTACTCCTGGTTTCAATTTGATTGGCGATGCTCAATTGATCTTCAAGAACAGTCTTGAGGTCTGTAGCGGTTGTATTGGGATTAGACAAGACAGTGCGAAAGACAACTATTGCTCGATCTTGATTAGAGGCAGCATCCATCACAGTAGTTTTAGAGACAAAGGTCATGCCCCGTTCAAATTGTTCTTGCTGGATCTGTGTATTGAGTTGATTGATTCTGTGAACGTCATTGTTACTCAAAGATTTTTGCTGCGCTTTTTCTCTCAAATCCTGAGGAATATAGCGATAATTAACAATATTTAAGGCGGGTGACATTAAGAGTTCAAATGGTTCCAGCAGGTCAATAAGTTTGGCAAAATATTGAGCTTTCTCGATGCCATTGTTAATTAGAATCTCATATCCTTTTTTGCCGATAATATGCAGCGCCCCGTGTAGGCACAAGGAAATCGCCGAACGTGACCCCTCAATGGTGAATCGTCCCACATCAAATGTATCTCGCTGGGCTTGGTAACGAGCTGTGGTAGCGGCAGAGTTTAATAGCTGTGGATCTTTAAATAAGCAAACACTGATACCCTGGGGTAGGTATAACTGCTTGTGACCACAAATAGTTATCGAATCAGCCTGCTCAATTCCTGTTAATTTTGCTTTATGCTGGTCAGAAAACATGGTCGCACCACCCCAAGCGCCATCAACATGAAAATGAATGCCGAACTCCTGGGCAATTGACCCCATTTCCTCTAAAGGATCGATTTCACCAGTTTCGGTTGTGCCAGCGATGCCCACAAGTGCTAGGATAAATAGCCTATTACTCTGACACTCACGAATTTTCTCTGGCAGCAGATGGAGATCTAAATTCCCCTCAGGGTCATTGTCAATAAAAACAATATTGTCTGTCCCTATACCCAGGATAGAAGCTGCTTTATTTAGGGAGTAATGCATTAGCCGAGAGCCAATGATCACGATATCGTCATATCCCTTGTGATGCAGAACCTGGTACAGGCTGTCTTTAGAAAACTCACCAGACTCATCTTGGTTGAACAATCCTGAATTTCGCGCACACAATAAAGCACTAATGTTTGCCGTTGTCCCACCCGTGGTGATAATCCCCAGATTGTGATTTTTCTGCTGAATATTGTCCGCGTAAAATTCACTTTCAAAATTATAAACCAGACGATGCAGCATAGCGATCGCTTCTCGTTCTAAAAAGATCAAAGACTTTGAGGTCTCAATCTTGACCAGGTTTTGATTCAATTGCGAGATCATCTTGCTCATATCGTGCATAAAATCGGGCAAAGCAGATGTCATATGCCCAATAAATGTAGGAGATGCGGTATCGATGGTGTAGGGCAACACCTCTTGATTAAATTTAGCCTGATAATCGTCAACTGTTACAGGATCTAAGGGCAACTCGCTTTGTTGAAATTTTGTGGCTAACATTTCTGGACTTACATCGGGCTTAGTAAAAGGTTTTTGGTAAACCCCACGAACCCGATCTTCAGGTGTGCCACGAACAACTTCTGGCTGAAAATATTGCAGTATTCTTTGGCTTGTTTCCCAAAAATTAACTTCAAAGCAGGTAACATCAGCCGCAACTTCACTTGAACCGTAAAGATTGAACAATCTGGTGGAGCTAAGTTGATGGTGAAATGTTTCAGCCAGCTTAATTGGCAGGGCTTCTCCGCTACAAAAAATATATTTCAGACCTTGAAGTTGTGTCAATTGCTGCGGCGTACTCTCCAGCATCACTTTTAGTAATGATGGAACGAGAACAATTCTAGTTATTTTTTGCTTGCTTAACAAGTTTATTAACTGAGGGATATCGCTCCGTATATGATTGGGAACGATTACCAGAGGAGTTCCTTGGAGAAGAGGCGCAAATATCTCCGCGACATGATCGACAAAATTGATCGATGTTTTTTGACAGCAAACCTCATCTACCGCAAACGGTATAGTTGCCCAGATCCAATGCAGGCGATTGACAATGCCTCGCAGCTTGCCGAGAACTGCTTTAGGTCTGCCAGTAGAACCTGATGTATAGATGGCATATGCTAGATCATCCAGTGTTGCTGGACAATTTAAATTGGCAGCACTTTCTTGGGCAATAGCATCGTGATCGTGATCCAAACAGACGATATGAGCCTGTTGCTCAGAAATCTTCTCCCTCAGAGACTGCCGAGTCAGAATTATACTCACCTTAGAATCTTCCACCATAAATGCCAGTCTTTCTGGTGGATAATTCGGATCTAAAGGCACATATACACCATTGGCTTTGATCACAGCCAGCAAGCTTACTACTTGCTCTAGAGATGGTTCTATACAGATACCCACCAGCACCCCCGAACCAACCCCAAGAGACTTGAAATAATGCGCCAACTGATTTGCCCGTTGATTCAATTCTCCATAGGTTAATGTTTCATCTTCAAAAATAACTGCGATCGCATTACTGTTTTTCTCTACCTGGGCTGCAAATAGTTGATGAATACATTGGTCTTGAGGATAATCTATCTGAGTATTATTCCATGAACCTAATAACTGCTGCTGTTCTGGTTTAATTAAGAATGGTAATTCTGATAAACGCTGTTGTGGATTAGCGACAATTGCCTCCAGCAGCGTCTTGAGATGTCCTACCATGCGAGTAATAGTTGTCGGCTCAAATAAGTCCGTGTTGTATTCAAAATTACCCTCCAATCCAGACTCGGTTTCACTTAGATATAGAGTTAGATCAAATTTGGCAGTATCACTTTCACTTTTTAAGCTACCCACCGTCAAACCAGGTAACTCTAATGTCTCCATCGGAGCATTCTGTAGCACGAACATTGCTTGAAATATTGGTGTATGACTTAAATCTCGTTGCGGTCGTAATTGCTCAACTAACAATTCAAAAGGTAAATCTTGATGAGCATAAGCTTCCAATGCTACTTCTCGCACTCGCTGGAGTAATTCTGCAAAACTAGGCTCTCCCGTCAAACTAGTTCTCAACACTAAGGTATTAACGAAAAATCCGATTAACCCTTCGATTTCTGCTCGGTTACGATTGGCAATAGGAGTACCGACTACAATATCTTCTTGTCCTGTATAACGCCATAGCAGCGTTTGGAATGCTGCTAACAGAGTCATAAACAGAGTACTTCCCTGCTGCTGACTCAATTTATTTAAAGCTGAGGACAATTCTTGAGATAAGTTGAATGAGTATTTCGCACCTCTAAAAGTCTGAATTGCTGGTCGGGGATGGTCTGTAGGTAGTTCTAAAACTTTGGGCGCGTTTTTTAACTGCTTGAGCCAATAAGATAGCTGAGTTTGGAGTACTTCCCCTTGCAGCCATTGTCTCTGCCAAACGGCAAAGTCGCCATACTGTATTGCTAGTTCTGCTAATGGTGAGGGCTTTTTCTGAGAGAATGCTTGATATAGAGCGACTAATTCTCTGACTAAGATACCCACTGACCAACCATCAGAGACGATGTGGTGGTTAGTAAATAGAATTATATGTTCTTGAACATCACATTTTAAGAGTTTAACTCGCAGTAATAAGTCTCGTTCTAAGTCAAACGGAGATTGAGCGTCTTGTTGTACTAATTGTTTGATCTTTGCTTCTTTGTCCGTTGGGGATAAATGGCTGACATCTATGACCCCAAGCTGAAACTCAACTTCTGACTGAATAACTTGAACGGGTCGCGCTTCGACTGTGGTAAATGTCGTTCTTAAAATTTCATGTCGTCTAATAATTTCTTGCCAGCTTTGTTCAAGGATATCAACTTGAAGTTCCCCAGTTAAACGTAAAGCAGTGGGTTGATTATAAAAAGGATTTCCTGGTTCTAAGCGTTCAAGAAACCATAACCTTTGTTGAGCAAAAGACAAGGGGATCTTAGTAGTTCGGTCAGTGGGCTCAATAGAAGTTGAAGTATGATTAATCTGAAGCAGAAACTCTAAAATTTCCGCTTTACGTTGGGCTAGTTCGGCTTTTAAATCTGGAGTTAGTACGTCTTTAGGTGCGTTGCAGCGTAAGCGAACTTCTGATTTATCTTCTGGGATCTCTTCCGTCCAGAATTTGACATCTAAACTATTAAGATGGGACAGTAACTCGTTAATGGTTTTCATAGTTCAAATTCCTCGCGCTCACTTACTATATCAGTAGGAATAGTCTGTAATTGTTGTAAAGTTTGCATCCTATCGAGATAAGTTGCTAATTTAGCTACTGTTGTCTCTTCAAATAAACTACGTAAAGGTATTTCTTGTTGGTATTGTTCTCTTAAGCGGGATATAACTTGGGCCGCTAACAGAGAATGTCCTCCCAGATCGAAAAAGTCATCTTCAACACTGATTTGCGATCGCTTTAACACCTCTTGCCAAATAGCTACTATGTTTTTTTCCGTCACTGTCTCAGGTGGAATAAACTCTCTGGGGGCATCTTGAATTTCAGGCAAGGCTCGTTGATCGCATTTTCCATTAGGAGTTAAAGGCAATGCCTCTAACTGCATCCAAGCCGAGGGAATCATATAGTCTGGTAATTTTGATTTAAGGAAATCTCGTAACTGCTGAACTTCTAATTGTTCCCTAGCAACAAAATAAGCAACTAATTGTTTATCTCCTGGTGCATCCTTGCGGGCAATAACTACACAGTGATTAATAGCCGAATATTTTGCTAAAATCGCTTCAATTTCCCCTAATTCAATCCTAAAGCCTCTAATTTTAACTTGATTATCAATCCTACCTAAATATTCTAATTCTCCATTAGGTAGGTAGCGAGCTAAATCTCCTGTTTTATAGAGACGATTATCTCTATTTTCTGGCATCTCTATATTCTTGAATGGATGAAGAATAAATTTTTCTTGGGTTAAATCAGGACGATTGAAATAACCACGAGCTAATCCTACTCCACCAATATATAGCTCTCCTCTCACTCCCGCAGGAACTAACTGTTGCTGTTGATTAAGGATATAAAATTGAGTATTGGCGATCGCACGCCCAATCGGAATAATATTTTTAGTAGACTTAACTTCTTCCTCTACCTGATAAACTGCTGACCAAATTGTCGTTTCGGTAGGACCATATAAATTCCAAACTTCTGAGCTTCGAGAGAGTAATTGATTAGCCAAAGAACGATCTAGAGCTTCTCCTCCACAAAGGATTTTTAAATTCTGATTTCCTTGCCATTGTGAATCTAACAATAGCCGCCAGGTTGCTGGGGTTGCTTGCATCACACTCGCTTGGGATAAAGCTAAATGTTGAGATAATTGATGACCGTCTGTTGCTACTTCTCGACTGACTAAAACTAAGCGCGCCCCTAAGGTTAATGGTAAATATATTTCTAGTGCGGCAATATCAAAAGATATAGTGGTGACTGCTAATAAAATATCTGTTGCCGTTAACCCTGGTGTTCGACTCATGGATGTCAAAAAGTTGACCACCGCAGTATGAGTGATTTGCACGCCTTTTGGCTTGCCTGTAGAACCTGAGGTATAAATTATATAAGCTAGCTTCTGAGGATTTACTAGATCAATAGGATTATGACTATCTTCTTGATTGATTTTGTCCCAGTCACCATCTAAACAAATAACTTGAGTTTGATATTTTGTTAATAGTGGAAGTAACTTTTGCTCGCTGAGTAGTAGAGAGACATTTGTATCTTCTAAGATAAAAGCTAGACGTTGTTCAGGATAATTAGGATCGAGAGGTATGTATGCAGCTCCCGCCTTAAGAATGGCTAACAGTCCAATTACCATTTCTAAAGAGCGTTCAACACAAATTCCAATCAATATTTGAGCTGAACTGTTTGTTGTTCTGGTAATCTTTTGCCTAATATAATGTGCTAGTTGATTAGCCTTGAGATTTAATTCTTGATAGGTTAGCTGCTGGTTTTCAAAGACTATCGCTACGGCATCTGGTGTTTTGGCTACCTGAGTTTCAAATAGTTGATGAATACATTGGTCTTGAGGATAATCTACTTCTGTATTGTTCCATTGGACTAATAACTGTCGCTGTTCAGATTCGGTTAATAATGGCAAATCTGATAGCTTTTGTTGGGGATTAGCGACTATTGCCTCCAGTAATGTCTTAAGATGCCCTAGCATCCGAGAAATA
This sequence comes from Cyanobacteria bacterium P01_G01_bin.39, assembly GCA_039180345.1. Classification (GTDB taxonomy): domain Bacteria; phylum Cyanobacteriota; class Cyanobacteriia; order Cyanobacteriales; family Xenococcaceae; genus Waterburya. Next base: position 14,700 of record JBCDDK010000101.1, on the reverse strand, counting down.
GTTGCCGACTCGAATAAGTCAATATTATATTCAAAACTCCCTTCCAATCCTAACTCAGTTTCAGTTATCGAAAGAGTTATATCAAATTTAGAAGTATCACTCTCACTTTCGACTGGAGTCAACGTCAATTCAGAGAACTCCAATTCTGACATTGGTGCATTCTCAAACGCAAACATCACTTGAAATACTGGAGAGTGACTTAAATGTCGCTCTGGCTGTAGTTGTTCGACTAATAATTCAAAAGGTAAATCCTGATGAGCATAGGCTCCCAGCGATACTTCCCTAACTTGTTTGAGTAGTTCTTCAAAACTGGGATTTCCTGCTAAGTTAGTCCTAAATACCAAAGTATTAGTAAAAAACCCAATTAATCCCTCTATTTCGGCACGATTACGGTTGGCAATAGGCGAACCGACTACAATATCTTCTTGCCCTGTATAATGCCATAGCAGTGTTTGGAAACCTGCCAACAAGGTCATAAACAATGTAGTTCCCTGCTGTTGACTTAATTGATTTAAAGCAGTGTGTAGTTCTCTTGATAACTCAAACGAGTAGCTGGCACCCCTAAAAGTTTGAGTAGCTGGTCGAGGATAGTCTGTAGGTAGTTCGAGTACTGTTGGTACGTTCTCTAATTGTTTGAGCCAATAAGCTTTCTGAGTTTCTAGTACTTCTCCTTGTAACCATTGTCTTTGCCAAGCTGCAAAGTCTACGTACTGTATTGGTAGTTCGTTAAGGGGTGAGGGTTTTCCTTGACTGAAGGCTTGATAGAGAGAGCCTAGTTCTTCGACTAAGACCCCCACTGACCAAGCATCGAAGACAACATGGTGCATGGTCAGTAGCACAATATGCTCTTCTTCCTCCAGTCGTAGAAGCTTAATTCTGATTAATTGCTCGTGGCTGAGGTCAAACGGTTGTTGAGCTGACAGCTCGATTTGTTCTTGAATTTGTGCTGACTTTTGGGAAGTTGGTAACTCACTTAGGTCGAGTAAAGCAATGGTGGTCAACTCAACTTGAGAGATAACTGCTAAGGCTTCTCCTTCTTCAGTAGTGTGGAAGTTGGTTCGCAGCGCTTCATGGCGACGTACAATTTCATTAAAGCTTTGCTCTAGTGCTTTGAGATTGAGTTTTCCTTGGAGGCGAACCGCAGCAGGAATATTGTAGAAGGGACTGTCTGGTTCTAGCTGAGTTAAAAACCACAGTCTTTGTTGCGCATAGGAAAGAGGTAGTTTTTCGCTGCGCGATACTTTTTCGATGGTGCTAGCATTAATTCCTGAGTAATTTTTAATTGCTTCGTCAAGCTCTTGAGCGAGTCCAGAGATTGTTGGTTTTTCAAACAAACTGCGTAATGGCAATTCTATTTCAAATACTTGACGAATTTTTGAGACAACTTGAGTCGTCAGTAAAGAATGCCCCCCCAACTCAAAGAAATTATCCTCAATACCTACTTGCTCTATATTCAGCACTGACTGCCAGATATTGACTAGGATTTCTTGGTGAGGAGTATGTGGTGCAATATAGTTCGTAGTATTTAAAGTAAAATCGGGAATCGGTAAGGCTTTGCGATCTACTTTCCCATTAGGAGTCAAAGGCAATGCCTCTAGCTGCATCCAAGCCGAAGGAATCATGTAGTCTGGTAATTTTAATTTCAGGAAATCTCGTAACTGCTTAACTTCTAATTGTTCCCTCGCCACAAAATAAGCAACTAATCGTTTATCTCCTGGCGTATCCTCCCGAGGGACAACTGCACAATGATTAATAGTTGAGTGTTGACCTAAAATTACCTCAATTTCCCCTAATTCAATCCTAAATCCCCTGATTTTAACTTGATTATCAATTCGACCAATATATTCGAGATTGCCATCGGCTAAATATCTACCTAAATCTCCCGTTCGATATAACCTCGAGCCTGCTTGAGAGTTAAAGGGATTTGCCACGAATCTCTGGGCTGTCAACTGAGGACGGTTCAGATAGCCTCTAGCTAATCCTGCTCCTCCAATATAAATTTCCCCTGCTACTCCCACTGGTACTGGCTGTTGCTCTGAATCTAGCAAGTAGATTTGTGTATTGGCAATCGGTCGCCCAATGGGCAATCCTGCTTCAGTTTTTTCTCTTGGTATCTCACTATTTAAGTGATAAAGTGTCGAGGTGACTGTGGTTTCGGTCAGTCCATAGACGTGAATTAGTTTAGTTGACAAGTTTTGCCACTGTCTCAATATTTGCGAGGACATTCTTTCTCCCCCCACAATCACTAGACGAACACAACTAGGTACTGCCTCTTGATTTGAAATTAGTTCTGATACCCATTGTTGCCAGTAGGCTGTCGGTAATTCAAACACTGTCACCTGTTGTTCTTCAATCAGTTGCTGAAATTCTCGACCAGAAATTGATTGTTGTCCTCGACGTAATACCACTGTTGCTCCCTTAATCCAGGTGGGAAATAGTTCTTCTACCACTACATCAAAACCAATGGCAGCAAATTGAAGAAAGCGATCACTATTTTGTAATTGAAACTGTTGCGCAATTTCTAGACTGTAGTTGACTAGTGCCCTATGCTCTACTGCTACCCCTTTTGGTTTGCCTGTGGAACCTGATGTATAAATTACATAGGCTAGGTTTCCCGAGCTTACCTGAGTCAAACAGTTATTGCTTGATTTTTGAGCAATGTCGAGCCAATGGCGCTCTAAATACAATAATGTCGTTTGATGTTGAGCTAATTCAACTTCTAGATGTTCTTGCGTGAGAAGAATTTCGACTTGTGCATCTTCTAAGATGTATTCAATCCGCTCTTGGGGATAATTTACATCAATGGGGATGTATGCTGCTCCTGCTTTGAGGATTCCCAAAATGGCGATAGTCATCTCCAGAGAACGCTCGAGACAAATTCCCACTAGTCCCTCTGGTTTGATTCCCCGTTGTTGCAGGTAATGTGCTAGTTGATTAGCCTTGCCATTTAATTCTTGATAGGTTAGCTGTTGTTCTTGATCGACTACTGCTATTGCATTAGGGGTTTTGATTACTTGCGATTCAAATAAGCTATGGATGCATTTATCTTGTGGGTATTGAACTTGATTATCATTCCACTCAAATAATAATTTATTTTTTTCTGCTCTAGTTAGAAAATCGATTTGGGATAGATGTAGGCTGGGATTAGCAACAACTTTTTCTAAGAGGATTTGATAATGTTCTAGCATCCGTTTAATGCTTACATCATTAAAGCGATCACGATTATATTCAAAACAAACATCCAAACCGCGATCGCTTTCTTTAATTTCTAAAGTAAGATCGAATAATGCTACTCCACTGTCTAGTTTTAAGCGTTCTACAGTTAAACCTGGTAGCCTAAATTCTGACTCTGGTGCATTTTGCAAAACAAACATCACCTGAAACAGGGGGGACTGATTAAGGCTTCTTTCAGGCTGTAGTTCTTGTACTAATTTTTCAAAAGGTAAATCCTGATTAGAATAAGCATCCAGTGCAACTTGCTTGACTTGTTGTAGCAACTCTCTAAAAGTTGGATTTCCTGATAAATTACTTCTTAAAACTAAAGTATTTAAAAATACACCTATTAAATTTTCACATTCTGGCTGACTTCGATTGGCAATGGGTGAACCGACTAAAATATCTTCTAAACTTGTATAGCGATGTAGTAAAACTTTGAATGCCGACAGCAAAGTCATGAACAAAGTCACATTTTCTTTTTGCCCAATTTTATGTAACTTATTGGTTAGATCTAAGGGTAATAAACGAGATGCTATTCCACCATTGGCAGAATCTGCCGTTACTTGTTGAGACTTAGTTGTTGGGATCTCTAAAATCGGTAAATTTCCACTCAGTTGCTTTTTCCAGTAATCCAACTGAGCCGCCAAAGCGTTCTTCTCTAGTCGCTGCCTTTCCCAAAGAGCAAAATCAGCATATTGAATTGATAATTCTGGTAATGATGGTGACTGATTTTCTTTAAATGCTGTATATGAGGCGATAACCTCCTGAATAAATACTCCTGAAGACCAGCCGTCACAGATGATATGATGTACCACAATTAACAAGTAATATTGCTGAGGAGAAACCTCGAATAACTTAACTCTAAATAGGGGTAATTCAGATAAATCGAATGTTTTCTGGGCTGCTTGAGTAGCTAACTTAAAAGCCGTAGATTCTTCTGCAACTTTGATCGCAGATAAAGTAAAGGGCAAAGTTGGAGCTATTTGAAATCTGGGTTCTTCATTAACTGCTATAAATTTACTTCGTAAAATTTCGTGACGTTGAATGACTTGATTAAAACTTCGTTCCAATACTGCGACATCCAAGAAGCCTGTCAGTTGAAAAAGATTGATTTCATTATAAGAAGCGGTATCAGGTTCTAATTGATGAAGAAACCACTGTCTTTCTTGAGCATAAGATAAAATTCCCGAATCACGATCTTTTCTGGGATTAATTGTTGTATTTATTTCTGCCTTAGTTACTTTTTTTGCTTGAAGACGACGTTCTAATAACGCTCTTTGGCTTGGTGACAGGGCAGCAATTCTTGCGGATATATTACTCATATAAAATTAATGAAGCAGAAATACAAGATATTTAGTCAAATTATTAAAGTGCAATTTATTATCAAAAATTCAATCTTTATTAAACTTTTAATTTCAATATCAAAGCTTATTTTATGTCCAAATATATATTTAAAGGCATAATTTTAGATGTTTGATTTAAAAAAAACTTAAAGCTGAATATTGTCCCACTATTGGTTTATTTTGATATTCTTCTTTCAAATCTTTTAATTTATCTAAGCTGTTCATTACTAAAGTTGGATCTAAACCAAAATCAATTAAACAGGCAATTTCATCTACGCCTATTTTTTCCATCTGTTCAATTGTTTGACGACAGCTTTCTCTAGTTCCAATCATGACCCTACCTGACAAATAACGTTCAAAAGCAAAATCAAATAAAGAAGCGCGGTCATCTTCAGTAAATGTGCTTGGATCTACGGGGAAATCTATTTTTTGAGCCAATTTTTCCGCTAAACCAAAATGAGTTTTTATATAATTACAAAAAGGTTCTTTAACTTGACTTCTAACTGATTCTTGATCATTACCAATAAAAGTATGCAGCATTAATGATACTTTCCCTTGCTGAGGATCGTAACCGTTTTGCGTTAGAGAAGTACGATAGAGATTTATGCGTCTGGCTAAGTTATCAGTCGTTTCGTACAGCATAGAAGTTAAAACATTGGCACCAATTTTGCCTGCACCAATAAAAGTCTCATCTGCCCCGCAAGTAATCCAAATAGGAGGAGCTTTAGCCTGAAGGGGGCGGGGAAATGTTTGGATCTTTACTGGTTGTCCCGTTCCACCTAAAAATTCTACCTGTTCTCCTTGCCACAGTTGTTTAAAAACTTTGATCCCTGACCACATAGCTTCTTTGCGGCTGCTATAGTTAGCTGGCTGCAATAAGAAGTCGTCTGCATGCCAACCAGAAGCAAAAGACAATCCGACTCTACCCTGAGATAGATTGTCTACTACTGCCCATTCTTCAGCAACCCTGACTGGATTTTGCAGCGGCATGACTACACTACCCGATCTCAACTGTATATTGTCAGTAATAGTAGCCAAAGCAGCCGCTATTACCGATGGGTTGGGATATAATCCCCCAAAAGGGTGAAAATGGCGTTCTGGAGTCCATACTGCTGAAAAATCATGAATATCACCATATTTCACTGTTTCAAGCAATAGATTATATTTATTTGTTTCTCTTGTGGAACCATCTCCAGAAAAATACAGTAAACTAAATTCCATCTTGATACCTGGTTGATTTTGCTTTGATTTGAGGGCGAGCAGTATTGATAATTTACTCACAGACAATTGGAAAATATTATCAACATAGAGAACTAAGCAAGCTATTATTTTATTTGCTGATAGATTCTTGAGCTAGCTCTTGGTCAAGTTCTTCTGGTGCAAGATTTTCGATCTCTGCCAGTAATCTTTCCATGTCTTCAGGATTAACATCTGAACCTTTTTGATCAGCGATCGCGGCAGCAAGCCCTTCTATGGTAGGAGTTTCAAATAGAAGAGTTCTCAAAGGCAAATCTAATGTAAATGTTTCTCGTAGGCGAGAGGTTACTTGAACCGCTAGCAAAGAATGTCCGCCTAACTCAAAGAAATTGTCATGAATTCCTACTTTTTCAAATCCTATCACTTCTTGCTAAATTTTAGCAATAGTTTCTTCCGTTTCGTTACGAGGAGCAATATAACTGCTACTCAAGCTTTTTCGAGCAGGAGAGTTTGCTGAAGGTACAGCAGCAGAATGTGATTTTTGAGTGGAATAAACTTCTAGAAAATTATCATTTTGCTTGATCGCCGTAGCTAAATTTTGAGTTGAGACAATTACTTGAGATAGACCACTGTCTAAAATGCGATCAAATACTTTAATCGCTTCAGCAGATAATAATCCGTGTTGAAGATTATCGGTTTGCCATTGTTTCAATTCGGTCGGCACATCGGTATTGACTGCCATGCCAACTTCCTGCCAAGCATCCCAATTAATCGCCACAGTATGGCGACTAGAGCGATCATGACGAGCAAAGGCATCTAAAAAAGCATTGGCAGCACAGTAATCAGCCTGTCCAAACCCTCCTACAATGGAAGTTAAAGAAGAACAAAGAACTAGAAAATCCAAGCTGACTTCTTGTAAGACTTCATTGAGAATTAATGTTCCAGTTACTTTAGGTGCCAAGACACTTTCTCCACTATCGGAGGTTTTTAGTTGAATAATACCTCCTCCCGCAACACCAGCAGCATGAATCACACCATTAATAGCACCAAAATGATCATCAGCTAAAGCAACCGCTTGTTTCATCGCAGTATGATCGCATACATCCGCAGCTATCGGTAACACCTCTGCACCCAAAGCCTCTAATTTCTCAATTCGACTAATCTTCTGGCTAATAGAATCGTTAGCATCATGAGTAGCTAACCACTCATTCCAAGACTCTTTGGCAGGTAATTGAGAACGCCCTAATAAAACAAGTTTGGCTTGCACAGTGCAGGCTAAATGCTCGGCTAAGGTACAACCAATACCACCCATCCCTCCCGTGATTAGATAAACTCCTCCTTGGCGTAATCTAGATTGCTCTGGATTATTTTTCGCAATAGGAATAGGCTCAAAAGTTTGTACCCAACGGCAATGTTTGCGATATGCTCTAACAATGTCTGGAGAATCTATAGCTAATTCTGTGATTAATTGTTCTGCTAGTAGCTCACTATTAGATTCTGAAAGATCGAGATCGACCTGAAGACAATTAAGATAAGTATATTCTTGAGGAATAACTTTAATTGCACCTAGCATAGTTGCTGCTTCATAAGATAAAGTTTCATCGCCAATAATGTCGTAAAAATCGTTAGTAGCAACAACAATGTCAAGATTGTATTTAGGTTTTTCGATTGCTTGAGCAAGATAAATTAGATGCCAGAAAGACTGAGAGTCAGGGATCAAAGACTTGTCTACCTGTTTAGGTGAAATACTCCATAAATAAATAATTTTGGCGGGAAGATCGTTTGACTGGGTAAGCGCCTGGAACAGAGTATGATAATCTTCTGAATTATTAGGATTAATCTGGTAGCTATGGCTATCCTGGCTAAAATTATTTCCTTTATATACTGCAACGGTATCTTGTCCATGTTGTCTTAATTTTTCAATTAGGCGATCGCCAATTCCTAATTCATCGACAAAAATCAAATAACTACTATCAGTTAGCTTATTGGTTGGGATTACAGGAAGAGTCTTCCATGCAGGAATATAAAACCAATCACTGATATTTGCTTTTTTATCTTGTAATTGAGCAGTAGAAGTGGAAACTACAGAATCAACCCAGTAACGCTGTCGTTCAAAGGGATAAGTTGGTAAGGGTACTCGGTAGTTTTGTTGATTGGCAGAAAAATTGTGCCAATCAATTGCTACTCCTGCTAGCCATAGTCGACCCAACATATTGAGCATAAATGCCTGATCGGAAACTTGATCTTGAGGATGACGTATCGAAGACAAAACTATTTGCCCTGCTGCTTGAGCAGAATTCCGTTTGACGAGGGTTGATAAACTTCTTCCTGCTCCTACTTCTAGTAAGATACGAGCCTTATCTTGTAAAATTTCGTCAATTCCCGCAGCAAAACGCACTGTTTCCCTCATATGTTTTGCCCAATAATCAGGATCTGTGGCATCTTCTGTACTAATCCAAGTTCCTGTAACGTTAGAAATAAAAGGTATTTGAGGCGAATTCAAGTTGATTTTAATCAGCTCTTGTTGCAATGGTGCGATCGCATTATCCATCATCGGCGAATGGAAAGCATGGGATGTATGCAAATAACGGCATTCAATCCCTCGATCATGAAGTTCCTTAGCTTTGCTCACTATTGCTTCATCACTACCAGAAAGAACACACAGATTGGGTGCGTTAATTGCAGCTAGAGATAACTCTTGACTCAGTAATGCTGTTACTTCTGCCACTGGTAAAGATACTGCTAACATCGAACCAGTGGGCATTTGCTGCATTAATCTTCCTCGCATCGCTACTAAACCCAAAGCATCTTCAATTGAAAATACACCAGCAATAGTTGCAGCTACGTATTCCCCAATGCTGTGACCAATTGCCGCATCTGGTTTAATCCCCCAAGATATCCACAATTGAGCTAAGGCATATTCAATAATAAAGATAGCTGGTTGGGCAATTTGAGTCTGTTTTAATGTTTCATTAGCAGTATCTAATTCTCCCTCATGAGGATAAATTAGCGATCGCAAATCCAAACCTAATTCTGGTTCCAATAATTCCGAACAGCGATCAATCCACTCCCGAAACACGGGTTCAGTCTCGTATAGTTCTTGACCCATGTTGGCATACTGAGAACCCTGCCCAGGAAACATAAACACAATTGAATGTTTATTTTGCTGGGTATAATGAGTTAAAACTCTTTGAGATTCTCTAGTTTTGAGCGCGCTTGCTATATCTTCTAGCTCTTTTCCTACTACCATGCGGCGATAATCAAATTCCTTACGCCCCGCCTGTAAGGTGTAAGCTACGTCAGCTAAATCTAATTCGGGATGGTTGTCTAAATGCTCGACTAAATTATCTGTCATCTTCTCCAATGCAGATTCAGTTTTTGCCGAAAGCAATAAAAGTTGATGAGGTCTTACTGATAACTGTTGACTGATAACTGTTGACTGAACCAAAGGTGCTTCTTCTAACACCACATGAGCATTAGTGCCGCCAATGCCAAAAGAACTAACTCCCGCTCGCAGTGGATATCCTGGGGTTTTCCATTCCTGAAGTTCAGTATTCATATAAAAAGGGCTATTTGTAAAGTCAATCTTGGGATTAGGTTGCTGAAAATGCAGGCTTGGAGGAATTTGCCTATGTTTTAAGGCTAAAACAGTTTTAATTAATCCCGTAATTCCTGCCGCAGCATCTAAATGTCCGATATTAGTTTTTACCGAACCGAGGGCACAATACTCTTTTTGATCTATATCAGAGCGAAAAACTTGGTTTAAGGCGGCAATTTCGATTGGATCACCTAAAGCTGTTCCTGTACCATGGGTTTCGATGTAAGAAATAGTTTCAGGTTCAACTTCTGCTAAGGCTAATGCTTCAGTAATTACTTCAGCTTGCCCGTTGATGCTAGGGGCTGTGTAGCCAATTTTCCCTGAACCATCGTTATTAATTGCCGAACCGCGAATGATTGCTTGAATACTGTCGCCATCAGCCAAAGCATCTTCTAAACGTTTTAGGACAACTACCCCAATACCACTGCCAGGAACAGTTCCCTGTGCCTGAGCATCAAAAGCGCGACAATGTCCATCGGGAGATAAGATTCCCCCTTCTTGATATAAATATCCTGCTTTATTAAGGCTGGAAACACTAATTCCTCTTTACTTGTTTTCAATGATTGGCGATCTACTTTTCCATTAATAGTTAGAGGTAACTCTGTTAATGCTTGCCAATCAGTAGGTATCATATAATCTGGTAAAAGCTCTTTAAGATAAGTTCTTAATTGCTGAATTATCTGCCCTATATTTTCATGATCTACCATTTGCTCGGTAATAAAATAAGTTACTAAGCTTTTGTCACCAGTGCTATCTTCCCTAGTAACAACTACTGCTTGTTTTATTATTTGATGCTGATTAATTACGGTTTCAATTTCTGATAATTCAATCCGAAACCCACGAATTTTAACCTGATGATCAACTCGTTCTATAAACTCGATATTACCATCAGGAAGATAACGCCCTTTATCTCCTGTTTTATATAATCGTTGATTATTCATTGCCATTTGTTGATTGACAAATGGATTGTTAATAAACCTACTTGAGGTTAACTGTGGTCGATTCAAATATTCTCTTGCCAAACTAAATCCACCGAGATAAATTTCGCCCCAAACTCCGATGGGAACTGGTTGCAAATTTTTGTCTAGTAAATAAATTTGTGTATTACTAAAAGGTCGACCAATAGGAACTAGACGATCCTTTGATAAGTTCAATTGATCGGATTCAAAATAGGTGCTGTCAATAGTACTCTCGCTAACACCATAAGCATTAATTAATTTAGTACTTGAACCGCATAATTTTTTGATTCTTTTATAGTCTTCAATATACCAACTGTCAGAGCCAACTATTAATAAATTTATAAATTCTAAAGACTGTTTTGTCTGTTCTAAATATGTTACTAAATTCATCAAAACAGCAGGAACAAAATCAGCACAAGTTATTTTATTCTGGGTCATGAACTCATAAAGTTTTTTAGGTGCTAACAGCAACTTTTTCGGACAAATAACTAATTTCGCCCCTGAACATAAGGCTTTAATCAAATCTCCTGTAAAGACATCAAAAGAGAAACTTGCCATTTGTAAATAACAATTATCATCACGATTTGGTAATAAATTTGCCTTTTGCCAAGCCAGATAAGTATTCACCAAACCGCCATAAGTACACACTACCCCTTTGGGCTTACCTGTTGAACCTGAAGTATAAATTGTATAAACAGCATTTTCTGATGTTATCTGAAGATTTAAATTTCCTGCTTCGGCTTGACTAATATTGTCCCATTCAGAATCGAGACAAATAACCTTAGCTGAATAACTTGGTAATTGTCCTTTTAAATACTTTTGGGACAAAATTACCCAAGGATTTGCATCTTCAAGCATCCAAGCAATTCGTTCGTTAGGATACTCAGGATCGAGAGGAAGATAAATAGCGCCAGCTTTAATAATTGCTAAAATCGCAATAAAAACTTCCAAAGAACGTTCTAAATAAATCCCAACTAGTACTTCTGATTTGACTCCATTGCTTTGCAAATAATTTGCTAGTTGATTTGCTCTCTCATTTAATTCTTGATAGGTTAATTGTCGATCTCGATCAACTATTGCTATACCACGAGGATTTTTCTCTACCTGAGTTTCAAATAGCTGTTGTAGAGAAACATCTTGAGAACGATCAACTAAAGTTGGATTCCAATCAACTAGTAGCTGCTGTCTTTCGCGATCTGATAATAAAGGTAAATCCGACAGTCTGGCTTGGGGATTAATTACAATACCAGCTAACAAATTTTGATAATGACCCATCATCCTGGTGATAGTTGCATCATCAAATAAATCCGTGCTGTATTCAAAAGTGGCGATCGCTTTATCGTCTGTATTTTCAATGCAGACACTTAAATCAAATTGAGCTATTTGAGGATCGACTTTAAACTCACTCAGACTTAAACCAGGAATTGTTGCTAACCGAGGTGCATTTTGCATCGCAAACATCACCTGAAACAGAGGTGTATAACTTAAGTCTCTGGTTGGTTGTAATGCTTCTACTAATTTATCGAAAGGTAAATCTTGATGAGCATAGGCTTCTAAGGCTACCTGACGTATTTGAGACAATAATTCTGAGAAGCTAGTAGCTCCTCCTAAATTACTCCTGAGTACTAGAGTATTCACAAAAAAGCCGATTAAATCTTTAACTCTCTCGTGGTTACGATTAGCTATGGGCGAGCCGACTACAATATCTTCTTGCCCAGTATAGCGATAGAGTAAGGTTTTAAATGCTGCCAACAACAACATATATAAAGTGACACCCTCACTTTGCGCCATACTTTGCAACTGTTGGGTTAGATTTTCTGATATCTCCCAAGACTGAGACTTCCCCTGATAACTTTGTACCGCTGCTCTGGGCTTATCTGTCGGTAATTGTAATAGAGGTGGTGCATCTTTTAATTTGGCTCGCCAGTAATCTAAATGTCTTGGAGAATCTCGATCTAGCAATTTATTTTGCCAATAAACTACGTCTTTATACTGAATCGATAAATCGGGAACAGCTAATCCCTGATAATATTGGGCAACCTCTGTCATAAAGACTTCTGGTGACATACCATCGGCGATAATATGGTGCATCGTCAACAATAAAATATGCTTTTCTGAATTAAGCCGTAATAATTTCAGTCGTAGTAAAGGTAATTGAGTTAAATCAAAAGACTGTTGATGTTCTTTTGTGGTAATTTCTGGAACTTCTGAATCTAATATATCTACTACTGACAAAGTTATTTGCAGATGTGGATTAATTACCTGTACTGGTTTCCCATCTACTGTCTTAAAAGAAGTTCTCAATATTTCCTGTCTAGAGACAATTTTATTAATACAATCTTCTAAATGCTTAACTTCTAGTTGACCTGTAATTCTTACTGCAAAGGAAATATTATAGGCAGGATTGCCAGTTTTGAGGCGATCTAGAAACCAAAGTCTAGCTTGAGCAAAAGAAACTGGATGGGTATTCTGACTTGTAATTCTTTGCAGAGATATAGATTTATTAGTATCAGATATTTCCAGATTCGCTAATATTTTGGTAGAAAGCGATCGCACTGTTAATTCGGAAAATAAATCGGCGATCGCAATATCAACCCCTAAGTCATGTTCAATCTGATTTTTTAATTCAAAAACTTTTAATGAATCTAATCCCAAACTAGTCAAAGAGCGATCAATTTCAACGTCTTCGGGTAATCTTTTGAGTATTAGGGCAATTTTTGTTTGCACATATACTTCTAAAAGCAACTGAGATTCTGGAGGAGACTGTTGTAAAAGTCCTTCTCTAGTTACTTTTGGCTCAGGAGCAGCAAATTTTGTGGTTTCTAGAATACTACTGCTAACTATCTTTAAGGTCTTCTCAATAAACCGCTGACGATTAGCCCGACGTTGAATCTTACCACTACTCGTCTTAGAAATACTCCCTGGTTTAATTAAAGCCACCCCGTAAACTTCTATCTCATGAGCTTCGGTTACTTGTTGACGAATAGCAATCAGGACTTCTTCTAGATTTGGTTTTGCCCGAAACTCCAACTCCTGAACAATTACCAATTTTTCCTTATTGTCTACCTCTACCGTAAAAGCTGCATTACTACCCAAGCGTAAAGCCTCATGACTTCTTTGGGCAGTTAGTTCAATATCTTGAGGATAAAGATTGCGTCCGCGAATAATAATTAAATCCTTCAGCCTTCCCGTAACAAATAATTCCCCTTGTTCATCCAGATAACCCAAATCTCCAGTACGTAAAAAAGAAGTTGCTGGATCATCTGCTAAACAAGCCTGAAACGTTGACCGTGTTTGTTCTGGACGATTCCAATAACCCTGAGCAACACTATCTCCACGTACCCAAATTTCCCCTACCTCTCCTGAAGGGCAAGTAGCAAAGTTATCAGCATTAACCACCGCAATTTCTAGACCTGGAATAGATTTACCGCAGCTAACTGCAACTTTATGCTCCTCTGCTTCAGAGACTTCCACAATCTTCCCTTCAGCTAAAGCTAATTTATTTAGAGCATTCGTATTATACTTTGTTTCCTGATCTCCTCCAGAAATCAACAATGTGGTTTCCGCCATACCATAACAGGGATAAAAAGCCTCTCGCCGAAAGCCACATTCAGCAAAAGTAGCCGCAAATAACTCTAAAGTCTCATGGCGAATGGGTTCAGCCCCGTTGAAAGCCACCTGCCAACTACTCAAATCGAGAGTAGCCCGTTGCTCTGGGGTGATTTTTTTAGCACAGAGTTCATAAGCAAAATTAGGCGCACCACTAGTACTCCCTCCGTAGCGGGAAATAGCCTGTAACCGACGATAGGGACGTTGCAAAAAACTAGTGGGCGACATCAAAACACAAGGAAATCCCCCATAAAGAGGCTGCAAAATTCCCCCAATTAATCCCATGTCGTGATAAATCGGCAACCAGGAGACAAACTGACTATCTGGAGAATGTCCCATCCAACGATAAGTCATTGCCCCATTATGTAAGATGTTGCCATGACTTACCATTACTCCTTTGGGGGTACCCGTTGAACCTGATGTATATTGCAGAAAAGCAATGGCATCTCGCTCTAGATCTGGTTCTTGCCAATTAGCCTCTATGTCTGCATTAACCTGATCCGTAGCCAGCCATTGCAAGTTACCGATTATACCTAACAAAGACTCCATTTTAGAGGATGTCTGAAAAGTCAAAATAAATGCGATTGCGCTCCGCGCACCAGCAAAGCTGATCTCGAACAACAAAAAGAAAAACGAACGCGTTCGTTTAATCTGTCAATAGCTTAAAAAGACAGGAAACGAGAGTCATGGGTCAATCATATCGCAGTGATTTAACTGACGAACAATGGGAAGTAATCAAAACTTTGATTCCACCAGCCAAATTTGGTGGTCGTCCTCG
>JBCDDK010000100.1:0-25087 GCA_039180345.1 Cyanobacteria bacterium P01_G01_bin.39 | reverse complement strand
TCCCACTGACGACCTAGGTATGAAAATACTCCGATCAAGAAGTGGAAGATAATCAACTGGTATGGTCCACCGTTGTATAACCACTCATCTAAGGAAGCTGCTTCCCAGATGGGGTAGAAGTGAAGACCAATTGCATTGGAACTAGGTACTACTGCACCTGATACAATGTTGTTTCCGTAAATCAAGGAACCTGCTACAGGCTCACGAATACCGTCGATGTCTACAGGTGGTGCTGCGACAAAGGCGATTAGGAAACAGGTTGTTGCTGCTAGGAGGGTGGGGATCATCAAGACGCCGAACCAACCGACATAGATGCGGTTGTTGGTGCTAGTTACCCACTGACAGAAGTTCTCCCAAGCACTGCGACTTTCGCGTGTTTGTAAAGTAGTTGTCATGTGTTAGATAATTGCTTTGTTTATTTAATTGTCGAGGTTCTTTTTCAGAACTAGACGGGAAACAAGATAAGAATGATGTGTTTCCGATGTCTACATACCTAGAATAACTAAGTATTTCTACTCTGTCAAGTTTTATTGCATTAGCCTTGACAATACAATATATAAGTATAAATTATGGTATCTCTTTCTTTTCAATATATTCTCGCCAATAAACTATTTTGTCGTTTTCTAGTTTAAAGATAATGGCATCTTCGGCATAACCTTCTTTTCCCGACTTACGATTTTGATCACGCCATGTCCATTCAACCGCCCCCTCATTACCGTCAACAATAATTCTTTTGATTTCTACGACTGTGTTATGAAATCCCTTAAAATAATTTAACGCCGCCTGTTTTATTCGTGGTTTTCCCTGAAATTCAAAGCTAGCGGCAATGAAGACTGCTGATGGAGCAAAGTCATCAGCGATCGCCTGAGCATCTTGATTTTCCCAAGCGCGCGCCTGACGTGTCACCATTTGAGTAATCTGTTCTTTCATCGGTAATGACTGAGCTTTAATTGAGGTGGTAAAAAGCACATTAGAACCAATAATCACTAGGGTAACGATCAAAATCAGAATAACTGAATATAAATACCGTTGATTTAGTTTGCCAATTGGAGAATTGCTCATATTAGTTACTTACAATATCTCTTGAGCATACTTATTAATTAATAGTCCTAGTTTCTCTTTTGCCATCTCAGAGATCTTGTCTGGAGGAGTGAGAATAGCATATTTAAGAGCCATGTGCGCCACAGACTGAGGAGGATTGGCACTTAGCTGTTTCACCGTGGCTTGAATCACTTTTTGAGCATTAACTGCATTGCGCTGTAGATTGCCAATTACCATTTCTACCGTGACATTATCATGGTCTTGGTGCCAGCAGTCGTAGTCTGTAACCAATGCCAAAGTAGCATAGGCAATCTCTGCTTCTCGGGCTAATTTTGCCTCTGGTAAATTGGTCATGCCAATAATAGATGCGCCCCAGCTACGATATAAATTGGACTCAGCTTTAGTAGAAAATGCAGGACCTTCCATACAGACATAAGTTCCACCACGGTGTAAATCAATATCTGCCAAATCTAGAGATTTAACGGCATCAGCTAAAACATCTGCCAAATTAGGACAAATCGGATCGCCAAAGGCAATGTGTGCCACAATTCCCTCCCCAAAGAAAGTTGAAACGCGGTTTTTGGTGCGATCAATAAACTGATCAGGGACAACCATATCTAATGGTTTTACAGCCTCTTGGAGAGACCCTACGGCAGAAGCAGAGATCAGATATTCTACTCCCAATTGCTTCATCGCGTGTATGTTAGCGCGAAAGGGTAACTCCGAAGGTAGCAAATGATGATTGCGTCCATGACGAGCCAAAAAAGCTACTGTGGTATCTTCAAGCTGTCCGACAATTAAAGCATCAGAAGGACTGCCAAAGGGTGTAGATAGCTCCACTTCCTGAACATTTTTAAGAGCATCCATTTTGTATAGACCACTACCACCAATAATGCCAATTTTTGCCTCGATCATAAGCTGGGGAATTCCAAATTATATTCTGCTTAGTTATTTTAACGATAGGAAAGAAGATCTACGGTAATAAAGCTTAGATCCTGATTGATTAATTTAAAGATCAATCCTCAACTTCTGTAGCTAAAACCAAAGGTTTAATTTCTGACCCAGGAGAAAAGGTAATATTGTGAGAAATGCGATCGCGCAAACGCTGGGCGATAATTTTGTTTAAGCGATACATTTCTGCACAGGGGTTATAGCGATATTTTACGTCGATAATACGCTGTTTTTGTACCATAGGCTGAGAATTTTTGAGCCTTTTCTGTACTTGCTTACTACGGTTACGCAAAAAAATATCAGGTTTCTCATCTCGGTTCTTGATATCAGGCAAATTATCTAGCACAGGGTTACGCCAATATCCTCTATAGTTCTCACTTTTGGGATTTTTGTAAAGTTTTAGGCTATCTAGTGTGGGAATATACAGGGCATAAAATTCACCTTCTTTGACTACCTGAAAACACCCCCAATCTTTTTCCTGGCGGTTGAGTAAAATATCGAGAGTCAATTCTAAAGAAGGTAAATCAACCAAAGAATTGAGATTGTTTTGCTGGCTATACATAAATTTAAATTTTCTGGATCAGGTTGAAGTTGCTAAGAGAACCAAGATATGTTCAATTAAGTAAAGGCAGGAATTTTGGCAGTTAGGGTCATAACTCTATAGAGTGGAGCTTTCGCAGAATGGCATTGTCTCTTTATTGTGCCGCTCAGTTTGCCGAACAACGGCGCACTAAAACTTTCACTTTTAAGTAAAAAAATAAATTCAGTAAATTAATCAAATTTTATCAGCATGAATCTACAAAAATTTCTTAATCTAAGTTCAGGAAGATGGTTTAGTCAACGCACTAACTATTTCTTAGATGAAAATACAGCAGTCAGTAGTAAAGCTGATATTACCATTGAATCGATTGCACCAGATGATTCACGAGCATTAGAACTATGCCAGAAACACCAATTAGACTCTGCCTTGATTGTAGGTGGAACAGTTCAAAGCTGGGATAATTCGGTAGATTGGGGCAAAAAGAAGCAGTTCGGGTCTGCAACTATAGTTTTAATTAGTAATTCTGATAGTAAAACTAGTGGAATCCTGATTCGTCCTGAAGATACTAAGGTTTCTGGACATTATGTTTTGGGGGAAGATGAGGCTTTAACTTTGGTAATCGAAACAGAAGATGTATACGCTGAAGAACGACAGTGGTTCGCTAGCGACAACTTTAAGATGCGTACGACCGTCGTTAAATTTAGTAACGGCAAGCAACAAACTTCTTTTTATTCAGAAATTCGCAAGGCACCACCTAAAAATGATGAAGGTTGAGGGATAAAGGATAAGGAAGCATAATCGTTCCAATTAATTCTGCTACCTTCGGGTTTATTTGTTCGAGGGATTGGGGATTAGGGATTAGGGATTGGGAAATAGGAATATTTATACAAGTTTGATTCGTATCATTCTTATTTGAAACAACTAGTACATCTAGTGCGAATTAAAATTGTCCTCTAAATAGCCCAAATCGAACAGGAAATAAAGCTTTTATAGTTTTAAGCAGCCAAATAAAGACTTAATTTCCTTGAAATAGCCCTAAAAGATTAGCTTTCACCCTTTCTTAAAGCTAAAGGCTAAAGGCTAAAGGCTACGAACTAATAACTTAGAGAGCGAAGCTAATTCACACTAAGCGTACTATATGTAACCAGCCAGTCTTTTGCTGCATTTTCACCGTTGATAATTTATTCTGACCGAAACTAACCTCTTCTAGATTGCAACTGTCGATAAACATCACGAATATCGACCTTATGATAAGCTAAAGCAACCATTGTATGGTAGAACAAATCAGCTACCTCAGATGCAATTTCATCTGGTTGGTCATCTTTACAAGCCATGACAACTTCTGCCGATTCTTCCCCAATTTTTTTGAGAATCTTATTGTCTCCTCCAGCCATGAGTTGACAGGTATAGGAAGCTTCGTTGGGGTTTGCCAAGCGATCGCAAATAACTCGATAAACTTCTGACAGTGTATCTGCTGGAGGTACAGCCTTGGAACCGTCTACCTGGTGGAAGCAGCTACGTTCCCCAGTATGACAAGCAATGTCGCCGATTTGCTCAACAGTTACTAGCAGAGCATCACTATCGCAATCATAGCGCAGCGATCGCACTTTCTGAATATGACCCGAAGTAGCTCCCTTATGCCATAGCTGTTGCCGAGAACGACTCCAATACCAAGTTTCCCCAGTGTCTAAAGTTTTTTGCAGCGACTCTTGGTTCATCCACGCCATCATTAAGACTGTACCATCCAAATAGTCTTGCGCGATCGCTGGTACTAATCCTTGTTCGTTGTAGCAAATTTTATCTATAGGAAGATGAAAATCGGAAATTTTGCTTGATGACATTATATTTGACTAAAAAAAACTGCCCCTAGATAGTGGCAGCTTATCACGATCGACATCAAAAATTAAAGCTTAATAACTTAAATTAGGCAATTAAAGCATACTCGATATAATAATCACTGGCGCTAATAATTTCTAAGCTTCCCCAGGACTCTAAATCCTTTAGGTAATTTAGGTTTTGCTTTGTATTACAAATCTTCCCTAGCAGACTATTTTTAGTTTTGACTGCATTATTTCTGAGAATATGGATATTCATTGAATTTTACTTAATTTAGACTAGACATTCATTACTTACCAATTTGATAACAGTATATACACCAATTGTTAAGTTGCCGAAAAGTATAATTAAATCACACTTTTAGCATCTATTATTTTAAGACTAAGGTTACATTTACTTGATAAAAATAAAATAAGTGATCTTATTACTTGTTATTTTATCGGTTTGCAGAAAACATTATTTTTTCTGAACTATAGACTATTTGAAGCTTTTCAAGCAAACATTTTTATTATCAATTGCAACTTTAAGTAATCAATAATTATCTGTTCAATATTTTAATGTTTTGTCTTGAAAATAGATCTGACAAATATAAACAATTGCATATCTCTAATGTATGCAGACAAGAATTATAAAAATCATTATAAAAAAATATGATCTTCTTATTTTAACTAGAAGCAATAATAACAAGAACGAAAGTTGATATATGGCAGTACTCAATCATTCACGAACCAGAACCAATGATGTTATGCCCTTGTGATACAAAAGACTGATGATAAATGATATTACTTCTGTTGTGAAACTGTGGATTACTCAAATGTAATCTTTAGGTTAGTAGTTGAGTTAATATTCTTTTATTTTTTTCTCAATTATTGCTTATCTTTTTCTCAGTTATTAGATCAAATTTTCTCAGGATAGCCCCCAATCTTTGTTATTAAGGTCAAATGAATATTTGATTCAGAATGAAGATTATTCATTTTTAATACAGACAGACCTGTCTGTATTAAAATTAAGATGGACAAGATAACTTAATTTACTATCAAAACATTACTAATGGAGAATATACAAGCTTTGGCTACCATGCCTACGAAAACAGTGAAATCGCTCTTTAGTCATCGGCACGAACTAAATTCAGCCTTAATTATGCCCTTGCTAGAGTCAGCTGAAGCATCAGAGTTAATCTCGTCCTGTGGGAAGTTAGGTCGAGATCCTAGCTCAGACTATTTTACAACCCGTACTAAAAATATTGCTTACGTTTTATGCTTGAATGGCGAATGGTTTCAAATCCGAGCCCGCTGCTTTACACAACCACAAAGTTACAATGATTTTTCGGGCGGTTACAAACGTTGCTATCGAGAAATGCCAAAGCAATTTATCAAGTGTAGGGCAACTCAGAAAGTCCTAAATGTTTTCAAATCTACCAATAATATTCCTGATAATGAACCGATTTTAGTCCAGGTACAGCAAAGTCGAGTGACGGCAGAGACTGAGGGCATGTGTTTAACGGGGCAAGGTATTCATACAGATGGTGCGGATCGGGCAATGTTAGTATGCTTAGAGCGCAATAATATTACAGGAGCCAAAAATGCCATATACGCTGATCTTGAGGGCAAGCGATCGCTAGTTGAGCCATTCGTTTTAAGAGAGGGGCAGGCGATGCTATGGCATGATAATCAGGTATTTCATGATGTACAGCCTGCCCAAATAATTGCTCCAGAGAAAGAAGGGACAAGAACTGTTCTTATTGCTCATTACCCAGCCATTCATTATTTAAAGGGAACAGTCAATCCAAATAATAATTTAGGAACCAACACTGTAGAGCAAAAAATACGTTTACGAAATAAAGTTTAGCTCAAACCAATCCCAATCTCAGAGTAAACTCATCTTGCTGGAGTTAAATAGTAAGTGTCAATAAAAAACAAGTACTATTGAGAATTAAATTATGTTTAATTGGTTGAGCTGGTTTGAAACAAAAGATTGTGGTTTAAAATACTTCGTCATCAACTGGTTGGGTATGGAAAAAGAAAGTTTATTGACACCCTCAGAACCGCTTTGGGACACAAACTCTAACAGAACATTGAGCAATAATGAGAAGACCTCTGTGACGAATCGGACAAGATGCTAACCAATACAATAAGTGTTTTTTTGTTTGACAGACAGACTTGTCTGTATTAAACTTAAAACATGAATACAGTTAGCAAACAGTTATCACCCAAAGAACGAATACTCAAAACTGTTGACCGCTTATTTTATGAACAGGGTTATCTAGCCACAGGTATCAATCAGATTATTGCTGAGGCTCAAGTAGCTAAGGCTAGTTTTTATCAACACTTTCCCTCAAAAGAAATACTAGTTCTGGAATACCTCAAGGTTTACAATGACTCTTTCTTTCAGCAGTTACGACAGTTAAATAAACAGTTTGCCGAACCAAAGGCAAAAATAATGGCTTTGTTTGATTTACTAGTAGATTTTTCACAACAAGCTGAATGCCGAGGATGTGCTTTTTTGAACATCGCGGCGGAATTTTCTGATCCCGAAAGCGAACCTCGTCAGCTAATTGCCCAGTTTAAAACTGATTTGAAGCTATATATCGAGCAATTGGTTCAGCGGGCTTTGCCAACGGATATTGCTCCAGAATTAGCTCAAACCAAAGCAACCACTGTTTATCTACTCTTTGAAGCTGCCCTAATTGAAAGTCGAGTTCATCATGATCTTTGGCCGATTCAGACCAGTAAAGAGGCGGTGGCGCAGCTAATAAATTAGTGTATTGAATTTACTCAAACTATAGCAATAGTAGATCATTTTAGAGAATAGCCAATGACACAAGACTAATGACACAAGACAGTAACAAGTAATAACTCTCCATTTTCAAACAGGATTACTATAGAGGTATAGCAATGAATTTAACCCAAGAATTAGCAAATTACCAATCTCAGTTCCAGACTAAAGTACCTGCCCAATTGCAGTCTGTAATGAAGAGAGCTACAAAAGATTTGGCAGATTCTCATATTATAGATCGAACCTTAAAAGTGGGCGATCGCATTCCTGTATTTTCTTTACCAGATGCTCTAGGACAAAATTTTGAGATTAAAACTGCTCTACAACAGGGTTATGCAGTGATTTCTTTCTATCGCGGTGGCTGGTGTCCCTATTGCAACCTGGAGTTAAAGGCTTTACAACAAATACTTCCAGACATTGAGGCTGCTGGGGCAAAGCTGATTGCTATTTCTCCTGAAACTCCTGATAGTTCTCTTTCAACTAAGGAGAAAAATGAGTTGGATTTTGTTGTCTTAAGTGATCAAGGTAACAAAGTTGCCCAAGAATTCGGCTTAGTTTTTGAGTTGCCAATGGAATTGCGACCTATATATCGGGGATTCGGGATTGATATTGAATCTCATAATGGAGACAAATCCTTTAAACTGCCTGTTCCCGCAACCTATGTGGTTGCCCCAAGCGGTGAAATCGTCTATGCATTTGCTGATGCTGACTACACTAAACGTGCTGAACCTGATGAGGTGATTGCCGCCCTTAAGCAGACTGCATAGTTTGATTGCAGATATTGATAGCGGTTTTAGTTCTTGATAAGGTAAAGAACTTTGGGGATTAGGGATTGGGGATTGGGGATTGGGGATTAGGGATGAGGGATGAGGGATTATTAGACTACGTTTATTGTTTTATTTCCAGTTCCCAATTCCAAACAAAACAGAATAATTAAGCCTTTACCCCTTACCCTTTACCCATTACCCAGTCTTAGCCAATCAATTAGTGCGTAACATCAGTCTGTAATTATCCTTGTAGCTTTTTACCTAGTAATTGATTAGTTAGCTTAGGATCAGCACGACCGCTAGTTTTCTTCATCACCTGCCCGACAAAGAAGCCTTTGAGCTTGGTCTTACCATTGCGAAACTGTTCTAATTCTTTAGGATGACTAGCAATCACTTCATCAATAATTTTTTCAATTTCTCCAGTATCAGAGATTTGAATTAAACCTTTCTTCTCCACCAAAGCTTTTGCCGAACCACCTTTAGTTAAGAGATCGGGCAAAATATCTTTCCCAATTTTGCCGCTAATTGTCCCTTTACTAATTAAGCTAATCAATTCAGCTAAGGTTTCAGGTTTGAGGGCAGTTTCAGTAATTTTTAAATTGTTACTGTTGACATAAGCCGCAATATCTCCCATAACCCAGTTAGCAACCTGTTTCGTATCTGCCCCTGCTGCGATCGCCGCTTCAAAATATTCAGCTACGGCACGATCATCAGTCAGCACTCTTGTATCATAAGCAGATAGACCTAATTCTGACTCATAGCGATGACGTTTGCTAACGGGGAGTTCGGGTAATTCTGCTTTCCAGGCTGATAGTTGTTCTGTTGATACTTCAATGGGTGGTAAATCAGGTTCAGGGAAATAGCGATAGTCGCTACTGCCTTCCTTGAGGCGCATGCTTTTAGTTCGTTGTGTGCCTTCCTCCCAAAGACGGGTTTCTTGATAGATTGGCTCACCCTTTTCTACCGCCTCAATTTGCCGTTCAATCTCATAGTCAATCGCCTTTTGAATTGCGCTAAAGGAGTTCATGTTCTTAATCTCAACTTTAGTGCCAAATTCTTTTTGTCCCACTGGGCGTACCGAGATGTTAACGTCGCAGCGTAAAGAACCTTCGTTCATCTTGCCATCACTAATCCCCAGGTAAAGCATAATGCGACGAATTTCTTGAGCATATTCTGCCGCTTCTTTACCAGAACGCAGATCAGGTTCAGATACAATCTCTACTAAAGGTATACCCGCGCGGTTGAAGTCTACCAGGGAGTAAGTTGACCCATCAATGCGATCGCTGCCACCGTGGGTTAACTTACCTGCATCTTCTTCCATATGCAGACGAGTAATGCCAATTTTTTTTCTAACTGGTTCCGCGTTAGGTTTTTCGACAATCTCAATCTCAATCCAGCCATGTTCGGCGATCGGCAAATCGAATTGAGAAATCTGATAATTCTTGGGCAAATCAGGATAAAAATACTGTTTGCGGTCAAACTTACTGTAGGGTGCAATTTGACAGTTGAGCGCTAATCCAGCCTTTACCGCATATTCCAATACTTTTTCGTTTAAGACTGGCAGAACCCCTGGATATCCCAAGCAGATGGGTGAAATATTGGCATTGGGGTTATCTCCATCAAACTTAGTTGATTCACGACTAAATATTTTAGTTTCTGTATTTAATTGACAGTGAGTTTCTAATCCAATTATTGCTTCATACTCGGTCTTAGTTGGTGCCGCACTAGTCATAGATCTTTAAACTGTGTAGAAAATAGTTTTCTTATTTTATCGGTTTTATTTGCCCTGGGGCTTGAGTAGGATAAATTATTCCAGAATCAACTTAAGCTACACCAAAAAAATTCTCTTGTTGGATTTTAATAGCTCAGTACCCCCAAATTGAGGGTTTAGCACGGATACTGCGACCTATTAACCTCTAGCCCTAAAAGCAAATCTAAGAGAAAAGATTAAATAGGTTCTATTTGTTTTGCTGCTCCTCTTATTTAACTTAGCTTAAATGCCAATAGAACTTATTCACGCAAAAAATTATTCTGGTTAAACTTGAATCATTGTGGCAAACTTCTACGATATTCCATCATCTAACCAAGCAATCACAACTGCCCTCTACTAAAAACTTGCCATCATAGGTAATGGAAATTTTTCTGACAATACCTAAATGTCCTTCAATGACTTTGAATGGAGAATCAAAAAAGAAAACATTAAAAAAATTTTCAATAATTAATTCTTATCTCAATCAGACATTGAACTCACTTTTTATATGTATCGCTTTACACAGGCTTTTTATGTTTGAGCTGGAAAAATAAGGATGAAACCTCAGTAATATTCTAATTACCGGTTTGAGTAATCAATCTAGCTGAAGTTATCAAGAGCGATTACCCGAAAGGTACGCTTCGCGATCGCAATTAGAAAAGAAGTAGAAGCTTGCTCTCCAGGACGGCACAATAATACTGATGAGCATTTTCTATTTAATTCCGTCTAAGTACTTAATATTTAACAAACCTGTAGCTGAAGAATTCAAAATCTAGTTTTGTCAGATTAGGGTGAGATTATTTCTCAGCCATAATGCTTAAATCTCATGTATTTTGCTGATAATGCTCCTGAAATTAAGCTAAAGCGATCAGTGATTAGTATTATTTAGAAAAGCTTAATTTAAACCGCCTATTCTTATATATTCCATAATAGTAAAATAACTACTGTATTTTAGTTACTAAATATAAGATAATAAAATTCAGCTTAGATATCTTAATTGCTATAAATTTCATTAGTTATATTCTTATAATGATTCGCATTTTAATAGTTGACGACCAGAATCTGATACGTGAAGGTATCAAATTTCTTTTGGAAAAAGCCGCTGAGATAGAGATTGTCGGAGTTGCAAAAGATGGGGAAAGCGCTTTAGAGAAAATTACTGTCCTTCAGCCTGATATTGTACTTTTAGATATAGATCTTCCAGGAATTGATGGATTGACGGTGGCTAATAAGATCAGCCGCAAATTTCCTCAAATCAAGGTAGTTATGTTAAGCAGTCATGAGGATGACAGCTACGTCGAGCAAGCGATGGCTGCGGGTGCTAAAGGCTATCTTTTGAAAAATGTATCTTCTGAAGAGTTAAGCTGGTCAATTAAATTAGTATACCAAGGTTATTCAGCATTCAAATCAGAATTATTAACAACTTTCGCTTCTACAAAAACAGCCCCATCGCCTCTTCGAGCTACTATCGAAGAAAAATCTTCATTAGACAATGAGATTCCCTCTAATGCATCAACCTCAGTTGCTCAAAATAATGTCGAATTATCACAAATGGAAGCTCTACTCACCAGAAATCATCTCCAGCAGCAATATGCTAAATATGCCCCTGATAGAAGATCATCTAGAAACGGCAGATATGTTAATAATGTCAAGTTAAATCAAATTAAAAAGACAATGAAGAGCTTTGAATTTAAGCTTTTGGTCTTTATTATTTTGTTCTCATTAGGATTTTTGGTTTTTGTCGCTTTGTCATAACTGACAAGATAAAAATTTAATTACCCTGAAATCACTGGGTCAGTGATCAATAAATTCGCTCTTACACCTACTAAATCATGTAATACTAATCTTCAGAAGAAAACTCCCTCTTAGGGAAAGGTATTTAAAAGTAAGTTTTACACTTGACATGAGTAACAAGCGTGTATTATCGGGAATCCAAACTACTGGCAATTTACATTTGGGTAACTATCTTGGTGCCATTCGCAACTGGGTAGAAATACAGCAAGATTATGATAATTTTTTCTTCTTTGCCGATCTTCACGCGATTACAGTACCCCATGACCCTAAAGTATTAGCCGAAAATACCCTTAAGATGGCTGCGATATATTTAGCTAGTGGTATTGATTTGAAATGCTCAACCATTTTTGTTCAGTCCCATGTCGCTGCCCACAGTGAACTAGCCTGGCTACTAAACTGCGTTACTCCTCTCAACTGGTTAGAAAGAATGATCCAGTTTAAAGAGAAAGCCGTTAAACAAGGGGAAAATGTGAGTGTGGGCTTGCTGGACTATCCTGTGTTGATGGCAGCAGACATCTTACTTTATGATGCGGATAAAGTACCAGTTGGCGAAGATCAAAAGCAGCATTTGGAATTGACTAGAGATATTGCCAATCGGATTAATGATAAGTTTGGCAAGAAAAAGCAGCCTATCCTGAAGGTACCTGAACCCATGATTCGTCAAGAAGGGGCAAGGGTAATGAGCCTCAGCGATGGTACTAAAAAAATGTCAAAATCAGACCCTTCAGAGTTAAGTCGAATTGAATTGTTAGATTCACCTGATGTAATTAAAAGGAAAATCAAGAAGTGTAAAACTGATCCGATAAAAGGGTTGGCTTTTGATGATCCAGAGCGTCCTGAGTGCCACAACTTGCTTACTTTGTATCAAATTTTGAGCAACCAGACCAAAGAAGAAGTAGCAGCAGAATGTCAAGACATGGGTTGGGGACAGTTCAAACCTCTGTTGACAGAAACTATGATTGAAGCTCTCAAGCCGATTCAGAATAAATACGATGAATTAATGGATAATCGAGACTACCTTGATTCCGTCCTCAGAACAGGAGCAAATCAAGCTACTTCTGTAGCACATCAGACATTAACTCGGGTCAAAGATGCTCTAGGATTTTTACCACCACTATAAATAATCTTTTTTGATCACTCCGCAATTTTTAGATTTAGTTTTTAAATTTCAACTTGATAATTATGACCCACAACCTCCGACAAGCCGTTTTAAACCAAGAATTTCTGATTACAGCAGAAGTCGCTCCTCCTAAAGGAGGCAATCCAGACCGCATGATGGAGGTGGCAAGGAAGTTGAGGGGGCGGGTTCACGCGGTCAACGTCACTGATGGCAGTCGTGCTGTATTGAGGATGTCTTCGGTGGCTGCTTCGGTAATTCTCAATCAACATGGTATTGAACCAGTATGCCAAGTTGCCTGTCGCGATCGCAACTGTATTGGGCTTCAGGCTGATTTAATGGGTGCTTATGCTTTGGGGGTACGTAATGTTTTGGCTCTAACAGGCGATCCTGTCAAAGCTGGTGATCACAAAAAGTCGCGCTCAGTATTTGAGTTGGAGTCGGTGCGACTACTTCATCTAATTGGAAAGCTCAATAGCGGTGTAGATTTTAACGATAAGCAGATGCCCGATGGCGCATTGGATCTTTTCCCAGGGGCAGCGGTCGATCCTCAGTTGAAAAGCTGGTCTGGTTTGCAAAAAAGGTTTGAGAAAAAAGTAGAGGCGGGGGCGCAGTTTTTTCAGAGTCAAATGATTACTGATTTTGACAAATTAGATAAGTTTATGACTCAAATTGCTTCTATTAGTGATAAACCAATTCTGGCAGGTATCTTTTTATTGAAGTCGGCTAAGAATGCTCAGTTTATTAACAAATATGTTCCAGGGGTTAATATACCCGACTCAATTATTGAGCGTTTGGCTAATGCCAAGCAACCACTACAAGAAGGAATTAAAATTGCGGCTGAGCAGGTCAAGCTAGCTCGAACAATGTGCCAAGGGGTGCATTTAATGGCGGTCAAACGAGAAGACTTAATCCCCGATATTTTAGATTTGGCAGGAGTTGAAGCAATCAAGCCTGATATTAGTAATTTAGCGTTGAACTAGTAGACGTGGACGTAAATCGAGTAACCATTTATTTCAGTTAAAATCCTTACTGTATATAACTACATGCGGGCATAGCCCTTTGTTACTTAAGCGAAGCGGTACTAGTTGGTGTTTATAATTGGCTTTGGTTGGGAGTCTCAGATACTCCCATGGTTCCTGATGCGTTTCTAGTTTAGTGTAAGCTGGCTGTAAAGCAAAATATTCTTTATGTTCAGCGTGAGTTCAACACCATTAAAAATAAAAATCATCTAGGTCACAAAAAATTTGCGTGATATCTAATCTGGATGCCATCATAGAACTAGCTGAGATATTTAGACAGTAGTTGTTGTCATTTTGAGTTTATAATTCAGCCTTTCTTTACTCTCATTTTTTCGTAGAACTCGCCCTATGCAACATTAACTTAAATTTTTATCCTGGTAAAATTTCACGCTTTGTAATTGGCGGTTCAATTTTAGTTCCAGTAGGAATTAATTTGCAGATATATCCATTCTCTTGGCAAAAATCTGTAACTTCACCAGCGGTTACAGATTCGATTTGAGGAGTAGAAAAATTTTGTAACCTTAGCTTCTCGGCAAAAATTTTGGCTGAAGCTGAAGATTCAAACATCAGAATCGTATGGGTGTTATGGACTTGAATAGTGTGTATTCCTTCCTCAGCTGTTCCTGAGTTATACAACAAAATATAAACGCTATTTGGTAAATTTTGAGCAATTAGATAATTACCCGAACAAAATATTCCAGCGCTCAAACTAGCTGCAAATACTGCTAATTGAGTTTTTTTGATTCTCAATCTAACAAAATTTATCATCCTGACAAGTAGCTTTTAATATTATAAAGATCCTAACCAGCGAAAAATCTATTGCATAGTATTTGAGTCACAGTCTAATCCAATGTTTTGCTAGTCAAGAATTTCCTTACTGTGTCTAACTGAGTCATGCCAACCTGATTAACGTGAGCATCCACCGAACAGGATTAGTTATGTCTGAAAGAAACAAGGGAGAAAATCCCAGCCAAAGATAGAAAGCTGAACTTATTTAGCAATGTAATTCAAGAATTAAAATAGAAGCCATGAATGTAGTTAAAACCGAAAAACCGAGATGCATTTTCAACATCTCGGCTCTAAAAACTGATTATTTTTTAATCAAAAATATTAAATAAAATCCTTTTGATTACTTAAGCAAACCACTCCTCAACTGCTTCAGCTTTAGTATTAGTGTTGCGTGAAGGAGTTTCGCGCTCAAAATTCATATGGATCGAGCGAGTTTGCTCACCATCTACCGCTACTGCCTTAATGGGATAATCAATTACCCCATCTTGGAAAGACATTTGGAAACGGAAAGTACCATCAGGATTTAGCTCGATTTTGCGATCGCCGATAGTTACAGTAGCATCAGGTTCAGTTGCACCATAAACAATTAACTCAGCATCAGCAACCAACCAAAACTTACGAGGACGAGTGGGAATTACGTCTCCAGAGAAACCAGCCCCAGACATATTTTGACCAGAAGCAGTGGGAACAGCCCACATACCTACTCCTGAAGGGAAGATATAAGAACTAACTGCCGCTTCGGGTGTCTGCTGCATGGAACCAAACAACGAACCAGCCATCCGCATGGACTCAGTTTCCTTAGTCATGCCAAAGACATCGCTGTACAGTTTTTCGCTCTTAGCTGCATCCGCTCCCAAGGCTTGTTTTTTCGCTGGTGGAACCAATGTATAAAGAGTTTTTCCTCGTAAATCATCATCCCAGTTGACGGTAATGAAGGCATCTTCAATCCAGTCTGAAGGATAAACAGGAGGAATACTCACAGTTGCCGAACGAGCTAACACTAACCAGCGTCCATCGGCACAACGATACCCAATGTCAGCTATGTAATCGCGATCGCTTACAGGAATTGGTAAGTACCATTCCCGTGCCATCTCATCACAAAGATATTCCTGAACACTATGGGGAGCTTGGTGATTAATATCAACGTCGGTAACATCGTAAATTCTGAGAGCTAGTTGCTGTCCTCCTTGACGGCGTAACTCTTCTTTGTGTTCACTAGGTACATCCCAGTAAGCATATGCCCATTGGGGATCGCGAGGCATCAACATAATTCGGCTTTCCCCATATCCATCGGGAAGCTCTCCTAAATCTTGATCGACGGAAGCAAGGTTTTCCATAAGGTCATCATTTTGACCTACCTCAAATTTTGTACCTTTCACTTGTTGTTCCTCCTGCATATCTGATTGATCCTGAGAAAATCTTTCTTGTTCTGTTTTAATAATTGCTTCCCTAATGGAAGCTAGTAGTTGCGCTTTGCGCATACGACTGTATCGGGATATCTTATATTCGCTGGCAACTTTCCTTAGCTGCCGCAAGGTCATCTCTTCTAGTGGTGGACGTTCTTTTGCCATTAACTTAGAGCCCCTGATTAGTTAGACGGTATTAAGCTGCTAGCAGCCTTGTGTAAAACAGTGATGAAGTTGCGATACTTTATCGTTGTTTTTCAACCTTAATTAACTAGCGTCTACTTGATCATTCATTATTTTCTTTTTATATGTTTGTGGGAAAGGTTTTAACCACTTGTGTAAGTTATAGCAACAAAATATCGACTGGGGATCAAGACAAAACTATTTAAATCCGCTTTTCAACGATTTTACTGGGTTATAGCCGAGATAATATCACAATTTCATGACATAATGTCCGCAGCGACGGGATCGCGTCTGATTAATGTCATAACTTCATAACTTAAGCCTGATTGGATTTTGGTATTATGGGCAAAGCTTGGACATCAGGGAGTGATTTTTCTGATTGTACTTCTGGCTCAATTCTTTCTTGTTTGAATTGATTTGGTTTTTTTGTCATGCCAAATTTATGGAGTAAATAATATGCACCACTTCCCAAAACTGCTCCTACAGCCAAACCAATCGCAATTAATTTGACAAAAATGTTGGCAATCTGCTGTTTGCGGACAGCAACATTTTTAGCCGATATGTTGGCATCAATCTGATCGAAGTTTTTTGCTGAATCGTTATTCTGAGGGGATTCTAAATTGTTATTGTCGTTTGATTGGAACATAATAAACTCCAAGATTTAGTAGAACTATTATTCTGTTTTAGAATGTTTAAATATAACAGCTTGAGCCATTCTTGGCTGTCTAATATTTCTTGAACTCAGTTAATTAGGCAACAAAAAAGCACCCATAATAATGAGTGCTTTGATGCATAATTTATAAAAAGATTTGCCTTAGCTAAACCAGAGTTTACGCAACAGGATAGACGCTAACTTTTTTCTGACTTCTAGTTCTATATTCAAACTTAACTTCTCCGTGAATCAGAGAATACAGAGTGTCATCCTTACCTCGTCCAACATTATTACCAGGATAATAACGTGTGCCTCTTTGGCGAACTAAGATACTTCCTGCTGTTACCTCTTGACCTCCATAACGTTTCACTCCTAATCTTTTAGAATTAGAATCACGTCCGTTACGAGTACTTCCAGTTCCTTTCTTATGTGCCATATTTTTTCTATTTCACCTATACTTAACTTTAGATTCTAATATCTAATTAACTTATTCCGCCGCGCTAGATTCAGTTACGCTAGATTCCGCTTCGGCAGCAGCAACGACTGAGCCATTAACATTAATAGAATTAATCATCAGACGAGTCAACTCTTGACGATGACCACGCTTCTTGCGAGTCTTCTTTTTGGGCTGCATTTTGTAGACGATGACTTTTTTGCCACGTCGATGACGCATAACCGTTCCTTCAACAGTAGCACCTTCGATAAAGGGGCGACCAACTGTGATTTCGTCTTCGTTGTTAACCAATAAAACTTTGTCTAGAGTGTAGTTAGATTCAGGATCGGCAGCAAGTAGGTTGATATCGTAAAAACGACCTGGTTCAACCCTAAATTGTGTTCCGCCTGCTTCAACAATTGCGTAAGCCATGAAAAATTTCTCGTATTGTAGATTGCCGTTAGGGTAGTCAAACTTAGGTGTTTGTTAGCTCGTATTCAAGAACTAGGTACCATTGAGAATGACATTTAATATTTAAAACCCGCTCCGAGCAAGTTATTTAATGCCCAATCTATAATTATCTTTATTAATTGTGTTTTTGTCAAACTTCCGCATCTGTCTGAGGCGCTAGCCTCTGTGGGTCGCTCGTCAAAATTTTTCATGGTTAAGTCATCATAAAATGACGGTATATTGATCTGTTAGCTAAATAGATCTCTGAAAGGTAGCCCAAACCCTTTCCAGACAGGATCAAATTACTAATCCTTGTATTTGTGATGTTGAATATTACCCATCTACCAAAGTGCGATAATTAGCCTTATTTGAGGGAGACAAATGAGATCATTGTGGAACAGAAATTCGGAAAAAAAACGCTCGCATTTTAGTTTGATTAAGTTAGCAATGATTCTAATCGCACTTAGTGGTACAGAAGCCCAAGCAGCATCAGTACCACCTCAAGAATTAGAGCGGTTAGAATATTTTTTAGGCACATGGCGTTGTCGCCAACCAGCAGATAGTAACGATCCATCGAGTATGTTTACTTGGAAAGTTGAATTAGGCTTAAATGACTTTTGGTATTTGGGTAATGCGAAACAAGCTCAATCTACTAATAACAAACAACCAATTAATTCTCAAGAATTTATGGGATATGACGTAGCGGCTAACGAGTTAATTCGCTCCGTAGTTGTCGGCAATGGTAACTCTTATCAAATGACTGCTTCAGATTGGTCAACAGTATCTCACGCTAATAAAAACACTGGGTTGACGTTGACTTCAGCAAATAAGCAGTTAGTATGGTCTGGAACTTTGATTAGAGACGGAGAATCAACTCCCCTGAGGCAAGAAATTACGCAAAACAGTCCCAATAAATTTACTGCAACTTATTTTGTATCTACAAAGAAGCAGCAATGGATACCTGTAGTTGATGAGATTTGTGAACGCCAGAAATAGAAATTAATAAATTAATTCATGGAATTAGACATAATTTTAAAAGTTTTTGTAGGCAGTGTTGGCGTTACTTTTATATCCTGGCTAATTGTTCATTTCAACGGTAAAACTTTACTAGGAGTTTATGATTTATTTATTGCCTCCACTACTAATAAGAGTAAGTTGGGTAATGTACCTCAAAGCTGGTTATCAGTCGCTAGTGAAGCTGAAGTAATTTTGTTGGGTATAACTCCATTAGCGATCGCATCTTTGATTAGTACTAGTGGCGGAAATTGTTTCAATAGCGTTCAAGCTTTGTTGATTACTGAAGCTATTGTCTGTGGGTTTTTTTTGCTTATTTCTCCTCACTTAAAGGGAAGTAACAATTTTTGGAGACAGAAATTTTATGCTTCTCATCGGCTAGTTTTTGTAATGGGGATAGTCTGGTGTTTGATATTCGCAATCTGGGGATATTTAGCGATTGATCCTGCTGCTAATCAGGGAATTGATCGCTTGTTGGCTAATGGCAACGTTGATATGTGGTTTTATGTTAGAAGATTTGCTGCTTACACCGTTGATAATATTAGTTTTGATAACGAACCTGCATGTTTTTATCTACAAACTAGTCCTAAAAAGTTAAGTTCTTTTATTGGTT
This sequence comes from Cyanobacteria bacterium P01_G01_bin.39, assembly GCA_039180345.1. GTDB lineage: Bacteria > Cyanobacteriota > Cyanobacteriia > Cyanobacteriales > Xenococcaceae > Waterburya. The sequence continues at coordinate 5,953 of JBCDDK010000100.1, read as the reverse complement.
CAATTATTGTTAATGGTTCGCCGAATACTGTATATGGTATTACATTGTTTCAAGGCTTGTTAGGCTGTAGTTTATTTTTAGCCTTATTTGGTAACTGGAAAAATTATCACTATCAAGGTCAAAGGTTATCAAAGCAAGCAACTCTCTGGGCTATTATCTGGGCATTCTTTTCTCCACCAGTTTTTTGGCTAGTTATTACTTCTTACTTGTCTAACGCCTTATTTATTACGATATTTATTTTAGGTTTGACTGCCGCTCGTAGAGTATGCCTCAATCAAGATAAGTATAGTTTTCATGCTACGCCTATTTTACTGTTTAGCTTTATTCTTAATCTCTTTTCTTTCTATATAGTCTTGTTGCCAGTAGCTTTGATCTTTTATCTAGCAACTATAATTATTTATCAATACGAGCAATATTTATCATCAAAATTAAGAGGTAAAAATCTAGCAAAGTTGATGTTGGCTGCGGGAGTTAGTATCTTAGTCTGCTGTATTTTATTTAGTCATCAAATAAATCTGACAGAAGTTGCAGGAAACCTCAATGCTCTGAAGGAACATGGTAAAAACTTTGTTCCGTTAAATCCTTGGAGTTTGGTTCAAGAAAAGCCCAACCCAATGCCTAATATAAAAGATTTTGGAGTTTGGTTTAATGTTGTAGTGGGAACTATATTTTCAACTTTAGTTTTAAGAGTAATATGGCATAAAACTATAGATTTGAAGAATTCCCAAAAAGCTAATCCTGTCTATATTAAAGATTTAACTGCTGCGGCATTCGTCTTAGTAATTTATCTACTGTATTTCTTAGCCTATATTCCTCTTGAATTTACTTATCGCTTAGGTAAATTTGCCGTTTCAATTCTATTTCCCTTAGCCACAGTTGCCACTTTACCCACGATCTTGTGGTTTCGCGATCGCGTCTATCTTCATAAATCACGACTATTTCAGTTAGGTTGTTTTGCCTTACTGATAGTCCATATTATCTTACATATTGATAAAACATTATATTTAAAAGCACAGCCAGCAGGGAAATATAATCTTATGACGACCAGCCAAATAGAAAGTATTGAAAGCTTAACCATTATTGGCTGTTTAAATACCTCTGTTAGCCAAAAATATCAAAAAATATTGGGTTTAGACTTAGCCCAAAATCATCCCCACCTAGCAATTAATGTAATTACTAATAAAAGCTTAATGAATGATTTTATTGCTTCAGATGTGGTCTTAAAGGGTAAAGACACTGTGGGAGAAGATAAAAACTTATGTATTTTTGAGATTGATTTTTAATCTATAGTAAACTTTTATAAAATAAAGAGGATATTATTAATAGTATCCTCTTCATAATGTATTTAACCCAATTGAAACGTAAGTTTTATGAGCCAGCTATTTTATAAAATGGTTTGCTGGCGATATTTATAACCCTATTTATAATCTCAATAATATTTCCGTAATTTACTCGAGGCTGTGATCTCAAACACACAGTTAAGGTAAATAGAAATAAAATTGATTCATGACAGCGATAAGCCGATGAAAACCTAGTAGACCAGTGCAGAAAAAATTTCGCTCGCTCGCCGAATTAAACTAAATCCTGCTAATAGAGATAGTGAGATCTTGAGACGATGGGAAAAATAGGAAGCAGAGAGGAAGACTAATTCAAATCTCTGTTCCTATATTCCACAAAAATCTTGCTTTGCAGTGGCTTTGAAATAAATATCATCGCCAAGTTATTTGATGGGAAAGACAAATTACTAGTAGGAGTTCACCAATACTGAATTTATTCAGCCATAGCAACTAATTCATCAAAGGAGTAGAAGTTATCACCAAAATTAAACTGCTCGACATTCGAGAAGCTCATTACGATATCATTTGCCACAATATCGAGAGAATTCGGTTCGCTTCCCAGATTAATTGTAAAGCCGCTCTCAAAACTAAACTGGGCGACATCAACACCATCACCTCCATCAACAAACTGCTCACCGAAACCACTAATGAGATCGTCCCCTGCTCCGAGATTAATGGTTCCAGCTCCTGTATATCCAGAGAAGGCATTAGGGGCGACCGCCTCAATTGTGTCATTTCCCGTACCGAGATCGATGATTTGCTGATTATCGATTCCATAGTTATGGATACCACTTTCTACAGACACCGAACCGCGAACTAAATCGTTACCAGCTCCTGTGTTTATCGTGGCATTCCCTTGTCCTGGTGCTATGGCTATCCCAAGATTATGATCTCCAGAATCAGAAAGCTCCACCGAGCTGATTAGTTGGTCATTGCCATCCCCAAGCTCGATGTTACTAAGTTCGCCAAGATAAGTACCGATATTATTGCTTCCCGATTCAATCTTCACCGTCCCCCGAATCTCATCATTGCCCATACCGCCACTAACATTGCCAAGAGTTGCAACATTTAGACCGCGATTAAAGTCGCCACTGTCCTCTATCTCAACGGTGCTATCAATTGAGTTGTCCCCTGAGGTCGCGGAAATTCCCGCAAAAATCAAGGAAATTCCTGAATTGTTATTGCCTGACCCATCGACCGAAACAGTGGCATTGAGGCGATCATTTCCATCTTCAAGCTCGATCCTTGCTTCACTTAAGCTGATACCATTGTTATCACTGCCGTCGTTACCGATAGCAACTACAGCTTTCAGGGTATCGTTTCCTGCACCAGCAACAATCGCTCCATCTCCACCAGAAAAACCACTGTTGCGATTGCCGTTACCGTCTACATTGACCACTGCATTAAAACTGTCGTTTCCTTCGGAGAGAAGATAGCCGAAGAATCCACCCGAGATACCGCTGTTACTATCACCATCGTCAGCGATAGAAGTAATTCCAGTGATACGATCATCATCGGCTCCAAGTTCGACGGTACTAAAAGCACTTCCGATGCTAGCGTTCAAGCTACCAGACCCATCAACCGCAACTATTCCCAAGAGGCGATCTCTGCCGTCACCCGTGTCGATATTAGTTTCATTGTTCTCAATCCCGATATTTCCATCTCCATTGCCAGCAACAAAGTTAATACCACGAACAGCATCGTTATCAGCTCCAGTAGTAATTTCAGCTCCAAAGCTAGAAAACGCCAGATTGCGGCTTCCACCATTCCTTACCAACAGTAGGCTTTGAATTAAATCCTGACCAGCATCAAGCTGAATATCCTCTAGATTCTGAAAACCAATATTGTCGTCACCAGTAACTACATTAAACCTGACAAAATCGGTGTTGCCGAAGAGCAAAGATTCATCCCCAGCTATTTGACTAAAGCTTTCTGATTCAATTGCCTCGCTACTAGTAATAGCTTCTTGGAGATTTCCTAAATCTGATTCGAGTCCCAAATCTGCAATTAGAGTTTCTAAATTATCTAGATTAACTTGCATAACGTTCGACTCCATTCTTAATTTTACTGACGATTCGAACCGCTTAAATTAGATAGGGAGCAACTAGACAATTTATGCAGCAGAGGGAATAATTTATTCCCCCTTGAATAATTTAGACACCGACTACTTGAGCGCGCTTATAAGCCTCGTCTAAGACTTCTGAAAGAGTGGGATGAGTATGGATATTAAAGGATAGATTTTGCACAGATTCTCGTTTAGCGATCGCATTTGCCGCTTCTTGAATTAAATCTGAGGCATGAATCCCAATGATATGGACACCTAATAGTTCTCCTGTATCTTGGCGATAGATAATTTTAGCAATGCCTTCGGTTTCTCCTTCGGCTAGGGCTTTGGAATTGCCTTTATAAAAGGATTTTACCGTTGCTACTTTAAAGCCTTCGGTTTCACCTAAATCTTTGGCTTGAGCTTCGGTTAGACCAACGTAACTAATCTCAGGATGAGTAAAAGCAGCAGCGGGAATACAGCGATAGTCCACTTCTTTATCGGCACCACACATATTTTCAATGGCAATTACTCCTTGTCCCGATGCCGCATGGGCCAGCATCATCTTTCCTGTAGCATCTCCTACAGCCCACAGATGAGGCACAGGCTTACCATCCCGCAAGACCTGCATTTTATCGTTGACAGGAATAAAACCACGCTTATCTGCTTCAATGGCTAAAGTTTCAAGACCCAAGTTTTTCGTAGCAGGAATCCGCCCTGTAGCCACCAAACAGGCATCTACCTCCAATACTTCCACCACTTCTTTGGTTTTAGCATCGGTTAATTCAATAGTGACGGGTGCCCCAGGAGTAATCTTAGTGGCAAATACGCCCTTGTAAGTCTCAATGTCTCGCTTATCTAGTAAAACTTTTTTGGCAATCTTGGCAATATCAGGGTCGAACCCAGGCATTAGAGTATCCAAAGCCTCAATCATCGTTACTTCGCAACCCAAGGCAGTATAAACATCGGAAAACTCTAAGCCAATATAGCCACTGCCAATAATAGCAATCCAGTCGGGAAGCGATTCTAATTTGACAGCGTTGTCGCTAGTAAAAACAGTTTTACCGTCAATTTCGATCCCCCTAGGAACAAATGGAACCGATCCTGGACAGAGCATAATATCTTTAGCTGTATAGGTTTTTGAGCCATCATCACCTTTAACCTTGACCTTTTGCGTCCCTGCAAGTTCTCCCCAGCCGCGAATAATATCCACCTTGAGACGTTTCAAGCTGTTAGTTAAGTCTCCTTGAATTTTATTAACCAAACTGGTCGCATGATCAGCGATCGCGCTACGATCAAACTGGATTCCTCCTAGTTGAATCCCCATATCCTTGAGGTGAGGGGCATCGCTAAATTCTCTGACTCTGCCTGAAGCAGCAAGCAAAGCTTTGGAGGGGATACAGCCACGGTTAACACAGGTTCCACCCATGTCTCCTGCTTCGATGATTGCTGTTTTTAAACCACTTTTAACCGCATGTAGCGCCGCACCGTGTCCGCCAACACCTGCACCTATAATTATTAAATCGTAATCGAAATCACTCATGATTATTTCTGCTATAAATTGCTCCAGTCCTCTATTGTAAAGTTTAAGAGCAAATAAGAGCGAAGATATTGCTAATACTAAATCCTGTTTACATACAACACTTAAAAGTTGTGTGAAGGCAGGGGGCAGAGGGGTTTAACCTGATTTTGGACTTCCAGTTTAAAAGTAGGTTTTTAAAATGGGATTATAATTTGAGGTTTTGAGAAATTTTAGATAGGTTTTACCCCTGCCATAATTAATTTAATTGACTGTTGAGTGTGTAATTCCAACATCTCCTTACTCAACATTCGTTTACCAGGAGAAAGATTATTTAGAGAAAGTTCTTGCATTGGAGTAAACAAAATGTAACTTTACTAGGTGATGCTGCACATCCTACCCTACCAACTTTAGGACAGGGTGCTTGTATGGCACTAGAAGATGCTCTGGTTGTAACTAAATGCTTACTGAAATATCCCTCGTCAGCAACAGCTTTTCAAAATTATGAATCTCAAAGATTTCCACGAACTAAGTCAATTGTCGAGCAATCTCTACGTTCGGGACGAATGGGACAGTTAGCACCTCTAATTACGGTAAAGTTACGGGAAACGCTAATAAAATTAATGCAACCAGCTATTAAAAATAGTTTTAAATCTCTTCATACTTACAGAGCTTAATTTTAATAGCTGTTCTTAGGAATGATCAAAACAAAAGAAAATTAAATTTTACTTTCGTTCTTATTTTTTGCGCTACGTTTAAATTTTATTCTCAATTATTTTAGCATTTCGTATTAGGTTGAAAAAAATAACACGCTTTTTATTCTAATTAATTTCCTTAGAGTTAACTGATATAAAGAAAAAAGCAGAATGATTACAGACTTCTAATGTAAAGCTGATTTTGCATAGGATTTCTCTTAGTACAGGACAAAAAAATCGATGAAGACTTGAAAGAGTATACAGAAAGAGAGTTTGATTAAAAGTAACCACACTCAAATCAAACCCTATGAATCAGATTAACCTACTTCGACAAACCTTAAAACCACTTTTAGGCTGG
>JBCDDK010000099.1:0-25293 GCA_039180345.1 Cyanobacteria bacterium P01_G01_bin.39 | reverse complement strand
TTGGTACAATTGACAGGACAAATACTAACAGTTCTCTTCTCAAGACGACCATGCCCCTGGTTAACGATACAGACTGTTTGACGTGGAATAAACTGTTGTGTAATAGCAAAGTAGAGAGTAGGTTGGTTGCCTTTAAGTGCTTGCTAAATAATGATTCCCACTACCAATGATTATGGCAATGGTTTTTTTTGAGTATTAATGGCATCAAAAGCAAATACTACTCCAGATAGACCTAGTGATTCAATTAATTCTGGTACAGCTTACTCTAGCAAATTATTCTATCATCTAGAATGAAATAGCCCTGAGTTAAATATAGTCCGCAGAAAGTCATTTATATTGCTAATAAAGGAATAATATTGGCTCGCCAAAGTCAATTTGGTCAAGCCATGAAATATATTGAACAAGCAGAATCAATGAATAGAGATCGCGAATATATTTATTATGCTAAAGCCTGTTACTTTGCTCTACAAAATAATCAACTACAAGCAATAGAAAATCTTAAAAAGGCAATAAATATAGCTCCTATCAGATGTGAACTAGAAGCTGAACACAACCCTGACTTTGAGAAACTAAGAGATAATCCAGAATTTCAAGCATTGATAAATTAAAAGCAACTAACAGCTAATTGTTATTTTTCCAAAAGCGATCGCACTATTCAATATAAATTATTGGTAATGGTAAATCGAGTATAATTATTTAACATTTATTAAATCAAAAAAGCTAATGGCTAAAAGCTAACAGCTAATGGCTACGAACAAATAACTTTTCAACGAAGCTATTTCACATTAAGCGTATTTAAATATCCAGTCAAAAGTTTGCGATATGAACAGCTATACTTTGAACTTGAAACCACTAGCTAATCCTATTACAGTAGAACACTTTGAACAACTATGTCAGCTCAATCCAGAATTAAAACTAGAAACAAATGATCAAGGAGAACTCATTGTTATACCTCCTACTGGATTTGAAACAGGAAGAAACAATGCAGATTTAATTGCTCAATTTGTTATTTGGAATCGTCGGTATCAACTAGGTGTGGTGTGTGATTCTTCTACAGGTTTTGTTTTAGCTAACGGTGCCATACGCTCTCCTGATATAAGTTGGATAGCTAAAGGAAGAGTTGATCGCTTCACTAAAGCCGAAAAAGCTAGGTTTTTACCACTAGCACCAGATTTCGTATTGGAATTAATGTCTCCTAGCGATAAGTTAGAAGTAGCTCAAGCTAAAATGACGAGCGACCCCGCGCCGTCTTACGGCGCAAGGGAACGCGCGAGGATGCAGGAATATCAGGATAATGGAGTCCAGTTAGGCTGGTTGATTAATCCGCAACAGCAACAAGTAGAAATCTATAGTCCTAGAGAAGCTAAAAAAGTGTTGGAGAAACCGAACACCTTATCAGATAGAGAGATTTTACCTGGATTAGTAGTTGAATTAGATTTGATCTGGTTTTAGTAACTGAGGTTACGCATTATTATGGAATTGCGATCGCACTAACAAACTTGCCACGAGGTTTATTTACGCTCTAAATGATTTAATAGTAAAGTGAGGGTATCTAAAGAAATATATTTCGCTATCAAGATTCGATCAATTTTTAAATGTATAGTTTTTAAACTTACTATAGGTCATTGGCACAGCGAAGCTATAGAAGTATAAATTTTGAGCTTGGCAGATCGCTTGAGCAATTTCAATACAGTATAAATATTTTAATAGTTGTGTTTTGTAATTACGTTTACTGTTACAACTAATCAAGCAATCTTACTTTATAATCAGCAAATTTTGCATCGATTGTAATAATAGTTAGATCATTATTAATAGCTTGAGATATCAGCATTCGATCAAAAGGATCTTGATGGTAGTTAGGTAACTTTTTGGTGTTGAGAACGCTAAAAATATCAAGATCAAGGATTATATACCCATCTTTAACACAGGACTCAAAGATAAGTTCATCTAAAGACTTGGGTAACTCTAGTTTTCCCTTAGCAATTTTAATGGATATTTCCCAAGCAGAAATAACCGAAAGATAAATTTTGTTTTGGGGATCTATGATTGCTTGTTGCTGTGAGTTACTCAATTTGTTGGGATCTGTTAGCAAAAAAATCCAGGTACAGGTATCAAGTAAATATCTCATTGTGCGCTAGATACCAAAAAGCTGATTAATCTCATCATCTTCATGATTGAAGTCATCACTAATTTTAATTTGTCCAGCATATCTACCCAAAGGACTGTCTGAAGTTGAATTGGCTTGAGGAATATACTTACTTAAGATTGCCTTTGGTACTCCACGATTGGCAATAATGATTTCTTCTCCTGATTCTACTTTTTCTAGAAGCTTAGATAGATTAGTTTTAGCTTCATGAATATTGATCTGCTTCATAACTTAGTTCAATAAACTTAGCTAAGTATAACGCGATCGCATTAATAATTGCATCTCCATGGCATGAAATGAGAGAAATAGTTATTGTGGGAACGAAAGAAGAAAACATCAGTTAAGACTAGTCCACAAACGTGTCCGTGACAGCAGCAAGTAGACTTCTTGGGGAAATTGTTTTTCTCTGTTTTCAGATTCGCTTTTTGGATGCAACTAGATTTATAGCAATACCAGCAGGATGTTCGACTGAAAGGAAAATGGGTGAAATTGAAACTGCTGTCAGATACCGTTTGGGTCTTTAGATAAATTAGATGAAGAATGAAGTATACACTTCTGTTGAGAATTCGATTTTGATATTCTTGATAGAGCGAGAATCTTTTAAAATATAGTTTAATCAAACTTCAACATATACAAAAACCATGCCGCTAATTACTACTGGAAAATCATTTATTCGCGCTTTAGAAAAAGCTGGTGCGTTGGGCTTGTATATGCCCTTAGAGGGAGGTGCCGAAGGTCGTTATCAAAGACGCTTACGGGCTTATGGTTATCACACAATCAATATTACTGCTAGAGGATTAGGAGATCCAGCGGCATACTTAACTAGAGTGCATGGTGTCCGTCCACCTCATTTAGGCAAGAAGACTATCGGACAAGATGCTAGCGTAGGCGATATTTATTTTATTCCCCCAATTGCTAGCTATGAATTGAGTTCTTTACCTCCTAATGCCAAAGGATTAGCACTGTGGATAATTGAAGGACAGATCTTATCCCGCCAGGAAATCGAATATTTGGTTGATTTAACCCAAAAAGAGCCAAAAATAAAGGTAGTTTTAGAGATGGGTGGCGATCGCTATGTTAACTGGAAACCTTTAGCAGATACTTTAACTGCGGCATAGTTCATAATAAAAATAAATTCTTCAGACAACTATTACGAACAGGAAACGGGGTGGTATTGGTGTCAGATAAAAACATGGATGATTTACTGGCTCAATTAAAAAACGAATTTGAACCAGGAGCAAAAGTAACCTCAAAGGCAAACAAATCTCCTGCTTCTAAACCATCACCCCAATCTACGACCTCTCAAGCCTCAATGGATCAGATGTTAGCCGAACTGAGAGCAGATTTAGAATCTGGTAGAGGTAGAACAAATAGGACACCAGAAAAACTAGAAACTTTTGCCAAACCAGACCAAACTAGAATGGTTAATTCAAAACGCGATCGCGATTTACTTAACGCCCTAATCGATACAGACTACCGCCGACAAGCACACAAGCGCGAGTTACAGCTGGCAGAAATTAAGCGTAAACAAGAAGCAGAATTAGCAGAAATCAAACGTCAAGAAGAAATCAGAATTGCTGAAGAAAAACGCCGTCAGCAAGAATTGATTGAACTTCAAAAAAGGGAAGAATTAAGAGAGCGTAAACGCAAAGAAGCTCTACGAGAAGAGGCAAAAGAATGGCTAGTAAAGTTAGACCCTAGAAGTGAAGAAGGAAAGTGGTTTAAAGAGTTTTCTTATTCCTATGAAAACAAGTTGCAAGCGGCGATCGACTATTTGGATGCCATGCGTGAAACTGGCTTATAGTACTTAAACATTAGTTTCAAGCAATCCAAATAAATCTTTTGCTTAATCCTCTATCGTCTGTCCCCTCCGACCTATATAATCACACAGGAAGCCATAGCAAGCAAAAGCAACCATAGTAACTCAATGCGGATTTTATTTGTCTCAGCAGAAGTAGCCCCCATCGCTAAAGTGGGTGGTTTAGGTGATGTCGTCGGTGCATTACCTAAAATACTCAGGAAATTAGGTCATGATGTCCGTATATTTATGCCTTACTATGGCTCTTTGTATAGCAAGCTAGACATTTCTCCTGATCCTGTCTGGTGGGGCTATGCGATGTTTAACACTTTTGCTGTTTACGAAACTGTCTTACCAGACAGCGACGTACCGCTATATTTATTTGGTCATCCTGCTTTTGATCCTGATCGCATTTACGGCGGAGAAGATGAACCGTGGCGATTTACCTTTTTTAGTAATGGTGCTGCTGAATTTTGCTGGAATTATTGGAAGCCAGAGATTGTTCACTGTCACGACTGGCACACGGGAATGTTACCAGTATGGATGAATCAGTCCCCTGATATTTCTACTGTCTATACGATTCACAATCTGGCATATCAAGGACCATGGCGCTGGTATTTAGACAAGATTACCTGGTGTCCCTGGTACATGCAGGGTCACAATGTAATGGCTTCAGCGGTTCAGTTTGCAGATCGGGTAACGACGGTATCGCCCACCTATGCTGAACAGATTAAAACCGTGGAATACGGTGAAAAACTTGAAGGCTTGTTATCTTTTATCAGTGGTAAGACTTCGGGGATTTTAAATGGGATTGATGTTGATAGTTATGATCCTGCGATAGATAAGGCATTGCCAGAGAACTTTACCCCAGCTAGCTTGATTAAAAGATCTAAGAATAAGGCAGCGTTACAGGCAGAATTAGGCTTAAATGTGGACGAAAATGTCTTTCTAATGGGAGTGGTATCGCGTTTAGTTGAACAAAAGGGAATTGGCTTGCTGATGCAGATTCTCGACCGTTTTATGGCATATAGCAACTCCCAATTAGTTATCTTAGGAACAGGCGATCGCGCTTTGGAAACCCAGCTATGGGAATTGGCGGGGCGTTGGAGAGGCAGAATGTCAGTCCAGTTACTTTATAGTGATGCGATCGCTCGTAAAATTTATGGGGGGTGCGATGTCTTTTTGATGCCTTCTAAGTTTGAACCCTGCGGTATTAGTCAGATGTTGGCAATGCGTTATGGTTGTATTCCGATTGTTAGAAGAACTGGGGGATTAGTAGACACTGTAAGCCACCATGATCCGATGAATCAAAAAGGTACAGGGTATTGTTTTGATCGTTATGAACCTTTGGATCTATTTACCTGTATGGTGCGTGCCTCAGAAGGCTTTGTTTACCAAGACAGATGGCAACAACTACAGCAAAGAGCCATGAGTCAGAATTTTAGCTGGGTCAAATCGGCATTGGAATATACCAAAATATATAAACAAGTCTTAGGTCAATCAACAGATTTAACATCAGATGAACAAAAAAATCTAGAAATACTAGCTTCATGACTATTTATCTGATTTGCTATCACCTCATACTTAATTTTATAGAGGTTGAAAATTTCTTTCTTTTTCAAATTGCTTAGTCATATGTTTATTGATTATATTGATAATTTTTTCAATTTCAATTGGTTTGGCAATAAAAGCATTTGCTCCTGAAACTTTTGCTCTTACCCGATCCAATACTCCATCATTTCCTGTTAGAAAAACTATCGGAATATCTTTGAACTGACTTACTCTTCTTACTTGGCTACAAATCTCGTAACCATTGACAATTGGCATGCCAATATCGAGAAAAATAAAGTCTGGATTAGCTTTGATAATTGAAGGTAAAGCTTGCAAAGATTCCTGAATACTAATACAGCGATATCCCTGTTTGGTAATAATTTTTTCTAGTATTTTACAAATTTGAGGACTATCGTCAATACATGCTATCAAAGGCTGGCTAAGATCTACTTTTTCTTTATTTTGAGAAGATATTATATTAATTTGAGGCGGAATAATATCTTCAATTTCAATGACGTCTAAGAGACCTTGTTTTATATATGGAATCAGAGAAGATGTTAGTTTTTGTACATCTCTACCCATCCTTGAGCTTAAGTCTCTGAGAGTACGTTGACCATCCAATAATCGTAAGAAATTTTGGTAAACAACACCTGAAACTTCTTCTCGCAAACGATCTTGCTTGCGCATTACTGGCGCTAGATTGGGGGAACACTTACCCAAGCCTTTTTGTTGCCAAACAAGCCATCTTTGATTAGCTTCATGAAGAACTTGCTCAATATTCACTAATGAGATGGACATCTGAATTCCAGATGTCAGAAACGAGGAGGTGGAGGCAACTTTAGAGGAAACTCTCAACTGTTGTCTATGTTCTAGCTGTAGCAAATCAAATAAAACTTCTATTGCTCGATTTTTGACTAATTCAATCGCTTGTTCACGAGCAATTAACTGGCGTTCTAGCAAAATTTTGAGTACGTGATAATCACCACCATCAGCCTGACTAGAAAAATCAATCCCACAGTTGTACCATTCAATTTTAGGGCAATATTTATCAATTAATCTTTTCCAAGAACGATAAGGATGAACCCCACCATCAGCCCAGATCAACCTGCCTAAACAAAGATATACTTTCCAAGTAGTTTGACTGCTTCCTTGAATACTAATTTGCCCAGTAAACTGTTTCTGCTTAAAGTATATTAATTGACTAGATAGTTTGTTTAGATTATTGGCGCTCATGTTATCTCTGGATTAAAATCATGAAAATTAGATATTTTTCTATTACATAATGAGATGGAAAAATTTATTTGAAAATACAGTAGATAATATATGGATTTGTTTGTTTTTATAATCAATACTTGATCAGATTAGTTCGTAATTTTTCAGTTTCAATTGTAGCAAGATTAGATATTACAGATTAAATATAGTTGTGCTAATAATAGATATTTTTAGTCACAAAATTTGCTGAATTAACAATACTATTAATGAGCTTAGAATTAGCTTGACATCATCACTGTGGGCGCATTGGCAGCAGAAAATTTGTCAATAGTTTGTAATATTTTATCCACTTCGATTGGTTTAGAAAGAAAATCCGAAGCACCACATACTCTAGCCTTGACTCGATCAAATACACCATCATTACCAGTTAGCATAATAATGGGAATCTCTTGGAGCTTAGAAACTCGTCTAATTTGAGTACATACTTCATAGCCATTTAATATTGGCATTCCAATATCGAGGAAAATCATTTTAGGATTTACCGCAATCAATTTAGGTACAGCTTGTATTGGTTGTTGAATACCCAAAAATTGATGACCAGCCTTAACAATAATTTGATTCATGATCTGACATATTTGAGGACTGTCATCAATACATGCAATCAAAGACTTATTTTTGGGAGTCGACTCTTTTGGTGAATTTGCTTTAGATGAGTTTACTAAATTCAAGTCAGGAACCTGAACTAATTCTAATAAACCTTTATCAATGTAAGGATAAATAGATTTAGTTAATAGTAATAGATCTTTATTCATCCCTGCTGCTAAATCTCTAATGCTTCGACGACCATCCAAGAGCTTAGTAAAGTTTTGATACACTACTGCTGGAACCGCTTTTTGTAGTTCTTCTTTACTTTTTATTCGTGGGGCATGGTCTGGATAAACAGACGAAAAGCCATGCTTAATCCAGACTGACCATTGTTGTTGCATTTGTTTAAATGCTTTTTCTAAGTCAATCGTAATTGGAGAATAGCCGCTAGTATTTCCAATAAGATTATTTAATGAAAGTTGTTCTGCTTCTAACTCTAACGGAGTGGCTTTTTCTCGCTGAAAAAGATCAAACAATACTTCAACAATTTTGTTGTTAATCAGTTTACCTACGCTTTCTCTACTCTCCATCTGACGTTGGAGTAAAATGCCAAGATTAGCGTATTCAGAACAGCGATATTGTTCCGCTTCCTGAAAATTGACTCGTTTTGAATTATTATCAGAACAGTATTTACTTAAATGTCTCTGCCAAGATCTCTGAGAATGAATCCCACCATTCGCCCAAATTAGTTTGCCGCTATCAAAGTATACTTTCCAATTAATAGGATGGCTGTCAACTTTAGTTTTGATATGAGCAATGCCAGTAAAAGATTGCTTGTTCAGATTATTTAGTAAAGCAAATATCATGTTTTCAAAGAAAATTATCTATTTACATAAACTATAAATCTCTTTAATCTGCTTGGCATCGGTGGATACAAGTAAACTCAATAATTTTTGATTACGACCAGGCAGAGAAAAGCTGCGACCAATCAGTATTTGTTACTCTATTTCCTGAATTAACAATCGAAAAATCGCGATTAATTGTAGATTCATAAAACAAGACTTCAACACAGGCATTCGCCACGTCAATACGACTTGTTTCACCGTTCAGGCGATCGCCTGATTCGATGATAACAGCTTTTTCGCCATTGGTTTTTGCTCTCAATAATGTATTCAGATCATAAGAAGTATAAGGTCCGTCAATCAGTCTAGCGGGACGGATAATAGTGTAAGGTAAACCTGAAGCTGTGATCGCTTTTTCTCCAGTTAATTTGGCATCTAAAACGCCAAAAGCATTAAGAATATTATAAGGAAACTGATCTTTACGCAGTACGCCACAAGAAGAAACAAACACAAATCTGTTTAAATCTTGAGGTGCAGCAGCAAGTAGATTTTTAACCCCCTCTCCATCTACTGCTTCAGGGCTATTCTCAGGTTGAAATAAATTGGCGAAATCCCATCTCAAAGAAGGGAAGGCAGTTGTTCCAGTACAACAGATTATATATTTAATGTCTTTAGTAACTTGAGTCAAAGTATCGGGATAACGAATATCTCCCTCAACTATTTCAACTCGGTTGTCAAACATTGATTCTGCTTTAGATCTAGATCTAGTCAATGCTCGAACATTTAAATCTTTGGCTAACAATTTGGCAACTACCAACTGCCCTACGCCGCCAGTAGCACCAGCAACTATAATTTTATCTGTGTTTGATAACATTTTATTTTTGTATTTTGGCTCAAAATCATCTTAGAAGATATTTGAGGAGTCAGAAATGACACTTGGCTCATCAATTTCTGATTCAGCAAGAAAAAGTTTTATCTTTTGAATAAGCGATCGTGTGCCAGAGAAAAGCTTTCGTAACGATAATCTGTCAGCTAACATAATTGATTACTTCTCAGACATACCCTAATAATCTACAGAATATTAGTCGAGTTATCAAAAAAATTATCAATTATGATTTGATATTTAGTTTTTATGGCTCTTTGCAGTCACAAACAAAAGCTATTTTTCACAAGGAAATATTAATATTATCGAGAATCAAATTCATGATATCATACCAAGCTATTGAAATTGATAATTGAAAAATTTTAAACTGTATTATTCCCACAATAATTTATTTTATTCTTTTGACAAAAATGTAATATAAAACACATTTGATATTTTAACATGGAGTCTTGCGATGCTGATTCTGAATGCTCTAGTGGGATTATTAACTATTTTCCTCTATTATCTACAACAAGTTTATTAACAAAAAGTTAACAAAAAGTTGTTCTAAAGAAAAATAATACATCTACAAATACAATAAAAAATCCAGATAGAATAATATTTATTTTTGTGTTTTTGATCTAAAAAATATAAATTAATTAGCAAAAAAAGTTTATGTAAATTACTTGAGTTTAAAGCAACCACAATGTTAGTATCGCTAGTGTTCGTAAGAACATAAAAGCTTAAGTACTTTATAGTTTTGGAAAATTAACTATGCCAAACGTAAGCAATGTTGCTTTTTTCGGCACTCCTTTTGCCGATGATAGTAGCCTTCTATTTACACCAGAAGGGCTTGTCGGTAATGACATTCTTGAAGGTGATTCTGGTGATGACGTTCTATCTGGACTAGACGGAATCGATCAAATCAAAGGAGAAGTCGGTGATGATATCCTCTCTGGAGGAGCTGGTAACGACTCTCTATTCGGTGGCGCAGATGATGACAGCATCTCTGGTGGATTAGGTGATGATTTAATCGAAGGTGGAGCGAATGATGATCTGATAAATGGCAATGATGGAGACGACGTTATCTTTGGTGATAATGCTTTTGCCGTAGGTCTAGGTCCTGATGGTGATGACACTATCTTTGGTGGGGACGGAAATGATGAAATCTTTGGAGAAGGTGGCGCAGATTCTCTTTCTGGTGGTTTAGGTGATGATACAGTTACTGCTGGTACTGGCAATGATGTACTTTTCGGTAACGACGGCGACGATTTGCTATTAGGTGAGGCAGGAAGCGACATCCTAACTGGTGGTGCAGGGGATGATACTTTAACTGGTGGTGCAGGAGCAGATATTTTTGTTTTTGAAACAGCAACAGACTTTACTGCTGGCTTTGTTGACATAATCACCGATTTTGACGTCAATGAAGATAGCATTGATATCAGTGATTTTGCTTTAGGTATTCCTGAACTTGACGCAGCCCAAAACAATGGTGCTAGTCAATTCGCCTTTGATGATTTTAGCAATGGCTTAACTCAAGGTTTAGAAAGTTCTTTCTTCCAAATGGGTGCCGATGTAGTGATTGCATCGAGACCAGAATTGGGCTATAGCTTGGGTTCTCTAGGTGATGACCCTACTAGTCAGGTAATTATTGAGAATGTCAACATTGACGATCTAGGTGGCAGCAACTTCATCTTCCCGGATGCGTAAACTAAGCCATTTGTCTTAGATGCCAATATTGACTCATTGATTATAGCTAGCTAATTTTAGGCTTGTCAAAAATATTAAACCTTCTATCCTATTTAAGTTAGAAGGTTTTTTTAGGTTATAGAACAGGGAGCATTTCACTTTTTGATTAGACAGAAATACTTGAACTAATATCTCTATTCAAAAATGCACATCGAAATTTAAATATTTGAGCTGCATTTTTAGAATTTCACTGCCATGAACGTACAAAATAGCCGATCTCATCTGAGTATAGTCAAACCTTGTTATATTAAGAATCTGTAACAACATATAAAATATTCATTTTAGATGAGCTTAGTTTATATTCTGGGATTAATTGTAATCTTCTTGGTGCTTGGGATTGCAGTTTACCTCTTAACTCCTCGTAATTACGAATCGACTGATTCGGTTGCTAATTCCTACGACGAATGGACAGATGACGGCATTTTGGAATTTTATTGGGGAGAACATATTCATTTAGGACATTATGGCTCACCACCTAAGTCGAGCAAGAACTTCATTACAGCAAAGTATGACTTTGTGCATGAGATGGTACGCTGGGGCAATTTAAATAGTTTGCCCGCAGGAATTACTTTATTAGATGTGGGCTGTGGTATTGGTGGTAGTAGTCGAATTTTGGCAAAAGACTATCAATTTGACGTTACAGGAGTTACTATCAGTCCTCAACAGGTAAAACGCGCTCAAGAGCTAACTCCTGAAGATGTTAATGCTAAGTTTCAGGTTGACGATGCCATGGCTCTTTCTTTTCCTGATGCTAGTTTTGACGTGGTTTGGTCAGTAGAAGCAGGACCTCATATGCCCGACAAGAAAGTTTTTGCCCAAGAATTATTGCGAGTACTCAAGCCTGGGGGTATTTTGGTAGTTGCTGACTGGAATCAACGAGATGATCGCACTGTTCCTTTGAATTTCTGGGAAAAGCCTGTGATGAAACAGCTTTTGGATCAGTGGTCACATCCAGAATTTTCTAGTATTGAAGGTTTTTCGGAGTTACTAGCGGAAACAGGCTTGGTTGAAGGGGAAGTTATCACTGATGACTGGACTCAAGAGACTCTTCCTTCTTGGATTGATTCTATTTGGCAAGGAATTGTCAAACCGAAAGGATTAGTCAAATTTGGCGTTTCTGGCTTAATCAAGTCCTTGCGAGAAGTTCCCACCTTATTATTGATGAGATTAGCTTTTGGAAATGGTCTTTGTCGCTTTGGTATGTTTCGCGCTATCAGGGCAAATGCAAATCAAGAATTTTCGAATACTCAAGATCTAGCTGCGATTAGAAATTAAAGCGTTGCTGATTTTATGAGACAATCCCGCGTCAGGCTAACCTTTTGTTAACTATGCTCTCTCCTGTGTTTGAATTTATGGGGTAGTCACCTCTGTACGGAACAAAAAAATGTTGCAAGGTTTGCAAAACAGTCCAGAAGTTCCTGATATTAAAGAATCACAACTACTCAAACGCCATAGATGTGGTAAAATTCGACTGACTTTAGACACAATTATGGGAAAATCCAACCGATTTTTTTCTGGTTCAATTTGTCGACGATAGTAGATCGTATCAAAAGTTTCAGTATAAGTTTGTTGGCAACTTGGGTAATAGTAACTTTGACTTCCTTTGCTGGTTTGTCCATGGTTAGGAGTCTTGCTATGACCACATGGAAGGCACTGCATCTAAGTAAGATAGTTAGGAAAACTTAGTTATTTTATCATTCCAATACTTTCTTGATGCACTATCCTTATTTCCTATAAAGTCTATTAATCAAACTCCAAAAACTATCATGGCGAGAGTCAAGGATTTAATTAAATTAATAATAAATATAGGTGATGACCGCAACTTTTTTAAATTAGTTCGTTTGATTGAGAATTTGGTTGCTAAGGTTTTATCGATTACTTTATTAGTTTTAATTTTAGTAGCTTTAGCCGATTTAGTTTTTGTGATTGGTAGCAATATCTTAGCCGACCCCCTTGGTTCAATCAATAAAACTCTGATTGAACTATTTGGCTTGTTTTTAAATATTTTAATTGCTTTAGAATTACTAGAAAATATTACTGTTTATCTCAAAAAACATATTTTTCAAGTTGAGTTAGTTATCTCAACTTCTTTAGTTGCAGTTGCTCGTAAAATCATTATTTTTGATTTGCAAAAGTATTCTGGCAACGAGCTAATTGCTTTAGCTGCGGCAATTTTCGCTCTCTCTATTAGTTACTGGTTGATTCGACGGTTGCCAGATCGCTAGATTAAGTCTTTTGCTTTTTTATCAGGCAGTATTAGAAGTTACTTAGGAATATAAATAGGGAATTAGAAAAAGACCTGTAAATAAAACTACTGTTGGGGGGAGAATTCTTTGAGGATCATTAATATTGTTTAGTAATGCTAAAAAGTTAAGTTGTTTAGCAAATCAAAAAGCCATAATTAATAAAAAAACAGCTTCGGTAGTATACAAACCAGAATAATTCATCTCTGAATAATATCTTGATACTAAAAGAAGCCACATTATATTCTATTTTTTAAGCGATCGCTTTTTTGAAACGAACAAAACAATAAAGCGCTCATAACTTTATTGATGCTCTTGAATCCAATTTAATAACAGAGGATTAACTACTTCTGGAGCTTCATCTTGAGGACAATGACCTAAACCTTCGAGGGGGATAAATTGATCTACCGTGGCTATGTCTGCCAATTCTCTACCCATGGCTACAGGTTCCCAGGGATCTTCTGTTCCCCATAGTAAAACAGTAGGACAAGTAAGACGAGGCAGTAGATCTTCTGGTAAAGGACCTTGAGAATAACGGGTAAATGCTAGAAATACGTCCGCAGCACCTGGATCTTGTGCTGGCTTCATCAGCATCTCAATTAATTCATCCGTAACAGCTTCGGGGCGACGATAAGCTTGAAGCAGAATATTACGCACTACTTTTGGTTTGGCAATCTGTTGGAAGAAGAAACTGCCAATTTGTCTATTCCCTAGTATCCGCTGCATAACTAACGAACCATAGTTACGATACCAGGGTAAAGTAACTCGTTTACGTTCATGTAATAGCCTTACTGAACAATTAAGCGCCGCTACTCCCAAAGCTAATTCTGGATACTCTACCGCAGTCTGCATTACCACAATACAGCCAATAGAATTACCAATCAAAAAAGCTGGACTACCCACAACTTCGCGACAGAAATCTGCTAGTTGTTGACCCCAAGTTTCAAAAGTATATTCAATACCTATCCCTGGTTGGGGTTTATCTGACCCCCCAAACCCAATCAAATCGATCGCAAAACAACGACAGGATTCTCCTAACACAGGTAAATTATGGCGCCAGTGTCCCCAAGATGCCCCAAATCCATGGACAAGAACTACGGCTGCACCTGTATTTCCAGCTTGCTGATAAGTAATATTATGTCCCTGCCAGTTCCAAGTTTTGGGGGTTTCTGTAATGGCGATCGCAGTCATATCTGTTTGGTTTATCGTCTTATATTTTGAGCTTTCTATTATAATTATTGTCTACTGAAAGGGATTTGGGGATAAATATGTTGTTATACAGCAGTTTGTATTTCCATTACTTGACAACTAAAATAACGTCCACAGATGAACGCAGCGGTGCGACCCACAGAGTCTCCGAAGGAGACGATGGCGCGTAAGCGCCGTTCGACGTAAGGCGCAAGACAAAGGCACAGCAAGCAAAGCTTGCAAGCGTCGCTACAAAAGCGAAAGTTTTAAAGGCGTAAATGTGAGGTCTCCTCACATTGTTGACCGCCCGCATTGCCGCATGTCGCGACTTAAGGCAATAGCCTTGGTGCCGCATGTACACGCACCGAGAACGCAGATAGATTAATCTGCTATGACACAAGTTAAATTGCCCAATGTATTAGTTTATTTGGCACAAGGCTGTATTTCTGCTTTTACAATAGTCAAGTAGCTCATAAAATATTTAGCTCCAGCTTAGATCCAGATGGCAGTAACTTTACAACAATTAAGACAATGGAAAGACCAAGGTCGCTCAATAATTTCCCTAACAGCTTGGGACTATAGTTTGGCGCAGATACTAGACCAAGCTGGAGTCGATTTAATCTTAGTCGGTGATTCCTTGGCAATGGTGGGGTTAGGACACAACAGCACTTTACCCGTAACTTTAGATGAGATGATTCATCATGCTAAGGCGGTTTGTCGTGGCGTTAAACGCGCTCTTGTTGTCTGTGATTTACCCTTTATGAGCTATCAAGTTAGTATGTCTCAGGCAATTGAATCGGCAGGACGAGTGATGAAAGAAACGGATGCTGCTGCTGTCAAACTAGAGGGTGGACATCCGACAATTATTGGGATTGTTAGAGAATTAACCGCTATCGGTATTCCCGTTATGGGACATGTGGGTTTGACTCCTCAATCGTTTCGGATTTTAGGTTATAAGCAACAGGGTAAAACCGAAGTAGAAGCAGACATAATTATTAGTCAGGCGATCGCTTTAGCCGAAGCAGGAGCATTTGCCATTATTTTAGAACACATTCCCCAGGATTTAGCTGAGGTGATTACCTCCAAGATAGCTATTCCTACTATTGGTATTGGGGCAGGAAATAAGTGTGATGGTCAGGTGCTAGTTACCGCAGATTTGTTGGGTTTGTCGGCAAAACAACCTCCATTTGCCAAGTCTTATGTTGATTTACGGCAAATTATTACCAATGCTGTGGCTGATTTTACTCATGAAGTGCAAAATCATCAATTTCCTCAGTCGTAAACTGCTCAGTGGTTAGTGGCTTCTTTTATAATTGTTTTGCCATCATAACTAACTTTATTTTATGTCCTATTTAGTTGCTACTTTTTATAAATTTGTCGAAATATACGACCTTAAGGCTAAAAAAGAGCAAATTTTTGCTTGGTGTACCGATAGACAAGTCAAAGGAACAATTATCTTAGCTGAGGAAGGAATCAATGGCACTATCTCTGGTAGTCATGAGGCGATCGCTGATATTTTACAAGCCCTGCAAACTGTGCCTGAACTACAGGATTTAGAACATAAAGAATCGACATCGGAAAACTTACCGTTTGCCAGATTAAAGGTGAAAATCAAGCCAGAGATTGTCACTCTGGGTATACCAGAAATTAATCCTAACCAAAATGTAGGTACTTACGTCGAACCTCAAGATTGGAATCAGATTATTAGTAATCCTGAAGTAGTCGTAATTGATACTAGAAACGAGTACGAAGTAAAATTAGGCAGTTTCCAGCGAGCGAAAAATCCCCATACAGAGTCATTTCGGGAATTTCCTGAATATGTAGCCCAAAATCTTGATCCCGATGTACAGCCAAAAGTAGCGATGTTTTGTACTGGGGGCATCCGCTGTGAAAAAGCTTCTTCATATCTGCTTTCTCAGGGATTTAAGGAAGTGTATCACCTCAAGGGGGGAATTTTAAAATATCTGGAAAATGTATCCCCTACAGAAAGTATGTGGCAAGGTGAATGTTTTGTCTTTGATGAACGAGTCGCGGTCAAGGAGGGGTTAGAGCCAGGTAGTCATGAGCTTTGTTATGCTTGTGGGCACCCCATATCAGCGGCAGATCAAGCTTCGCCTCAGTATGAGCCAGATATTTCTTGTCCTCATTGCTATGAGCAGCTAACCCCAGAGAAAAAAGCTCGTCAATTAAATCGACATAGAGCAAGAATGGCAAAAAAGCAGCATCAATAATGTAATAATGAACTCTAAAATTATTTTATTTATCGAGGTGGTAAATGGGCGGGAAGCAGGCTAATAGATGCAATCGCAATATAAACTAAAGCAAAGCGAGTTTCAAAGATAGCAACCGCATGAAATCTTGCTCGACAATACCAATTTCTAAATATATAGACTATGAGAAGTTTGAATAAGACTATTGTGAAAGACAAGGCGGTAACTAGTGATAGATAGTCGAGACTATAAAGACTACCGATAATCAAAGTTGCGACACAGTGGTAGATTATTCCTGGTTTAAAAGCTGCGGTTTTCTTGCGACGTAGCTTAATCGTATAGACTGCGCTACTAAAAAATAGAGTGTTGAGTATCCAAATTGCCATTGCCTCTATTGAAAGGCTGCCTGTGGTTGCGCCATAGGCGAGAGGTGCCGCTAGGCAAATGGCTGTAAAGCCAACAATTTCATTTACTCTCGATTTATGCTTGCCCTTCACCACCGCAACTGCATCTATGACTAAGCCTATTGTTGCTAATCCATAGAGCCACAATAATGAAGGAGCTTGAAGCCACAGAAATACAGCTAAAAACAGGGCGATTAAGCCGTAAATTCCTCCCCAAACTAGATAACGAGGTTTGAGATTTTTCCTTAGTTTGATTTGGACTATGTAAGGATACTCTGCTTGTAAGGCAAAGAAGGCGCAAATCAATGCCAATGTCGTGGTGTATGTCCATTGTTGTGCCAATGCTGCACCAGTCAAGAATGAGCCAAATAGGACTAATAAAACACCATGTTCGGGGGAAAATGTAGGACGCATCCACCTAGGAGTTTTATGCTTTTTCTGAGGAATAGTAGTAGATGCGTTCTGCTCTAGGGCGATCGCCATAATGTTTAAGAATTAAGATAGGCTAAGAGGCAACTCATTGAGTCATAAAAATTTTTCATAAGTTGGGATTTTAAATATAGGCATGAGAAAGCTTGATTAGCAGAAGCAAGCTCTAGTTATCTCATACACAATACTTAAAGAGAATAATTATTGTTTATTTTTTATTTAATGTCAGCTTGTAATTGTACATTCAGAGCTTTAGGTATCTGCTCAAAAGCTTCATCAGCTTATTTTTACTAAATCTAATATACAGCTTAATGCAATTAATTTGCAATAAATCAAAGAAATATCATTAATCTAAAAAATCTTGATTACCATCAAAATCACAGCATTTGTTTTGCTTATTGAGAATCAGAGTCTGTAAAAGTCAGTTCTATCGCAATTCAACTAAATATCAATAGCCTGTAGAATACTAATGACAATACAAAATCATGATTTCCTGGTTGAAGGTTCAGAATTTTATTCTCTACAGGAATTCTTTGCCGCTAACTATGAGGAGGTGCAGAGATACATCCACGAAATCGGCGAAAGATTCAATGGCTTAGCTGGAATTCCTGCTGACAGTTTTAGTAGGCTTGCCCAATTAAATTATGCTGCTTTGAGCAAGAAGAAGATGGAGTATTTGGTGAACGCCAAATGGTTGAACATGACTTGGTAGTAGAACCAGAAATCATTAAGCTAATACGTCAACAGGCAGCTCAACCAGAGAACTGAGGCGAGCGCGCTACTCGCTATTTATACGAGCAAGTTTTACTTAAAATTGAGGAAAGAGCTTTTCATCTGCAACACTTTCTCGTTCACGCTAGTTTAACGCCGGCTTTTGTGGGGAATAGCGTAAGTTAAATAATTGTCTCCCTCAAAGATAAGCTTGGATGTTGATCCTAAGTTAGTTTTTGACC
The DNA here is from genome assembly GCA_039180345.1 of Cyanobacteria bacterium P01_G01_bin.39. GTDB lineage: Bacteria > Cyanobacteriota > Cyanobacteriia > Cyanobacteriales > Xenococcaceae > Waterburya. Next base: position 7,121 of record JBCDDK010000099.1, on the reverse strand, counting down.
CCATTTTTACAGACGGTCGCCATAGTTAATTTTTATCCCAGCCTGCGCCCCCTGAGCTTCTGTAGGTAATAAACAGAGATTCACTTTGTCTCTGACGATAGCGAGATAAGCGTTTACGAGATTTTAAAGCTTCTCTGGCAGTATAGCTGAACCACTTATCCACATCAGCTCCAGACTGATACCCATCAATTAAAGCCTCATCAGATATTTCCAGCAAGATTCTGACTAAGTCGGAAGCAGTTATTTCTAGATAGCGGCTATATAGATTTAACTCCTCTTGCCAGTGAGGCAAAGTTTCATCCCCCACCCCCATATTTCTAGCTAATTCTATGAAATCGTAATGATCGGTATACCAAACATTGTCATACTCCATATCGGGAAAAATACTAGCCTTACTAGCAAGAATATCAATTAGAAAAATTACAATCGAGTTTACTTTGTTTTGTTCGGCAGAAGTATAGTGTTCTTTAACTACCGCCCTCAGCATCTGTGCCAGCATTGCATACCTCTGTTGAGCAACTTTACGTGCCTGTTTATAATCAGTTTGCGCTAGATTAAAGAATTTATCATTCTCTGTTTTAGGCAAATTATTATGTCTTTTTCTTGCCTTATGTAACAAAGGATTGTGTGTAGTTTGCGACCAAAAGTTCGGTAATAATTGAAGTAATGGCATATTAAAATAGTGTTGCTAGATACCAAGCAAAAAAGTAAAAATTTATACTTATATTCTTGGTTTAGGCTATATTTAAAATCATTACTTAAATGGTAGTCATAGGAAATGATTTCGATCGCTTTGTTTAAAGATCTACATCTTTTGCTACAAATACTATAGTTTTGGCAACTTAATCTAAATTAAAACTAATTTCTTGTCTATTAAACGGAAGATTATCATTGATGGCGACAATTTCAGCTTGTTCCATCCGATTAACGTCATTGATATAACGATCCAGCATTTGCGCCATGCGGCGATTATAGAAGCGGTGTAAACTATAGTTTTTGGTAGCAGGGAAACCTCTTCTTTTCTTGTGTCTGCCTCCCGCACCAGGATCATATGTTTTGATCCCATTAGAGATCGCCCATTCAATTGGTTTGTAGTAACATGCCTCAAAGTGAAGGCAATCATATTCTTCATAACAACCCCAATAGCGACCATATAAGCGATCTCCTTTATGCAGACAAAAAGACATACCTACAGGAGTTTGCTCATTTTGTTCGGTATATGCCACTACTAGTAATACGCGATCGCTATAATTTGGGTATAGTTGTTCAAAAAACTGACGGGTTAAATATTTACTGCCCCAATAAAACTTGTCGCAGGTACTACTATAAAAGCGATAGATCTCAGAATATAAATGAGGCGGGATTTCCTTGCCAACATAAGTTTTGGTGTATAAAGCAGCTTTAGCTACGGCTTTTCGCTCTCGTTTAATGTTTTTGCGCTGGTTGCTGTTAAACATCTTCAGATAATCATCAAAACTTTCAAAATCATGATTAGACCAAATGTAGCCATGGTGTAGCCAGCTATGAAATCCCTTGCTTTCCATCATGGCACCCCAGTCAGGATCGACAAACAAAAAATTGCATCCAGACAGCCGATTGCGATCGCAAAATTTATCAATTGCCGCTATCATTAGCTCTGTAACGATTGATTCATCTACCCCAGGCGCAATCAAAAAGCGATATCCAACAGCAGGGGTAAAAGGAGTCATCCCCAGCAATTTGGGATAATAGTCTATTCCCAAACGATGGGATAAATCTGCCCACTGATGATCGAAAACAAACTCTCCGTAACTATGTCCTTTGATATATAAAGGTGCGGCAGCAATTAACTTTTGTTTACTCCATACTGCTAAATGACAGGGTTGCCATCCTGTGCGGGCAGTAGCACTACCAGAGGCTTCAATGTTGTGCAGCCATTCCCATTCCAAGAAAGGAGTTCGTAGTGGTTTGGCTAATTCATCCCAATCTGCTTGAGAAATTTCAGAAATTTTTGTGACCCAGGATAAAGAATATTGAGATTTAATTTGCTCAACCATAGTGGCTTTTAAAGGCTGCGGGGTAAAGTTTAGATTATTTTATCTAACCAGTTCTCGTGATAGTTGTCAGTAAAGATACCTAGTTGCTTTAAATGTTATACGAGATCATCAAGTCTTTGCCTGGAACTGTTTACTTATTGAAGGAGGCAGAGGGCAACGAGATCAGATAAATAGAGAGATAGAGATGACCCGTAATATCGCTACAATAATAAACTGCACACAATTAAAAAAATAATTTCAAATAAGAGGTACTTTGTGAGTGTTAGAGTAAGGATTGCTCCTTCACCGACAGGAAATTTACATATTGGGACAGCGCGGACGGCGGTTTTTAACTGGCTATTTGCCCATCACCATCAAGGCAAGTTTGTCTTGAGGATTGAAGATACAGATGCAGCGCGATCGCGTCCTGAGTATACTGAGAATATAAAATCAGGGTTAGAGTGGCTAGGACTTAATTGGGATGAAGGTCCTTTTTTTCAGACTCAACGCTTAGATAAGTATCAGCAGGCAGTACAAACTTTACTGGATCAAGGTTTGGCTTATCCCTGTTACTGTACTCCCGAAGAACTCGACACGATGCGGGAGACTCAAAAAGCACAAGGAAAGGCTCCTGGTTATGATAATCGTCACCGTAACTTAACTAGTGAAGAACAGGCGGCGTTTAAGGCAGAAGGGCGTAAGCCTGTAATTAGGTTTAAGATAGACAGCGATCGCAATATTGTCTGGAATGATTCTATTCGGGATACTGTAAGTTGGCAAGGTGGTGATTTGGGGGGTGATATGGTAATCGCCCGTGCCGCCGAAGATGACCAGCCCTATGGACAGGCTTTATATAATCTGGCGGTGGTGGTTGACGATATTGATATGCAGATCACCCATGTTATTCGGGGTGAGGATCATATTGCCAATACGGCTAAACAAATTTTGCTTTATGAGGCTTTAGGTGGATCAATACCTGTTTTTGCCCACAGTCCCTTAATTCTTAATCAAGATGGACGCAAATTATCCAAGCGAGACGGGGTAACATCAATTGATGATTTCCGTAAAATGGGTTTTTTACCAGAAGCTTTGGTTAATTACATGACCTTGCTAGGGTGGACTTTTCCCGATTCAACTAAAGAGATTTTTACTTTAGCAGATGCCGCTCAAGAATTTGATTTAGATCGGGTCAATAAGGCTGGGGCTAAATTTGACTGGGATAAATTAGACTGGATTAACAGTCAATATCTTCATCAGATGCCTGCGAATCAGCTTACCGATCTTTTAATTCCCTATTGGCAAGATGCTGGTTATGACCTAGACAGTAAAGATCGCTCTTGGTTAGAAACCCTAACAGCACTGACGGCACCGACTCTCAATCGTTTAACCGACGTAATCAAAGAAACCAGCGTCTTTTTTGTTGATTCGATTGATCATACAGATGAAGCGATGGATTTACTCCAGCAAGAAGGAGTGGCTGCCCTATTGCAAGAAATAATTGCAGGGCTTGATAGCGATGACGGTCTAAACGAGGAGACTACTAAAGCTATGATTAAGCAAGTTACCAAAAGCCAGAAAGTAAAAAAAGGGTTGGTCATGCGATCGCTACGAGCTAGTTTAACTGGAGAGTTACATGGTCCAGATTTAACTCAAACATGGTTATTACTTAATCATTTGGGTGCAGATAAAATACGTTTACAGCATACTTTGAGCAAAATTACAGGCTAGCTTCTGGAGCAAATATAACTGTTAATACTGCTCAATTAATGGCAAAAGGTACCTAGAATAGTTGATCGTGGCTTCTATAATCTAGAGGTCACTTTTTTTAAAGTTTAATAATAACTATGATACTAAATCCGATTTTAAAAACCTAGTTTTGGACTTCCAGTTTAAAACTAGGTTAAACCCCACATGCGAGCCAAACCTTTGTACGCTCTACCCCCTGCCTTCACACAACTTTTAAGTATTGTATGTAAACACGATTTAGTATGAATCTGACTATTAGTAGAATCTGACCAAATTTTTCAAAGCTGTTATGAAAGGCTGTGGATATAATAGATCTTGGCTTATATTAGAAAATGCTAACCTCAAATATTCTAATAATTGAACATTCTATTTATCTACACTTATTATTTGAACCCAAATCAGGCGTTGACAGCTATTATAAATCTTTCATTATTAAGACTAATATTTAATACAATGTCGAAATTGCTCTATTTTCTATTAGGAGTAATTATTATCAACTGTCATCGAAGCGTTACTCAAGCTGCCAACACTATCTCCATTAATCCTCAGGGTATGACTCAATCTTTAGCTATTCAAGGTACTAGTGGTGGGTCAATCGTAGCGCAAGAAGTTGCCCAAACTAAAAATACTGCTACTGGTTTTTGTAATGGCTATGTCAATTCTCAACCAAATCACTTATTAAACATAGAATCCTTTGCACCGTATTTACGGTTAGAAATTGCTAGTGATGCCGATACCACAATTATAATCAAAGGACCTGGAGGAGTATGGTGCAATGATGATTCTGATGATGCCAACCCGATGATCGAAGGGCAATGGCAATCAGGACTATATCAGGTTTGGGTAGGTTCCTATCAAGTTAATTCGAGCCACGACTATCAAATTAGAATTAATAGTAGATAGTGTTATAGTCAGCCAATAATTTTAATTATGAGTTAATTACTTATGAACTAACATAAAAAATGACGTTCTGGCAAAAAATTGACTAATATAACTGATAGAGTAACTTGGCGCTAATTTTTGGAGTTATAAATCGTGATTGTAGTAATGAAAGTGGGTTCTCCAGATCAAGAGATTCAGAGAATAGAAGCGGAATTACAGGATTGGGGACTAACTCCAGAAAAAATAGTCGGTAAACATAAAATTGTTATGGGTTTAGTCGGAGAAACAGCATCTTTAGATCCGCTACAGATTAAAGAAATTAGTCCTTGGATCGAAAACGTACTACGTGTCGAAAAGCCCTATAAGAAAACTAGTTTAGAATACCGCAACGGAGAACATAGTAGCGTTATCGTTTCTACTCCCAGTGGAGATGTGCCATTTGGACAAAATCATCCCGTGGTAGTAATCGCTGGACCTTGTTCGGTGGAAAATGAGTCAATGATCATCGAAACAGCTAAGGCAGTAAAGGCGGCTGGCGCAAGTTTTTTACGCGGTGGGGCATATAAACCTCGTACTTCTCCCTATTCTTTTCAGGGGCATGGCGAAAGTGCTTTAGAATTGTTAGCAGCGGCGCGGGAGGCTAGTGGCTTAGGCATCATCACCGAAGTTATGGATACTGCCGATGTAGACAAAGTGGCTGAAGTAGCTGATATTGTCCAGGTGGGTGCCAGAAACATGCAGAATTTTGCTTTACTCAAAAAAGTTGGCGCTCAAGACAAGCCTGTATTTCTCAAACGGGGGATGTCTGCCACCATTGACGATCTATTGATGGCATCAGAATATATCTTGGCAGCAGGAAATTCTCAGGTCATTTTGTGTGAGCGAGGTATTCGCACCTTTGATCGTAAACATGTTCGCAATACGTTAGATTTAGCCGCATTACCCGTATTACGATCTTTAACTCATTTACCTATCGCTATCGATCCTAGTCACGGTACAGGAGTAGCAGGCTTCGTTCCCCCAATGGCAAAAGCAGCGATCGCTGCTGGGGCAGATTCCTTGATGATTGAAGTCCATCCCAACCCTGCAAAAGCTTTATCTGATGGTCCTCAGTCACAAACTTTTGCAGGTTTCACTGATTTAATGCAGGAGTTGAGCGTGATTGGGAAAGCTGTCGGTCGTTGGTCGGAATCTGCTGTCACGGTAGCCTAACGGTGAGGGATAATAAAGACAATTGGATCTTCAATTTGATTTGATTGTGCTTTATTTTCGGCAACCGAGATTATGAAAGATACCTCAAATGAACCTGCTACCAATGATTCTCAACTAGATACTTCTTTAGAGAAGGCTACTCCCTTACGCTGTTTTTTTGCTGCCAGTATTTCAGGGGGAATTGCCTTCTGTTTATATCTGCTATTTAATTCGGTAGTACAAACCTATGCCACTAAAGCAGTTACTTCAACTAATCCTGTGGTAATTAACCTGACAGCAGCGGTAAGAACAATGGTAATGGGTATTGTCGCCCTGGGGACGGGTGTTTTTGGCGTAGTGGCGATCGGCTTATTTTTATTGGGTGTTCAGGTGACAATACAAAGTTTGAGAAAGGCTTGAATTTGACTTGCTGTGATTTGACTTGCGATCGCTGAGTGATAATTTTTAGTCACAGTGGATTATCAGAAATTTATCGGTGGAGTATTGAAAGCCGCTTTTTATAAACGCAGCCTGACAGTTCGGAGATCGCAAACTTGCTTTTTTTGATTGTATAGTCATTCTAAATAAGAATCATATGAAAGCATGTACTCAGGGAATAGGTCAATTAATTTAGAACGACCATATTTTTAACAATAAAAATATGCCTCCGTGTTGGGATGCACATCAATTTTTTCTAAGTCTTGCTCCGTAATCCACAGGTAATTTCTATGTTGGTCTTGAGGGAGGTCTACTATCACATCAGGTACGTAGACTCTGTATGCCAGAACTACGTAGTGCGTTCCAAAACCTGGAGAGTTGGCAAAATTTGTATCGTAAATATGTTCAAAAACTCCCAGCATTTCTGCCTTCTTTATTTCTAGGGATATACCCAACTCAGCGCTACTGATGCGTGAAAAAGCGGATTCGATGCTTTCATTCTTATATATTCTGCCTCCAGGAACAAACCATTTTCCTCTTGCAGGCTCATTGTTTCTTAAACCGACTAAAATCTTACCTCTATTGTCAACAATAACTAGATCGATTGATATCAGTGGCGTATTCTTTACTATGAATGCAAATTCATTCTTTTCCAGATAACTGGAATTGTTCATAAGTAGCTCCACTTAATTAAACATCATAAACATCCTAAAAAATGTTGCCAGAATTCTATCACAAATGTATCTCACAATTACTAACCCCAAGACAATATGCAACGCTGAGAATAACAGTACTAATATTACAAAGCTATAGAACAATTCAGATAGAGAAACTAGCTGCCTTACTGCC
>JBCDDK010000098.1:0-25555 GCA_039180345.1 Cyanobacteria bacterium P01_G01_bin.39 | reverse complement strand
CCCGTGTCTCCCTCGTCTCCCTGGTCTCCCTCTCTCCCTCTTCTCCCTTGTCTCCCTTGTCTCCATTGTCTCCATTGTCTCCCTTGTCTCCCTTGTCTCCCTTGTCTCCCTATCTCCCTCGTCTCCCTTGTCTCCCTATCTCCCTTGTCTCCCTTGTCTCCCTCGTCTCCCTTGTCTCCCTTGTCTCCCTATCTCCCTATCTCACTAAACCATCCCATAAAAAAGCAAAATCAGTTTTTCAAAAAGCCACCAATGACTAAAAATTGATAGTATATTGTATCGGATAGGATTGGTAAATCTTTAGTGTCTCAAGCAAAATCTAGCTGGCAACATATATTTAGGATTGGGATCTCAATTGCCAAGAATCGGCAGTTACGCCGCATTGGTGGGTGGATACTTGGTTTAGTTACTGTGGCTCTATTATGGTGGCTAAACTGGAAGTTATTCCTGGCTACTACGGTTGGCATTGGCTTAATGTCTGGTTGCTATTTACTGCAAAATTCCCATTGGCAAAGATATTGGCAAAAACTACAGGGGATGCTGGTTGGCTCCAATCGTCAGCTAGCTGTAGCTGTCGGCACAGGAGCATCTGGAGCCTTTTGCACCTATCTTGCCGCATCGGTTTGGGCTGATGCAGAGAATCAATGGTTAGCTACTGGCAGCATACTCCAGGGCATTGTGAGTTTAAGCACTTTAGCTTTATTATGGTGGTCTTTACGGGGTAAGAAAACTAGATCCATCGAAGCTAAATTAGAGCAGTTATTAGCAGATTTAAGTAATAGCGATCGCCTGAAGCGTTTAGTGGCAATTCGACAGCTAACTCGACTCTTAATTAGTAACCGCTTACCTGCCGATTATTACTGGCAGTCAATTGAATATTATCGCCTGATGTTAACTGAACCTCAAGCGCCAGTAGTAAGAAATGCCTTGTTAGAAAGTTTGGCTCTTTTGGATGCAGAAGATACCCTCAAACAACCTTCAAAAATAAAAATTCCTCTCAACCTACAACACTCCCGCAAGTTGGTACCCGAGACTTTGTTACCAGATTAAATTGCTAAATTAATCCTTTGAAGCGATCGCTCATCAGTCAACAGTAAATTACTGATCATTGCTCATTATTGATAATTATTTCTGAATCATTTATTGCTAAAATACAAGCTGCTTTTATGTATAGTTATTGGTAGACTTATTAAGTTTAGTAAAGCAACATAGACAGAAGCAGTAAAGATCAATGAGTAATTTAAGAGCATCCCTAGAACCGATCGCTAATTGGTTTAATAGTTTAGGAACACCAGAACCGATTGTGCATTGGGGACATCCAGCAATGATGGGAACTGTAGTATTTATCATGGGTACTGCTGTGGCATTAGCGGGATGGCGCGGTAGAACTTTAGCCACGACTAATACTGAAGTGGCAATAAAAAACAAAGCCGATCATCGAAAAATCGCGCCTTTGATGTATCTCTTTTTGGTTTTGGGATATACAGGTGGTGTCTTGTCACTGGTAATGCAAGGGCAGCCTATTCTTGAAAGCCCTCACTTTGTTACAGGAACAGTAGTTATTGCCTTATTGACTGTTAATGCGGTAATTGCAGCTACAGGATTTATTGGCAATAAAGAAACAGCTAGAACCGTTCATGCTTATGTTGGTAGTGCAGCATTATTAATTATGGTGGCTCATGCTGTGTTGGGATTGAACCTGGGTTTATCTATTTAATATAGACGTTGGTAATTGGATGTATGACATACAAAGTGCATCGGTTCGTAGCTATTAGCCGTTAGCCATTAGCTGTTAGCTCTTTGAACTCTACCAATATCGAACATTTCCCTAACTCAAACCCTGGTTTATCAATGCCTTATTATTAAAGACGATCATGTTTGCAATAATCTGAAACCGTTTTGGGGAATGGTTAGTGGTTAGTCCCCATATCCTACATTTCATATTCTTATAATTCATAGTAATAAAGCGATCGCTTACTTATTGATAGCAATAGAGCGATCGCTTTATTTATTCGCAGATTGTGAGCGCAGATTAAGCTGTGAATTTTTCTGTAATTCGCTTCATCGCTTCGTTGACGTTATCTCGACTATTGAATGCCGAAATACGGAAATAGCCTTCCCCAGCGGCACCAAAACCAGAACCAGGGGTACCAACGACATTGCAGTTTAGCAGTAATTTATCAAAGAAGTCCCAGCTTGATAGACCGTCTGGGGTTTGAACCCACACATAGGGAGCATTTGTACCACCGTAGACTTTAATCCCGGCTGCGGTGAGCTGTTCACAAATAATTCTGGCATTTTCCAGATAAAAGCTAATCAATTCCTGGGTTTGTTTTCGTCCCGCCTCAGAATAAACTGCTTCGGCACCCCGCTGTACGATGTAGGAGACTCCATTAAACTTAGTGGCTTGACGACGATTCCACAGTTGCCACAGCTTAACATCAGAACCATCACTGGCTTTACCCGTTAAGTTTTGGGGAACTACGGTAAAGGCGCAACGAGTGCCTGTAAAGCCAGCATTTTTGGAGAAAGAACGAAACTCGATCGCACAGTCTTTTGCCCCTTCAATCTCGTAAATAGAGTGAGGTAAATCAGGATCGGTAATATAGGCTTCGTATGCCGCATCAAACAGAATTAATGAGCCATGCTGTTTGGCATAGTCTACCCAAGCTTGCAGATGTTCTTTGGTGGCAGTCGCACCTGTAGGATTGTTGGGAAAACAAAGATAGATCAGGTCTACTTTCTCGGTAGGAATTTCCGCAGTAAAATCATTGTCCGCAGTAATCGATAGATAAATCAAGCCCTCATACTTACCGTCTTTAGCTTCTCCTGTATGTCCCGCCATCACGTTAGTATCGACATACACAGGATAAACAGGATCAGTTACGGCAATTTTATTATCCTTGCCAAAAATATCGAGAATATTACCGCAATCGCACTTAGAACCGTCTGAGATAAAGATTTCCGAAGAATTTATGTCACAATCACGGGCTTGAAAATCCTGTTGAGCAATTTTGTCCCTTAACCATAGATATCCCTGTTCGGGACCATAACCTTTAAAGGTAGAGCGATCGCCCATTTCGTGGGTCGCTTCGATGATTGCATCGCGACAGGCAGCAGGTAAAGGTTCAGTCACATCGCCAATACCTAGTTTAATAATCGGTGCATCGGGATTGTCTGCTGCGAAAGCATTTACTCTGCGTGCAATTTCAGGGAATAAATACCCTGCTGCTAATTTGAGATAATTATCGTTTATGGTTGCCATTGATTCTTTGCTACATACGCTTTTGATCGAGCTTACTATTATCTGGCAAGTTTAGATCGCAATTTTCAATCGAAAAAAGATCATCTTCTGTCATAACTTAGTACAAAGATATTTAAGATTACAGGTATAAAAGCTTCGATTTTAGTACAAAAATATCATACGGTAGCGTTGGATAAATCCCATACTAGTACAAAAAAATCATACGATGTCGTTTTAGATCAGAGTAAAAAGTCAGAAACTTTATTCTTTTATAGTTTTTCGATCTACTGAAAGTGCAAAGAGGGCAAAGGTCTATGTAGTCCTGGGGACGACGCAAACAACACGAAAACCGATATCGTTGCTACGGACGTCGCGGGTACCGTTGGAGCGGATCGCCGAGCGGCAGTCGTAAAGATAGTCGAACCAGGAACCGCCACGTATTACTTTATTGCTACTGTAGTCTAAAATCCTTACGCTACCATCAGTTGGCGCATTTTCATAGTTGCCATGCCAGTCATCCTGACACCATTCCCAAACATTACCATGCAAATCATAGCCCTCTTATGTCACTCTCCGAGATTAAAAAGTAAGAAATAACGCAATCTATCCAGAGGAATAAAATGGTAGAGGCTGATTTAAGGTATGAATTAAGCGGTGAAATCCAAGCAGCAAATTAGAACTGGGAAAAATCTCTAGCCAAGGGTAAATTAACCAGAAGACAAAGGTAGGTTGAATCATCAGACGAAGATTATTTAAGACATTCTTCCATCCTGGTTGATGATTCCATTGTGGATGAGAGATTATATCTAGATTGGTTGAAGATAGACTGAAATTAGGAACGGGAGAAGAGTTTAGGGAGATGAAAACTGGGGTATTGAAACTAATCATTAAGTAAGTCGAATAGATAATTTCCCACCATTTATTAATTTCAGCAAAATTAGTAAATCGATAATCAGTCCAACCTAATTCTTGTTTAGATTGTCGAAAAGCATATTCGACCCATGTTCTCAATCCGTATAAGTTACCCAAAGTCTGTTTCATCTGATTACATGCGGCGAACTAAACGCCTTTGTAGTTTTTTGAAGATTGGTCATCACATAGGTTGTAGAGTTTTCTGGCATAGTTTCAGTGTCCGTAGTTAGTTGCCAGTAAGTGATGTGGTGTCTCTTACCATAAATGATTTCGCGAATGTATCTAGTTTCTGAATTTTGATTGCTAAAAGTTCTGGTAAATTTACACCATTTATTGGCTCTTACTCTCTGATTGCTTGGCATCCAGACTCCATGATTACTTCTAATAGAGACCAGCCAAGATAATTGATATTGATTCAAAGTTGACAGAAAATGACTAGCTTCACCATATAAGCTATCTGCCAATACTAATTCGATATTCAAGCCAATTTCTACTAATTCTGTAATAATTGATGATGCTAATTCAATCTTCGTTTGATACTTATCTCCTTCTTTTAGTGTTCCTTTGGGCTTAAAGATTTTAAAGATTAGTGGGAAAGTGATATTTTGATACACTCCGTAAGCATTGACTGAGACAATTCCATTGTCTATTTTGCCGACACTTCCTAAATACTGTTTGGCAACATAATCGGTTCTCTTCCCTTTCTTCCTATCCCCTGTTTCATCGATAATTACAGTAATTTTTTCTCCTTTTAAAGCTTCCAGGGTTAAAGTTAATCTTCGGGACTTTAATTCTTCTGCTGACCAAGGAGAGTTGGCTAGAAAATGATGTAGAGATTGAGGTGAAGATATTCCCACAACTTTAGCTATCTCTGGTAATGACTTCCTTTTAATTGGTGAGATAATACCTTGATGTAAATATTTGAAACATTCATAGCTTCTAACTTCAGGAAACAGGTCATTATAAGCAGAGCAATATTGATCAATCGCTGAAACTGTAGGACGAGCATCCCGTTTCAAATGTTTGAGAATCTGTAACTCTACATCCATTACTCTGACTGCCTTTCAATTGTTTATCCCTCGATTTAATTATAATTCTTTTTTCGGAGAGTGACATAAGAGGGCTACTTTGATTGATGAATATTTAATTTTCATAATTTATAATGGTCGCGAGTATCCAACCTGATAGTAAACCATTAACTAAACGCTGGCTGGTTGCCAAAACAAGTTTTGATAACTCCTGCGGCATATCAGGAAACCTGGGGACAGCAGATTTTCAAACGAGTTGCCAGCTTTAATATTCCGATTAAAAAGCTATCCCAGAATAGAATAACGGGGCTGCGGGGCAAAACTGAACGAGAAACTTATGCGATCGCAAAAAACACTTTAGCAGTAGTTAATGCACCCCCTAGCCAGTTAAAACTTACTCCCATTCCTCCCTCAGCTGACTGGCAATTTCACATCGCCCAGGGTTGTCCTGCACATTGTCAGTATTGTTATCTTGCAGGGAGTCTTTCTGGGGTACCAGTGGTCAAAGTTCATGGCAATTTACCATAAATTTTGGCTAATTTAAGTAATTATGAGCATGAAGAGCGAATTACTACATATGAGGTCAGTTTTTATACAGATTATTTAGGCATAGAACATTTAACTGGTAGTTTAGCTGAATGCATTCGTTATTTTGGTACTAGAGAAAAAGCAACTCTGCGTTGGGTAAGCAAGTTTGATTCTGTAGAGCAATTATTAAACTTACCCCACAACAAATGTACTCGCTGTCGCATTAGCGTTAATGCCGATCCTGTAAGTCACTCAATGGAAGGAGGTACTGCTACTGTTGAGCAAAGATTACAGGGTCTACGCAAATTAGCTATAGATAGTTATCCCGTAGGTATCGTCATTGCCCCCATTATGGCGATCGCAAATTGGCAGCATCAGTATCATAAGCTGTTTGATCTGATTAAACAAACTTTAGATATCGAATGTGATTTAACCTTTGAACTGATTACCCATCGATTTACACCTAAATCAAAACAAGTATTGCAGACATGGTATCCCCAAAGCAAATTAGACTTAAACGAAGATAATCGTAGTCCCAAGTGCAATAAATTTGGTGGGGTAAAATATGTTTATGACCGCGACACGATGAGTCAATTAAAGGAATTTATTACTACAGAGATCGAGATGCGTTTTGCTAATGCCAAAATTTTATATTGGACTTAATTTTGACCAACAAACAAACGTGCGTCAGCACATCTTATGGTAAAATAATTCCATAAGATATTTGGATTTTAGTATTGTTCGTACTTGAAGCCAAGCTTAGAGGTTCTACAAAACAGTTTGCGATCATTGATGAAATGATCCGCACTGCTGGTTTTGTCAGAAATAGTTGTCTTCGACACTGGATGGATAATCGCGGTGTTGGGCAATACGACTTATCTGCTTTGTGCGCTGTGCTGGCAAAAGAATACGAATGGGCGAAAAAGCTTAATTCTCAAGCTCGCCAAGCATCTGCCGAAAGAGCATGGCAATCGATTAAGGGCTTTTATGACAACTGTAAAAATCCAGCTATCAAGAAAAAAGGTTATCCCAGATTCAAAAAATCTCGTTCTGTTGAATACAAAGCTACTGGCTATAAACTTTCTACTGATAGGCAATCTATAACTTTCACTGATGGTTTCAAAGCTGGTAGCTTTCGCATGATGGGAGCATTGGACCTGAACTACTATCAACCCAAACAAATTAAAAGAGTTCGAGTTGTGGGTAGAGCAGACGGGTATTATGCTCAATTTTGTGTTGCTATTGATCGGCTTGAAGAAGTTCAACCCACCGAGCAAGTAATCGCCCTTGATGTTGGGTTGATGCACTTCTATACAGATAATCGAGGTAACAAGGTTGAAAATCCTCGTCATCTCAGAAAATCAGAACAAGCTCTTAAACGTCTACAAAAACGAGTAAGTCGTAAGGTTAAAGGCTCTAACAAACGCAAAAAAGCGATTAATAAACTGAGAAGAAAACATCTCAAAGTCTCGCGCCAGCGTAAAGATTTTGCCGTGAAGTTGGCAAGATGCGTAGTTAAATCTAACGATTTGGTGGTGTTTGAGAAACTGAAGGTGCATAATATGGTCAAGAATCGTCGTCTTGCTAAAAGTATCAGTGATGCAGCTTGGAGGCAATTCTTTGAATGGTTGGAATACTATGGACAGGTATTCGGCAAAATAGTTATAGCCGTTCCACCGCAATACAGCAGTCAAAAATGTAGCTCTTGCCATCGCATTGTTAAAAAGTCTTTGTCTGAAAGAACCCATGCTTGTGAGTGTGGCTGTATTCTGGATCGAGATGAAAACGCCAGTCGTAATTTGTTGGCAAAAGGATTGGAATATTTGAGTAGGGAGGGGCACTCCCGAATTAACGCCCAAGGACATTTGAACCTCTATTCAATAAGTGAAAGCTTGTCGGATAAGTTTGGTGATTGAGTTGGGAACCCCGCTCTGTATTCCATAGCAATCAGAGTCGGGAGGATGTCAGTAAATTATATCCTTAGCCAGAAGCAACAATAAAGCGATCGCCTTATGATTATTAATTAAAACTAATCGTAAATAGATGGATCAGATTAAACAACTCAAGAACCTCAAAAGAATCCGTAAAATAGCTAAATTATTAGACACTGCTATTGGTATTCCTGGAACCAAATTTCGCTTCGGCTTAGAACCAATATTAGGTTTGCTTCCTGGAGGAGGAGACTTGATCACTGCTTTGATTTCTGCCTACACTATCTATCTTGCTAGCAGTTTTGGACTTGAGAAAAAAGAAATATTAAAGATGGTTAGAAACGTGGCTATAGATACAGCAGTTGGATCTGTACCAATTGCTGGGGATATTTTTGATGCTTTTTTTAAATCTAATATCCGTAATTTAGAAATATTGGAAAACCATATTGCTAAAACTGGCTTAGAGACTGAAGCTGTTGAAATTCCTAGCTTGACATCTGTAGCTAAATAAAAATCAGTCATAAGAAGGATGATTTTATTGATGATTTTTGAAAAGATAGCAGGGGTAAATAAATTAACCAATGAGAGCAAAAATTAAAATGCTTCAAGGAATAGAACTAATTGACTGCGCTAAAGCCAATGCTAAACAGGGAAGCGCGGTTGCAGCCAAACAGTGCGGATATGGTGAAGACGTTGATTTATTTACTAAAAGTTTGCATCAGGCATGTCGGGAGATAGGTGTTGATATCAATGAATTAAATGATTTGATTACAGATCAACAAATTGCTACAGAAAGTCGTCAAGTAATAGAAGTTTCTCCAGATACAAACACTGATTTGTAGACAAAGTTTTATCTATGGGATTTATCTCGTATTTCTCAGGGTTACCTACTAAGTAGACTATAATCATTGAATTTAAAAAAGCTAATAGCTAATAGCTGATAACTACGAACAAATCAATTAAAAACAAAGCCTGTTCGACTACAAACGACTATAAATGAAGTCACGAATTAATCAATTAATCAAAATTATTTCCACCATTATCATAATAGGAGCATTGAGTTTAGGATGCTGGAACTATTATGTGTATTTGCGGGGAGAATCTTTGCCCAACAGTTTAATTGTTTTTTATAGGATAGGCATTGTAATTTTGATTGCTCATAGTATTGAAGCATTAATTGTAGCTATCAAAGCTAGTCAAAATAATTATAAACCTTTAAACTACGCTTTCTATACTTTTTTCGTTGGTTTTGTAGGATTGCAAGAACTACTTGATAGCCAATCTTCGGCGGAAAATAATGATTAAAAGTTTTCTAAATATCTCTCCAAATTCATAAAATACAAATCTAAGAATCTCTGTAAATCTTAAATAGAAAAGTTTAATATATAGTTATTTTAAATAAGAATTGTAGAAATCCAATTTCCCCCAAATCCCAAACCCCCAACGGTGCGCGCTCCCTAGCGCCGTAAAACGACGCGGGGTCGCACCGCAATCCCTAATCCCCCGAACAGAAGAATTAGAAAGTATAAAAGTTAATTAAAACGACTATAAATGGGATAAATCATCAATCTCTAAATCTATGGCATGACTAAGTTAAAATCTAAACCATGCGCTCTTTGCCACAATAATGTGAATATTCGCTATCGTATCCAATATCAAGCAGATGAAAACTGGATCTTAGTATGTCCAGACTGTTGGCAAGAAGTTAGTCAAGATAATCCTTATTACCGTTATGGTGGGACTTGGAAAGCAAAGAAATAAATAGTTTTCTGAATGAATATGCGATAGGAGCAAGTCAGTTTTGATCGAACAAGAGAACTAAAGAATTTAAAGAAAATAAGTAGTAAGTGATGGGAGTTGGTTCTCAAATTGACTTAGACAACGTCAGTTCGAGATAAGCTAAAACCTTTATTGCACAAGTATTTCAAAAATACTGTTTTCTCGTTAAACTTTCTTTTTTAAACTAATAAACAATACTTCAAAAGCTTAGAGCTTAGAGCTACCTAAGCAGACTAATCTTGTTAACCCGAACTGACGTTAGATAAGCTTATCCCACAGCAGGAACCTAGCCCAGGCAATTCAGAACCTGAAACTCAACCATCTCAACCGAAATCTAATCCTGTTGACAAGTCAAGCGATCACCTTTACTACCATTAATTTTAGATAAAAAGCGATCGCACTTAAGTACTTTAATTTATTTCAACAAAGCTTCGCCACGACGAAAGATCTCTCTAGCATAATCTGTCCACATTCCCTGTCCCCAATAGCGGAAACAACTGGTTTCTAACAGTAAGACATACAGCAATGCTTCTTGATAAGCTTTAGTTTTAGTTACCTCCTCATCCTCGGCAATTAAAGTATCATACTTTTGATGAAACATGGCGCTGAGTTGATTCATGGGTTCTAATACATTTTCATAACCCTTGACCCAGCTTAAATCATCTGTCCAGGATGCCCCGTCCATATGAAACTGATGGTCTGTGGCTTGTAAATTGCCGATCGCCTGTTCTACTTTTTCTGGAGTAGCAGTATCAGGATTTACTTCCCGCCAAATTTTATGTTGCCCCACTGCTTGGCAGGTAGGATAGCTATCAGGATCGACTCCTGCGGCGGTAATTAATTCTAGGTATTCTGTACCGTTTAGCCCTATAATATGCTGATTATCTTTGATTTCGTACCATACAGGCTGGAAGTCGCGGGCAAATTCGTTCATCATCACGCCGCCATTTTCTCCGTCGGCAATTTGACTGACGCAGCTAGGTATAGAAACCCCACCAAGCTGCTGTTTACCTCGGCATTTTGCCTCATGGTAGGGCTGCATCTGCGCTACTAACTTGGTATCCGAACCTTGAGTTTTAATTAGGGCGGTAATGCTAATAGTTTCTCCCTGGGAATTACGTGCCACTAAGCGATTTGGTAGATATTTATCATCATGATTGATACCTGACCCATCCAATCTCTCAACGGAATGTTCCTGTACCAGTAACCAGCGATAACCGCACTCTTTTAAAGCCTTGATATATTCATACAGAGTGTCAGGGTGGTTAGGAAGATGCATTTCTGGGGGAGAAAAACCCTTGACTCTCTCTAACGCCTCAAACCCAAAGATTGCCGCAAAGTAGTGTTGCCAGGCTTGAATATGCAGCTTGATATCGGGGATGGGCGTGGAAGGAATTACCGCATGACTCCACATTGTACCCAACCATTCGACGTAGGGCTGATATTGAGCATCACAAGTGATTTTTTTCAGGTTATCTAGAATATCATGGCGTCCCATTTGCTGAAAACCCCACAGCAGATTGCCCGAATAGTCCAGCATTATGCGGGGCTGACAACCATTAGCAACCAATTCAGGAATCCAGTCTCCCATGCGAGAATAACACCAGGCAAATACCCCTGCGTTATGATTGTCTCCATCATGAGGATGTTCAAACATGTACTGTAGATTAGAGATTAATTCACCATTTGCCCCAGCGGGTATAGTTGGCTGATGCATGTGTAGCGCACAGGCAAAGCTAGCATTGACTTGTGATAAGTTTACTTCACTATTAGATAAAAAGATCGGGCGGTCGTGATTTACTGCTGTGGCGATGTCTGACTCCCAACCGCAGATATTTGGTAAGCCATTGGTAACTAATTCTAAATTATGACGAGGTACTGTAGCGTTGGGCATGATGCTTCCTCTGAGGTTATCAGCAAATGAATTTATTTTATCGGTAATGATTGATCGTAATTCTGTAAATAATTAGAAATTTGAGACGAAATCAGAAAACCAGCCCTATTCTTAGTTTATTGATCTTGCTGGCTTGAATCTTCTCTCTAACCTTCTTCTACCTAAACAAGACACTTGAAAGCAAAATATTAAATATTAAATGTTCAATGTTCAATGTTCAAATTGCTGATTATAAAAAGCCAGAACCTTATTGTAAGCCTCAAAATCTGAATGAGAATCAATATAATCTAGCTCAGAATCAGATAAGTTTCTTGATTTAGTTTGCAGAGACAAAGCCTTCTTATTGATGACATCCATACCTGCTATGACGCTGGGTTCTTTAGTATTAACTTGTAAATAATTAAACAAGTGTTTCATTTTTGATTGGTCTACAAAAAAATCTTCATACTTAACACAATAAACATCATAAAAATCTGCCAAATTCTGGAACTCTTGCAATCCTTCATTCCAGTCTCTTACAGCTTGGGAAAAATCTCGTTTACTTGACCAGCTATCATCTTTTCCCAATATTGCATTGGCAGCTCTAGTATTATAAGAACAAGCAACATCGTAGATATTACGAAAAATATAAACAATTTTTGCTTGAGGTAGGTTTAACCAGGTATTTTTCCAGGATTGAGTAAACTTAGGTCTTTTATCACCAAGATAACGAGCGTTTTTAAACTTATCTTTAATCTTTTCGTAAAAGTGAGGGCGAACTTGATAATTTTTGCTTTCAGAATCAAAAAAAGATTTTTTGGTAAATGATGAGGCAGAAATATCGTCATCATTTGAATATCGTTCGATACCTAAACATATTTCCGAACTATAGTTAAGTAGTTTGCCTAATGCTGTAGTTCCCGACCGAGCATTCCCAATCGCAAATAAATAGTTTTTCCCTTGCTGAATGTTAGTAGTCATTAGCTGACGACTCAGAGAAATCGTCTTAATTTTATCAGCTAACTTATGATTAATTGGCTGCTCAATCTCAGATCCAAAATTACTAAGTCCTACTTGGTAAAACTCAATCTTTTTATAAATAAATTTATGATTGTTTTCCAGAGTAATTACTAAATCGAAGTTTTGCTTTGGTTCACTAATGGCAAAATTGATAGTACATGTCCAGCGGGCATTACTACTGTTGGTAACATTTGGGTATCTCCTTCCTAGCACAGCAGAAGGGCAGCTAACTTTCCCCGAAAAACAGGAATTGTCGCTAACTAAATCAATCTCTCTGACTTGAATCTCTTTATTTAAAGCAAGACCGCTGAGTAAGATAGACGGCTTATGATTATAGATCAACCGATTGTGGTCTAAAAATAGCTGATTATGCTGATGGGAATCCAAGGATAATTCATGAAAGTACGGCTGCCATTCTTTACTGGCTGTTGAGTACAGTTTTATTTGATAACCCAATTTCAATTGATCAAGATCTTTAAGGATAGCTTCCTTCTCGTTGCCCATAACTACGCCAGATAAGCCTAAACAGCCGACATTGTAACTAAGATTCTTTTAATTGACCAATGGCTAATATAACAAGGTTAGACAAATAAAAATATATTTAACTCAAATTATCTGTAAAAAGCGATTACGCTACAAAGGCAAATATTGAATACAACTTTCTAATTCTTCGTAATAAGCAGCTTTGGCAATTATTTCTAGATTGCTAATACAATCCCCAACAGAAACTCTAAGTTTATGAGCATAAACGATACCTGCAAATTTCATACTCTTTTGTTGACGAAGGCTTGCTTCTGCCAGAAAATCATCATCTTGAGTAAATAAAACACGTTTGAGTTGGGCAGCTCAGTTAAGTATTATAGGATCTTGAAAACCAATTCTGTCATCTTCTTGCACTGTCAAAACATCTACATCTCGAATTCGCAATCCGTTTGTAATTCCTCGGTGGACGTTTTCGTCCATGTAAAAAGCAATACTCATTAAATGAGACCTTGATGACGCAATCTTTTGACTAAGTTCGATTCTCCCGCATTTTGGCGTAATTTTTCACTATACTCAAAGCGACGTGTTATATCTGCGTCAATTTCTACTTTATGTTCCCAATAATAAGCCAAAGCTGAATAAATCTGGCTCATACTTAAATGAGAGTATTGAAAGTGTAATTCTTCTGGACTCCAACCATAAGCTTGAACAGAAGTAATTAGTTCTACAACCTTCATAGATGTTCCTTCTATGAATGGAACTTGGCAATCATCAAGCAAAATATATTTATATTCAGTAGTTGTAGATGAAGTCACTTTTTCAGCCTATGTATCTTTGGATTTGATATGTCTTACTATGCTAGCGTAACTATAGCTGACTAAACTTTACGAGTAAGTAGTCAAATATTACGCTTTAGCTTTTCTCGCTTTAAACTCTAGCAAATTAACTTGTTTCTGCAAGTTCTTATTCTCAGTTTTTAAGACAGCAAGTTTCTTTTGCGCTCGACGGAAATGACCTTTATAGGCTCCTAAACTTTTATTACTTACCCCTAGTTTCTCGCGACGTTTAACTTCTCTTGCATACTGACGTTGGAGTTTTTTATATGCCGACTGTAGCTCTTTTAGACCACCTTTACACTCAGATTTAAGCTGTTTTAATTCGCGATCGCGAGTTGCTACCATTTTATTTAAACATTCAATCTTGACCAACATTTGACGATCAAAATTATTGGTTTTTATTTGTTTAATTAATCCTTGATAACTATTATGAATCCAGTCATGTTGGGCTTTGAAAGCTCTGCGAGTGGCTTCATATTTAATAGTATTTAAAACTGCTTCTTTATAAATTCCGTTGTGTTTACCTTTAATTTCAATCAGTAATCTATCGTAATTGGTAGCGTTGTGTCGCAAACTATCGCAGTTAGCCTCGATATATTTAGCGCGATCGCCTGTACTGGAATTAATAATATAGGCTTCGGCACCCTCTCCCCGTGGCGGATGGCAAACAATTCGATCTTTCCAACTTTGAATAACTTCCTGCAACGATAACTGTTGGGTGTTAATAGTCATTTGCCTTTAAGTAATTAAATACTGATCGCTAAATATAGAGACTGGATAGAAAAATAAATATAAGTTGAACCGACTTTAATAACTACAGCTATTATTTAATTTAGATTAGTATTTAGCTATTAAGTCACGTCCGTTTTAACAAGCAAACCAAAAAATCGCCACAGTAATTACATTTAGCATTTATCATTTAGCATTTAACATTTAACAGTGATCAAAGTTTTGAGCATGACAGACTAGAAGATCAAAGACCAATTTGTAACCAAATATCTACATTTAGCTCTTTGAGAAAAAAAGAGGCAAGTTTTCTCACCTCCTGTCAGTTATAAAAGACAAACTATTTACATTTATTTACATTGTCTTCGATCAATCTCAGTCTCGATCTTTAATAGATCTTGCAACTCAACAATCAATCGAATCTGGCAGTTATCTTGATTGGTTAACGCATATGCGGTAATACCAAAACCAAAGATAACTACAATTGATATAGGCACAGTGATTTTCCAACTGTGTTCAAACATCAGTTAATTCCTCCGAATAGTGAATTAATTGGTGAAAATTTGATAGAAAAAGCTCAATGCTGTTGCCGCAGCACTGGGCTTCTTTTTTTTGCTACTCTGACAATAAAAATCACCTCTTATGTCTGTTTCTGAAGAGTTTAGACAGGAGGTGTTCTTTGATTAATATTAAAACTAACTAGATTTGTATGTAGAGTAAGCGCATTATGTTTGTTTGCGTATATCCGACACACACGCCAACATTAAATGACACCTAAACAAAGGTGTAAAAAATATTGATTGAGAATCTAGCCACAGATAATATCCATAAAGGAAACCTGCAAGTCTATTTTCTTCAGTTGTGTATGACGAACACGCTAATCAGCACTTTTGCGATGTTTTCCCTTAGCCTTCCCGTAAACTTCGATTGATAAATTTTAAGTAATTTAATATTCGCGCTGCTAGAAGGGTGTTGTCCGTAACCAGGGGAAGAAGGAAAACATTACCATCCAAGATATTAACAAATTATTCTTTGTTATGGTTAATAGGTAGCAAAAATTTCGTTACATTCTGCACATCTTGGCTTGTCGATACCTAGTATCAGTTCCGAAGGTAATAATATTCTGATTTAAATTATCTTAGTTGATTAGGCATTGTTGAGGGGATTTCGGTTCAATTTGTTACTCGATATATAATTCGTCCGCAGATGAACACAGATGAATTAATTCACTTCGCTTATAGTTAAGATAAATAATGTAGTATACCAACTTATGCTTTTTCATAGTAGCTAAAGGCTAAAGGCTAAAGGCTAAAGGCTAAAGGCTAAAGGCTAAAGGCTATTGGTGACAAGTTAAGAGACTACGTTGTTTGTCAACTGGTTTTTAGGTAGTAGGTAGAGGGTAGTAGGTAGAGGGTTTCACTCTTTGATTAGTGAAATTATAGTATGAATTACTTTTTTATCTAAAATCTAAATTTAGTGTTTTAAATCACGCATATAACACTACATATGGTGGTTGACTTATTTCTACTTTCCTTAACTTGTCACGATTGGCTAAAGGCTAATAGCTAATTAACAATGACTACCAGACTTACGATGCTGAATTGCTGTGATACCATTGTCTTCTAATACCTCACCTTGTTCTACAGTGGCGTAAATCAAAGTGCGATCGCCTGATGGCAAATAACTTTGCACAGTACATTCTAGATATGCCAAAGCTTCTTCAATAATAAAACAGCCGTTGCTAGCAGTTCTAGTAGTCACATTATCAAAAGAATTAGTACCTTGTTCATCAAAGTTTCTTCTGACGGTTCGACCTTCATTAAGAATATTTAGCACAAATTTATCCCCTGGATTACCGATAGAATTGGCATCTTGTGATTCATTTAGGGCGATCATGATTCCAGGAGGATTGAAAGTTGCTTGGGATACCCAAGAAGTAAGAACACCACGATGAACATTATCATTACAGGTGGTAAGGACGCAGATCGAACCCACAATTCTACCCACTGCTTGTTCAGTGCGATTGATTTGAGTTTCGGTAACAGCTTGACGAGGAGTACGTAGTCTCTTGGCTTTTTTGAGTCTCTGAGTAAATTCCTCACCCGCCTGGATGCATTCCTTTAAAACGGCAGCAGTGGGGCTAAAACGAACGCGGATTGGTTCAAAACCAAAGCTATAGTGAGCATCCCTGAGTTTATTTTCTAACATAGCGATCGCTTCTCCACTCCAGCCAAAGGAACCAAAGACCCCTGTTAATTTGGTTTTGGCGGCGGTAGCTAGAACAATTCCTAATGCCGTTTGAATTTGGGTTGGGGCATGACCACCTAATGTCGGAGAACCAATAATAAAACCATCACAGGCTTGAATTGCTGTCGTAATCTCTTCTGGTTCAGCTAGTTCACAGTTAATCGATTCTACCTCTACACCTGACTGTACCAAGCCATGAGCGATCGCACTAGCAATAGTTGCAGTGCTACCATAAGCCGATGCATAAAGTAAGGCTACTTTGAATTCTTGACTGGTTTGCTCCTGACACCACTGCTGATAATCGTAGCTAAAGCGACTGAGGCTATATTTTATTAATGAACCGTGAGCAGGGGCATATATTTTGCTGGTAAGAAGCGAAAATTTAGCGGTAGCAGCTTCTAACTGTTTGGTTTGGCTAGCGTGAAGACAGTCAAAATAGAAACGGCGATCAGAATCTAATTGTTTCCAGTTATCATCAAAAATAGCATCATCGCACACATGGGAGCCAAAAAACTTATCGGTGTAGAGAATTTTGCTTTGAGGATCGTAAGTGCATAATCCATCTACCCAACGGGGAGTAGTAGCACTAATAAACTTTAGTTGATGTCCTTGTCCTAAGTCTAGAGTATCGTTATCTCTGACTATTTGAATTTGGGCTTGCCTCCCAGAAATTAAAGCATCTTTCAAAGCATTAGCGGCTGGCTTAGAACAGACGATCTTAGCTTGTGGTGCATACTCTGTTAAAACCTGAAGAGTTGCCAAACGATTAGGGTTGACGTGCTGTAGAATAATATAATTTAATTTGCTTAGATCGAGATGCTGTTTTAGAGTATCTAGATAAATTTGCGTAAAAGATTGTCCTGGCGGATCGATTAAAGCTATTTTGTCGGCTTGAATCAGATAGCAATTAGAAGTCGTACCTTTTTGTTGAGAATATTCCACTTCAAACTTTAACCTATCCCAGGTACGCGATCGCAATACTTGGGTATTGATGCCAATTTCTGCTATTTGAACGTCTCTTTTTTTGGTTGGTGTTTGTTGAATGGTTGGCTGTTGCATGATTCTTTTATTAAATAATTGCTTGTTATTTGTCCTTTGTCCTTTGTCCTTAATCCTTGGCGGTAACTAATAACTAATGACCAATGAGCAATGAGCAATGAGCAATGACCAATCAGCCTATTTACCATTTGCTATCTTCTGTTGGTATCGTTCGGCTAGTTTTTGTTCAGGATCGACACCTTCAAAGGTAGGGGGTAGCCACACTCGGACTACTAATAAAACCGCTAAAACTAATAAAAAGGAACCTGTGGCTAATATTTGACTCCAGGGAATTTCTAGAATGCCTTTGACAATGATTTCTCTTAATACCGAAACAATTGAAACTTCTACTGCCACACCAATAGATACACGGCGTTCCTGTAAATAAATAATCAATAAGCGGAATAATTCGACCAAAATCAGTACAAATAAGATATCAGCGGTGACTCTGGTAAAGTTTAAAGGCGGTAATAGAGAGACAAACATCTCTCGTAACTGAAGCGTCATAAAGCCAAACAAACCAAGACAGAGAGAGATAATAATAAAGTCTTGGATAAATTCCAAAATTTTAATTATTCCACCATTATTGAGCCACTTGTACCAGGGAGTTGGGGACTTGTTTAAAGGTTTGTGCATTGTGGTTAGTGGTTAGTATTTATTTGCTATTGGTTGGTATAGTCAGGAGTCACAAAGGCGATCAAGTTCGCCGCATGTAGTCAGGAGTTTGAATATTAATCACGATGTGCAGTGAAATAAGTATCCAAGAGCGAACTAAACAGTTTGCCGTCAGAATTATTTTTGCATACACAGAAATTGTTCATAAAAGTAATTATGATGATGCCGTAAGAGTTTTGGCAAAACAGCTTTTGAGAAGCGGTACAAGTATCGGGGCTAATTGTAAGGAGGCTATCTCTGCTCAGTCAAAAAAAGATTTTATCCATAAATACGAGATAGCGTTAAAAGAAGCTTCGGGCGGTCAACATTTTGAGGAAACCTCAAAATTACGCCCTCAGAAACTGAATACTGGATTGAAATCATGATTGATACCAAAGTAGTTCCCAAACAGAAATTTACTCTACTGCTGAAAGAAATAGATTCTATAATCAGAATTTTGGTAAGCACTCTGAAATCTCTCAAGTCTTCCTGACTACATGCGGGCAAGCCCTTTGTGATTCCTGACTCCTGACTCCTGACTCCTGACTCCTGACTCCTGACTCTTGACTTAATAATGATTCCCAACCTTACGATGATGTACGGCGGTTAAAGCATCTAGTTTGGCTACTCTGCCAGCTTGGACGTTACTATAGACAATCCAGTGATCGTTACACTCTAGTCGGCTTTGAACTTCACATTCGGCATATGCTAGAGAATCGGCAATAATCGGCGAACCATTGCTGGCTGGTACGGTTTTGATACCTTCAAAGCGATCTGCGCCAGGGGGAAAACGTTTGAGAAAGTGCCTAATCAGATCTTGATAATTGTCTTCTTCCAAAACATTTAACACAAAGCGATCGCCAATCTGCAAGAAAGATTCTATTGCCCGATCTTTGGCTACTGCGATCGCAATTCCTAAAGGAGTCAAGCTAGCCTGCATGACCCAGGATGCAACCATGGCGCTAGATATATCGCCTTTGGTAGCTGTGATGATATATAAGCCGTTGCTAATTCTACCCAAGGCTTTTTGTAAACTGTTATCAATGGCTTTGATTTGTTTGACAGTGCGATCGCGAGTTAACCACTGTCCTAAATCGGTACCTGCTTCTTCGCAGACTTGCTCAATCGCGCGATTAGGAGATTCTTTGACTAAAATTGGTTCAAAGGCTTCGGTAAGTCCAATTTCTTGAAACTGATTGCGTAAGGGATAAATCGGTTCATCTTCACCACCACCCGATTCAAATAAACCAATGGATTGTTTACCGTTGGCTGCTGCGAGGACGGTACTGAGGATAGCATGGGCTTCTTTATCTGATTGAGGTGGCATTCCTATAACTAACCCTGCTGCACCCGAAACTAGTTCTCTGACAAATTGAGGTTCGGTATTATTCCAGTCGACTAATTCTACTGCTACTTCTGTTTTGATAATTCCTTGAGCGATCGCTCTTGCTAGATCGTCACTGTAGCCATAGTCTTCGGAGTAAAATAGCGCCACAAAAGTTTCGGTTTTGGTTTGGGCTTTACTCCACTGCTGATAACGATTTACTAGTTCAGCACGATGATGTTGTAATAGGGGACCATGTCCTGTGGCGATGGTGCTTAGTTCTAGTTTGCCCATGCGCTTGATAGCACCTAAAACTGAACGGGCATTGGGCTTCATCAGACAGTCGTAGTAATATTCGTAGTCTGCCTCAATTAACGATAGATCCTCATCAAAAGTTGGTTCATCGCAATAGTGCATCCCAAAGGCATCGCAAGTATAAAGAATTTGAGTTTTATAATCGTAGGTAAAAATTGTATCGGGCCAGTGTAAATTAGGTGCAGAGACAAATTCTAATTCATGTCCGTTACCTAAGTCCAGGCGATCGCCATTTTTGACAATCTGATGCTCAAAGGGTTGATGCACCATATTTTCTAAAAACTTAATCGCCACCTTTGCCCCAACTACCGTAACTTGGGGTGCCAATTTCAAAATATCTTTGACCAAACCACTGTGATCGGGTTCAGTATGACTAATAATTAGATAGTCTAGTTGCGCTGGATCAATTAAGCCTGTTAATAACTCTAGGTAAAGCTGGCGAAACTTAGCGTGGGAGGTATCGACTAAAGCCAGTTTTTTACCTTGAATAATAAACGAATTATAAGTAGTGCCGTTTTGTAAGCCAAACTCAATGTCAAAGCGATCGCGATCCCAATCTAGACAGCGTATAGCCGTAGTCTCAGGAGCAATCTCGGCAGTTTGTACAGTCAGTCTGGCACTATTATTGTTGGTAGTTTGATCGGTTTTAAGAAATGCAACCATGGGTCAATTATTTTGAATTTAAATTATTGCTTATCTAAAATGGAGTGAAATAAAACTGAAAAAGTCTCAACTCGTTATGAGCAATAAGGCGTAATATCTTCCCCGCAACAGTCTGCTAAAAAGCACAGGGCGCGAAACCGCAATCCGATTAATTGTTCGTAACAAGGATTCAACTTACATAAAGGGGGAATGCGCAAAATAACTCTATTGAATGCCTGTATCTCACGGGCGAAGGGACATTGTGCAGGAATTAATTTGACAATACGTCGTGCTGTTTTTTCCTCTTTTACATCTATCTTGTCCAGCCATTGCTGAAAAAATTTCCAGGGATTTAAAGTTTTTTGCTTTTGATTGTAAATTGTTGCTGTCATTATTTTTCTCTTTTTTTTACTTCTTTTTTTTTACTTACTTATAAGATAGCAATATATTTAAAGAAGTTTTATATAAAAATCTTTTATCGAACATTGACAAAATTTATCTTTTGATAGTTTTATTACTGAATTGTTATGGCGATCGCAACAGGAGGCAGAAGGCAGGAGGCAGTAAGAATATGTAGCTTACGAATATGAGAATTGCTATAGCAATCTAAAATAGTACGGCTATACTGATAACTGGATTCTCAGTTTTCAGATGATGAGTCAAACTCGAAAAATTATTCATATCGATATGGATGCTTTCTATGCCTCAGTAGAGCAGAGGGATAATCCGAAATACAGAGGTAAGCTGGGAGCTTCTCCCCGTCAAAGGGGCGTAGTGGCAGCTTCCAGCTATGAGGCAAGGAAATATGGAATATATTCGGCAATGCCCTCAAAACAGGCTGTAGCGAAATGTCCTCATCTAATTTTTGTCAGACCCAGATTTGAGATCTACCGAGCTATATCAAGGCAAATACACGAAATTTTCCAACGCTACACTGATATTATCGAGCCAGTTGCTCTGGATGAAGCTTATCTCGATGTTACTGAAAATAAAGAGAAATTACCCTATGCTTCTACGGTTGCCCGACACATCCGCCAAGATATCTATCGAGTAACGGGTCTAACCGCTTCTGCTGGTGTATCCCTTAATAAGTTTCTAGCAAAAATTGCCTCGGGTACCAATAAGCCTAACGGCATGACCGTTATCCTGCCTGAAGATGCCGAAGCCTTTGTTGAGCAGCTACCGATTGAAAAGTTTCACGGCATTGGTAAAGTTACCGCTACTAAAATGCACGCTTTAGGAATTCACAATGGTTTAGACTTGAAAAAGCAATCACGCGATTTCTTAGTTAAATTGTTTGGTAAGGCAGGTAATTACTACTACAACATTGCTAGAGCCAAAGATAATCGGCTGGTTGAGGCGAATCGAACGGCATCAGGCTGCGGGTAGAACGATCACTTTAAAGGTAAAATTTGCGGATTATCATCAGATTACCCGTTCTCGTACGTTTCTTAAAAGCATTAATAGCTTAGATATTATAGTCAACGAAGCCATGAAGCTGTTAGACATAATCGAACTTGAAGATAAAAGCGTTCGTTTGCTAGGTATTTCTCTGTCCAATCTTGACTGCGCCCAAAAGTCACCAATAGTTCAACTGTCGCTGTTCTAGTAAAGTAATATTAAAATGTTTGCTACAAATAGATGACTGGAACTGGAGGCTGGGGACTGACAAAGGCTCGTGATCCGCCGCATGTACTGCGAGACTAAAAACTTCCCTTAACTTACTATATTTGTATCATTCTTTTTTCTATTTCGTATAACAATCTCCAAAATAGTATGCTTACAGCTCATATTTACTAGAAACAAAACCTATATCTTACTGCGCTTTTCACATGAGTAAATTACAAAAATGAAATTTTTAAAAGCTAAAAGCGGCGCAGCGCGGTCTTGGGCGGGGCGTACGAGTTCTGCCGTAAGACGACAGAATCAGCCCCTTGGCTTTCCCCCATGAGCGACTGCGCCAAGAAGCTAAAAGCTGATAGCTACGAACCAATTAATTTAAAACGGAGTCTATTCAACCAAAAACGGCTGTAATATACTTACGGGAAGTTTCCAATTCAGGTCATCATCATGACACTCAATACAAAGGTATTATGGATTAAGGTTTGGGGTATAGCTGCTGTACAAAGTTCAATCACTCTAACTTGGGTCATCTATAATCTCTACTTTCCCCTGCTGTTAGTTGAGTTTGGCTTTACTAAAGAGCTAGCAGTCTCAATCTTAATTATCGAAAATGCCTTAGAAAGTATTGCCGAACCAGTTTTTGGTCAATTATCAGATCGACAACAAAGACTTTTTGGCAGCAAAATCCCTCTCATATCTTGGGGCATTATCTTATCTTCAATATTATTTATTCTCTTTCCCTGCTTAGTAATATTTAATTTAGAGCAAATTCTGACAAAGTGGTTTATGCCAATATTGGCTATTGTCTGGGCTGGTGCAATGGCGGTATTTCGTGCGCCAACGATGACTTTACTAGGTCGCTGTGCTAATAAGGATAACTTACCCAGAGCAGCTAGCATTCTGACATTAGTAGGGGGCATTGTTGGTGCATTCCGCTTTGATGCCTATGGATTAATTGTTAACTTGGGAGCAGACTTTGCCTTTTGTTTGGGTTCATTTTCTTTGTTAATTTCTGCTCTTATTTTACGTTGGCTAAATCCCGAATATTCACCACTTCCTCGACAAAGTAAACCAGTAAAAATACCTTTAATATTACTAAGTTTAATCTGTACCACTGGAATCTGGATCAGCTGGAGCGTGCGGTTGATCATGCCCGCAGTTAGCGAGGTCTTAAAATTTCAGTTTGGGACAGATAACGGTAAATTGGCGATGACTTTTTATCTTATTTTGCTAGGTATAGCTGCCTTACCCGCAGGAAAAATTGCCGCAAAATTTAATAATAATCGAACCATGTTACTGGGAGCGATGGGAACAATTATTGCTTTAATATTATTAGCTTTATTGCCGAATAATATCTTACCTATTCTATTACTAATTATCTGCTTTAGTTTTGTGCTTAACGGAATTATTCCTTTGATTTTAAATTTAGTTCCACAAGAAAAAGCTGGATTTGGTGTAGGACTATATTTTGGTGGATTTGGGGCAGGAATGAGTAGCTTTGGTCTGATATTTACTCGCTTTGAAATTGTCAATTATCAAACAAATATTGTTTGTGCGATCGCTTTTTTGGGTCTATTATGCTTGTGGTTAGCATTATTGAAAAAACAATCTACAACGATATCAACTTAAATCCTTCTACCTACTAATTTCTACCGCGACCAACTCCGAATACATTCGGAGTTGCAAGCGCGGTGCATTCCGCACCTACTACCTCAACCCAGGCTTTAAGTGTTGTATGTAAACAGGATTTAGTATGATATCCTGACATATTTGACAGCCAATATTACAGAAAGTGAGCAAACAATTTAAGTTATTTGAAGCTAAAACCTCTTACCGAGTAGAGCAACCTCAAGAGTTGATGAGTAAAAATGCTTTACTGAAGTGGAAAGCCAGAATCTATAAGCATCAACAGCACACCCTAAACACCGACCCACCTCAGCAAACTAGTCTATTTGACCCCCCAAAAAGTCATTGCGACAGTGATTCTATTAATCCTTTTGAACTCAAGCTTCATAATGCCCAGTTTTACAGGATGCGGGAACACCAAGAAAGGATCTGTATCTACTTCATCATTGATAACGCTATGCCCTTGCTGCTATATGTAGGAGAAACCATGCAGACAGCAAAACAAAGATGGAACGGAACCCATGACTGCAAAGACTATGTGATGAACTATATCGAACTGCACCGCAAGTATGATTTAGAAGTCAAGATTTGTAGTGCATTTTGGCACGATACCCCAGAAAATAGAACGGGAAGATTGAGGCTAGAGAGTGCCTTGATTAAAAGATGGCAAAGCCCATTTAACAAAGAGAATTGGAGCAAATACGGCAAACCTTTTGGCAAGATTTAGTCAAAGTTCCTCTACTGGGTGTAAATTTTTCTACATCCAGATATAGATTGGAACCAAGTGGTCACTGGTATTCTCATTTCTAGGTCGCGGTCGCTAAAGCAAGTCACATCAAAATTTGTTGGTTTGCTCACATCTCTACGCCTGGGCGATGCCTACGGCTAGCTACCGCAATCACTATCGGGAACTCAAAAAAACTGTCAAGGATAAAGATAGTTTAGTGATAATTTTGTTTAAAACTACCAGAATGCTTTTTTATGAGTTGGTCAACGAAATTGAAAATGAGAATTAGTTA
The DNA here is from genome assembly GCA_039180345.1 of Cyanobacteria bacterium P01_G01_bin.39. Taxonomy (GTDB): domain Bacteria; phylum Cyanobacteriota; class Cyanobacteriia; order Cyanobacteriales; family Xenococcaceae; genus Waterburya. The sequence goes on along the minus strand of JBCDDK010000098.1, from coordinate 707 downwards.
GAAGGAAGGAAGCTTGATGTCATTGTTAGAATCGCTATCCTCTTGATTATTAAGACCAGGTACCTGTGGGATGGTAGCGGATCTCTCACGACATTTTTTAGTTACTGCATCACAGATAAAAGCCTGGCATTCTTGCTTATTCCCCTCAACCTGACACTTTTTACAGATGATGCCCCCAACACTTGCCGTTTGACAGTCATAGCCCAATTGACTCAAGACTCCCACCGTAGCATTGCTCAGATTATCGGTTAAACCTGCATACTCTAAACTTAAACTGGGAGAAGCCGAAATTGTACTCCAAGACAATAGACCCAAAGAAGCGACGAGAAAAGAACGTAAATACATAAAAAATAGTGCTGATAGTTAGTGATATAACAACTATACTTCGATACTTGAGCATATAGTTAAAGCGATTTAACTAACCCTGTAAGTCTTTTTCTGATATCAAAATAACGCAAATAAAAACACTGTAAACAAAAAAAACGCCCCCAAATTAATGGAGAGCGCTTTCTATTTTTTCAATTAACTGTTATCAAGGGGATTACTCATTGGTAATCACACTATGAATTAACCGTTGATTGCAGGAGCAGTTAACGCTACGGGAGCAGTTTCGCCACTAGCCAAGTCTAAGGGGAAGTTGTGTGCATTTCTCTCGTGCATTACTTCAAAACCAAGGTTTGCTCGGTTCAAGATGTCTGCCCAAGTGT
>JBCDDK010000097.1:0-26258 GCA_039180345.1 Cyanobacteria bacterium P01_G01_bin.39 | reverse complement strand
GGTAATGTCTGATTATAAATCAAAGTATCCTGAATTAGCAGCAGAGTTTGAGCGTTTTATCAGCGGCAAACTACCCGATGGTTGGGCAGATGTTCTACCAACATTTACCCCAGAAGACAAAGGACTAGCAACTCGTAAATATTCTGAAGCTTGTCTGAATAAACTAGCCCCAGTAGTAACTGAACTAATTGGTGGTTCAGCAGATTTGACCCACTCTAACCTGACTGAGTTAAAAGAATCTGGAGAGTTCCAAAAAGGCGCACATCAGAATCGTAACGTTCACTTTGGAGTGCGCGAACACGGGATGGGAGCCATCTGTAACGGAATGGCACTGCATAATTCAGGACTAATTCCTTACGGTGCAACTTTCCTGATCTTTACCGACTATATGCGGGCAGCAATTCGCCTCTCAGCACTATCTGAAGTTGGAGCAATTTGGGTCATGACCCATGACTCCATCGGGCAAGGTGAAGATGGGCCCACCCACCAGCCGATTGAAACTATAGCGTCTTTGCGAGCTATTCCCAACCTGACGGTAATTCGACCTGCCGATGGTAATGAAACCTCTGGGGCTTATAAAGTTGCGATTGAACAGGCAAAACAAAACAAACCCACATTGATGGCGTTTACCCGCCAGGGAGTGCCAAATTTAGCAGGTAGCTCAATAGAGAAAGCGGAGAAAGGAGCTTATGTTCTTTCCTGTGGATTTGCTCCAGAAGAACTAGACCTGATCTTGATTGGTACTGGTAGTGAAGTACAGCTATGTGTCGGTGCTGCGGAAAAACTAATTGCTGATGGTAAGAAAGTCCGTGTTGTTTCGATGCCCTCCTGGGAATTGTTTGAAGCCCAAGATGAGGCATACCGAGAGTCAGTATTACCTAAAGTTGCAACTAAGCGTCTGTCTGTGGAAGCAGCTAGTAGTTTTGGCTGGCAAAAGTATACAGGTAGTGATGGCGGTTCAGTTAGCATTGAGCGTTTTGGTGCTTCTGCCCCTGGTGCCACAGTGATGGAGAAATTTGGCTTCACTGTTGATAATGTGGTAGCTAAAGCTAAAGAAATTATTGGTTAAAATGCCAGAATTAGTTTAATAAATTTTTTCGTTTAAAAGCCCTGTCATAAGAGCAGGGCTTTTTTATGGTTTAAAACCAATTCTTAAGACAACTAGACTATAAATACGAAAAATTAACAGATAGATATTGACCAAAAATTTCTGATACTATTTTCATTAGTCCTCAATATATTATCGATAAGTTATCGATACCTAAAAATGGGTTTAAGAATAGTCAAGAATTTTGACACCAGCTTTACTCTCGATGACAAAGCGCAGGAGATTTTATTCGACTTGCTAAAGAATCAGAGTTTTACCGCGCAAATCAGTCAAAAGCTACACACCGAATTAAGCTTTACTGATTTAATTTTTCAGCCTGTACCCTACAGCCAGCACACTCCCAAAGGGATGCCTCGCGAGTTTGAACAATATCACAATTGTGATGAATATATTATTATTAATGTCCCGCCGAACTTTATGTTCCAAGCCAAAATTTTTAAACCCAGTCGCTTGTGTGCCATTTATCGCCAGACCAATATTTAAAATTAATATTGATATTATTCATATTTCAGAGGAATTATCAACATTCGAGCTTAGTCAGAATGGATAGAATTTAGAGCTGAATCAATTTTGGTCATTAAATATAAAATTATGTCTACTCAAGTCGAAATGACAACCCTTGATAGTCTCGAATATTTGCCCTACATAACTTCATCGGGATATTTAAATGAAGATTTACAGGGAAAAATTGGAGTCTATGCCATTTTCAACTCAGTTCACGAAATGCAGTATGTAGGGTACTCTCGCGATATTTATTCAAGTCTGAAACAACATTTAGTAAGACAGCCTGAGAAATGTTACTGGGTGAAAGTGCAAACTATAGATCGTCCTAGTCGCAAAATACTAGAAGAGATTTCATTGTCCTGGATTCAGTCAAACGGACAAACTCCAGCAGGTAATGATGTCGAAAAGTCTGGTTGGACGGAACCAATTGACGCTAATTTTGCTATGACAGAGGCAGAAAAGGCACAATATCAGCAAAGTGAGGAATTAAAGCAAACTAAAATACGAAAGAAAGTAGCTAGAAGAGTTGAGGCGGAAATTCTGGAACAGTTAAGCGATCGCGGTGTCAAAATGAACATTCGCTTTAATCCGAAACTGAAAGAAAAAGGCTTATTAGATTTAAAGTAAGACTGACTTTTATCCTATAGATACTTGATATCTGACTAAACTTATTCTAAGACCCGCCTTAAGATCACATATAGTTGAGTTATTTTTAGATTAATAGGCGTTCATCCCACACCAAATCGATATGACTGCACTGCTGAACAACCGCTATCGTATTATCAAAACTTTGGGACGGGGAGGTTTTGGCGAGACATATCTCACTGAAGATACTCACATGCCCTCAAGGCGGAGATGTGTCTTAAAGCAGCTCAAGCCGATGGTTAAACAGTCCAAGACTCCGCTCTGGATGAAGGAGCGCTTCCAAAGAGAAGCCGCAATCCTCGAAGAGCTGGGCAATGGTAGCAATCAGATTCCTCAGCTTTATGCCTATTTTTCTGAAGATGATAAGTTTTATTTAGTACAGGAATGGATTGAAGGGTTAACTCTAGATCAGTATTGGTCACAGGAAGGCAACTTACACCGTGATGAAGTAAGAAAGATTTTGACGCAATTGTTGCCTGTACTAGAATATGTCCACAGCCGTCGTATTATCCATCGAGACATTAAACCCGAAAATATTATTTTACGTCAAGGAGATAACCTGCCGTTTCTGATTGACTTTGGCGCAGTTAAAGAGGCGATCGCCACTGAGGTCAATCATAGTTCAGACAGTATTTATTCCGCTTCTATTGGTACTCCTGGGTATATGTCCTCAGAGCAAGCCGCAGGTCGCCCCATATACTCTAGCGATCTTTATAGCTTGGGTTTAACTGCTATCTTTCTGCTGGCAGGTAAGCCACCTCACGAATTAGAAACAGATCCCCGCAATGGCGAAATAATTTGGCGAGAACATGCCTTTAACTTAGATTCAGAGCTGGCAGCAGTGTTAGATCGTGCAGTACGCTTTCATCCCCGCGATCGCTTTTCTTCTGCTCAAGATATGCTGGTTGCCCTGGAACAAAATCTGATGCCACCAGAACATAATCCCACAGGAGTCACCTTAAATGTTGCTCCTGATCGAGGCTCCTTCACCAAAAATGCTCAATTTGATCGGAGTCGCAATTATCCAGCAAAACCCAAAAGACGTAGTAAACAGCGCAGTTTGCTGACTACTATGGCATTATTTTTACTCATTACTACAGGGGTTGCAGTAGGCACATTTGCCACAGGATTTACAGTTATTTCTCGCTTATGGCGATCGCTGAATACTCCCCAACAAGCTCAAGTGCAGCCCCCAAAACGCCAGCCTGATTTATTCCCTCCCGCAGAGGAAACAACCGAACCTGAGACAGTGGAGCAAAATGAAGCTCTTGAAGATCTATTAAGAAAAATTGCTCAAGAAGCAAAGTTGGCACAGGAAGAGTCCCAAGCAAAGCAGACACAGCAAGTAGTGGAATCAAAACCTCCCAAAACTTTAGCCAAGGTTGACGTTGAGCCAGTAGAAGAAATTAATATTCCTATTTTGACTACAGGAATATCTGAAAGTCAGCTTGTTAGTACTTTAGGGGAACCAAACTCCGAAAGAAGAGGATGGCAGTCTAATAGTAAAGTGTTAGTTTATTACGATGTAGTTCCTGATCGGGTTAACCTTAGCTATCAATCTGATGATACAGGTAAAATTCGACAAACTGATATTGATCTAGATCAGTCGGTTAGCTTAGGAGCAATGCAGCAAACCTTGGCAAGAATGCTGGGAGGAGACGCTCCTGCTGATATTAAGGAAAAACTGCGCCGCGTCTATAATCGCCAGACAAACCTGAGCTTTTTTAAAGCAAACAATTTAGAAGGAAAGGTTCAACGGGATGGTAAAGATCGGGTCAGTATTTCGGTGTGGGAGCGCGGTTTTTCTATAGATAGATAAGTTAATGACATTGATTTATAGCATCAAGCATCGCTCTCTAGCTCAATGTAGCTACAGACTAGTATGAGTATGATAGATGAAATATGATTTAAAAATTATTTGAATTTAGCAGAATGAAGGAAAGGTCGGATTCTATCTCCAACACTAGTTCGGAAAATATCGTAGCAGCAGAAACAATAGTAGCGAAAAACGGCAAAGGTGAACTAGATCAGCAATCTTCAGCTACGGTCAAATCTAAATCAGCCGAATTAAAAAACAAACGCAGTACGGTAAATAATCAGAACAAACCCAATCGCCAGATTAACCTTTCCCAATCACAGCTAATTGCGATCGCTCTATTGCTAATGGTAGTGGGTTTATGGTTTCGTCTGCCTTGGTTAGGTTTGACTAGCGCCCTGTTTGCCCTCCTGCTGTCTTTGGGAGTGGTCTTAAACTCGGTCAAAGTCTGGGTAACAAAATTTCTCACGATCCAAGAAAGAAGAACTATTCTCGCTTTTATCGGTTTTATCAGTGCGATCGCAGGATTATGTAACTATCTAGGAGTTTATCGTAATATTGGCTCCTGGCTCAATCAGTTTAAATACGATGAATTTGGCTCCTGGGCAGACTGGATTGGGGCATTAGGACAAATTTCCATTGCCATTCTCGCTGTCTATGTGGCATGGGCGCAGTATGTAATTTCGCGGGATTTGACGATTCAGCAAAACCGAATTACCCAGCAGCAAACCATTGATACCTATTTTCAAGGAATTTCTGATCTTACTTTAAATGACGAGGGTTTATTAGAAGATTGGCCCCAAGAAAGAGCAGTCGCCGAAGGTCGAACTGCTTCTATTCTTTCTAGTATTGATGAGAATGGCAAATCTAAGGTCATTCGCTTTTTGTCTCAATCTCGACTGTTAACACCACTGAAAAGAGATAATCGCCTAGGTAGACCCATGCTCGATGGTAGCGGTGGCTATACCGAAGATCGTCCTTATGGCACTAGAGTTATTGATTTGGGGGTAATGCTAGCTGGAGCCTATTTAGTGGGACAAGATCTGCGCTGGACAGAAATGAGCGAAGCTAATATGGTGCGGGCAAATCTCAGCCAATGCGATTTAGTCAAAGCTAATCTCGCTCGTACAGTATTGTACGAAGGCAATCTGGCTGGGGCTGATCTTAAAGGAACCCGCCTTTTTTATGGATCAGTTGAAACTGCCACACCCCGTAGTATTACCGCCCAACCAGATTATGAAACAGGTAAACATACTGGGGTAGTAATTGAAAAGGCTAATTTTTCGGGTGTAAAACGGCTTAGTGAAGAACAGAGATACTATATCTGTGCTTGGTGTGGTGATAAATCTCGCTCAACTGTACCAGGGGGCTGTGAGGGTATTCCCAATAAGTTGGGAAGATAAAATTTTGAGCATTGATCAAGTTTTTTTATTAAGCAACATAGTGTCTCGAATGTAATTATGATCAAAACTAGAAGAAGTAAAAAGTATACTGCAAAAGCAATTCTTATATTAAGAAATCCAATTTGATTAAGTATATTTGCTTTTTCTGTTTGCAATTATTTTCTCTTGCGTCTCCAATGTCTTTGTCGAACTTTAGGTAATTTCTTGATACGCTTTAACCAATCTTGAATAATTTCTGGATCTGGTTGAGTTGCCTGCCAAGTTGGACGTTGCATTAATTGATTAGACCATGATTCAACTTTAGGATAACTAGATAAATCAATACCTAGAACAGGTAGCCAAAGAATAAGCGACCCTGCAACAATTTCAGCCAGAGTGATGCTATCTCCTCCAATGTATAAACTATCAATGAGGTGCTTTTCCAAAAAATTTAACATTGAGGCTATCTGTTGATTAGCTTGCTCGATTGTATTTCTATTGTCGGTTATATGGATAAGTCTGAGCATGGCTGGAATCAATTCATGCAGTGTTGTCATTTCGATCATTCGGACAACAGTTAATTTCTCAATGTCTGTAGGTAATAAAGCAGGAGTGGGATACTTCAATTCAAGATAATCTAAAATAGTCAAGGATTCAAAGACCGCGAAATTATTATCCACTAATACGGGAACACGACCAAAAGGATTTATTGCTAAAAATTCGGGTTGCCATTGATCTCCATTTAATGCCAACTCAATCGATTGAAAAGGAATTTGTTTTTCTAATAGCGCAATCCATACTGGGCGAGAATAGAGTGAAAGCCTTTTATAATAGAACTGCAACATACATTTAATGAGGCGACATCAAATAGGTTATGTATTGAGCAAAAGGCTGTAACCATTAGTGCCATGCCAAACATAGATATTAGACTTCTTGCACCAATCATAATTAACTATCTGAGTAAGAGGGAAAAGGGGAAAGGTTAAAGGGAAAATAGATTAGTCTGCTATTTATGCAAGAGGTCTATTATATAAATTAATGTTAATAATGTTATAAAAATTCAGTCATTACCTTAACAAACTCAGAAGTTGATTCATAAGGAAGTACATTACGCCCAGGAATGAGGCATCCCTCCCCTTGAGGCAGATGAGAGATATAGGACTTCAATCGCTCGGGGACAGTTTCTGATTTACCTTCACTGCTGATACTAGAACTTTGTTCGCCAAAGACAACTAATGTCGGTTGAGAAATCTGGGCAATATCTGAGCTGTAATCTTCGCGCCAAAAACCTGCAAGAAAAGAAAATACGGCATAGCGAGTTTGCAGATCTGTGGCTCCCTCGGTTAATTCATCTAACCAATGAGAATCTACTTGTTCAGCCTCGGCAAATAATTGTCGAATTGAAAAAGACTCAATAAATTGACGGCGACGAGCATAACGATAAAAGAAATTGCCTAAGCCGATAGGGGAATCAAACAGTAAATTCCATAGTAGCTTTTGCTGTTGAGGTTTAGCAGAATCGGTGATGGTACGCCAAGCAGGAGGAGCAGATAAAACCAAACTTTTGATCCAATGGGAATCTAATATTTGGGTCAGCTTAATCGCAATGGGGAAAGATGCTCCCTGGGCGACTAGGATAACAGGCTGTTTAATTATCTGTTCAATTAGATATTTGAGTTGTGATGCCCAGTCAAGAGGATAATAAGCCACTGAGGGCATGTCGCATTCACCACATCCTAGTAAGTCGGGATTATAAACTTTAGAATTAGGATTTTTGCTCAACCATTCTTCAATAAAGCGTTGCCAAAACAAACGGGACAATCCCACCCCGATAGGATGAATGAGTACTAGTGGTGTTGTTGTGCTTGGGGTTGGATTAATGCCATAAACACTATATGCACAACGGAAATTTTGCCAAGTATAAAATTGAGCAGAATTATTCATATAGCAATCCTCTCTGAGTTGTGAAAAATATTTAGTCTTGAAAGTCATTGGTTACTAGTCTTTCGTCATTACTTATTTTCATGAATGATCCCCGACTGCTATATCTCTATTAAATATTAAATTGCTCCTTTTTAATTAAATCTGAAATTTAGTGGCAAATAATATTTCAGGGAAGCAAATAAAAAAAATCAGATTACTTACAGGTGATAATTAAGCTCATTAATTTGATGATTCTTGTTTTGTTACAGATTTATTCCACATCAGAAAGTAAGTAGCATCAAAAATTCTATATTTATTAGATTGGATTAGCGATCGCTTTTTACTATATTGAAATTGTGTTGATTCAATCGTAATCACACATAATTTTTCAAGTTACTGGTAATGAAGAATCAGTCTCAATCCAAGAAGAGTAAGCGCCCTCTATCAATTACGCTTATATGTGCCTATGACTTTATTATTTTGTTGTTGGGCATGGCTTTGTTTTCGTTACCTGCTGTTCGAGAGTTTTTCCCCGCTCAAGAGATATTTCTATTACACTTAGTCAACTTGTGGCTTATTGCTTATTTGATTGTCGTGATGGGTTTATGGCGGATGAAGAAATGGGCTGGCTACATATACATTTTAGTTGTAACTTACAACCTAGCAACTGGTGATGTTAGTTCGTCTTCTTTAGTAACCATGACACTAAGCGTATATTTTGTTGCAAAGAATATTTCTAAAATGTCCTAGCTTGATAGTTTTATTTGAGCCTCATATTTCTGAGCCTTATATTCATAACTAAAATTGTTGTATCTGCATCTCTTTTTAGGAACGTGACCTCATCTATGATAAAAATAATGCCAATATATTAATATTTAAAAATTTTCAAATGGACATCTATTCAATCCTCCAGCAAACACAACGTCAGCTAGTTAGCGATGGTTTAGTAAAGCCCATTCTAGATAGCAATACAGACAAGACTTTGGTTTTACTTTGGTCACAGTTGGGAGATTTCGATAACTTGGAATATGCCTGGTGGTTAAATCGAGAGTCAGAGCTATTAAAAACCAAGAATATTACTATTAAAGCAATTGGAATTGGCGATCGCAATTCGGGCATCAAGTTTTGTGAATATACGGGTTTGACTCAAGCTAGTTTGTATGTTGATCCAAATGCGGAGTTGCATCGCACCTTAGACCTATATCAAGGATTAACTATTAAATTTCCCTTATTATCAGCAAAATATAGTGCTTTTGTGAATCTAATGCTGATGTGCGCGGGTATTGGCAGTCCAGGTACCTTAGCTGAAGTATGGCGTGGTTACAAAGGCGATCGCCAGGCACCACAGTTAATTGCTAACGATGAAATTGTCGATGATACACCTTTACCTGCTATCAAAGGCTCTATGTTTAAACTGGCAGGTGGATCAGGTTTTCAGCGCCCTTTTGAACTAGCTACCCTCAGACTGAGAAATATGACTGAGGTATTGAGCAATTGGAGTACTTACGTGCCTGACCCTAGCAATTTAACCCAAAGAGGTGCAACTTTTCTGTTTAATGCTCAAGGAGAACTACTTTATCAACATTGCGATCGCAATATTTTGGGATTTGCCAAAAATATGAGCAATCCTTTATCTTTCTTAGAGCAATATTAAACTATATAGAATTACGTGTTTATGATAGGACTATTACTACCTACTACCCACTACCTACGAGCCGATAATCTCACGGTAGTCCTAATTTGACTTTGTACGGCTATAAAACTTACCAAAATCCTCGTTTGCCACTAGGCATAATAGTCATCCAGTTAGTTTTAGCTTCCTCTAATTGCTCTTGAGTCAAATTAGTGTGGCTGAGATTTGCCCCACAGAGATTTGCTCCTTTTAATTTGGTACTTTTAAAATTAGTGTGGCTGAGGTTGGCACCACGTAAATCAACTCCCTCTAGATTAGAAGATCTAAAGAAAGAATTGCTCAAGTCTGCATTACGGAACATTGCTTGACGAACATCCGAATTGGCAAAGTTTGACCGACTCAAATCTGCTCCCTGAAAGTTTGTTCTAACCAATTTGGCATTGCTAAACTTAGACTCTGATAAATCAGCTTTTTGTAGATCCTGCATACTCAGATCCTTAAAGCTAAAATCTTTTCTTCCAGACGAATAAGCCGCTAAAACCTCTGTCGCCGATATCTTAAGGGGTTTTGCCGGGGTTTTGGCAGTTTTGTTAGCGGAAGTCAAACTATTTTCGGCACCAGTCTTTGACCGAGAACTACGGGAATATCGAGAACTAGAGGTGCTGCGGCTACTTGTACTTGTGCGGCGAGATGTTCTAGTAGCTGGAGAATTACGATTTCGCCGTGAACCTCCACTCCCTATTTTGGTATTCGAGATATTAGTATCCGCTACACCTGGATGACCCAACATGCTCTCTGCCAGACTATCGACATGATTTTCCAAATCTAAAGCTTGTAATACCTCTTCAGCAGTTTTATAACGACTTTTTACTGCTACCTCTAGCATATTAGTCAAGATCTCGGCAAAACTATCGCTGACATCAACATATTTGAACCAGTTGATATCTCCCGTGATGGGGTCACACTCCATATTTTTTGGTGCCTTACCGCTCATGAGATACATACAGGTGACACCCAGGGCATATACATCGCTAGCATATACGGGACGCATTGCTAGTTGCTCAGGAGGGGCAAAGCCAGGAGTACCTACAGCAAAAGCAGTCAGTGCGGTCTGATTGGATGCTGCACCAATCGTATTAACCTGATTTTTGACTACGCCAAAATCAATTAAAACCAGCTTGTTATCAATTTCACGACGAATAATATTGGCAGGTTTAATATCTCGGTGGATAACTTTTTGAGCGTGGATGTCTCGAAGAATCACCAAAACCTCTTGAAGAACTTGTCTGGCTTTAGCTTCGTTTAAGACACCTTCTTTTTTGACTTCTTGCTGTAAATTATTTCCCTTGACAAATTCCTGAATTAAATAAAACTGCTGGCGATCCTCAAAATAGTCCAGCAACCTCGGTATTTGCGGATGATTGCCGACTCGACCCAAGGTTTTTGCTTCCCGCTCAAATAGCTCTCGTGCCATCGAGAGAAAATTAGGATTATCTGTATTAGGTCTTAGCTGCTTGATCACACATAATGGCTTCCCAGGTAGAGCCAAATCCGCCGCCAAAAAAGTCGCTCCAAAACCGCCTTTTCCTAGACCTTTGACTAGATGGTATCGACCATGTAAAAGCAGCTTAGAACCGCAAGCTTTACATAGTTTGGACTTAGGATGATTTACTGGTCTGGGACAGGATGGATTAAGGCAATAGCTCATTCAAAATACCCACAAGGCGCTGTCTGACAAAGAAGTTATAAAAGCGAAAAGCTTTGATATATATAGCTGATCTTAAGTTCGCTCATATTTATATCAAGCTATTTCCTCCCCAGCATATCCTACATTTTTCAAAATCAGTTGAGAGGAAATAATTATTGCTTGAGTCAGCTCATGATTTAGACTTTAATTTCCTTCTGATAGCTGATTAAAGCAATGGTTTTAGTCTTGGCACCTAATAAGCCAACAATTCTTTAAGGTAGTAGGTAGAAAGTAGTAGATAGGAGGGTTTAAGTCGATTCTGCGCTTTCCATCTATAGTATTTTTGGTCAATCGGACTTGGTATCACAGCGTAATTTAGGCACCGAAGCAACTCAAGAAAATACTATTTCCAGCGATCTGCGCTGATACGGGAAGATTCTTGAGTTAAATTATTAGTCAGTTCTTGATTTTGAGAAGCTGACTGTGATGCCTGAATAATTATAAAGCCGATAATTAGACAGAAAAATAAATCGATACTTACTTTACTTATTTCTTGCATTTTTTCTACTCTGTATGACTCATTGTGACAAATATAGCTGCGAATTTTCACTGATGACATATCTAAAAGAAAAAAATAACCATAACTTTATATAAATCGGCGAATATTAAGCTGAGTATTAAGACACAAGCTTATTTTGAGCTATTTTCTAGTTACTCTATGTTACAAAAATTAATTGTTTAATCGGCAAACGAGGAAAATTTAGATCAATGCCTGTGTATTTATATTGGGGTGAAGATGACTTTGCGATCGCCAAAACCGTAGCAAAATTACAGAACCAAGTTCTCGACCCCAACTGGATACAGTTTAACTATCATCAATTGGCAGGGGATCAACCTGAAGCGGTAATCGAGGGTTTAAATCAAATCATGACTCCTGTATTTGGCATGGGAGGCAGAATGGTGTGGCTAGTTGATACCAATCTTTGTCAACAAAAACCAGCTAATGATACCTTATCGGAATTGGAGCGTACCTTAAAAGTAATTCCCGAAACAGCTCATTTATTATTGACCACTAGCAAGAAACCTGATGGGAGATTAGCTTCAACTAAGTTATTACGGCAATATGCTGAGGTGAGAGAGTTTAGCCTGATTCCGCCCTGGAAAACCGATTTAATTATGACTCAGGTTAAGCAGGTGGCTCAGGAAATAAATCTCAAATTAACCCAAAAAGCGATCGCCACTTTAGCAGAATCCATCGGCAATAATACCAGGCAACTGTGGAATGAACTAGAAAAACTAAAAATTTACTGGGGTGATAATAACCAGCCTTTAGATGAGCAAACCGTAGTAAAATTAGTATTGTGCAATACTCAAAACAGCCTTCAGCTAGCTGCCGCGATTAAGAATGGCAAAACCGATCAGGCTTTGGGATTAGTTACAGATTTAATTAATCGTAACGAGCCTGCACTAAAGATTATGGCTACTTTAATTGGGCAATTTCGTACCTGGACTATTGTACGACTGATGCAGCAAGCAGGATCAACAGACAAAAAAGCGATCGCTTCTGCTGCGGGAATTGCTAATCCCAATCGACTTTATTTCATCAATCAAGAAATTCAGCAGACAACTGGCAAACAGCTTTTGGCAACTCTGCCCCAGCTTTTGGAACTCGAATATACTCTCAAATCAGGCTCTGATGCACTCTCTGCTCTGCAAACTGCCGTCATTGAACTGTGTCTGATATTTCAATAACGCTGGCGTTGGCGGCAGTAAATTATCTCTAAAAGTAAGAACAGTTTTTCCTATGGTTCACTATTGACAGTTAAGAAAATCTAAAGTAAATCAAGTTTTTGCAACAAAATGTTACAAAATTGACTATTATGTTTACGTAAGTTAACAAAGCAACGGAGAAATATCTGTGCCATTTACTATTGATTCAGCTCGCAACATATTCTCGACTAACACGTTAACTGCTGATGCGGTTCCAGCGTTGACAGCTAGATTTAACCAGCTTAGTGCAGAAGATCAACTTGCTTGGATTTGGTTTGCTTATCTGGAAATGGGTAAAACTATCACTGTCGCTGCTCCTGGAGCGGCAAATATGCAGTTTGCCGAACCAACCATTGAAGCAATCAAAGCCATGGGCTTTCAAGAGCAATCTCAAGTAATGTGCGATTTAGCGAACCGTGCGGACACCCCCATCTGTAGAACTTATGCAACTTGGACTCCTAACATCAAACTAGGCTTTTGGTACAAGCTGGGAGAATTGATGGAAAAAGGAGTAGTGGCTCCGATTCCCGAAGGATATAAACTTTCTGCCAATGCCAATGCAGTTTTAGTGACACTCCAAGGATTAGATTCAGGTCAACAAATCACCGTACTGAGAAATACAGTGGTGGATATGGGCTTTGATACTGGGAAGATGGAAAACTTTTCTAAGGTTAGCGAACCTGTAGCACCTCCTGTGGAAATGTCTCAGCGGACAAAAGTTAGTATTCAAGGCGTTACTAATCAGACTGTTTTGAATTACATGAACTTATTGAACGCTAACGATTTTGACGCTTTAATTAAGTTATTTGCCGAAGATGGCGCATTGCAACCACCTTTTAAAAGGCCTATTGTGGGTAAAGATGCAGTTTATAAGTTCTTTATCGAAGAATGTCCTAATCTTAAATTAGCTCCTGAAAGAGGGGTAGAAGAAGCTGTAGAAGATGGCTATACTCAAATCAAAGTCACAGGAAAAGTACAAACACCTTGGTTTGGTGCTGGTGTAGGGATGAACATGTCTTGGCGCTTTTTGATCAATTCTGAAAACAAAATCTTTTTTGTCGCTATTGATTTGTTGGCATCACCTCAAGAGTTACTTAAGCTAGCTCGTTAACCAAATAACTATCAGATATTTGGGGAAGAGAATCTTCTTTATGACTTCAAAACCTCATTTTTTTAGTATAGCAATACGTCTGTTGGTTGGGACATTTACTACTACTTCCTACTTCCTACTTACGAGCCAGTATCTTACATGTCCTAATATAACTTTGTACGGCTATACATGTGGTTTTGAAGTATGATAATTGTATTCAAAAATATATAAAATTACGGATCAAATTTAATTTCAAAAGTGAGTGAAACAAAATTGCCTTTAGTGGAGGAAACAATCGCCAAAAAAGCTTTACAAACAGCTTATTCTAGAGAAACTTCAGCTTTGATTGCCAAGGTACGAGAAAGTTCTGAGTCAATTAATAGTCTAGAAGATTTGTGGTTTTTACATGATTTATTAAGTACTAAAAGGTATGAAATAGATGGTAAATATACCTATAATGCCGCAACCATGGTGTTTGATTTTGCTGACTTAGTAAAACAGGGATGGCTTAGTCTTGAGGATTTGGAAGGGTTAAATTCTACAATGCGCTCAAAAATAGCTGCTTTGGCAAAAATGTAAAATTTATTAGCTCAGAATTAGTTGATGATTGCAATCTCATAAAAAAGGCTTGGCACCGCCAAGCCTTAAATTAAAAGACAAATTCAAATTAATTATTTATTATTTATTACAAACTCTGTTCTTAGCTGTTTAGAAGTCAGCTAACAATTAAAGATGTAAATATTTTGCTTCCGCTTCAAGCTGCTTAACTAATTTTTCATTGCCATTTGCTCTAGCCGCCTCTAGACGAGTATTTAAGCTTTTTCTCATGCTTTCACGGTGGCTTAGGTGAGCACTTTTCAAGGTTTCCTGACGTTTATTGTTCATGATGGACTTTTTATTTTCAATATACGGTGTATTAGAGTGGATGTATAAGATAGCATTTTTAAACTGATCAGGTTTATTTATGAAGAATTCTTTATAAAAAATATGTTAATGCGATACAACTGACCATGAAGTCTCATAGATTGATTACTCTGTTGACCGATTTTGGCGATCGCGATGTATATGTTGGCGTAATGAAAGGAGTAATCGCGCAAATTGCCCCTCAATCTCAGGTTATTGACCTAACACACCAGATTCCACCTCAGAATCTTCTGGCAGCTAGGTTTGCCTTATTAAATGCCTATCCTTACTTCCCACAAGATGCAATTCACGTTGCTGTCGTCGATCCAGGGGTAGGTAGTCAGCGTCGAGGAATTGCGCTTAAGTTAAATCGGGGCTATCTAGTGTGTCCTGACAACGGCTTGTGTAGCGGTATTTTGGATTCAGCGATCAGCTTTGCTGGTACGCGTAGTGTAATCGCCGCTGTGGAGTTAACTAATGAATGCTATTGGCGATTACCAAACCCTAGCAACACTTTTCATGGTCGAGATATTTTTGCTCCTGTTGCCGCACATTTGGCGAATGGAGTGTCTTTCAAGGAACTTGGTCAAGCAATCGAATTAGAAAGTCTGGTTAGGCTTGATTTACCCAGCTTAGAGGTTAACCAATCAGAAATTAGGGGCTATATTCAAGACATAGACGGCTTCGGTAATTTAATTACCAATATTCCTGGCGATTTAGTTACACATAAATCTTGGCAAATAATTATTAAAAATATTGAAATTAATTCAGGTAAAACTTACAGTAATGTCATTGAGGGAGAAGTTGTAAGCTTAATAGGCAGTCATGGCTGGGTGGAAATAGCAATTAATGGCGGTGATGCAGCAAGACAGCTTAAGCTTACTTGGCAAGATCGAGTTCAATTAATAATTAATAATTAAACGACTAATAATCAATAAAACTATGATTGCTCTACTAGATCGAGAACCCCAAACTTATCAAGGACAATTTGGCGAATATACCATTACTAAAAGAGATCGCTTAGAAGTAATTATTTACCGAGGAGGATTAGTAATTGCTGCTGCCAGTTTTGCGATCGCCTGTAATCTCTTTTTTGCTCAAGGACAAGCCGCTATCCCCGCTATCACCCCTTTATTTGCGGTCTTTTCCCTGGGTTTAGGAGTAAGCCTCTATTTCATACACATATATATGAAGGCGTTACATCGAGTGCTACAGGGATTTTGGTTAATTGGCACTGTTGCCACTATTGCGATCGCTGTCTCTAGTAATGAACCTCTAGCATCATATATTTACTACCATCCTTTCACCTTATTGGGAACAGGTTTTACCTTTGCCGCCTTGACAGGTATTTTCTTTAAAGAAGCCTTTTGTTTTAATCGCTTAGAGACTAAAATTTTAACGCCAATTGTTCCTTTACTGCTATTGGGGCATATGATCAATTTAATTCCTGTAGAAATGGAACAAGCATTGCTAGGAATTTGGACAATTGGCTTTAGCGTGTTTGCAATTCGCAAAATGATTCAAGAAATTGACCCCGATATCGGCGACAAATCTGTATTTGCTTATTTAAAACAACAGGAAGTAGCAAGTAACAAAGGCGCTTAGTGGGTTCCGCATGTAGTAGTAGTAAATGTCCTAACCAAAAGATATACTGCTATATCTGCTAGCTTGTTCCTCAGCCCTCATTTAGTTGCTGGCTATCTGCTGATAAGGGGTTAAAAACAACTTTTTCTCTGCAAGTCTACGTCTGGTCAAACCAGGAAATGGAACTAGTTGTCCTCCCTTATCTGCCTTATTCCAACGGGGAAATTCTTGGGCTGCACCAGTGTAATCTCCTGCATTGAGTTTTCTGATTAAAGTACTATCAGTTAAAATTACCGTTCCTGCATTAAACACCAATGATGTTAATGCCCCCAACTGATGCGGATTTAAGTCTACCTGAACATGAGACTTAACCAAGTTTTGGATATGAGTAAGTTCTTTTAATAAAGAAATATTAGCCTGGGCTTGGGTAATATATTGACCTAATCTTACTGTTTGACCATTAATTCTAGTTTGACCGTAACCTATGACGGGCAAGCCATTGGTATCGGTATAGGCTGAAGCGCTGAATCCCTCAAAATTCTTGACTAAATCAACTGCTTCAGGAGGAAGTGCTAAATTTGAAGCTATCAAAGTTTGATTGTGGTTAATCGGTGCATAGTTCTGAGATTTTTGGGCTACTTCATCAATTGCCCAAGCTGGGGAAGTATTTAAAGTAAAATTAAATGTAATGCCACAAGCAAGAGTAAGAAAAGTATAACAGTTGAATATGGCTGATTTTAAACGCATATTTAAGATCTAAAGCAAGTATTGTCTAGGTAAATATACCTGGCTGGGTGTAAATATAACGAAAAGAGCAAAATCAGCCTTTTAGCAGATGTAAATTGGTGTCAAATTAATGCAATCAAATCAAATGATGATTTAATACATAAACAATAGCCAAATAAAAATTTTGTATTATGTCCAGCAGCGATCGCTCAAGCTCAAATTCTGACTGTATCGTTATTGGTGGGGGAATTACAGGCTTGATTACGGCGACAATATTGCAACGCCAGGGACTTGGGGTAACTGTATTAGATAAAGGTAGAGGTATTGGTGGACGTTTGGCTACCCGCCGTATAGTAGCTACAGATACTATCGAAGGAGTTTTTGATTACGGCACTCAATATTTCAGCGTTAAGCATCCCCAAGTTCAGCTATGGGTAGATGATTGGTTGCGGCAAGGTGTAGTGAAAGAATGGTGTCAAGGTTTTGCTGAACCAGATGGCAAACCAAGATACTGTGGGGTAAATGGTACTCGGGGAATTGCTAAGTATTTGGCGCAAGATCTAGATGTACACACTAGCACTAGAGTGGTTAAAGTAAGCCATGACAATCGCTGGCTGGTAGAAACAGAAAATAATCAGCATTATCAGGGAGATAGGCTAGTTCTGACTCTCCCTGTGCCGCAATCCCTAAATTTGTTAGATGCATCGCAAATTCAACTACCCGTAGCTATTAGAAAATCCTTAGAGCAAATTCGCTACTATAGTTGCCTTGCTGTTTTAGCTTTGTTAGAACAACCAAGTCAAATTCCACCTCCTGGAGGAATTAGCCTCGAACATAAATCCTTGGTTTGGTTAGGAGACAATCATCAAAAAGGCATTTCTCCTAACGGTTATGCTGTAACTCTCCACGCTACTCCCGAATTTAGTGATACCTATTGGGATCGTGATGAAGGGGAAATCGCCGAATATTTATTTAATGAAGCATCTGACTATCTGGGTTCTCAAGTAATTAAGTATCAAGTTCATCGTTGGCGCTACAGTTTGCCACAGACTTTCCATAGGGAACCATGTTTAAAGTTGCCACAACTATCTTTAGTAATGGCTGGAGATGCCTTTGTTGCCCCCAAAATAGAAGGCGCTGTAATTTCGGGAATTGCCGCAGGAGAATGTGTAAGTTAGCAGTATAGATTGAAATTCAGAAAAGTTATAGAGTTAATTCTTGACCAATCCCTAATTTCTAATCCCTATTGAGGGACTGTGTTGATAAAACCTCTTTTAATTTTTTCAACGATTCCCCACTCTGAAAGCTATGAGCTTCATCGATAATTACAGCATAGTTACGATTGGGTAGTTTGCCAACTTTGTCGATAACGTAAGGGAATTTTTGCAGGGTAGTAATAATGATATTGACACTGTTGGTAATAGCTTCGGCAAGTTGATTGGAATCTTTGAAAATTCTTTAAAATCTCTAGTCATGGTCAGTGCTTGGTCGAGTCGTCATCAATTAGTACTAGGGCAGGTTGCAGTTGAGCAAAAATCGAATGAAATCAAAGCAATTCCAGTTCTGCTAGAACAGTTGGATTTGAAAGGTGCAATCGTCACGATAGATGCCATGGGAACACAAAAAACAATCGTACAGCAAATTCAAAACTCAGGTGCAGACTATATCCTGACTCTTAAAGCCAACCATCCAACTTTGGCTCAAGATGCTGATGATTGGTTTGAGAAACACAAAGATAAAGTTGAGAACAAACAAGCAAACACCATAAAATCTGTTTGTGAAGCGGGACACCACCGTATTGAAAAGCGATATTTGGTTTCAGTTCCAGTAGAACAAGTGTTTGACCCAAAGCGAATTAAACAGTGGGAGGGACTTCAGACTTTGATTGTGGAACAAAGCAGTCGCCAACTTTGGAATAAGACTACCTACAGCACAAGATTTTTTCTCAGTTCTCTCGAACCTGGTTTTGCTAATTTTCCTGATTCAATTCGCAGTCATTGGGGAGTGGAGAACCAGTTATATAAGCACGTTTTAACTTCTCATCATTTCCCTAATCCCTGCCTCAACTATTTCATGTTTAATAAAGTGAAACTACTTATGACTAATGATAAAACTTTTAACATCCTCAATAGACGTTGTTCTAGCTACAGTTTGGGGAAAATCACTCATAGCGCTTTCTGAACCAAACAAAATAATCGGTTTGCCATGGCTTATAGCTAAATTCACTTCGTTTTTAGTTCCATCAGCTCCAGCTAATGCTACTATGACATCACTACTGAGAACGCAGACATAGTTGCGGCTAATTCGACTTTGGTTTTTGCTATCAAATCTATCCAGGGGAGTAACAATACTAAGCTCAACCCACGGGTTAGGATAGCTATTTAAGGGGATAAACTGTCCTGCATGATTAACTTTAGTGGGAATGATGCCAATACAGATTCCCAAACGATTTTCAATTTGACAAAAAGCCGCAGCGGCAGCAGTCATTACGCCCGAACCACCTCCAGTCAACAGGTGATAGTTTTGTCTGGCAATCCATTGGGCTAGAGGAATGGAAAACTCTGACCACGGTTGTTGTCCCGAACCTATTATGCCCACTACTTTTCTCTGCTTAAACACCATTTGGGAAATATTTGACTAGTTAAGTAGGTAGTCGAAATAATTTATATGAAATACTGAAATGTTTGCTACATATGCTTGACTTGGGGACTTGGGGACACCTACGGTCATTGTGATAGAGCGTCACCCCGTCACCTGATTTGTATCGTTCTTTTTTATAATTCATATTATAAGACTCGAACGTGAAATTCTATCCCCAATCCCCAGTCCCCAATCCCAAAATAAACTATCTTGTATTTAACTACAGCCACTTACTTACGATTCCCTAAAGTTTTTAGAGTGCAAAATTTGCTCAACTCTAGCTTTGTGCTGTGCTTCCCATTTCTCTAAACTTTCTGAAGCCTCTTTGACTGTTCTCTCGTGGGCAATTTCGTATACTCCCTCTTGTTCTAAGGCAGGAATTACGGCAATACCCTCTTCATCGGCAACCACAATATCTCCAGAGTTCACCTTAACCCCTCCGCAGTTAATTGTTTCATTCAGTGTCCCTAAAGTTTGCTTTACTCCAGGTTTGGGCATAGTTCCTCTAGCAAAGACAGGAAACTTGCTTTCCCTTACCTCTGCCACATCCCGAATCACTCCATCAACTATAAAACCTACTATGCCCCGTTTTTGTGCGATCGCACATACATTGCCGCCAGATACAGCATAGTCGAGGGTACCTGATTCCACTACAATAATTGATCCTGGTTCAGCCCGATAAATGGCAGCATGCAACATCAAATTGTCCCCTGGATGACATTTAACCGTATAGGCTTTACCCGCAATCCGAGGAATTGGTTGCCAAACTGCTTTGATGCCGATATCCATAAATTGCTGACGAGGTAATCCATCAGCATAAGCGGTAGGAGATATTGCTTGAAATTTAGAATAGTCAGTCATGAATTCTGATTTTTAAGTATGATTTTATAATATTGAAGTTTAAATTTTAATATAAGATATGGTGTTAGTAAATATATAATAACTAATCGCTAGTTAATAGCTAACGACTCAAATAGTATTTTTTATAATACGCAATTTAAATCAGCAACACTTAAGATATAATCTCAGGATTTTTTTGCTAGCTTTCTCGCTATGTAAATCTCTACAGCAAGATTAAAACTAACATTGCTAACCAATGAAAAAATAAATTTTATTGAGTTATCAATTCATAGCAAACAAGGCGTGATCTTAATCACATTTGGATAATATTTTACGCTAGTAGAATAGTTATACCCGAATAGCAATTAAATAACAATTAGAAGCTATGGTAACTAAAGGAAACAGAACTAATAAGGAAATTATTAAAATATACAAAAAAACCTTTGGGTTACATATACCTGTAAATAAACAGGCTGAATCTTGGGATGAGGCAAGATTAGTAGAGCATTTAACTTATTGGGTAAAAAGAGGCTTGGAGCATAATAATAAGCATTCTACAGCTTTGCTTGAAAGTTTAACCCAAATGAGTACTTTAGAAAAATATGCTTATTTGGGTTCAGCAATCTCAAGAATTAGTTATTAGGTTCATGAGCGCTATCAAATGATTTATTTGATAATGACCAAACAATTTTGTAGCTTTTATACTTATTAAGTATAGCAATACAGGTCAACGTTAGGACATTTATTACTACATGCGGCGAACTAAGCGCCTTTGTTTGTTTGTTACTTACGAGCAGATAACTAAACTTGTCCTAGTATAACTTTGTACAGCTATAGACCTCTTTTCAGATTTTTCCAAAATTAGATAAATTAAAAACAACAGATTTGTTTACTTTATTTGATCACCAAGTTATTACGATGGATCACCGTATCAGTGCTATCGTAACCCAAAATTGTGGCAATTTCTGCTGAGTGACGACCTCTTATTTGTTCGATCTCTTCGCTACTATAGTTAACCAAACCGCGACCCAATTCAACACCTGCTTGATCGCAGATTTGCACCGCATCTGAGCAAGAAAATTCACCTTCAATAGCGATAATTCCCGCAGGAAGTAAAGATTTTCCTTGATGAGTAACTGCTTTGACCGCACCATTATCTAAATATAGTTTGCCTAGGGGAACCAATCCATAAGAAATCCAGCGTTTACGGGCACTATCAGATTGCGGTTGAGGTTCAAACTGAGTTCCTAGATCTTTTCCTTGCAAGATCTCCAAAATGTTCTGCGGCTGTTTGCCTTGGGTAATCACGGTTCTAACTCCTGTACTGGTTGCAATACGGGCTGCGGCTAGTTTAGTTGCCATTCCTCCTGTCCCCCACTGAGAACCGCTGGCACCTGCATCTACCTGAAGCTGATTAAATTCTGTATTACTAACCAACTTAATTGGTTGAGCATCAGGAACCGTTTTAGGATCGGCAGAATACATCCGATCTACATCCGTTAGCAAAAATAACCAGTCTGCCTGAACCAAACTAGCTACTAATGCCGATAAGGTATCATTGTCGCCAAATTTTAGTTCGTCTACGGCGATGGTATCATTTTCATTAACAATAGGAATTACGCCCAAATCTAGTAACTCTCTAAAGGTATTGGACGCATTAACATAGGTGTTTCTTTCCACTAGCTCCCGTCTAGTCAAGAGTACTTGAGCGATCGCCTGCTGTAAATTACTAAAGAGATCGTCATAAATCCGCATTAGCCGACCTTGCCCAACTGCTGCTACAGCCTGCTTTACAGCTATTTTACGGGGTCTTTCCTTAAGATTGAGTCTGGCACACCCTACCCCCACCGCCCCCGAAGAAACCAGCACGACACGATGACCTTGAGAACGCAACTGACTTAAAGTTTCCACCAAAGATGCGATAGTTGCGATCGCAATTTGTCCCGTAGAGAGGGTCAAGCTAGAAGTGCCAATTTTTACTACTATAGTTTGAGACTTGTTGCCCATTTGCTTTCTATCACTATCTTTGATGTCAGTAAGTCTTAAAATGAGTTAACTGCATTGTTTTGATTCTTTTAGCGCATATTAAGAGCTTGATCGTGTTTTATGCTACCAGTATTAGTCAACAAAAAACTCATAATAGAAAATATAAGTTTAAGTATTCTTGAATACAAAATTCCCAAAACTTTATCAGTGACAGAGTAGCGATCGCGTGACCTATATTAAACCAGAAGCAGCATCGAATCAAACATCCTTGATTAAAGATATCTTAGAACAAGGAACAGAGGCAGCACAACGGTGCAACTGGCTAGAAGTTTCTCATCAGCTTAGTCTCTTGCCTCGAACTAGCAACAAAACTAAGTTATTCAACTTAAATTCACGAGATTGGCATACTGCTTTTGACCTAGCTTTAAAAATGCTAATAGAAGCGGATTTCCAACATAAATGGGAAATCACCAAGCTTCTACCCTTGTTTGGGACAGGAATTATTGACCCATTGAGTAATTTAGTTCTAGAAGAAACGGTAGCATCAGAAGTACGCTGGTTTATCTGTCAGGTATTAGGGAATTTTCCCCAGCAAAAAGTAGTTCTGACTTTAGTGGCATTGCTTCAGCAAACGTCTGATAGCGAACTAATTGAGATTGCTGGAAAAACCTTGATTAAAGTTGGCGATCGCGCAGTTGCGGCATTAGTAGATTTATTAGAGCAACCTGAACACCGTTTGCTGGCAGTCAAATCCTTATCTTATATCCGCACTACCCAGACAATTACACCGCTACTATCAATAGCTACTCAGAGTGAGCCAGAATTATGTGCCATTGCCATTAAAGCTCTCGGCAGCTTTCATGATCCGCGGGTGGCACCAGTCTTAATTGAAGCTTTAGAGAATAAAGCCAGTGCCGTCAGAAAAGAAGCGGCGATCGCTTTCGGATTTCGTCCCGATCTTTGTCAGGAATTAAACTTAGTTGCTCGTTTACAACCTTTACTATTTGATTTAGATCTTGAGGTCTGTAGTCAAGCGGCGATCGCTCTCAGCAGAATGAAGCAGCCAGACGCGACTAAAGCGCTCTATGAGGTATTACAAGCCTCTACGACCCCAGTGATGCTCAAGTTGGAACTAGTAAAAGCCTTGGGCTGGAGTGAGATTAGTTCGGGAATTGATTATCTACAGCAAGCCCTGCACCAGGCTAACGAAACCATAACTCAAGAAATTATAGTGGTTTTAGGCAGGATTACAGTAGCTCAATTAAAACCACAATGCGCTCAAATACTAATTGATTTCTGGCAACAGCAACAACCTACCTCATCTCAAACTAAGCAGGTTTTAGCTACCTCTTTGGGGGAACTAAGAGACAAATCAGCTCAACCAGTTTTAGAGCAACTAGCCGCCGATGGCGATCGTAAAGTAAAACTTCACGCCCTAGCTGCTTTAAAAAAACTCAGTTGACTTACCATACGCAGTACATACCGAAAATTATTGTTGTTGGTTGTTGGTTGTTGACAAGTTAACGTTTTATACCTTTTGTCAATCGCTATTGGATCTTAGCCATTAGACATTAGCCATTATCCATTAGCTTTTAATACATTCATAGCTAACTTTCTCATTAATATCGCGATCGCCGAAGGCGTGGCGAAGCCTCTGGTATTCTTGTGAATAAAATCATCACTCAACCTACTACCTTCTACTCACTATAGTCATTCTAAATAGAAACCATATGAATCAATATAGATAGAAATCTAGAAAGTTATAGGGTTAATTCTTGACCAATCCCTAATCCCCCGAACCAGGAATTGAGAGCATAAGGAAATTAATTAGAACGACTATACTTTACTCACCGACAGGAAAAGTATAGTAAGCAATACCTTCAGATTGATAATTGGGTAAGCTATCTTCGATAAATTCTCGTTCCCCTTCCGAAGGTGTATAAAAATGCGCTCCTGTATCGGTATTAAAAAAGCGATATACAGGCACAGTGCCTTCTTGCTGTTCGCCAAAAGCAAAGAAGGATTCTGTCTCCAAGCTAAAATTATCTAGATTATCTTCGACGAATTCCCTTTCGTTTTCTGAAGTAGTATACAGATGAGTTCCCGTATCTTGGTTCAAGAGACGATAAACCTTTTCAGGTTCTGGACTACCTGTGAAAGGATCAACGCTAACAAATGCCGAACCCTCGGAAGTATAGTTAGGCAAGTTGTCTTCAATAAAGTCTCGCTCATCTTCAGAAGATGTATAAAGATGAACCCCTGTATCACCATTTAAAAAACGATATACGGTTGACTCTCGAGGGTTTAAATCGGGTTCAGCATCTCCTACTGCCACAATAAATCTATCTTCAACCGTATCCCCTAGTAAATTTGTTGCCTGTATCGTGATTCTGGCTACACCACTTTGATCGGGAGCATAATCCAGTACTAATTCTCCTTCATTAACCGCAGCATTAACCAAATCTGGATTGGAATTGCCAATTACCGCAAACTCCAGCTCATCGGCTTGTCTAACAGAGATCTCATCATAAACTACAAAATCATCCTCGCTATCAATACCTGAATCACCAAGATTTTCAGGGTTCAGAGGTAAACTAGCAAAAGCTCCGCCCAAATTAAAAGTTGGCAATTCAGCGATCGCATCTATCGGAGCAAGATCTTCCGCCGATAATACTTCACCAAACACGGTAAAACCACCGTTCTGATTATCTAAATTTTCTGCATTATTGGCTAGATTAAAAAACCATTGGTTCGTGGCGCTGTTGGGATCGTTACCTAACTTGGCAAAAGCAAGAGTTCCTCTTAGATTCGATCTTTGAGGACTAAATTCATTGACTACAGGAGGATCGGCGGGAATTTCTGGAGGAGCCTCAGCAGGATTAGAGTCATTGACGACGAAACCTCCCCCTTGAACAATAAAACCAGGAACCGAACGATGAATTATGGAACCTGCATAATCTCCGTCTTCAACATAATTCAAAAAGTTGGCTACCGATTCTGGTGCCCCTGCACCAGTCTGATCAAATAGTAGAACCTCAGTGACTCCACCTCCTAAAGAACTATCGGCTAATTCAAACCGAGCTATCTGACCTGTAGTTAGAGGATCATCAAAGTTCTGAGTTAGGTCAAAAGTGGCATTAGCACTATTTTCGGCAACAGTCAGATCGTCAATTCTGGTTGTAATTAAAGGAATGGTCATAAAATTGCTTTTGTAGAATTTAGTTATTTAGGCAACTACCAATTTAATTCAGGTGCTAGATAAACGGTAGAGATCCAATTCTTACTAAACAAATTTGAGAGTACCCTGAGTAAATGTGACTACTAACTATAAAAACTTATAAGCTAAGGAATAAAGGAGTAAGCGATCGCTATATTCTTGAAATTGCGTTTTAAACTATAGTTTATTGAAATATAGAAGTACCATTTACAAACTTAAGATGATTTTAGTTTCTGAAATAGATAAAGTTCGGATAACAAGATATGGAGCAAACAAGCTGTTTGGCATAGATCGTGATGCTCGAAAAGCAATGGAAGATGAAAAGTTAATCAAACTATTCAACCGCATATGGTCAAATGGCAGAAATGTTGAATGAGAAGAAAGAAGGTAATAAACAGGCAAAAATAATAGTAAAATCAGCCTAATTTATCACCTTCAAATATCTATCAATGTTTGTATCAAACTTTCCCAAAACAATAAAGAGTTTGTTAAAAAACTTACAAAAAAATGATTATCCAGTTCTCAACACCTTTTTGTTTGCATCTTGCTGGATTGGATTTGGAATGGATCAAAGCTTAGTCAGCATGAGAGATTTAATTACTAGAGTAAATAGTTAGACTTATCCACATTTTCTAAAGCCAGCAAAAGTAGAAACCCAGAATGGTTCAAAGAAATTTTAAATCAAGGATTAAAAAAACTCAAAAATCAAAAAGGTTTAGCCAAAGATAAAATTTATTTTCCTTTAGATTCAACGATAATTACTCTAACAAGCAAATTGTTGTGGAGAGAAAAATATCATCAAGT
>JBCDDK010000096.1:0-26266 GCA_039180345.1 Cyanobacteria bacterium P01_G01_bin.39 | reverse complement strand
CTCAGGTGTCAGTGATGTCTTCAATACTGGTGGAGTTGATAATAGTTTTGCCAGCTTGATTTCCAGTAGCTTAGATTTAGGCGCAACAGGAGAAAGTGGAGCGATTTCAATTACTGCTGGCTCTCTTGATTTAAATGATGGTGGTCAAATTGTCAGCAGCACTTCAGGTCAAGGTAATGCTGGAAGCATAATAGTTAAAGTCAATGACGATGTTTCTTTATCAAATAGTAGTTTTATTACTAGTACTGTAAATACAGGAGCAATCGGTGATGGAGGAAATATTGATATCAAGGCAAATTCTCTAACCTTAAGCGAAGGTTCTCAAATCCAAGCTGGTGTTTTTGGTACAGTAGACAACATTCCTGGTGGAGAAGGAAATGCTGGAAATGTCAACCTTGATATTGATGATAATTTTATAGCTAGTGGATTCAATAGTGAAGGATTCAGTAGTGGAGTATTTACTATTATTAGCCCAGGAGCAATCGGTGATGGAGGTGATCTTGATGTTAGTGCTGACTCAATTTTATTAACTGACAGTGCTTTATTTAATGCTGAAAGTTTGGGTGAAGGTAATGCTGGGCAATTAACAGTAAAGGCTAACTCACTTAGTCTAGATAATAATGCAAATATTAACGCCTCAACAACATTTGGACAGGGAGGAATTATTAACTTACAAATTGCTGAAGACATTATCCTAAAAAACAATAGCACTATTTCTGCTCGCGCTTTTGAAGAGGCTAATGGCGGCAATCTAGATATTGATGCCAGATTTATTGTTGCTTTTCCCAACGAAATAGAAGGCAATGGTAGTGATATTATCGCTAATGCAGAACAAGGAAATGGAGGGAAAATTACTATTAGCGCAGAGTCTCTTTTAGGAATCGAGGAGAGAGATGCTACTCCCAATAATCAGATTAACGACATTGATGTAAGATCTGAATCTGGTTTAGATGGCACTATCTCAATTTTTACGCCTGATGTTAATCCTATTCAGAGGGAAACTGAATTACCTAATAATATAGTAGAGCCTCAGCAAACCACAGCTCAAGCCTGTGCTGCTAGCAGACAGACGACCGCCCAAAATAGTTTAGTAATCAAAGGTAAAGGTGGTGTTCCTCTGACTCCACAATCCCCCTTAAATTCCCACAATATTTCTATTAATAGCGAATATACTACCCCAACCTCTACCATCCCCCAACCCTTGGAAACTAGCCAGGGAAAAATACAGCCCGCCAGAGGGATTAAAGTCACAGAAGATGGGGGAATAGTATTAACAGCATATCGCACTAATAATGCAGGCGATCGCCTGGCTGAAGGTTCGTTGAACTGCTCTTGAGTTTAACTTTCAGGTTTGACAATTGAAATGTAAGGCTGGCTTAAATATTTATTTGCCACTGACATTATCCTATCGGGAGTGATGGGAGGAATCTGATCTTGGAATAGTTGGTCAAACTCGATTCCCAGCCCTAAAGTTTCATACCAGCCATAAGTTTGAGCAATTTCGCCATTAGTTTGTTTTCCCAGGGCATATTGACCCAAAAGTTTATTTTTTGCTCCCTGTAATTCCGATTCTGTCAAGGTTTGAGTCGTTAAACGGGCTACTTCTGAGCTTAAACCTTCAATTGCCACTTCGGTATTAATCGGTGCTGTCCCCATATAGGTAATAAAAGGCGCTATATCTAAACGAGTGGGGAAGAATGCCGAAATATCATAAGCTAATCCTCTTTTTTCTCTTAATTCGACAAACAAACGGCTGGAAAGCCCGTTACCCAAGTAAGTACTGATTAACTTTAAGACTGGATAATCCTCCAGATTGACTTTGGTTCCCAAATAACCCAGCATGACAATTGACTGTTGAGTATCCTGAATGATTTGCTGCTGGGATGGTGCAGACACGAGTGAATTAAGCTTGGTAACAGGACAAGGTTGCTCAGGTTGCTGCCAATCTCCAAATACCTCTAAAACTAAACTTGATGCTTGCTCTTGAGTGATTCTTCCTGAAAGACTAATTACCAAATTATCGGGGCGAAAGTAAGTACGATGATATTGTTGTAGATCTTCTGCGGTTAAGGTGCCAACGCTGGCTTCAGTACCCAAAATTGAAATTCCATAGGGATGGTTGGGATACATCTGTTGCCGCAGTTGATTAAACGCCACGTTAAAAGGCTGTTCTCTTTGAGAGCGAATTCCCTCTAAAGTTAGCTTACGCTCCAATTCTACTTCCCCAGTAGGAAAAGTTGGCGATCGCATAATTTCTCCCAGCAGCTTTAACATTGGAGGAAAATCTGACGAGACTGTCTTGAGGCTTAGGGAAAAGTAATCGGTTGAAGTGTCCGCGCCCAAGCCTGCACCAATAGACTCCACTTGTTCGGCAATTTCTAAAGCCGATAAATTCTCGGTTCCTTTGGTAATTACCGTTGACACCAGATGAGCTAATCCTGCCTGTTGGCAATGCTCGACAATTGTACCTGCATCTTTGAAAAAGAAGCGTCCTGAAATGATATCGGCGGCTTGATTTTCAACGACTATCAGGGTAATGCCATTCTTTAACACTGAGCGATGTAAGTTAGGAATAGCTATAGTGGAATTAGGAGACATTAATTTTAACTATGATAATTGTTTAGTAATAAGCTGAATAAACCGCCTCTATATATCTAAGCAGTTTTTATCCCTGACGAATGTTCAATTAAGAAAAAAACCATAAATGCTAAATCTAGCTGGTAATTAAATTAGCTTTATCACGTCTATTGTGAATTAAAAATCAGAGTACTTTGTTTTGGAAAGGGATAATTTTGCATTGCGATTAATGCTTGTATCCCTGTAGAAGAATTATTTGACTTAAGAATCAAAATTTAGCTCAACAGAAAATTAATTTCTACAACTGTCTGAAATTAAACTTGTTCCCAACCAGGTTGCTAAATCAATTGAGCGGATTCATACACAGTAGCTATGAGATCTCCACTACCTGCAATAGCGAGGAAGTCTACTATTTCTTCCGTGTGACCGATTTCACTATCCCAGCTTTGATCTTCTTCTAACAAAATTTCTGCTTGAGTTGAACTAATGTTCTGATAGCGCAATCCCACAGCATCACCACCATAAAAACTTGCCACAGAGGCAAATAAAGAAGGTTGCTCATTAAACTCCTGACTAAAATTAATCTTTGCTGGACGATGATCTACTCGTCTACCTGTATGTCCTGCTTGGTAGTTCAACTCACCCCAATCACCCTTTCCTGCTTCGATTGCCAACCAACCGACGGTTTCAGTGGCATGACCCGAATTTTTGAGCGCCTCTTCTTCTTCCAAAGATAGACTAAAACCATCAACACTAGCCTGGTTTTGACGTGTACGAACAAATTGATCTCCATTCTGGGTTTGTACTTGACTTAGAACTACTGGCTTATGATCAAACTCAGCAGCAAAATCAATATCTGACACTTGTAATAGCATTAGGAACAAAGGGTCCATAGGAATGTTCACTATAATCTAAAATTACATCGTTACCATAGCCCTGATTAAAGATGTAGAGATCATTGCCTCTGCCACCAATGAGGGTATCATTGCCAGAACCACCATCTACTGTATCGTTGTCAGGATTGTTAGCAGCACCGAAGAAATTATTACTTAAAATATCTTCAATTAAATCATTGCCAGCACCACCATAGTAAATATCGTTACCTGTTCCACCTATGAGAGTGTCGTCTCCTGCTTGAGCGTAGAGGGTATCTTCTCCTGAACCTGATGTTAAATAATCATTACCTAAACCCGCAAATAAGTAGTCATTGCCCATACCAGTAGCTAAATTATCATCACCCATAAAGCCATATAATTTTGCTGCTTCAGAAGTATAATCACTCAAGTAGTCATTACCAGCATCACCAAATATCCCGTTGGTATCTTCACCTTCTTGACGAATATATTGAGCCAATGCCAGTGCCTTGAGTTCTGTTTCTGGACTGTAGATAATCCTAGATTGAGCAATAAGTTGATTAAATTGACTAGCAGCTTCAGTAATTGAACCATTGAAAACATAGCTTTCAGTTACTGTGTTGTAATTAACAGGAGAGTCAACTGCCTGAACTAGCAGTCTAGTTTCTAATTGTGATAACAGTGGATTCAATAAATCTTCACCATCTCTTTTCTGACGATAAGATGGACTTGATAGGTTATCATCACTGGCATTACGCCAGTTACGACCCATAAATTTCTCTAAAAATCTTAGTTTTTGACCATCAACATTAATCCCGCGACTGTCAGGATCGATATCTTCTACTCCTGCCCAATGATATAGAATCGACGTAGCTAAGTTTAGACCATCTGCAATATTACCGCTAGCTACTTGATCGCTAAAAGACTGAACTAATCCCTGTAACTGGGCATCTTTTGCCATAGCAATTCGTAAGTCTGGTAAACGACCATAGCCTCTGAGGTTAGGAAGCTTGAATATTGCTTCATTCAAAACTACAGGTTCGTTATAAGTAGAGTTGTGGTCGTAGTAAGAATGAAGCTGATTAATCTGGAACCAAGGATCTGCTAGTTCTCTGGTGGTGCCGTCCGCTAGCTGATAGAAAGTTGTTTCTTCAATAATGTTGCCAGCATTGACAACATTAACTTGATTAGCACGGGCGTTAAGACCAGTAATATTTAATTCGGCTAAAGAATAAAGTTCATTAGCATCGGAACGACCATCTTGATCCAAATCCCGCCACACTTGTAGGTCAGCAAATCTACTATCGTTAGCATCAATAAATCTGTCGCCGTTATCGTCAATTACCCGTAACTCGACAAACCCGCTAGTAGTAAAGTTACCAAATAATTCGGAATTGTCGTTGATATAACCGTCATTATTACGGTCTAGCACCAACAAGCCATCATCAGCCTGTACCCAACCAGTTGCTTCGCGGAAACCATCGTTATCCACATCGAAGAACACGTTGGTGGTATTGACTGCAGTAAGTTCGATGCCATCGCCATCTAGGTCGAGAACTAAAGGTGAAGCGGGTCGTGGCACTGGCGGTTGTGAATCGTCATATCTATCTTCTGCCTCTTCGGCGTAGGGTGGTGGTTCTGCCAAAGAATCACTAGCATTGCAAATGTATTCTCCAAATTTTAGACCAGCACCAAATTGTGCGCCTCCTGGAACGCCACTTCCCGCTGCGATAAGAGCAGTTAAAAATAGAGCATTCGTAGCAGCACTACCTCCTTGACCTCCAAGACAAGTTAACAAGAGACCTGTCCCGATTCCTCCCGCGGCACTACCAAAGGAAATGAGAACAGGCGCAGCTAAGAAAGCTAAAGTACCTTCGGGATCGATATAACTAACAGGATCATTATTTACATAACGATAAAAATTTGTATCTTGCCCCTGCAAACCAATGGGATCACTTGCTACAAACCTGCCACTGTGACTGTCATAATATCTTGCCCTCATGAAGTCTAAACCATTAACTTCCTCAGTCACGCCCCACTGTCCGATGTATTCAAAAGAGTTATCAACGGTTTCTACTTCATAGAAGTCTTCCCCAAAAGGACGGTAAGCATAGCTATTAAGTTCAGCACCCGCCTGTCCTGTTAAAGCGGCTGTCGAACCAGTACCGTCAAAGTCATAAAAAGCCTGAATGTTGTTAGCATCAGTACGACTGACTAACCCAATACCATGATTGTAGTTCGCAATTAGATTACCATCGCCATCATATTCAGCAATTACATCCCCGTAACCAAAAGGATCAATCAAGTATTCAGTCCGCTGACCATTATAAATAGTAGCAGTGCGGTTGCCAAAAGCATCGTATTCATATTGGGTTAGGTTATTATCCGAATCAATAACTTCAACCAGACGATTGTTGACATCATAACTATACGCCCAAGTCTTATTACCTTCAGTTTTAGAGGTTAAATTACCATCCAGGTCATAGTTATAAATAGTCGTCCCTGCGGATTGATATTGATTGAGATTATTAGTGCTGTAGTTTTCTGTAACTCCATTAACAATAGTTTGAGTCCGATTACCCGCAGCGTCATAAACATAGGTCAAGTCTTGACTATCAATTTCAGGATTAGTTGAAGCGAATACTGCACCTGTTAACTGTCCTGATAGATCATAGCTATAACTCCATGTTCCATCTAAAGTACTAACTTCGGTACGTCTGCCAAGATTGTCGTAGGTATGGTCGAAGCGAGAATTAATCGTACCATCGGCTTGAGCGTTAACTAAACTGATTAACTGTCCTGCAAGGTCGTAACTGTAAGTAGTAGATGTACCATTACCGTTTGTTTCTTTGGCTAACCGTCCAGTTAGAGGATGGTAGTCATAGTCAACGATTAGATTACCATTGCCGTCAGTCAATTGGTCTAGTCTACCCAAGCTATCGTAGCTGTAGTTGGTGGTGAAGATATTTCTACCATCTTGAATAGTAACTTGAGTTTTTCTGCCTAAATTATCGAAAATATAACTATGTACAAACCCGCTAGGATGAATAATAGAAAATTTATTTTCGGCTTGATTATAATTGAATTGGGTATGATCTTCTCTATTATTATCACTGATAGAAGTAAGCAGCCCAGTATTTGCTCCATATTCATATTCAATAATTCTTCCATCGCTGTGAGTTTCTTTAGTAACTTGATATCTATCATTGTATTCGTAACGAATTTTCTGACCGCGACGATTAACTGATCTAATTAACAGTCCCTGATCATCATAAAAATACTTATCCTGAGTACCATCTTCATAAGTAATTCTGCTGAGATCTCCGCGACCGTTATAACTATAGAGAACATCATTACCATGAGCATCTTTAAAACTAGCTAACTTATTTGTCTGTGCTTGATAGGTAAAATGAGTAGTTTGATTCAAAGCATTGGTCTGACTGGTGATATTACCTTCATCGTCATAGGTAAAACCAGCACTATATTCCAACTCGCCATCAATCCCCGTCAGATTACCCGCAGCATCATAACTATAGTTAGTAATGCGTCCATTGGCATCAATTGTTTGACTAACCTGTCCTTGTTCGTTGCGTAGTTGTTGATTAGTCCCACCATCAGGATTAATTATAGTTACCCCGCCATTGTCGTCATAGCTATAGGTATAGGCTAAAGCTTCTCTCCCTTCGCCATAAATCACCTGCTGTAAACGTCCTGCATGGTCATAGTCATAGCTGAGTTTTGACCCGTCGCCATAGTTAACACTACTTACTAATGTTGGATCAAAAGGATTATTGTAACTAAAGCCAGTTGTACCGTTAGCATCTTCAATGCTTAGCAAATATTGACCTGTTTCATCATAGTGGTAAGAATTAGTTTGTCCTCTTTGGTCTGTAACAGTTTCAATTCGCCCATCAGAATTATAGTCAAAAGTAAAACTATCTCCGTTACTGGCTGAAAGCTGAGTTAGTAAATCACCAGTGTAACCAGCCGTCAAACGATAACCATTACTGTCTTTGACATAGTTTAATTTGCCATCAGGACGAAAAACAATTGTTGTACCGTCAGCTTCTACTAATTCGTAATGGTCAACATTCCAAATTAAAGTACCACTATCACCCTGATAACTACCATCAGCTTGTTGTTTAAATATTCGCTTATTAGAGGAATAAGGTCTTATAAGCTGTTGTGAACTTACGCTGTAGGGATTACTTTGTAATTCTGCTAATGGTGATTGTAAATCAGCAGTATTGTATAGTGCTGTACCTAAAAGTTGCTGAGGTAATAATGATTCAATTCCTGAGTTAAGAACATAGACATTACCGTCATTATCAGTTGTTAATTTAATATCACCAATCAAGGAAAAATTCCAACCGAAAACATCCAAGCTGTTTGCTGGATAATTAGTATAGTTCATTGTTAAATTAAAATATATAAAACTTGAAATTAGAAAAGATATGAATATCTAAAACAGAGATTTACTGCTCTTACATATAGGTTCTTTATTTATTTTTATAAGACTTAAGATGAATACATATCAAAACTAACAGTACTTGAGTATTCGAGCTATATACCAAGACTAAACTTTTTCTTTGCTTTAAAATATTTTTCAGAGAATAGGATTTTCATGAAGATATTGTTAAACTATAAGTTATGAAGTAGATTTACTTTAAAAAGAACAAGCTATAGAAGCGTATCGACTTCTAGAAATATGGTAGATATGTAAAGCTTAAATTAAGCTTAAAAAAAACTTAGTAGTTAACATTTTTCTAATTTAGAAAATAACTTTTAATTAAAAACAATGTTTAAATTAAACAAGATACAAAAAGCAATTTATGGACTATGTTTATCGAGTTTTATCTTTCTGGAATTAGGCTGTATGCAATACATACAATGTAACAAAAATGGCTTTTTCTACAGCGAAGGTTTTTTAGTAGAATGTAATTTATTCTATACATATGGTGCATTATTCACTAGCTTGATTCTGATATTGATAGTAGTATTAGTTGGAATTACTTCGTATATAATGATAACAAAGAAAAACAACAGAATATGAATAATTAAATTGTATGGTAATAAATCTAACTTATTAATATTTATACATCACAAATGTTAACTTTCTCTCCATAAATTATCTGCTGTAAACGTTCTGCATGGTCATAGTCATGGCTGAGTTTTGACCCATCGCTATTGGTAACGCCACTGACCAAAGTAGGATCAAAAGGATTATCGTAACTAAAGCTAGTTTTGCCATTAACGTCTTCGATGCTAAGTAAATACTGTCCAGTTGTATCGTAGTTATAGGAAATTGAACCTGTAATTATCAACTTCTCTTTGAAAATATTATATTGTAAAAATTCAAAGACAGGATGTTGATTAATTAATGCTTCAGCAATTAAAGCTAGTAAAATCAAAATCAGAAGAGAAAATATAACTATAGCAACAACTGTAACTTTCCTCTCTTTTTCAGATAAAACATGAGTTTTTGTACTTTCTTCAATCGCATCGCAATTATTTTCTGGCTGTGCCATAATTTGCTCGGCAAATTTGATTTATTAATATAAACAAACTAGCATTATCTCAGTATATATTCTAGATCTGATAAGTAAGCTTCTCTAAAAAATAATATGTATTACTCAGATAATAAGGTGTTGATGAAGTTATCGCCAAAAAAGATTTTATCGAGTAAGAAAATCTACCGAGCAATTCGATAGTATAATCACAGTTATTGAGATAGTATTTTGTAGGTAAGTAAGTTTTGCCTAAATTTTTTACCTAAATGCTTTCTAATCTAAAGTGTATTTTGATTATTCCATAATACGATATAGCGATCGCTAAAGCTATTGTTTATTATCTTTGGTTAACGGACAAGGATTATCTGTAGTTCTTATTCAGATAAATGCGATCGCAGTCTATAATTTAACCGTAGCTACTTCGGTACGTCTGCCTAAATTGTCGTAGGTATAGTCGAAGCGAGAATTAAGCGTACCATCAGCTTGACGTTGAAAAATACGTTTACTAGCAGAATATCTGGTTAACAGTTGTTATGAATTTAAACTGTAGGGATTGCTAATTAATTCATTTAATAGTGTTTCGGGAGCAGTATTATTATATAGAATAGAGCCGTACCTAGAAGTTGAGACGGTAGGATTAATTCAATTCCTGAGTTAGAAATAGAGACATTACCATCTTTATCAGTTGTTAATTTAATGTCTGCAATTAAAGAAATATTTCAGCCTAAAGCGCCCAAGCTTTTAGCGATAGAATGAATAGTATTTTACATTAGTTTAAAGATTAAAGATATATTTGGAATAAAAAATGATTGATTTTTTTTACATTTGGATAAAAAATATAGATTTTATAGTAAATATGTGATCGAAAATAAGTCGATTACAAACGTAATATCACTTATGTGTTTATTGTATGGCACATCAAAAACTTTGTTATTACTTTATAAATATCATTTACAAAATAATATTTGCATGAAATTTTTAAAAAATACAAGTATAGAAAAGAGTTGGTGATCTGATTGACTGACAAAAATTTATGAAATGAAGATTTCTATGTCCTCATTCCTCGTTCCTTATCCTTCATCCCTTTAACATGTCTTCTTTCAAAGATGTCGTTGGTTACTTTCGTAACTACAAAGCGATCGCTATTGCAAGTATTTCCGCATCAAGTCTGTTTGAAATTATTGATTTGGTTGTCCCCTACATTATTGGACAGATTTTAAATGTTTTATCAAATCAGCCTCTCGATTCACTTCTAGTCAGTTTAATTACCACAGTTCAAAATATAGGCAATTTTCCTGAGGGTAAATGGTTATCTTTAGGAGTGTTGCTAGGCATAATTTTTCTGGTAACGGTAGTGCGATCGCCAATTCAGCCTTGGATTGGGGTGTGGCACCATTGGGCAATTGCCCTCAAAGCCAGAAGAGATCATTTTAGTCAGGTGGTGGCTAAGATTTTGACTCTACCCTTGGGTTATTACGACGAAAATAACCCAGGTCGAATTGCGGGTCGAATTGCGCGAGGAATTGAAAATCACACCTGGACATATCCTGAAATTGCAGGACAGTTGATTCCTAAGTTTGCCAGAATACTAGGCATTTTTGTGATGATTTTGTTTATCGATGCGGGAATTGCGATCGCCTTTTTGCTTTCTTTTGTGTTGATTCTTTCCTACAGCTTGAAACATCTCAAAATTCTGATTGCCAAGGAGGAGTTACTAGAAAAGCATCAGGAAAATACCGAAAGTCGTACCTCAGAAATCATTACCAACATTAAAACCGTCAAATCTTTTGCCACCGAAGCCCAAGAATATCAACGGCAGCGGCAGCGGTTTGAACGAGAATTTACATACGTTACCTATCGTATTCATCGCGGCTATGTCAATCTAATTACCTGGTCACGTACGGTAATTCAAACCTGTGTCTTTCTGATTTTGCTCTTTACCCTGATTTCTACCGTCAGGGGTAATATCACCCTGGGACACTTTATCACCACCCTGACAGTTTCGAGTATGGCTTATGCAGAATTAGAACCCATTAGCCAACTAGCCGAGATCTTTGCCCGCCGTTATGCCTCAATGCGCCGTTTTCATGATTTTATGCAGCTTGAGTCTGGTGCCGATGCTGCTAGCTTAGTTATAGAAGATGTAGCGAATAATCCCTATCACTTTGAAGGTAACTTAGAATTTAATCATCTTAGTTTTGGTTACCACAGCGATCGCTTAATCTTACAGGACATTAACCTGATCATCAAACCCTATCAAACCGTCGCTTTAGTTGGTCGTTCGGGTTCTGGTAAATCCACCTTGGTTAAGCTCTTATTTCGCTATTTTGAACCTAATCAAGGAGCAATCAAAGTCGATGGCACCAATATTCAGGAGTTAGATATAGCCCATTATCGTCGCCGTCTAGCGATCGTCCATCAGGATGTGGATATATTTAATGGTACTGTTTGGGATAACCTGACCTACGGCAATCCCAAAGTAAATCGAGAACAGGTTAAGCAAGCCTGTCAGATAGCGCGAGTAGATGAGTTTATTCATGAACTACCCCAAGGCTATTTAACCTTAGTGGGAGAACGAGGAGTTAGACTATCAGGGGGACAAAAGCAGCGACTAGGGATTGCTAGAGCCTTAGTAGTTGACCCCGATATCTTGATTTTTGATGAAGCCACCTCCAGCTTAGATTATGAATCCGAACGTTCGATTCAACTGGCAATGAAGTCCATCCTTGGTACCCGCACCACCCTAATTATTGCCCATCGTCTCAGTACCATTCGTGAAGCCGATCAAATTGTAGTCTTGGATGCAGGACGGATTATCGAGGTTGGTAGCCATGAGGAATTGTTAAATCACGGCGGTATTTATCATCGTTTACATTCTTTACAAGAAACAGGAGAAGTTTTTAATTGATGTTAGTTTAAGTAAAGAATATTTATTTGCCGAGATGATTTTTAGCTTAAAAAATTTCTAATGTTATTCCAAACTTTTGAGCGCCTCATCACATTTTTCTATATCTTTATAAAATTCCTTGCCTGATATAATTTTCATAAGCTGCTTTCGCTTCCGACTCTTGCTGTAGCTTGTTATAAGTAATAAATAAATTAAACCAAGCATTAGCTTCTTCATGGCGGTCGCCTATTTTTTGTGCAATCGCCAACAACTGTTGATAGAAATCAATTGCTCGTGAATATTTTCCTAAAGAATAGTAAGCATTGCCTAAATTACCTAAAGAATTAGCTTCGCCATAGCGGTCGCCGATTTGTTGTTGAATGGCTAACGACTTTTGATGGAAATCAATTGCTCGTGAATATTCTCTTAAAGAATAGTAAACATTGCCTAAACTACCTATAGATTTAGCTTCTTGTTCGCGGTTGCCGATTTTTTGCTGAATGGCTAACGACTTTTGATGGAAATCAATTGCTCGTGAATATTCTCTTAAAGAATGGTAAGCAATGCCTAGATTATTTAAAGATACCGCTTTGCTATTGCGGTCGCCTATTTGTTGTGTAATCGCTAACGATTGTTGAAGGTAATCAATTGCTCGTGGATACTCTTCCAAGGATAAGTAAGCATTACCTAGATTATTTAAAGATATCCCTTCGCCATAGCGGTCGCCAATTTGTTGCTGAATGGTTAACGACTGTTGGTGGAAATCAATTGCTCGTGAATATTCTCCTAAAGAACAGTAAGTATTGCCTAGATTATTTAAAGAAGCAGCTTCGTCATGGCGGTCGCCGATTTGTTGTCTAATCGCTAACGCCCGTCGGTGGAAATCAATTGCTCGTAGATATTCTCCTAAAGAAAAGTAAGCAATGCCTAAATTATTTAAAGCTGCTGCTGATCCACTAACAGATCCAATATCTTGAAATATTTTTAGAGAGCGATCATTGTAAACAATACTTTGCTGGACTTTCCCTAAATAGCGATAAAAAATACCTAAACGATTTAATGCCCAAGCATAGTCATAACGATCTTCTTTTTGTAGGCAAGATTGCCATCCCTGAGTTATTGGTTCATATACTTCTACCAATACTGCATAATATCCCCGTAAACTTAGGAATTCATAACAGATATTCAAGACATTACTAGCTATAGCATACTGTCTTGATTCACAGCGATGGTGAATAATTTCTAAATATTCCTTAACATCCTCTAAAACTTGCCAAGATTGTGCTTCTTTTAAATTAGCTTGATAATATTCAATTGCTTGCACATGTGCATTACTTAAATCATGAGCTTGCTGCAAAATAAATTTCTGGACTAAAGATTCAAATTGAAAATTAAACTCTTCTGTCTTAATTAATAACGAGCGATCGCATAATTCTTGCAGCTTTTTATTAATAATTATTGGCTTTGCTTCTTCCTCGTGCCACATGTAACTAGCTGCTTGGCGATTAAAAGGTACCCGATATACGCTTAAACCAATCAGAAATTGAGTTTGTTCTAAACTTAACTTGTCTAGATGTTGTTGAATAATCCAAGATAGACGAGCATCTTTTTGGTTACGGTGCGATCCTGTCGCTTCTTGATAAGCTAATTCAAACTGTGCTAACTCTAATTCCTCAACTTGACTAAATTGACTGTCGCAGTAGCTAATTAGATACCCTGCTACTAACTTTATAGTTAAAGGATGCCCCTGGACATATTCAACAAACTTGGTTAATTCTTCTTCGGTGGCAATAATGCCAAGTTGATGAAATAATTCAACCCCTTCAGTTATCTTCATTCCCCCCAAAGGATACCAAGATTGTAAACTTTGGAATAAGCTTGGCTTGTCTTGAGTAGTTAGCAACAGAGTACTTTTTGTGCCTTGTTGCAGCCAGCGGCTAAAAAATTGCTGATAATTCTCGTCTTGCCAATTTCTCTGTTGATCCAGCAGGGTTTCTAAATTATCCACTACCAATAAACAACGACGCTGACTGAGTAAATTAAGTAGGTTGTTGATTAACTCAGTAAGATCAATGGGAAAAGCAACCTTGCCGCCCAAAGCAATAATTATCTTTTCGGCAAAGATAGTAAAGTCGGGTTTGGCACTAACATCTGCCCAAAATTTGGCTTCAAAATCTAGAGAATGATAGAAATACGCCGCTAAAGTAGATTTTCCGACCCCACCTAAGCCTTGAATCCCCAAAGTGTTTGCTTGAGTAATTCCTACAGTCGCAATCTGTGGATTATTTAACCATGCTTCAATGATCTCTATTTCTTCTGTTCTCTCGACCCAGTTTTCGAGATTTGGTGGTAGTGTATTTAAATTTGTTGAGGTGGTAACTTGAGAATTTGCTTGTTCAATTTTATATAGGACTTCAACATATTCATCTGGGGTTAGTTCTTTTTTGGATGAAGATGAGTACCTCCAAAATTCTGAGTTTGGGCTTCTGCTTTGCCAATGACAACAGCATTATCTTTGGCTTCAAATTCTTTCATTTCGATGGTGTCGCCACTATTTGCATTGGCTATTTCCTGACCTAATTTACTTATCGCTTCAGCAAATGCCTTGTCTTTGTGCATTTCCACTTGGAGAAAAGCTTCTAAAGGTTGTAAATTCTCTGGAATAGGATTTTGCTCTAATTCAACTATTTCGGCTTCAATAACAGGCTGATTTTGCCGCAAGCGATCTCTAATCATTTGCCACAGTCTTTTTCTTCCTTCGTTAGCCGCACCCCCGATAATGCCCCCTAAAGCCATATTCAGTAAACTTGCAGCAGTTAATAGTTCTGAACTCATATTTGAATAATTCTTAAAGTAATTCACCTTGTGTTGGTGGTAATTACTCAAATATTAACGAAGCTACTTTAATTATTACTATGAAGTAAAGATTAATTTTCTCCTAGCTAAGAAATTCAGATATATTCTCTTATCGCTTTTTCATAAGAAGCTTGATATTTATCGTCATAAATAGTCTCTTGACTGATAATCAATCAAAATTGGATGAATCTGACTAACTTTCTCTTATTTCTTCCTATATTTATCAATAATGCTTTGATTTTAAATCTTCTGACAATCGGATGTTGTAGTTTTCATACATTAATGAGTTGAATATACGTTTTGGCTTTCTTCCAGACTATTTTCTACAACAGAAAAGTTGTTCAAGCACATTGTTTTAATCTCCCAAGGCATCTCATTAGCAGTAAAGCGTTGCCAAAGGTCTTGAGGTAATTTGCGGTTTAATCTACTCAAGGAAGCTAGAAGGCTTTCAATCAAATCGACTTGTTCTAATTTACTTTTCCTAAGTCGATTCCATATTAGTTGAATAGCCTCCTTAACATTTGCCTGTGCTAAATGTTGTGCCGCTAATATGGCATATTCTTCATTATCCTCAATAGCGTTTAATAGGATAGGGACTCCAACTTGAGAATTTAATTGCAGCAATACCAAAGAGGCTAATATTTTTACCTCCCAATTGTGCGAGTCTTGGATCAGCATTTCTAAATGAGGAACAATTACTGAACCGAAGCGACCTAAGCGTTCTGCAACGAGAAAAGGATTTGAGCTTGTCTTTAAGGAATCAACTGCTTTAATGGCTAAAGTTTCAACGATAGCTGTTGCCTCATCCATTGCAGGAATTTGCCGTGATATTTGTGGAGAGTCTAAATTTTCCATCAATGAATTTAGATTGACCTGACTCATAACCGAATCCTTGTAATTAGAAACTTACCTTCTAGTGTAGAACCTCCAGGAATAGTATAGATATTTCTTGAAGGTTTTTGTCCTAACACTCTAACGTCATTATTTAGAAAAGCTTCTTTCTTAGAAAATTGAATCACAAAGTTTTGCTTATCGCCGAAAACGCCAATACTCATCAATTGGCTTTCGCTGGCATCAATACCTAGTTCGGTAACAAATATTTCTCCTATCTTGCCAGCCAGAAAAGAATTTTTTCCTAAGCCAAAAGTAAGCTGTTTTACATATACTTGCTCGTACAATTCTAAAGTATTTCCCTCAATTCCAGTAATTCCTATAACTCCAATGGCATTCGTGAAATGGCTAAAAATACGGTCATCTTCTGATTTTGGTAATAATCTTGATAGATTTGGCGGTAAGGTCAAAACAAGAAAATAATGAATAGCTTAATCATTTTATATCTATCAGAGATCGATCTAACTCATCTGAGAATCAACCAGAAGATTTACAGTAATTCTCCTGTTAGCATACTAAAAGTGATCATCTTTGACAAATTTCTAAGCTATGTGCGATCGCAATAAGAAAGACTGTATGCGATTAACAAAATATTATTTTATAGATTCTTTTTATAAAACCTATGATGAAATTGGTAAAGATAACAGCCATTAAATCTATAATATTATCTCTTTATCTCAACAGTAAATTAATAATCATCATGACTAATACTCTTAATTATTAAGAATGAGAATTGGCAGGAAACAATCGGTTGATAAGCTGGGCGATTAACCAACCACAAACCAACCCAACACAGTTAGCCAGCAAATCTTCAAATTCTCCATAGCGATTAATATAAGGCTGAATCAGCTCAATTGCGCCACTGTAGATGATAAATAGAACAGCAATGCCTAATAAATACCAAGATGTAGTTTTCTTTAAAGCGATCGGCAATATTAGAGCTGCATAAGCAATTAAGTGGTGGGTTTTATCTTGACCAGGTACGGGAGGCAAGTTGTCTAACGGCGATAGAGATAAAACAGTGATACCTGTCAGAATTAATAGCGTATTGAATATCCAATATTTTCTAATTAAGTTTATTAGTATAGTCATACAAAATATTTTATATAATTAGTTTTTCTGAGATAAATTATAGTCGCAATCAACCGTATAAATTAAAAGTATCGCAATGACAATCTATCTATTTAAAGAGCAAAAGAAATGCAGTATATTGGCACAAATAACAACAGTTAATTAACTAATTCCTGATCAATTCTTCCATAATCATTTCCGTAATTGCTTTCAAGTGATTTGATTTAATTTGAAGTCAGATTAAATGATAGCTGATTTAACCACTAACACATAGTAATGTTAGTTTTGAGCGTTGGACTTCAGGCAATTAATCATCTCGGTTAACTTTTTTCAGTCTGAAATCATGTTAAACATAGATGCCGTCTCATGTGCGACTACGTAAACGTAGCCGAGCGATCGCCTATGACTTATCGTTTGATTTCTTTATTAGGGTTGGGTACTTTTATTTTTCTCAGCTATCTATGTTCTAATAACCGTAAGCTGGTTCCCTGGAATACGGTGTTG
Organism: Cyanobacteria bacterium P01_G01_bin.39; assembly: GCA_039180345.1. GTDB lineage: Bacteria > Cyanobacteriota > Cyanobacteriia > Cyanobacteriales > Xenococcaceae > Waterburya. The sequence continues at coordinate 9,116 of JBCDDK010000096.1, read as the reverse complement.
TGGGGTATTGCTCTTCAGTTAATTTTGGGAGTGCTGTTGCTCAAAACTGCGATCGGCTTGAGATTGTTTCAGTTTTTGGGTTCCGTTGCCGAACAGTTTCTCGACTTCTCCGATGCTGGAGCAAAATTAGTATTTGGCGATGGTTTTGAGGAGCATTTTATTGCCTTTAAAATTTTGCCAACTATTATCTTTTTCTCAGCTTTTATCTCATTGCTCTATCACTACAACATCTTGCCCCGTATGGTAGCCATAATGGGTTGGGTAATGATGAAAACTATGAAGACATCTGGGGCAGAATCTCTTAGTTGTGCTGCGAATATTTTTGTGGGTCATACCGAAGCACCTTTAACAATCAAGCCCTATTTATTGAGCTTAACTAAATCAGAACTACACTCAATCATGACTGGCGGCTTTGCTACTATTGCTGGCGGCGTTATGGCAGCATATATTTCTTTTGGCATTCCCGCTGAACATTTACTTGCTGCATCAGTAATGTCTGCACCTGCTGCACTAGCTATATCTAAATTATTTTATCCTGAGACAGAAAAACCCCAAACCCTAGGGAAAATCAAAATTACCACCACCTCAAACTATGTCAATGGTATTGATGCAGTCACTACTGGTACGATTGAAGGACTAAAGCTGGCACTTAATGTTGGCGCGATGTTGATTGCTTTTTTGGGATTACTGGCTTTGGCTAATTCTATATTGAATTGGTTGGGAACTCTAGTTGGCTTGAGTAATTTATCCTTAGAATTAATTTTTTCTTATTTAATGTTTCCTATTGCTTGGCTGATGGGAATTCCTTTAGCTGACTGTCAACATATTGCCGTTTTACTGGGCAAAAAACTGATATTTAACGAATTTGTTGCTTATCTAGATTTACAACAGCTCATTACTCCAGATAACTCCGTAATTTCTGAAAGAGCTAAAATTATCGCAACCTATGCCCTGTGCGGCTTCTCTAATCTGGGAGCAGTGGGGATTCAGATCGGCGGCATTAGTGCGATCGCTCCTCAGCGTCAGGCAGATTTAGCGCAGTTGAGCCTAAGAGCATTGATGGCTGGCTCGATCGCCTGTTTTATGACCGCTTGCGTCGCTGGCATCTTAATTTAAGCAACGCGGATTTGTAAACAAAGAGATCTTCAATTTAGTTAATCAATGTTCAATGTTCAATGTTCAACTTCGGGCGGTCAACAGTTTGAGGAAACCTCAAACTTACGCCCTCACAATGTTCAATGATCACTCTTACACATTTTGAAAAATGAGAGTTAAAATCGTCGTGAATTATTGGGGAACAACTATGAATGATTCTCGTAAAATTAATCACCAAGCTGCAACTCAAGAGGAGTTAGCTAGTCAGTTAAAGCTGATCAATGTTGCAGAAATAGAGATACTTCAAGCAGTTTTATTGGTAATTAATACCCAGTATTTCAAGGAAAAACAATACCTCGAACCTGCATTGGTTTGCGCCCTGCTTCTCAACCACAATCAAGTGCCTAGTCTCTATGCTACTTCCCCTCGCGGTTATTTAAAACAGCAAAAAGAATATAGCAAAAGATCTCAAGAACTTGTTCAGAAAAAACTTCTACCCAAAGCGATTGAAGAAGTACTCCAACAAAATCGTCTACGAACTCTAGAAAAAGATGTAGTCATGGCGCGTAACTCGACTTTCAAGCAGCATAGAACTGATTCGTGGCGTGAAATCAAACATGGTAAACAGACCAAAGTCGGCGAAAGTGACATTTTTGATCTGTTAGCAAACCTTAGCTTGACTAATCTGATTGAAGGCGAAGTCATCGCCGATGCCTATAGTCATATTCATACTGATTACGCGGCAAATAGCGATCGCATTGATCTTTCGGATGTCTGTGCTTTGGTATTAAACCATGAGAATGTTCCTGCTCTCTATGCTACCAATGCTAAGGAATACAATCAGCATAAGCAAAGTTATTTGAGTACTTATCAAACAAAGGTTCGTAAGGTAATTCGCCAGGTAGTAAGTCAGGTTAACCGAGAAGGCTCAGAACATTCTTTTTCGGCTAATGCCACCGCAGCGAAAAATCAAGCTAATGCTCGTAATGTTAGGTCATGGGATAATTAAGGAACAAGGAACAAGGAACAAAGACACTTCAACCCCTGTGGCAATATTATTAGTGATGCAAGTCCAGGGCGAGAGCGTAAAGATGCACCCTTACAAGCAGTTTCAGAATATCTTGAGCGCAACTAGATCAAGTATATTGCTATCTGGGACATCTAATACCATTTATCCATTGCCATCACTCACAGCCTACCGAGAAATGCGCCAGGAGTTTTGGAAATAGCTAACTACAACTGTACGGATTTTACTATCAGATTAGCTCTTCAAGTTGTGGCAAGCTATCTTAATAATCATTAACATAACTTATAGATGCTTTAAATTCTTCTTACACCAGGAGTCGTAAGTTAGCGATGAAAGATTTCGAGCAACTATCTCTAGAACAGAAACTCAATTTAAGAACATTTGCCGATTAAGTGGAGACTCTCTCCTCTGAGGAAGCGAAAGGTTTGTCAATTGAGCTTTATCGACGAATGATCTTCAAAAACAACTTATACCAGGAGTTATTACAAGATTATTGAGGTATTAGCTCAATCACTGTGTTTGTATAAAGTCTTAATTAAGAAATTCTAAATTTAGATTTCATTTAATATCTGTCTAATTTCAAAACTGAAATGTGATTGTCAACACAAAAAGTCTTCAATTCTTGACTTGTGTCAAGCATTTTTTACAAAAAAACATTAATCTTAAAATATTGTTACACTATAAACAGCAAACTCAGTTTAGTAATTTCAGCAAAACCAATCATGAGTAATTCTTCTAGCTTCATCCCAGAACCAATTAAGGCTCAATCCCTCATTTATGACTTAAAAAAACGCCTTGACTGGGGAGAACCAGCTCTTACCATCATTGATATTAGAAATCGAGATGCTTTCAACACTAGCCATATCTCAGGAGCTATTTCTCTGCCAATGAATGAGTTAGTTAATCGTGCTTTAAATAATTTTGAACTAGAGCGTGATCTTTATGTCTATGGCTCTACTGACGAGCAAACTGCTTCTGCCGCAGCCCAACTCCGTACTGCTGGATATCAAAATGTGGCTGAACTTAGAGGGGGCTTGGCTGCCTGGAAGGCAAATAGTTTTCCCATTGAAGGAGACTCTAGTGTAGTTGCCTAAATTTAGGAGCAAACCCAATTAATTATGTCTTTTAATGATTAATTAGCTAATTCAATGCATTCATCGTGATAATTCATCGTGATGTATGTAATAAATCTCCACAAAAACTCCGATTAAAATTACCAAGGATGAATCTCATGGAAAACCAAGAATCTAAATTTGGCTTTAGCAAATTTGCTGAGAACTGGAACGGTCGCCTGGCAATGCTCGGCTTCGTTATTGGCATTGCCACTGAGCTGATTACAGGTCAAGGCATTTTGTCTCAGTTAGGTCTGCTGTAATTAGCAATTTGCTGCTGCTGCCAGACTGAATTTTCTGACAGCAGTGTCTTAGGCGCTAAGTTGCTACTGCGACCAAGCCGCCGTAAATTTAAATCACAATGATCAGTCTTAGTTAATGCTTTCTAATCTTCTTCAAGCAACAAAAGAATACTGGCACCAGCTAGACGAGCTAGAAGTTGCCTATCAGCAAGGTGAAATTCCCCTAGAGCAAGTAGACGCTAAAGTAGCCGAATTGATGGCAGAACTTGCCATAGAACGCCGCGCTGCGTTTACCTATTTTTGGCAGGGCTGCCAAAACTGGATTATGACACAAAAAGAGACTGTTTTTGGTTTGGTCGCTTTGGTTCTCGTCACTTATGCTTGGGTATTGACCAGCTCAATTTCATGATTTATTCCAGTGCCTGCGACGCATATTGGTAATACTTGATTGCGAAGCTAGCAGTCGGCATCACTTTTGTCAGGCAAAATAGCTTCTACTTGGGATAGTTTGACTTCTGCCCTGGATGCAAGTCTGAAGTATTGACAATCGTAGATAATAATATGTTATTATAATCTGGCTAATCTGGGTCATTAGCTCAATTGGATAGAGCACCGCCCTTCTAAGGCGTAGGTTTCAGGTTCAAGTCCTGAATGGCCTGCTTGTAACAGTCAACAGTCAACAGTCAACAGTCAACAGAGTTTAGCATTTTTTCTGGGCTGTATTGCCAAGTACTGACAAAGGGCTTGCCCGCATGTACTGTTGACTGAATTAATTAGCCTTGGCGCAACTTGTCTAAGACGCTGAGGTCTTCCATGGTGGAGATGTCACCCACTAGTTCTTCTCCTGCTGCTAAATTACGCAGAAAACGACGGATGATTTTGCCTGAGCGAGTTTTGGGTAAGGCATCGGTAAAACGGATTGATCCTGGACGAGCGATCGCACCAATCTCTTTAACGACGTGCTGTTTTAATTCTCGGTTTAGCTCTTCACTAGGATCATGAGTACCGTTAAGAATCACAAAAGCATAAACGTCTTCGCCTTTAATTTCATCAGGGCGAGATACTACCGCAGCTTCGGCTACCGCTGGGTGGGATACCAATGCTGATTCTACTTCCATGGTGCCTAAACGGTGTCCTGAGATGTTCATTACATCATCAACCCGTCCCATGACCCAAAAATAGCCATCTTCATCTTTACGGGCGCCATCTCCTGCAAAATAGAAGTATTGTCCGTCTTTTGGTTCAATATGCTCCCAATAGGTATGTCGAAAGCGCTCATCATTTTTATATACGGTACGCATCATGCTCGGCCAAGGATGTTTGATCACTAAGTAGCCTCCTTGGTTGGTAGCAACAGGATTACCGTCAAGATCCACTACATCGGCAATAATTCCAGGAAAGGGCAAAGTTGCCGATCCTGGTTTGGTCGGGGTTGCTCCTGGAAGGGGAGTGAGCATAAAGCCACCAGTTTCCGTTTGCCACCAAGTATCAACAATGGGACAACGTTCACCACCAATAACCTTGTGATACCAGATCCAGGCTTCGGGGTTAATTGGTTCCCCGACTGTCCCTAAAATACGTAGAGATGAGAGATCACGACTGTTGGGATGTTCATCTCCCATTTTGATAAATGCTCTAATTGCTGTGGGGGCGGTGTAAAAGATAGTTACGCCATATTTTTCCACTACATCCCAAAAGCAGCCAGGATTAGAAGGTCGAGGTGCGCCTTCGTACATCACGGTAGTTGCACCGTTGGATAGTGGACCATAAACAATGTAGCTATGTCCTGTAATCCAGCCTACGTCAGCCGTACACCAGTAGACATCATCATCTTTGATATCAAATGTCCACTTAAAGGTCATGTGAGTATAAAGATTGTAGCCTCCTGTGGTGTGAACCACACCTTTCGGCTTACCTGTAGTGCCGCTAGTATAAAGGATAAATAATAAGTCTTCACTATCCATGTATTCGGCTGGACAATTATCTGAGGCATCGGCTTTTAGTTCATGCCACCAATAATCGCGATCGCTCTGCATCTCAATTTCTTGTTTCGTACGCTGCACCACCAGCACATTTTTGACGCTAGGGACATCCTCGGCGATCGCCTGATCCACGGCATCTTTGAGGGGGACAATTTTATCTTTGCGCCAACCACCATCGGCGGTAATGACTAATTTTGCTTCCGCATCCACCAGACGAGCTTTTAAAGCCTCGGCGCTAAAGCCACCAAAGACCACGCTATGTGCTGCACCGATTCTGGCACAGGCTAACATGGCGATCGCCGCTTCGGGAATCATCGGCATGTAAATGCCCACGCGATCGCCTTTTTTGACCCCCAACTTTTTAATCACGTTTGCCATTTGACAAACTTCTTGGTGAAGTTGGGCATAGGTTAAAGTTCTCGAATCTCCCGGTTCTCCCTCCCAAATCAAGGCTGGTTTATCTCGACGATGGGTAGTTAGATGTCGATCTAGACAATTATAAGAAATATTAATTTTACCGTTGACAAACCATTTAGCAAAGGGCGGTTGCCAATCTAAAGTTTTGCCCCATCTCTCAAACCAATGTAGTTCTTTCTCGGCTAATTTTGCCCAAAAACCGCTAGGATCTTGAGCTGCAAGGCTATAGAGCTTTTGATACTCCTCCATACTTTTAATTGCCGCATTTTTGGCAAATTCAGCAGTCGGATTAAATACCCGTTTCTCTTGTAAAATCGACTCTATATTTGTTTCTGACATGGTTACTCTTAATAGTGCGGCTATTCTACAGTTATTTGTAACTTCGATCTTGCCTAAGTAACTTTAATATTTACGAAGTTGGTAAATTTTCTTGAACTGATAAGCAACTCGCTCCGAATCGATGATTTGTAGTTAGCTCTCAAAGCGCTCAGGCAATGGCAGTTGATTAATTTTTATTTACTACCTTATTTACAGCTATTCCCAGTACTGGAGCATTGCACAATCTTAATTGGTTGAGAGCTTCGGTCAAAGCCACCGACTGTATTTTACCCAACCCTGTAACTAAGACAATGCCATCTGTCTGAGCAGCAATCAAATTAACATCAGCAAATCCGATAATGGAACAAAGATCGTAAATCACTAAATCAAACTGAGTTTCCAATTCACCCATCAAATCATGCATTTTTTCTGATGCTAATAGGCGACTATGGTCTTGTGCGGCTGATTCATATACGCCATGTCCCAAACCTGAAGTCAGAATAAATAGGTTCTCTTCAAGGGGTAATTGCTCAATACAGTCAAATATCGGATATTGATTATTAGGATTAAGAATATCCTTCAAACCTAAATGGGATTCAAAACCCAAATCTGTAGTTAAGCGATCAGCGCTGCGTAAGTCAGTATCTACTAGTAAGACCTGTTTACCCATAGAAGCAGAGGCTCTAGCAAGATTGAGTGCTACGGTGGATTTTCCTTCACGAGGAATGGCGGAGGTGATCACAACCGATTGAAGATTGTTGGTCAGATTGAGTGCTGAAGCAGTATTGAAGCTTAAAAGACCCAAATTAGCAGCAAAAGAGCGAAACGCCTCAATTGAAGGATTGGAATATTTGACGGGCAAAACTTCCGTCGCCGAAGCTGCCTCATTTTGTGAGGATGATAACCTTCTTTCTTGTCTGGCAAAGCTAATGTTATCAAACAGTGACAGTTGCTTGGCTTGGGAGCTGTAAGGGATAGTAGTCAGGATCGGTAAACGTGTAATTTCCTCGACTTTGGCAGAAGTATAAATGATTTTTTGATGCTTATCTAGCAGTAAAGCAACTCCACTACCCAACATCAATCCCAAAGTAGAGCTAAGTATTAAATAATTAACAGTGCTGACGCTATCTAACTTTGGCTCTGTTGCAGGTGTCAGAAGGTGCCAAGGTGCATCTTGTTGGGCAGCATCAATCTGTAGCGCATCTTTCTGGGCAATAAACCCATTAAGCTTATCGTTAGTTCTATTGAGTTTTTGTTTAAGCTCGTTATGTTCACCTGAAATTGCCGCCCATTGCTCAAGTCTAGACATAAGATAATCGCTTTGGGCAATAATGTTTTGTTGACGACTTTCCAGAATAGCAATTTGGTCATCAAGTTTGCGACCAATATCGAAGCCAGCCTCAGCTAACAATGAATTTAATTCTTGTCTTTCTTGGTGTAATTCCTGTAAGACTGGGTTTTGCGCCGAAAAAACAGCGGATTTGCGACCAATCTCAATATCTAAGGCTCTCAATTGATTTGATATTTCGATATACTCAGGAGTCGCTAAATTGATTGCCATTGAGGATTTTTCTGGTTGAGAGATTAACTCTGACTCAAGACGTTTTAATTTCACTCGTGATTCTTGTAATTCCCTATTAGTTTTTTCCCGTTGTTTTTCCAATTCGTCTAAACGAGTTGCAATTTGCCTTACGGTAATACTAGGATCGCCAAAATCATTTTTTTGTCTAATTGACCTAATCTGATTACGAATTTCCTGCGCCTGAGCAGATACTAATGGTATTTGTCGATCCAAAAAGGCAATTCCTCTTTTGACACCTGACTGGCGTTTTTCTACGCTGTAATCTAAGTAAGTTTTTGTTAAGGCATCAATTACATCTAAAACTTTTTCACGATCAGAATTTTGATAATTCACTAGCAAAATATCTTGTTCTTGCTTTTTATCCGCAACAATTTCAATCGATAAATCTTCAATCAATTCTTGATAGCCTAATTCTGGATACTTGCTTTTAAGTGACTCAACAGCTCGCAGAATTAGCCGAGGACTTTTAAGAATTTTGAGCTGTACCTGGTCTAGCTCTACATTAGTGATTTGTTCTCTAGTTTCTCTAGAGCTATCATCTTCGGAGGTTACTTTAGTTTCTATGTTCAGCGGCTCTGATAATAATTCAAAATTAGCTGTATAGTTTGGTGGCGTAATATTGATTTTCAACAATGCCAAAGAGGTCAACGCACAGGTGAAACATGCTATTAAAGGAAATTTGCGAAAGATAGTACTCCTGATCTCATTTAAATCTAATCCTGCTTCACTACTTTCAGTCATAAACGAATCGTTTAAGTAATTTAGATTTCGAGTTTCTAGGTTTTGAGTCATGATTCTGTAAAACTTATGTTTGTTAGAAAAATTAAAGCAATTTGGTATCGTGTGCTACTCTTAGTTTCTAAGTATTAATTTTTGATTATTTTGTATTTGAATTTACAGTTTGTTTGTAATTAATTTTATATCACTTACTATTAGCACTAAATTTTATATACGTAAGTATATACCTAACACAGAAAATGTATAAATAAATATTACAACTTGACTTTTTCAGAATAAAGCCTTTATTATGATTTTCATAGATAGTAAACACCTACTCTAAAAGTTGATTTTTGTTGATTCGTTATTAGTTAAGTAGAAAAATATAATAGATTCGATTTAAAAGATAGGTAATTTGAGAAGACACCTGAGAGTGCACTCTTTTATCGACCTTAGGCAACAGAGATTGGTGATGATGCATCATTTTTCGTAAAATCTCTATTGTTATATAGCTATATCTTATGCATTGATTGATTCATAGCTATATAATTGTGCCAGAAAGCATTTTAAGGATCAGTGGGTTAGTTAGATATGATACCGATTTGCTTTAATTAAGAATAATTT
>JBCDDK010000095.1:0-26960 GCA_039180345.1 Cyanobacteria bacterium P01_G01_bin.39 | reverse complement strand
TCAAATACAATGTCAAGCTCAAAAAACAAAATTCCCTTGGGATTACTATTACAAAATGCTGACTTAATATCTGACGAGCAGCTGCAAAATGCGTTAGATATTCAGTCTCAGTTTGATCAAATGAAGCTCGGAGAAATACTAGTATTACAAGAAGGGTTAAGGGCAAAGACTATTGATTTTTTTGTAAATCAATGGCAAGAGATTACAAATCAAGGTCAGCAGTATCCCATTGGACATTATCTGAAAATTGCTGCGCTGCTGAACGAACAACAAATCAAAATTATTCTTCAAGAACAAAAAAATAATTCTCAGAAATTTGGTGTCTTAGCAGCGCAAAAGGGATGGATTAAACAGAGTACAGTTGAGTTTTTGTTAGACAATTTGTTACAGCCTGCACCGCTAATATCTTTTAGTTCTTTAGAAGAATATAATGCCAAGACCCTACATTTAGAAAAAAAGTATGCTGATGCTTCACTAATTTTAGGTCGAATTATCGCCTGGACTGGAGGTAATAAGATCCTAACCCAAGATATCTGCCAAGTTTTTGCTGATTCTGATTTTAATATTCCTGCTGGTTCGGAAGTCAATGCAGTAGATCAATTTGTCGAAGGATCGTTGATTAGAAACTGGCGAAAGAGTAAAAACGCAGAACATATTCGATCCCTAGAACACAACTTGGTTAATAACGTTAGATGCGAACCTAAGTTATTACTCCAAGAATATCGTGAAATTCTGCTTGGGGATCATCAGCAATATCAAGACAGTCGAGAGCAAAATGAATTACTACACTTAGGATTAGTAGTTAAAAAAGGCGGTTATTTACAAGTTGGCAACATAATTTTTCAGCAAGTTTTTAATCAAGAATTTATTGCACAAGAGATAAAATCATTGAGCGTTGATCAGCAACCGCAACCGCAACCGCAACAGTCTAATAATGATACTGCGATTACACTAAATACTAAACCAACTGCATCTAATAGAATCACTGAATACATCCCCGTCAAATCTTCGAGCAAAGACAGTGATGAAAGTAATAATAATGTTGATATTTATCCAGTACCAGTACCTAACGCTAATTCGGCTTCAACTGAATCACAGGGTAATATTCCTGAGCCAATAACTAAGATTGCTTCTATTGTAACTTTAACTGCGATCGCTTTAATTATTCCTCTAGTTTTAACGGTCAATAATTATTATTCCTCCTTATTACAACCTAATCGAAGAACCAAAATCATCAGGGATTCTCTATCTAAGGAAGAAGAGTTGCAAAAATATTGTAATCAGCTAGACCTCTCTGATTTAAGCACTTCACTAAACTTAATCGCAAAATTAGAGAGGGAAAAGCAAATTTTACTCCAGGATAGCGATAACAATTCAGCCGCCTTCCCCAATGATTGCGCGAGAGCCTTGAATCGCTATCGAGTTTTGGCAGCTCCCCTATTAGGAAAAGAAAATAGAATTCTAGAAGCTATCAGAAACCTGTGCAAAGTACCAGAGAATTCGGAGGTCTATCTTGATGCAGAGGTTTGGCTTAAACGATGGTATAACTCTTCTAATTGGGGAGAAGAAACCAAATTTTATCTAGAAGAGTTTACTAAATACAACGATTCTGATTGTCCTGCGGCTCATTTCACTGAATATGATAATTGAATCATATTTGAAATCAAGCTCATGCTGTGGCTATGACATTGACAACATTTTCTGAATTGGTTTTAAGGCATTAGCTCGAATATCTTCGGGAAGAGTAATTTCAGGAGTTTTATTTTTCATCGCTAAATAAAGCTTTTCTAGTGTATTCAGACGCATGTAAGGACACTCATTGCAGGCGCAGTTATTGATAGCAGGTGCAGGAATAAAATTCTTGTGGGGTGCTGCTTTTTCCATTTGATGAATAATACCTGGTTCGGTAGCTACAATAAATTGATTACTCTTACTTTGTTGACAATAGTTGAGTAATGCCGTAGTTGAACCAACATAGTCTGCATGTCTCAGTACAGGAGGTTCACATTCGGGGTGCGCAATCATTTCCGCAGTCGGATGCTGTAACTTTAATTCGATGATGCGCTTTTCAGAAAAGGTTTCATGAACGATGCAGCTACCATCCCACAAAACTAGATCTCTTCCTGTTTGCTCACTAACATAACGACCTAAATTACGATCTGGAGCAAAGATAATTGGCTGATCTTCAGGAATCTGATTGACTATTTTAACTGCATTTGAGCTGGTGCAAATGATATCGCTGAGAGCTTTAATTTCAGCAGTACAGTTGATGTAGGAAATGACAATATGATCGGGGTGTTGAGCTTTAAACGCCTTAAAGTCTTCTGGAGGACAACTATCGGCTAAGGAACAGCCTGCTTCAAGATCTGGTAGTAAAACTAGCTTATTGGGATTAAGTATCTTAGCTGTTTCTGCCATGAAATGTACTCCTGCAAAGACAATTACTTCCGCATCAGTATTTGCCGCCTGCTGAGATAACCCAAGAGAATCCCCCAAATAGTCGGCAATATCTTGAATATCTGCTTCTTGATAGTAGTGAGCTAAAATTACGGCATTAAGCTCTTGTTTGAGTTCTTTGATAGCTCCAAACAGATCGCTAGGAATTGCGTTGGGATTTGTCTGAGGTTTAATAGCGGTAAACATATTGATATATGGCTTTTTATTTAAAAATTCAGTTTAGTAAGCAATTATAGTAATTTTTACTATAAATACATTATAGTTTACTTTACCAATATTTGCAGGTTAGAGAACTAGTAGACGTGGGCGTAAATCGAGTAACCATTTATTTTAGTTAAAATCCTGACTGTATATAACTTCCTACTTTCTACTTCCTACTCCCTACTTAAGCGAAGCGGTACTAGGTAGCGGAAAATTTTAGACGAGAAAATTGTGGTTAGATTTTAAAACTATGGATACAACCAGTTATCAACTATCCGCAGCATAGTTTTGTCGCCCAATCCATTTACTTTGTCTATCACCTCGATTAGAGATTTAAATGGTCTTGCTTCAGCTATTTTGGAAGCTATATCATTAGCTTTTTTATCTGACCTTAGAGCTAGCTTTAGTTTAATAGTTAACTCATTTAAAGAAGCTTGATTAAAAGTTGTAAGTGGCTCTATCTCATCGGGAATTTTATTCCTAATCTCTTTAATTTCTAGCTTTAGTTCTTTATTTTTTTGAGTATATTCGCTTTTTAATTCTATTAACCGATTTTCTATTCTTGACTCAATGTTAGTCAAGCGAGTTTCTAAGTTATTTACGTTAGTAATAGAATGATTATCTGATGGAATTGTTGGAGTGGGGTCAGGTTGACCACGAAATATTGCAATCTGCTCTTTTATTAATTCTTCATTATCACCTTCAATGATATATGCTGCGATCGCTTCACCAATTTCTAAATTTAATTCTCTCGCCCTAGCTGCTGCATGGTATTCAAAATCACCCTCAATTACTTTAAAAGAATTGATGCCTGTGCGTCTTACAATTATCGGATTAATAATACCTTCTGCTGCCACAATTGATTTAGCAGCCTGTTCTATTGTTTGCTGATCAAAGTTAGAGCGAGGTTGATCACAAGTTATAGTTCTGACTTCCACTAATGATGTTGATAAACTCATGCTGCTTCTATTTTATTTAATATTTCGGCGGATAAATTTTCAAACTCTTGTGTAGATTGAGAACTCGGTTTGAAATCTAATACAGCTCTTGGCTCAGGAATTTCTATTTCACCTACTATTTGTACTGCATCAGAACATTTAGCCAAATCTTCCCGTTGAAATATAATTGTTTCAAATAATGGCAAATTATACTTATCGGTTATTTTGGATAATTGCTTTGGTAATGTATGCTGCACAAATTTAGCATGGGTTGATATTTTACAAGGAAGAACACCGAGAATTTTCAAAGGTTGCTGATTAATTACTTTCTTGGTCGCATTGATATCTTTGATAAAGTTTTTGACATTAATTAAACCTTGATTAGCAAATGGCTTTAGATCTGAAGGAATAAGCAAGTATTCTGCTGTGATCAAAGCAATTCTGGCAAACAAATTTAAAGACGGGGGAGTATCAATTAAAACAATATCGTATTGGTCTTTGACCTCTTCTAACTTTCCCAATAAAGTAAAGTTTATGGAAGCCAACTGATTTAATTTACTCTCTTTCTCCATTAAACTGATGTGAGAAGGAATAATATCAACTGTTGGTCTACAAAAGTTAGAAGTAACTTTGATGTCTTGAATCGGGTACGATTCAGAAAATCCTATAACATGAGATATATTAGCATTTTCAATATAATCGTCAAACTCATCTTCAAACTTAACTAACCCAGTTGCAAAAGTTGTATTTGCCTGACTATCTAAGTCAACAACCAATACTCTTTTACCTTTTTTACTTAAGGCTGCTGCCAAATTAATAACTGTAGTAGTTTTGCCGACTCCACCTTTATTGTGATATACCGCTATAGTTTTCATATTTTGTTTCTTTGTGGTTTTTTGTGGAGTACTTTTAGTAACCCTTGTGTATGCTCCTTTTTCGTTAATTCTAAGACTATCTTTCCCAATTAAAGCCTTAATTTCAACCCTGTTATTGTCAATTTCGTAGCCATCACATTCAAATAAAAGTTTTAATGGTAGCGGTAACAGATTCTTAGCTAATCCTGAAGAATTGGCTCTCTGATAAATTCTAAAATCTCTGCCATTAGTTAAAACTCCATACTTAACAGCTATCTTATGCAGATATATATTTAGCTTTCTAAGATGGTTATCTAAATTTTCTTTAGGATGCTTAGTTTCAATGATTAAACTGCGAGCTAAATTTATCTTCTGCTCATTAGAGATAATTGGCTTACTTAAAACAAAAAAGTCTAGTCTAATATCGTGAATAGTAACTTCTTCATACCAACTATCAGGATGATATCCAAGGTATGGCAATAGATAGTAAACAATTAGTTTACTTCTGACCTCGGCTTCATTATGACAAAAATTTGGATCGAATGTTAATTTCAATTTTGTTAAGTATTTTGCAATACCCTATAGTTTTTCTTGAACCGTAACTGGTTAAAGCATCAAAGAATCATCGCTATTATAGCTTCTATTAATAATCAATATTAAAAAATTAGTAAAACTACTGTAATCCAAAATACATTTTTAAATAAAAATAAATAATAGCTAAGTGAAATAATTAGCGATTCAAAGATACGGATAGGTTTAACTTTAGTTTTTGCTTAATCTTATCTTATTTGAGTTTAATTTTAGTGCTTATGATCTAAATTAAATTCTAGTCATGGTAAGTAAAAATCTGTTAGGTTTATATGTCGCTTTATCCAATGATTTAGCTGCTTTTAAGTAAAATTTTATTAAGTAGCTAGCAAGCTTTTTTACTAGTTATATAACGGTGCGTGCCTGTTATTATTAATCAAAACAACATCTACTTAAAACTCTAGTAAAAACGAACGACCAACAGATCAAACCAGTATGAAAGAATATATTTAAAAATATGCTGGCAACAAAGCAACTATTTTAGAAATACAATAATGTAAGTGTCCTCATCCCTCATCTCTTTAAAGTATGTCCTTCCATTTTTCCTCTTGGTCGATTAAAAATCCAGTACCAACTATCGTTACCTTTCTAATTTTGGGAATCATTGGGATCTTTTCCTTCATGAATTTGGGGATAGATGACTCTCCCAACATTGATGTACCAGTTGTGATTGTCAATGCGACCCAAAGAGGAGTTAGTCCGACAGAATTAGAAACCCAGGTAACAAAGAAAATTGAAGATGCGGTAGCCAATTTAGATGGCATGGACGATCTTAGTTCGACGATTACTGATGGCAGTTCTAGTACAGTGATTAACTTTGAGCTGGGAGTAGATAGCGATCGCGCTATTAATGAAGTCCGTAATGCTATTTCGCAGATTCGCCCTGAATTACCTCAAGATATTGATGAACCTAGCGTTACCAAGCTGCAATTTACTGGCGGAAACGTAGTTACTTATGCCGTGGTTTCTGAAGAACGTTCGATAGAAGATTTGAGTAACTTAGTAGATAGAACTATTATTCCTGAACTGCTAAATGTACAAGGGGTAGGAGAAATTGAGCGACTGGGGGGATTAGATCGCGAAGTACGGGTCAATCTCAATCCCGCAAGATTGCAAGCCTATGGCATTACCGCCACTGAAATCGATAATCAAATTGCCCAGTTTAATATTAATTTATCAGGGGGACGTTCGGAAGTTGGTGGTAGAGAACAAAGCGTCCGTACCTTGGGTAGCGCCAAAACTGTAAGGGACTTGCGAGCTTATCCCATAGAATTGAATAATGGAACAAATGTTACCTTGTCAAACTTTGGGGAAGTAGTTGATGGCTTTGAAGAATCGAGACAAAAAGCCTTTTTAAACGGTCAGGCTGTAGTTGGCTTTGCCGTTAAAAGAAGCCTTGGCAGTACTTTGGTTTCGGTCGAAGAAGGAGTTACAAAAGCGATCGCCCAATTAAAAACTACTCTACCTCCAGATGTCAAGCTAAATTTAATTTTTACCCGTGCTGATGAGATCCGTGCTTCCTATCGCGGGACAATCAATGCTTTGGTTTTGGGTTGCTTATTAACAGTGCTTACAGTCGGTATCTTTCTGCGTGACTGGCGCGTTACCCTAATTACCGCTACCGCTTTACCCCTCTCCATTATTCCCACTTTCTGGGTGATGAAAGCTTTGGGCTATACCCTCAATAGTATGAGTCTGTTGGCTTTAGCCTTAGCTGTAGGCAACCTAGTAGATGACGCAATCTGTATGATTGAAAACATTGATCGTCACCTACAAATGAAGAAACCGCCATTTCAAGCCGCTTTAGATGCGGCTAGAGAGATTGGCTTGGCGGTAGTGGCTACCACAGCCACGATTGTGGCTGTGTTTATCCCTGTGGCGTTTATGGGGGGTATTCCTGGGCAATTTTTTCAACCCTTTGGGGTCACGGTGGCAGTATCGACCATGTTCTCTACCCTGGTTGCCTGTACAGTTACACCGATGCTGAGTGCTTATTTACTCAAGCCTAAAAAACAGGCATTTCAATACCCTCGCTTTCGTGCTTTTAATGTAGTTAACTATGACCGAGAGGGATGCGCGGGTCTCTCGCGCATATCCAATCGAGGTGTTGATGTTACCCCAGAAAGCAGAAACACCAAACAAATTCAAACTTATACCCCTGGTGTATTGAGTGCTTCTTCCCAGGACTTCGACCCCAATGCAGCTAGCAAACGTAAACCCTACCGTTTTTTACTTAGCTTAGCCTTAAAAAATCGCATTTCCACCTTAATTCTCGCTGCAACTTTTTTCTTCGGCAGTTTGCAACTAATACCTTTCATTCCTAAAGGCTTATTTGATGCGGGGGATACAGGAATTAGTATTGTCCAGATTGAGTTGCCCCCTGGTTCACAACTGGAAGATACGGCTGCGGTAATGGCGCAGCTTGATCAAAGATTACGTCAACAGCCAGAAGTGGATAATATTTTGTCTCAGGTGGGGAAAGATGAAAAAATAAATACTGGGTCGTTATCGGTTATTTTAGTCCCCAAAAACGAACGAGCCATATCTCAGCAAGAGTTTCAAGAGCAAATGCGCGAGATATTTAAAACAATTCCTGGTGCTAGGATTAGCTTTCAAAGCCAAGGTGCAGGAGGCGGCGGTAAAGACGTTTCGCTAATTCTCCGCAGTAATAATCCTGAAATTTTGGCACAGACAGCAAATGAACTAGAAACACAAATTAGAGGCATCCCAGGGTTAGTTGAAGTTACCACCAGTGCTAGCCTCGTCCAGCCCGAGGTTATTATTGAACCAGATCCCCAAAGAGCCGTAGATCTAGGAGTTTCCGTACAGGCGATCGCCAACACGGCATCTCTAGCATCTATCGGTAACACCGAATTTAACCTGGCTAAATTTAACTTACCCGACCGCCAAATCCCGATCCGAGTCCAAATCAACCCTGAACAACGGCAAAATATTGAAACCCTAAACAATCTTCGTATTCCCTCCCGTAATGGCGATTTAGTTCCCCTTAAGGCAGTAGCCAATATTCGTCTTGGCAGTAGCCCAGCAACCATCGAAAGATTTAACCGTAACCGTCAGATCACCGTTGAAGGTAACTTGCAGGGATTATCCTTGGGAGATGCGATCGCCAAAATTCGCGCTTTACCTGCCATGCAAAATCTACCAGCAGAGGTCAAAGAAGAGCCTTCAGGAGATGCCGAGATTATGCGGGATATCTTCAGTCGCTTTGCGGGGGCGTTAGGATTAGCAATTTTATGTATATATGCCATCCTGGTGCTGCTATACAACAACTTTATCTACCCCATGGCGATTTTAGTTGCTTTACCCTTATCCGTGGGGGGCGCACTCTTAGGATTACTAGTTACGCAAAAGGAACTAGGATTGTTTGCCCTAATTGGTATTGTCCTCTTGATGGGCTTAGTAACCAAAAATGCGATTTTACTGGTGGATTTCGCCTTAGCGGGTTTAAAAGAAGGAAAAACTCAGCGCAAAGCAGTCATTGCGGCAGGAGTATCCCGTTTACGACCGATTCTCATGACCTCGATTTCCACGATCGCAGGGATGATGCCCATTGCCTTAGAACTAGGTGCCGATGGCGAAGTTCGTAGTCCTATGGCGATCGCCGTTATCGGTGGTTTTACTACCTCAACCCTTTTAACCTTGGTAGTTGTCCCTGTTTTGTTTACCTACGTCGATAGCCTTATTCGATGGACTAGCAAGTTTTTAGGCTTTGATCGTGCTAAGCAAGCTAGCAGCACTCAGCTTACGGTAAGTAATAAGTAATCAATAGCCTGAGTTTGAGAGAGCAGCTAAAACCCTTACTCGAACTCAGGTTAAGAAGTTGCATTACTTTTTTCTACCATCAGTAACAACAAATTATTGTCTATGTTTGGGTGAAGGATGAACAGTCTAAACGAGCTTATAAAAGTAAAATTTATGCTGATCTAGTCTTTAAAAAGATGTTAAAAAGTGTCGATCCTCTTGATGAATAAAAATACTTTTAGATCGAGTAACAAATATTGAGTAGATTCAAGATTGAGCGTAAATTAGCCATCAACAGAACATAAACTCTGACTTTTTATCTTGAGTCAGTTTACCTTATAAACACAAAGCATTTCAAAAGTAATACAAGATAACCTAAAAATAAACTAAACGAGCATAGTAAATTCTCAATGATTTTCTAAGTTATAAATAAAAAGCTTAAAAAAATATTAAGAAAAATCTAAATTAAGCTTTGCAGTTGTAAATTATTTGTAGTTTATAACTCAAAATAACAATTTAAATTACTCAAAACTTTTTTGGCAACTTATTAAGTATAGCTTTGAAGTTAAGTTGATCCAATCAAAGCTGAGATTGCATTGAGAATTTATACAAAGCATAACTAGATAGAAATGATTTGTGTTTGATGAATTTCAAATCTTTAAATAGTACATAGTTTGCATTAGGGCAGATGATGCATTTTGCCTATGAGATTTACCAATAAAGCTTTAATACAATTATCAGCGATCGCTTAAAAAGTTTTTAATTATCAGCTAAATACCTAGCTGGCTTATCTGAGGATGGCTGTATTTCCTGTACCCAGAAATACTTTTTTGTTCTGTCTATATCAAAGAAAGCAAAAAAATAATCACTTATTAAATTGAATAGTAATTTCTATCTCATCTTAGATCAATAACATAATCATGGAGACAAATCTAATATGAAACGCTTAGTTGTCTGCTGCGACGGTACTTGGCAAGATTTAGAGGCAGGTTATCCGACCAATGTTGTAAAAATTACTCAAGCCATTAAACACTTTGACGACGATAGTATACAGCAAGTAGTCTATTATGACGAGGGGATAGGTGCGGAAAGTAACATTTCTCCAGAAGAAGATTTAACTTTTTTAGGTGCTGGTCATCGAGAACAGCTTCTAGAAAGTATTAAAGGCGGTGCTTTTGGGAAGGGTATTGATAAAAATATCCGTGATGCCTATAGCTTCCTCTGTCTCAATTATGCCCAGGGAGATGAAATTTATCTATTTGGCTTTAGTCGAGGTGCATATACCGTTAGAAGCCTAGCAGGAATGCTTTATTACTGTGGTTTAATTAAACGTCCTCATATCAGAAAGGTTCCCGAAGCCTACGAACTCTATCGCGCTAAACTTGCTCCCCACGACCCCAAGATAGCTCAGTTTCGTCAAGATTATTGCTACCAGAATTCCGAATATAAATATCAAGACCGAGTGCCAATTACATTACTTGGTTGTTGGGATACCGTTGGTTCCCTCGGTTTACCAGACGCTTTACCCCACATTCCGATCGACAAATTGATTAATCGAGATCGCTATAAGTTTCATGATACAACTCTCAGCCCGATTGTTGAAAATGCAATTCATGCTGTGGCAATCGATGAAACCCGTAAGTCTTTTGCTGTTACCTTGATGGAAAAAAGCCCCGAAGCCGAGTCACAAAATTTAAAACAGGCTTGGTTTCCAGGAGATCATGGCTGTGTCGGTGGTGGTACGGCTACTCAAAGTAAGTTAGCCGATAGTGCCTTACTTTGGATGATGCAGGCTGTTGATGAAGTTGGTTTAGATTTAAAGTTTGACCAAGATTCAATCCCTGAATCAGAAAAAATCGACCCCGATCCTACTGCTGACTATGGTGAAAAACCAAAGTTAAAAGTTTTGAGCAGGTTAACTAGAGGTAAGTTAACTGGAAATATTCGAGGAGATCTGACCAAAGTCGGCACCTATATTCGTCCTATACCTGAAACAGACGAAATTCATTCTACTGTTGGCGAACGTTGGCACAAACGAGACGATTATCGACCATCAAACCTCGATCCTGGGAGAGTGCCAAGTAAATCTTAATTAACTAGATTCCTAGGTAATTTGTTGCTGGTTGAATAAAACTTCACAACTATTAGATTATGACTGATGAGGCTGCTGACTCATTGAGCAATGGCTATGCGATCGCTGATTTTACTGAAAATAGAATGATATAGGCGTTATATGCGATCAATAAAACCGTCTATGACAAGGTGGACAATGGTCGAAACCTATAATTATTATGCGATCGCATAAATTATTGAATTTTAGTCAATCGGGGAAACATAAAGCGGTTCTCAAATTTGTAAGGTACACAATTAGTCTGTTTCAGGGATTAGGGACTAGGGATTAGGGATTGGGCTACGCAGGTAGCAAACTTGTTCCAGTATCTAGAATCAGATGTACCTCACTAAAATAAGAATTGCTATAAAGTGATCGTAGTTACTATAGCAGTTATAGTTGCAGGATTGATCATTTAAACTTGCTTTTTACTAAATTGAGATTTAATACTTTGAATTTATCTATAAATATGGCGCTAAGTACTTATTTTTGTAGTATCTTAACTATTTGATTGTTTGCGTTTTTCTATTTCTGCGATCGGTAATAATATTGTTTCTGCTACTTCTTCACTAATATAATTCGGTATTAAATCATTGTAAAGACACCTTGACAATAGTATGTTTGCTTCATAATATTTTTGTAACAGGCAAATTTGTTTTTTGCTAAAGTTCCAATTGTGTCCAATATTAAAATATTCGATCATCAAACTTCTTAATTTACTTGCCAGTTCCTGGTTATTGATATCATTTAATAGACTTAATTCTTCTCTATATTCACCTAATTCATTTTCAAATTGATTATAAATCTCTAAAATGTTTTGTTGTAATTCTGATTGTTGAGCAAATGCATAAGCAACTTCTAAATCCAATTTATAAGTTGAGATTCAATCGCTTTTAAAACACTTCTACTTTCCCATTGCTCAATTTCTAAAAACTCTCCAATATATCTTTTATCTTTCTAATTCTTCTTGCTCAAACAATACATACTGTTCCTGTTCAAACTTTTTCACTGCTACATAGCTTAATAACTCTAACTTTTGCTCTATTGATAAATCTTGATAAATCTCATCCCTTTCAACTTCCCTCGATTTATCCCATCGTTCTAACAACAATTCCAATCCTTCTTCATACAACTTGGAACGCTTTGAGTAAAATTTTCCTGTTTGCTGAAATACGGTACAAGTCAAACTAAGCAAAATCGGTGTAATAGCTAGTTCTCGAATCGGTTTATTTTCTTCTCGAAATAACTGCGATAAAAATTCTTTTGCTTTTGCCTTTCCTTCTTTTGCATCAGGACATACTGTATCAAACCAATGTTTTGCAAAAGTTATTACTTGTCCCTTACTAGGTAGAATTGCCCCCAACCAAAATGCTATGGAGTTTCGGCGTAACAATAAAAGACCAATTAAGAAATAAATAATGCTAAATCCAGCAGCACCAATAACGTGATGTTCGAGAGGTTATACTTTAAGCTGCAACACATGAGTTACACCAGAAATAATTAGTAATACTCCAGCAAGTTTTGATAACTGTTTCATTGATCTTTAAAGTAATAAAGTAATGTAATTTGTCGCTCATAACATAGCAAGCAGAATATCAAACATTAACAGGCATTAATAGTTTTTAAAAATGATATTGATCTATCTTACGCACTCATATATAGCCGTACAAAGTTATATGAGGATAAGTTTAGTTATCGGCTTGTAGGTAGTAGGTAATGTCCTAACTTAAATGCGTAATGCTAGTTAATCACAAAAGACAAATGTAACAAAACTTTTTCCTCAAATATGAGCTATCTCAAAGACAGCACTGAAACTTGATGTCAGAGTAAGAATATCGAGTTGGGATATAATTCATGACAGCTACTATCAACGATATTGCTCTCGCGCCAGGAATGATGTTCTTTATCTCAGGCAGTGTGTCTCATGATTTATAAGCGCAGGAAAATCTAACATTACTTTATTCGGAGTGAATCATTATGACTCAGGAAATTAGCCAACAGACCATTGATATCGTTAAATCTACCGCCCCTGTTATTAAAGAACACGGCAAAAGCATTACTTCTCGGATGTATGAAATCATGTTTGCCAGTCATCCCGAAGTTAAATCCCAGTTTGACATGTCAGCACAGGCTAACGGTACTCAACCCGCTAAACTTGCTACAGCAGTCTATGCTTATGCGACTCACATCGACGATCTGGGGGCTTTAAAATCAGCAGTAGATAAGATCGCTCATCGTCATGTAGCTACTCATGTCTTACCCGAACAGTATCCAGTTGTGGGGGAATGTTTGCTACAGGCAATTCAAGATGTCTTAGGTGATGCTGCTACGCCTCAGGTTATGACGGCTTGGACTGAAGCTTATCAGGCCTTAGCTGACATTTTTATTAATCGAGAACAACAAATTTATCAAGAGGTTAGTTAGTCATTAGTACATACGGCAAGTTGTCGCCTTTGTTAGTTCTTAGTTAGAGGAAAACAGAGGACGAAAGACGAAAGACAAGGAGAAATAAATTATGTTTTGCGAACAATGTGAACAAACTGCTAGTGGGAATGGTTGCCATCAATGGGGTGCGTGCGGGAAAAGTCCTCAAGTAAATGCAGTGCAAGATTTATTAGTTTATTGTCTGCGGGGAGTTGCGCCAGTAGTACTCCAAGCTAAAGAATTAGGTATAGATACCAGAGAAGTTGATCGCTTTACCTGCGAATCTCTATTTGCCACGATGACTAATGTCAACTTCGACCAAAAGCGGTTTACAGTTTATATTAAAAATGAGATCGCTCTACGGGAAAGTTTAAAAGCCAAAATTCAACAAGTAATCGATACTCCTGTTACTTGGTCGGATATATCTAATTACGAACCAGATTACACTGAAAGTCTGGTTGAACAGGGGCAAAATCATAATTTAGAGTTGATTGGTCGGTCGGGGGGAAATGTTGATATCTTTTCTCTCAAGTTAACTGCTCTCTATGGCATCAAAGGTGCAGCTTCCTATGCTTTTCATGCTTATGAATTAGGACAAGAAGATGAAGCGGTATATCAGTTTGTGCAACAAGTATTAGCTACTATCGACAGTCAGGCTTTGAGCATGACAGATTGGGTTAATCTCGCTCTGGAGATTGGTAAAATTAACCTACGAGCCATGGAATTAATCGATGCGGGACATACAGGTACTTATGGTCATCCTGTTCCCACTCCCATACCACTTAATGTTATTCCAGGTAAGGCGATTCTCGTTTCAGGGCATGATATCAAACAGTTAGAAGCCATTCTCAAGCAGACTGTGGATACGGGGATTAATGTTTATACTCATGGGGAATTATTGCCTGCTCACGGCTATCCCAAACTGAAAGCCAAATATTCTCATTTTTACGGACACTTTGGCACTGCTTGGCAAAACCAAACCAAAGACTTTGGTAAATTCCCTGGAGCAATTGTGGTGACAACTAACTGCCTGATGCCTCCCCACGAATACTATGATCAAAAACTATTTACTTTAGGTCCTGTAGGCTATGCAGGTTTAAACTATCTCCCTGCTGATGCTAATGGCAACGTAGACTTTACCCCAGTAATTGCTAAAGCTCAAGAATTGCCTGGATTTACCGAAAAATCAGCATATCGCGAGGTTACTACAGGATTTGCTCGCAATGCCGTCTTGGGAGTGAGCGATCGCCTAATCGATCTCATTAAACAGGGGAAAATACGTCACTTTTTCCTCGTGGGTGGTTGTGATGGGGCAAAACCAGACCGTAATTATTATGCAGAATTTGTTGATCATGTCCCTAAAGATTGTGTAGTGTTAACCTTAGCCTGCGGTAAATTCCGCTTCTTTGACAAAGAAATGGGCAATATTGAAGGTATTCCTCGCTTACTAGATGTAGGTCAGTGTAATGATGCCTATTCCGCAATTCAAATTGCTGTAGCTCTAGCTAATGCATTTGAGGTGGGAGTTAATGAAATTCCCTTATCAATGATTATCTCCTGGTACGAACAAAAGGCAGTGGCTGTTTTGCTCACTTTGCTACATTTAGGAATTAAAGATATTCGTCTTGGTCCCACCATTCCCGCTTTTCTATCACAAAACGTCCTGCAACTCCTGTCAGAAAAATATAACCTTCAGCCTATTACTACTCCTGAAGCTGATTTAGCTGCTTGTTTGGGTTATATGAAATGCTAAAATGTTTGCTACATATGGTTGACTTGGGGACACTTACGGTCATTGTGATAGAGCGTTACCCCGTCACCCCGTCACCCCGTCACCTGATTTGTATCGTTCTTTTTTGTAATTCATATTAGATAGAGGCGGCAAAATGAAAGAAGTTGCTTGCTGAATTGCTCTAGAACGCTCTCTATAAGGAACTCTACCTTGAGGAGATGTTATGTACTGTTCGATAAATTTTAATAAATCGGGTGCAGATTCTATCGGTGCCAGTCGCTCTAAAATAAAGGTTAGTTTATCATTAGCCGCTAAGGTTACGGCGCAAGAACGACGACAAGCCGCCATACAGGATACAGGTTTAATAGTAATGCGTAGCGAAGCCATGCCGTTAGGCTTATCGCTCAAGTCAGATTCTGATAAATCTAACTAAGAGAGGAGGGGTAATACCTTCTACTTCTATGGGCTGAGATACTTGCAAAGGCGTAAATTTACTAGATGCATTTTCAATAAGAGTAAAATTGCGATCGCGTATAAAATAAAATTTTATTGATCTAGCCTCAAAGGATAAGACTAATTAATTAATCTATTAAAGAATTTATATTTTACAAATCAATGTCTTTCACGTAAATATAGAGAAAGATAAATCAACAAACGATGTATTGTTAGCTTCAACCAAAGTTATCCATTACGTTTTTAATTCTGCATAACATCAGGTGATTAATACTAATCAAGTATGAACGCTGCTGTTTTCTCGATTCGTATATATAGACCAAAATCTATTGTGAAAGTAAAATTTATTTGCTTATAACTATACTCCGACCTGAGCAGACAAATACATTTAAGCAAGATGAAGCTGATTAAGGCAGCAATTAATAAACAGATAAATTCCCTAGATAAGTTTTACTCATCAAGATACCGACTAATCAGTAAATGAATGATCATCATGAGCCAAGCAACCATTAGACCCAGGACTAAAATAAGAGATGTTCAAATAGCGGACGTTGGCATCAATACTCAAGTATTGCGATCGCGTACATGGGATAAATTAAAATCTGAAGTTGAATATTCGCAACAAAAAGGTACGACTTCTAATTCTTATTTAATCAAAGCCGATCAGACAGCCTTAATCGATCCTCCTGGGCAATCTTTTACTCATGTCTATCTAGAGATTTTGTCGAATCACGAATGGCGCAAAATAGATTACATAATTCTACAGCATGTTAATCCCAATAGATTAGCAACCATACAGTTATTAGCTGGATATGCCCCCCAGGCACAAATAATTTGTTCTCAACCGACGGCTAATGCTCTCAAGGCTGCTTTGATATTTCCCGAATGGAAATCGCGAGTTAAAGTCGTCAAAGACCACGATACTATAGACTTAGGACAAGGACATAAATTACAGTTTATTAGTGTCACTACTCCTCGTTGGTTAGATGGCTTGTGTACCTACGATCCTCAAAGCCAAATTTTGTTCACCGATAAGCTTTTTGGTACCCACCTGTGCAATGAATTTATATTTGAAGATCACCAGAACTTAAATTCAGACCGTCGTTTCTACTTCGACTGCCTATATGCCAGCCAAACTAAGCAATTAGAGGCAATATTGGCAAAATTCACGCCTTTAGAACCTACAGTTTATGCCCCCGCCCACGGTTCGCTAGTCAAGCATAGTCTGAGTCAGGTTAACGATGATTATTATTCTTGGTGCCAAGAGCAAAATGAGCGGCAATTTAAAGTAGTTTTACTATATGCTTCGGCTCATGGTAATACCACTAAAATGAAAAATGCGATCGCTCTGGGTCTGATACAGTCGGGAATAGCAGTAGAATCAATTAATTGCGAACTTAACTCCATAGCAGAAATCACAACGGCAGTTCAGTCTTGTGATGGTTTTATTGTGGGTTCTCCAACATTAGGTGGTCATCAACTAGCACAAATACAAAGGGCATTAGAAATTGTCCTGGCTAACACAGCGGAAACCAAGTTAGCAGGATTGTTTGGTTCTTACGCTTGGAATGGAGAGGCGATTTCTCTATTGGAAAATAAACTTAGAGAGGCGAATTATGATTTTGGATTTGAACCTCTGCGGGTCTGTTTTAGTCCTAATGATCACAATTTAGAGGAATGTATTCAGGTAGGCAAAGAATTTAGCCAAAAATTACAGAAGTCAAAGAGAGTGCATAATCTTCGTCTACTTACTCATTCTCAAGCTAGCTAGGGCGGAAAATGCCGCTATAAATTGCTTAAGACTTGCATCCGACTTTTAAACGCCCTGTCGCCTTTTATCTGCCACCAACTTTAAATAGCATATCTAAATAGGATTTAGTATCAGAGGGATAACCCTCTTTTTTTTGTGGCAACACAGTCACCGTTACACCGCCTTAAAACGACGGTGCCTGCGCTGACTTCGTTAAGTAGCTATGTATGACAAAGCAGAAAAAAGAGAAGAAAAAATCAATCAAGCTCTCCAGCATAGATGAGGATATTCTTACTGTCTTATTAGGAAGAGAATTATACGGCTTAGAAATCTTGGATTATGTAAATCCAGATCGTCCAGGGACTCCTTTGACCTATGGCAGTATTTACCCCGCACTGAACCGATTAGAGAAAAAGGGACTGATTGAATCAAAGTGGGGTGACGAATCTACTGGCTCTAGTGGAGCAAGAAGAAAGTATTATAACGTGAATTCGGGTTAAGCAAAAAGCTATAGCTGACAGTATTTTCAAGCGGTGCCGTTTTTACGAGCGACCCCGCGCCGCCGACAGGCGCAAGGGAACGCGCGAGTTTACTATTTTTTTCTAGTTATTCCGCCCGAAGAGCAGTCAAAAAGCTTAAAGCCTAAAGCTTAGAGCTTAGAGCTATCCTCACAGACTAACTCTCTTCTCCCGAACTGAGGTTACGTAATATTAGCTAATTATCCATTAATTCATCCTTTCTTTTTTGATTAACCGCTGCCAGCATTTGCCCTAAAAATGGTAGACCAATTAATGCCGGAATAAAATAACGAGAGGTACAAAGCAACCCCAAAGCAGCTCCTGTGGCTTCATTAAAGTAATTCTGATAAAAGTAAATAATAGCCGCATCACGGGTGCCAATTCCTGCAAATGTCAGGGGTAACAACCCAGCTAAGATTGATAAGGGAGATAGTGCCAAACTAATCAGAAAAGGAACTGTAGCTTTCAAAGCCAGAATAAACAACCAAATTTGCAGCAGATGGAGAAACCAAATAAATATTGAGGTGCTGGTAATCAATGATAGTTGTCGTTGATCACTCCAAAAATAATCGTGCATTTCTCCCCAAGAATTTTGCATTGTTTGCAGTTTTTTAGCTATGGACTTGGGAGTAAATTTGATGGCAATAGTAAAAAATAAATCAGCAAATTGCTGCGAGCATAATAATAATAAACCTGTAATTAATCCACCTGCCACACCTATAGTCATAATCCAAAACAGACTATCTTTGGCAGGATAGAGCATTAAGCCAAACACACACCACAGCAAAAGAGACAGGAGATCGCAAGCCTTTTCAAAAATAGAGATTGCCAAAGCCAAACTACCGCTTAAATTAGACCTTTCTGACATAAAATATGCCTTAGCGATATCTCCCATTTTCGAGGGGAGAATCATATTAAGGACGCTGGCACCAAGAATTAAACGATTAGCTTCAAGGAAGTTTAAACTTTGCTGCGGTACTAACTGCTGCAAACGCCAGGAGGTAATACCAGTGATCGGGATAACCATTGCTAAACTAATAACTAACATCAAGCGATCGCAATTCTGGAATACTTGAATTAAATTGGCAAAATCTATCTGAGCATAGATATACAGCAGAATAGCAACGCTAATTACGATTGAGACAAATCGTTTTAGATTCATGAGTAGTTTTGGGAAAGGAATACCCAATGCATAGTTAGATTCAAACAGCCACATCATTAGCAACTCGCAACAAATTATATGCTGTCTCAGAGCAATTTATGATTACTTAGAGCAATACGCATTTTGATTTTAGGTTGAACATATTAATCGGGAGTGTAGTTTTATCTATGACTCATCCCTTATGCGAAGCGGTATCCTTGTATCTTGAAATTAGGGTATCAAATCTTGATACCTTAGAGAAAGTAGTAGACCGAGGTATCCTTAAATTAATGCTGTTAGTTAGGATGGGGGTTGATGTTAACTTACTAATTTAAGGATCAAATATTCTGGGTCATCACTAATGAGAGAGAAATCTACGGCTATTCCCCTGTTGAAGTCTTGGCTCAATCGCTCAAAGCGACATTTTGCCAGTATCCCAGTTTTAATTTGGTTAAATATCATAACTGTTATTATCCTGAGCTTACTGAGCATTTACGCCAAAATCAAAAGCAAAGGTGCCAGCATTGAAAGTTTATTTAGCGATCCTTTTTATCACCGAATGTTCTATACAGGCTGGTTAACTAGCCTATCGGAAGTTTTTTGGTGTACAGCGATCGCAATTTGCCTTTTTTCTATTGGTTTGTTACCAAAATCTAGTCGTCGCTTTCAAGTATTTTTAGCAGCTAGTGCTGTGGTGATGCTACTGCTTTTTTTTGATGATCGCTTCCGCTTAACTTTGATTTTATGTGTTTTCTTTAATACCTGTAAACTGGTTAAACTATCTATTTATAGTCTGTATGGCTTATTGTTAATTTCCTATGCCTGGCTATTTCGGCATACGATTAGGCAAACTCCCTATGTCCCTCTGTTACTTTCTTTTTGCTTATTTGGCTTTTCTAGTGCGATCGATATTACCCCTATAACTAGCCGTGGTATTCATGCGATGTTAGAAGATGGCAGTAAATTAGTTGGTTTAATAAATTTGACGATTTATTTTTGGTGGATTTGTTTACAGGAAATAAAACCAAAAATAGTGCAGAAATAGCTGGGCAACTAGTAGCCTTCATTTAGGTATTTCTACACTATATTAATTAATTTGTTTAAGACTGAGCCAAAATTACGATTATTGTTTTGATTCTTGTTTCAAGTGTTAACCAATGGCGCAAGAATTACTATAGAAAATTCGTAACAGGGCAGTTGCGGCAACTAGCTTGACAGCTTCCAAGCCCCAGTATGCTAGATGCATGATTTTCATGGCTGCGGGGTTGGACTGGGGGGCAGAAAACAAATCTAAAGACATACCTAAACTACTCATCTGCGGAGTCAAAATATAGGTATAAGCCAGGGCAATAATGAGTAAAATACTAGCTGTCAAAAGAGACTGAGTATTGATTTGCGCATTTAAACCATAGCCGTAACGATAGACAAAGCAGCCTGCCAAAACAATTGCCGCACATAATAGCTCAACATGATTGAAGGTGCCAAAAATCATGTATCCAGCACTGGCAAAACCTGACTCATTCATCATGCCACTAGTTAACATTCCAGGGACAACTAAGAAGTCAAAAACTAAACTACCACTGAGCCAAAATCCTAAAGCAAACATAATAATTGTTGACCAATTTGGCACTTTAGAATTACGAGGAGAAGTTGCGTTCATAAAATCTGCAAAAAGATGATTACTCTTTAAGCATAGCCAAATATACTCATGGTCTGTATAACGAAAAGTAAAGTCTTTTAACGAAGCTCTAAGCTTAGATAGATTAATCTTTTACCCCTCAAAAATTTGCTTCATAATTTAGCATATTGCTGCTGGACTTCTTGGATTGAAAACAGCGCTTGAAACTCAATATTTTTAGATTGATAAAGCTCTTTTCCTCCTTGCTCTCGATCAACCAAAGCCAGAATTTGCGTTACTTCATATCCAGCATCCTGTAGCCTTTCGACTGCGGTGAGTGCCGATCCTCCTGTTGTCACCACATCTTCCAGGACAACTACTTTCGCCCCTGAAGCTAAAGAAGGCCCCTCGATATAAGCTTTGGTACCATGCCCCTTAGGCTGCTTACGAATAATCAAAGCTGGAATCGGGTTATTTTCATATGCCGAAACTACGCTTACCGCTGAAACCATAGGATCGGCACCTAATGTAAGACCAGCGACCGCCTGAGTATCTTCGGGCAAAAGTTGCAGCAATAAACGACCCAACGCCAAAGCACCTTCAGCTCTTAGGGTTACTTGTTTACAATTGATGTAATAAGAACTTTTTGCTCCAGAAGATAGGGTAAAATTTCCCTCAACGTAGGCATATTTAACGATTAAATCCAATAAAATTTGTCGTAAAGCAGCAGTATCAGCCGAAGCTAAAGAGGAATGGGCAATTGATTTTAGATTCATAACTCGATTAAAGGTCAAAGATATTAGTGGACTTTTCTTTCACAAATTCTTCAGCTAGGATTGAGCAGAAGTCATAGATTATTTAGTCATCGTTACTCTATCGTGAGAGTGTGTTTCTCAGCACCAAATCATCAGGAGTCGTAATCTAATATTCTGCTATGACTCTCGCTAAATTCATTCATATTAAGTAAAGTAATGTCTATTAAGTTTACTCAATTAAGCAAAGTCCTAATATTAGCCGCTATTGCTAGTTTATTAGCTGACCAGGTTAAAGCAGAGATGGAACCTCTGCCTGAAGCATTTGAAAATGCCTACTTTAAGAACGCTCCCAACGCTTTTCGCCAAGCCGGTATTTTCGAGCAAATTAACAATATTGTCGGTATTACAGGATATCCTGAGCAAGATGTCACAGGGGATGGCGAAGCTGTCGATGATGTATATCAAGCAGGACTAAAAAAACAATCAGCCACTGGGATGAGGACTATCACCAGAGATCTCGAAAATCCCTATGATACTTCTCTTCTAGAAAACCCTAGCTATAGTGCCTTTTGAGGATAGTTTAGAATATTATCTTAATTGTTATTTATTGCTTGGTGCTGACCTAG
Source organism: Cyanobacteria bacterium P01_G01_bin.39 (assembly GCA_039180345.1). Taxonomy (GTDB): domain Bacteria; phylum Cyanobacteriota; class Cyanobacteriia; order Cyanobacteriales; family Xenococcaceae; genus Waterburya. The sequence continues at coordinate 5,033 of JBCDDK010000095.1, read as the reverse complement.
GAAATCACAGGCTTGGCTCACAATATCGAACAGTCCAGGGTGCAGGAGTTGAACCTGCCTTGCACAAATTATGAGTTTGTTGCCTAAACCGCTCGGCCAACCCTGGGCATTTATTTTATTCTAGTAGTCCATTATATTAGTAATTCTGGTATCTTGGACAATATTTAGCCAAAAAAAATGCGATCGCATGAAAATAAGAATTAATTTATGGCTCACCATATTATTATTCCTCATGATGCTGATGGCTGGGGTAGCCAGTTCGTATATTGGCTACTTTATGGGCTCTCAGGCTCTTAAGGTAGTAACCCAACCAGACATCAATTCTCGTGATAATACTTTGAATCAAAAGCCATTGGGGGGCAAACATAAAGGTCTCAAAATCATTAAAGAAGAGGATATTCTGCGCCAAGTGTATAACTTAGTTAATAAGCGAAATAAGTGATGACCCAGTCAGTTTATTGCGTCATAGAAGCTAATACTATTCGTTGTTTTGTTAGTTAATTGATGGCTGAACAAAATCTAGTGTTGACTTTTATTGGTGTTTTCTTCTTAATTGCGATAAATGCTTTTTTTGTTACCGCAGAGTTTTCGATTGTCTCGGTTCGCCGCTCTCGTGTTAGTCAACTAGTCAAAGATGGAGATATCCAAGCCCAAACTGTACAGTCTCTGCAAAGAAGCATAGATCGTCTTCTCTCTACGACTCAATTGGGCATTACTCTTTCAAGTCTAGCTTTGGGTTGGGTAGGGGAAAAAACCATGGCGGTCTCAATTATGAGCCTAGTTCAGAGGCTAAACTTTCCCCCCTACATATCGGAGACGATTTCTCACTCTCTTGCTATTCCTGTTTCGTTTATCACCTTGGCATATCTCCAGATAGTTTTAGGAGAACTTTGCCCCAAATCGGTAGCTTTGATGTATCCTGAAAAGCTAGCACGGTTTTTTGGACCACCAAGTCTGGTAATCGCCCGCATTTTTCGTCCCTTTGTTGCTATTTTAAATTTATCAACTCGGTTACTCCTCAAATTGATTGGAGTTGAGTACAGTGGTGAAGGCTGGTATGAAAAAGTTACCTCAGAGGAATTACAGCTAATTATTGCTACAGAGAGAGAATCGATTGGCTTGGAAGCAGAACAAAGAAAACTGCTGAAGAATGTCTTTGAGTTTCGTGATGATACTGCCGAAGAAGTAATGATTCCTAGAACAGATATCAAATTTCTTTCTTTAGACACTACTTTTGGCGAGTTTTTACAAACTATGGTGGAGTTTGATTACTCAGGGTACCCTGTTATCGGCGACTCTTTAGACGATATAAGGGGAATTATTCACTATAAAAAATTGTCTGAACCTTTAGCTAGGGGAGAACTTGACCATGACTCAACGTTGGAGTCTTGGTTAGAACCTGTAGGCTTTATTCCTGAATCGACATCTCTTAATGAATTGTTACCGTCGATGCAGCGATCGCACCAAAAGATAGTTATAGTTATTGATGAGTTTGGGGGAACATCTGGTCTAATTACCCTACATGATTTAATTAATGAGATTGTTGGTGACGCAGGGAATGATCCAGAACCTAGAGTAGAAGCAATTCAACAATTGGACGAAAATACTTTTTTGGTTTCGGCACAAATGAACCTAGAAGAGGTCAATGAACAACTAGAGCTAACTCTTCCCTTAGCTAACGAATACAACACGTTAGGTGGTTTTTTGCTGGAACAGTGGCAAAAAATACCCTGCCAAGGAGAAAAACTGCAATATGAAGAACTCGACTTTACCGTTGCTCTAGCTGATAGCAACCGTTTACACCAGATACTAATTCACCGTTAAATTTATCAAAAAAGCTTTTAGCCTTTAGCCTTTAGCCTTGATTTAACTTTTGAAAGCGCATTGGGTTTAAGACCCCATAGCCTTGAGTTTTCTACAATCAGGTATGGTTTAAGACCACAAAGGCGTAAGTGGGTTCCGCATGCTTTGATTATGGCTAAGAGCTAATAGCTCGGGCGCAGCCCTTTATCAACGACAATAATTGCTTATGTTATGCCCTTGTGGTACTGCTCACTGCTCACTGCTCACTGATGAATTATAAAGTTTGCCATTGGGCATAGTGGCTCCAGTTAAAACTGCATGTTCTAAATTGACTCCAGCCAGGTTAGCTTGATACAAATTTGCTCCTTGCAAAAATGCTTTACTTAGGTTGGCTTGAGTTAGATCTGCTCCAGTCAAATTCGCATCGATTAGATTGGCTTGAGTTAAATCTGTCGCTACTAGCCTAGCTTGACTAAGATCGCTCTCTCTTAGAAATGCTCGCTTCATAATAGCCTGACTTAAATTTGCTTTCTGCAACTTAGCATTAGCACAAGAGGTCTTATAGAGAAGAGCCGACTTCAATGATGCCAATTTAAGGTCGGCTTGGGTCAGTTTTGCTTCACTTAAATTACTTAAATCTAATGTTGCTTGAGATAAGTTGGCTAGTTCTAAGTTGGCTTCCGTCAAGTCCACTTCCGTCAGTATGGCTTGGCAAAAATTGATTCGACTGAGATCGATTTTGCTTAAAACTGCTCCAGCAAGATTGACCCGTGAGAAGTCTTTGACGCCAACTTGATATTTTTTTAACAGCTCGACTGCATTCATATCTTTGGATTAACTTTACTTGTCACGACTCGCGCATTTCCTTGTCCCTATTTGAGGACTTGTACCCGTTCTAATTATTAGTACAAAAGCTTTCCCCGAAGGAGTCGCTCATCAAAATTAAGAGTGTGACTGCTTAATCTTTCTTAGTAAAGTTAACAGACATCAAAGGTATAAATACCCAGATTAATGATGAATTAAGATTTGTAACTAAGTAGCACCAGAAATTTATTTGACAAAACTTAAAATAGACTCCATAAATCTTTAAAAAATATTAAGATTTAAGAGTTGACGACTAACTGAAGGGTAAATAAAGTTTTTGCATGACTATAGCTTCAATTTTACTGCGGAAGATTCTTTGCTCAAATCAGATCAGGAAAACTTGGTAGCAGCGATCGCTCTAAGAATTCGCCAGTCGCTTGATTTGGAAGTAATTCTAAAACAAACTGTTACCGAGGTCAGACAGTTTTTACAAACTGATCGGGTATTAGTGTATCGCTTTGAACCAGATTTGAGCGGGGTCATTGCTGTTGAATCTCATGGTCAATCGATAAGAAGTGTATATGGCAGAAAAATAAAAGACCCCTGTTTTGCGGAGAAACATCTGGCAAAATACCTCCAGGGTCAAGTCCATATTATAAACAATGTATCGGCTGCTGCATTGGCACCCTGTTATGGCAATGTTCTCCGAGATTTCGGGGTACAGGCTAATTTAGTTGTCCCTATTGTTGCCAGAACGAAGTTGTGGGGACTTTTGATTGCTCATCATTGTCAGAGTCCACGTCAATGGCTTACTTCGGAAGTTGAGCTTTTAACACAGTTAGCAGATCAAGTGGGCATTGCAGTTCAACAGGCTGAACTTTACGACCAGGTACAAAGTTTTAATTTATATTTAGAGCAAAAAGTCAAGCAACGAACTGCTAAGTTAGAAAGTTCAGTAAAATTTGAGGTTTTGACGCGCAAAATTACCGAGAAGATGCGGGATAGCCTTGATGAAACACAAATTTTACAAACAGTTACCCAAGAGGTAGGACGAGTCCTCAAAATAGATCGCTGTAAGATTGAGCTTTATGATGCCAATCGGACTTCTGCTACCATAGTCTACGAACATACTGAACAGCTAACTAATTGCCAGGGAATAGTTAGAAAAGTTAGTGATTTTCCGCAACTTTATCATCAACTACTGCAAAAACAATCACTGCAATTTGTGGAAAAGGTTCCCGAATTAAGTCCTATAGCCATTCCCGCTACAAGATTAGTCTGTCCCATTTTTGATAATCAAGGGATTCTCGGTAATCTTTGGCTGTTAAGACCCAAATCAGAATTTTTTGAAGCATCAGAAATTGCTTTAGTAGAGCAGGTTGCTAATCAATGTGCGATCGCTATTAGACAAGCCCGACTGTATCAACAATCTCAGATACAAATTGAAGAACTAGCTCGGCTAAACTTACTCAAGGATGATTTTCTGCGAACTATTTCCCATGAATTGAAAACTCCCATGAGCAGTATTCAACTAGCCTCAGAAACTTTAGAAGCTTTGCTAGAACAAGAAATTGGCAGCTACAGATCGGCAACTTTCACCAAGGTGCTGGATATTTTTCGCTCTGCTTGCAACAGACAAAACCAATTGGTAGACGATCTATTGACTCTCTGCTATATCGATGCCAAAAAAGAAATCATCAAGATGCAGTGGATTGATTTGTCGATCTGGTTACCCCAAATTATCGAACAGTTTCGCCAAAGGATTGAGAATCAACAGCAGACTCTCGTGATCAACATTGAGCCAAACCTACCTCAGTTTAAATCAGACATCTCAACAATTAAGCGCATCTTAGGAGAGTTGATTAACAATGCCTGTAAATATACTCCTGCTCAAGAGACAATCAGTTTAAGTGCTGTCACAACAGATGCGGGAATTAAACTAAGCGTCTGCAACACTGGCACAGAAATATTACCAGAGGAACAACAGCGAGTTTTTGATAAATTTTATCGGATTCCTCATCACGACCCTTGGCAGTTTGGCGGCACTGGCATTGGTTTAGCTTTGGTCAAAAATTTAGTTGAGCTGCTGGGGGGTACAATAAGTCTCGAAAGTCAGTCAAGAATTACGTCTTTTACTATCGATCTTCCTTGTGAAACCGATTGATTAAAAGTATAGTCGTTTTAACTAATTTCGTTATGCTATCAATTACTGGTTCGGGGGATTGGGGATTGGGGATTGGGGACTAGGGAAGAAAATCCATCATTCTCAATTTTTATTTGAAACAACGGCGTTGTTGCATAAATGCATAAATGCAGAAAAGAACTATAAATTAAAGAGGAAATTGAGTTATGAAGTGACAATGTAACTTTCGGGCTTGCATAGTTGAATCATTCGGTTGAGAGCAGCGCACTGCAAAAATAATTCC
>JBCDDK010000094.1:0-27001 GCA_039180345.1 Cyanobacteria bacterium P01_G01_bin.39 | reverse complement strand
TTAAAATATATAAATTATAGTCTTGTATTATTTGCTATTGTTTTTCTAATATATGAATTTTATAGAACTAGATTTTCTTCAAAAAAACCAAAATTTCGTACTCATGCTCAGTTAGATTTAATAGCTTTTTTAACTGCTACTTATATATTAACGTCTACTATTAGACTAGATATAATTTCTCTTAATCAACAAAAACTACCTCCTTTTACTGAAAATTTTTATGATAGTTTAGTAAGAGAACAAATAGATTTTTTAAGTGATGGAATCAAAAAAAACGAAATTGTTTTTGATAATAGTAAGGAATCTATATTTCAATTGCTTAAACTACTTGATAATGCTCAAGAATCATATGAAGCTATCAACACTTATACTGAATCATGGAAAAAAGAGATAAATGATCTTTCTCAGGCTAGCATTGCTGCTGTTGAAAAAGGAATTAAAGTATCTAGATGTTTTATCCTTAAAAATAATTATTTTGAAGGAGAGTTAGAAGAGCAATTTAAAGAAATGAAAAAAGAAGAGGAAGGTGGGATCGAGGTTTTTTACATAGAAGAAAATGATATAGGTAAAATGCCTTTTTTTCGAGATAATAACTTACGCTCAATGGCATTAGTAGATTCAAAAATATTAGCAACTGATACCTCCCCTAGAGGTGCAAGTGGAGGCGTAACTTCTATTACAATTATATGGAAAAAATCTAAAGTAATAAATAATCCCTTTAAACAAATTATGAAGTACGAGAAAAAATTCGATTCTAATATTTTTTTGGATATAGCAGAGGAATATATACAGATAAATTGATGATAAAAATTGCTAGTCGTAATTATTCTCGGAAGAAAAAACGTTCCAACAGTAAGGTTTACTAGAAAAAACTCTAAATAGTGGCAAAGCTATTAACGTAATAAATAGTATTACAATAAAAACTTTCAAGACACTCGCTATTGTCGATTTAAGCACATGCTGGCTTATAACTAATTGTTGCTAGAAGTCTAATATATAAGCTAGGTAGTAGATCGAATTAGATCGGCAACAAGTACTGGAATAGTGTCATCAGTTGACAGAGGTAGAATAGATGAGCCATAAATATCCCAAGTTTTCGCTCTGGTTATCCCAGAGTACTTTAATTGTAAGCGCTTTATTATTGCCGATCGCCTGGGCAAATGCTGGTTCAAACCCAGCCTCTCAAGTTTTTGCCCAGTCGTCACCGTCAACAGATGAGCAAATTCAGTCACAGATTGAAGCTGAAGCTGATCAGTTTTTTAGTCGTACCTTAATTCAGTTTAACCTGATAATTTTGGTTACTTTGGCATTGTTAACCATAGGTGCGATCGCATCATTATGGTTATTACGTCGTGCTGTAATACGAGAAGTTGCTCATCTGGTTAGCAATAATTTACAAGAACTAAAAACGGCTAAATCTGAACTTAATAGGATTACTCAAGATTTACAGCAGATTCAAGCTAGTTCTCAACAAATGAACCAGCAGTTAGGGTCAGAAGTAGTAAATTTTCAACAGGAATTAGATCAGCAGCGAGATCGAGTTTCTAAGCTGATAGCAGAATTTAGGCGATCGCAACAACAGGAAGTAAAAACTATTAACGGCGAAGTTATTAGATATCAACAGGCATTTAATAAGTCAGAAGCAGAATTTAAGCAATATTTAAGTGAGGTTAAGTCGCAAATTGCAACGCAACAAGAGCAAATACAGCAAAATTTGACTAAATTAAGTTCCGAATTTGCGCCTGGGTTGGAACAACTTAAGTCGGAAGTTACCATGCAGCAAACAATAGCTTTGGAAAATTTAGCAACTATAACTAGTGAGTTTGCTAACCAAATCAAACAACTGCGAAGCAAAACTGAACAAGAACAAGAAGAATTATTAAAAGATTTGACAGGTAAAGCCAGGGAATTTACACCTCAACTTTCTAATTTGCAGAAAGAAGTTAGTCAACAGCAAGAGAGTATCTTGCAAGAAATGCAACAAGCAAATATCGCCTTTAAGCAGGAGTTATCACAGCTACAGAATGGATCAAAACAAGAAATAAATACTATCGTCACTAATATCAACCAACTAGAATCCAGATTTTCCCAGTATCTAGCTCAAATGCAAACCAGCACCAATGAACAGCTACAGCAAAGGCAAGAGTCAGTAACCGAAGATCTAGAAAGCTTAAAAGCAAAACTAACAACACAACTGTCAAATTCAGGTTCTCAAGCTCAACAGCAAATTGAGCAAGCAGTAGCAAAGCTAACACAACTGCAATCCGAAGTTGCCGAGCAACTTACCACCACTCAATCTGAAATAAAACAGCGCACCGAATCAATCGAAGAGGATCAACAACGGTCACAAACTGAAAATGAAAATAGACTAAAGCAACTATATACAGAAGCCCAAACCCAAAAAGAGCAGATCCTAGCTGACTTAGCCCAAATTAATCCTCAAGATTTAGCATCTACTGCCCTAAATGAAATCCAACAGAGTCTGCAAGATCTTAGAGAACCCATTGCCAGCCTGCAACAGAACCATCCCCAGTTATTCCTCAAGCCCGATGATTTTGTTGAACAAGGTATACAGCTATTAGCAGCAGGAGATTACCAAGAGGCGATCGCCTTATTTGATCGGGCTTTAGAACTCGCGTCGGATAACTATCATGCCTGGAATCAGCGAGGTTTGGCTTTAAAAGGACTAGAAAGATACGAACCTGCGATCGCTGCTTTTAACAAGGCAGTCAGAATTGAACCTAACTTTGCCGAGGCTTGGTGCAATCGCGGTATTACCCTTAATCGTCTCCAGCGCTATCAAGAAGCGATCGATAGCTATAATCGAGCAGTCGAGATTCAACCAGATTATTATCAAGCATGGGTAGATCGGGGGGTGGCATTAGGAATGATGCTTAAGCATGAACCCGCTTTTGAATCTTTTGAGCGTGCTGTGCAAATTCAACCAGATAACGCTGTGGCATGGATGAATCGAGGAATGGCTTTAGATATGCTGCAACGGGATGAAGATGCTCTTAGTTCTTTTGATCGGGCAGTAGAGTTAAATCCTGAGTTGTCCAAAGCTTGGAACTATCGCGGTCAAAGCATGATTAAGCTGCAACGCTATCAAGAAGCAATAGCAAGCTTCAATTTAGCTTTAGGGGTTCGGGATGATTATGCCCTAGCTTACTACAACAAAGCTATTTGTTATGCTCTGTTAAATCAAGTATCATCGGCAGTTGATAGTTTACAGCAGGCAATTAAACTCAACGCTGAATATCGACAACGAGCTAAAACTGACCCCTATTTTCAGAATATTGCTCAAGATGAGCTGTTTTAACGTCAGTTCGGGTTAACAAGATTAGTCTGCGAGGTTAGCTCTAAGCTCTAAGCCTTATAGGCATTTATTTTACCTAAGAACAAGTAAAATATTACCTAAATAATAGATTTTGAATTCACCTTATAGCAAGGGTTTTAGCTTATCCTGAATTCACGTTGTTTTATCAAGTCATTGGCTAATATCGATCACTTCATAGATTAATTTTATCTGTTTCAATTTTAATTGTTTTGGGTTAAGTTTTATGTCTCTTTTTTAATTGTAAAATAACACATCATGACATCTGTTGATAGTGCGTGCAGTCTCTTGTTTTAAAGATTATTTTCCTAAAGGTCTATTTTCCTTAGATACAAATAAACTAATTATAGAAAATGCAGATTCATCATCAAAAATAAAATAATCCTCGAACCTAAAGTAATCGCAAATAAGCTAAGTTTATTACGCTTAATTCAGAAAAATAATTATTTGATTAATGATCGCAAGATCACTAACATTCTGACCTTTGGTAAAATTGATTAGATTCATCAGAAAAATCAGATTGGTATGATAGTAAAAATAAAAATCACTAAAATTTCAGGAGCTATTTTATGCGGAATATTACTTGTTTTAGGTTTAAAAATGATAACAAATCAGCTAAATTTAGACTTAAGTAAAAAGATAGCAATTGATAAACATCAAGCAAATGAAAGCATCAAAGGAGATATAAAAATAGCAAAAAAATTTCCATTGAGATTATCGGATTTAGAAACGCAAGCAGAGGATAGCGAGCGATATTTAGCCTATGGCGATTCTGGTGCTAACCGAGTAGTAGTTTATCTTCGGCAAGCAGACAATAGTTGGTTAAAGTCTTATGAAATTCACAAACCCAAACGATTAATCGGTAAAACTATAGAATCAGATTTTGGTTCTGGTTGGATACTAAACAATAATATTTTAATTGTTAGTTCCATTATTTACAGAGATTTTTGGGGTAGAAAGATAGACAAGAGATTTATCAAACGAAAAACATATTCGGTATTGTTAGGAGACAAACGACCTCAAAGATTAAAAACAATTGGCTCTACCCCACCATATTATTATTCTCACGATCCAGAATTTTTAGGTGATAACGTAGCTTTAGATGTTATTGACGGAGAAAACTCCCATGGTGAAGGTGACATTAGTAGCTCTAATCGCTATATTTATTTAATCAATCCTAGAACGGGGAAGAAAATAAAAGAGGTTAAACTACCTAACTTTGGGGAGAACAGAGGTCATTTTCGCATAACAATGGACTCAGATGGCGAAAACTTATATGTGTCGCCATCAAGAGCATTGCCACCGACAATTAATTCAGATGACAATAACTTAACCGTGTCGTCATCAAGAAGAGGTGGCTTACAATTAGAACCACTGGTATTGATTACTAAAGATGGCAACCTACGTGAAATTGAGTTTCCAATACAATATTTAGATTCAATATCTAACAGAGAAAATGCCCCTTTACTTTATCCTAATGCAATTAAGAAAGTAGCAATTACCAATAAATTGTTAGCAATTACAGTTCAAGTCTCAACATCTGACGCCAGATTAGAAACCATAAAAACTTTTTGGCAAATACATCCTCAACCGAAATTGATTAGAGACGAAATGCAAGAGAATATATGACAAAGACAATAGCATTCTAATTTCTTATTCTGGCTCTTAATCTACAAATCATACTAAATCCGTTTCGTATGGGTTACTTAAAAAATTAAGCAACAAGTAACAAGTGCTAGTACCGCTTCGCTTAAGTAACAAAGGCACTTAGTTCGCCGCATGTAGTTATATACAGTCAGGATTTTAGCTGAAATAAATGGTTACTCGATTTACGACCACGTCTACTAGTTATTCTTATTTCATGGCAAGACTTTGATCAAGAAATTAAACACTACCTTTGCCAAGCGGATTTAGTATCCTACACCACCAAACCATAGATTCTTGACATTTTTATTAAATAAATTGCTTTAATTGCTATGAAAAAAAGAAAATTAAAATCTCAATACTTCCCAAGAGCAAAATGGCAGTGCGTTTCAGGATGTGGTGCCTGTTGCAACCTATCGCCAGAAGACCGCCCCGATTTAGCGCAGTATCTAACTAGTGAAGAACTAGAGACATACATGAGCATGGTGGGTGAGGATGGCTGGTGCATCAACTACGACCACGATGAACGCAAGTGTCAGATTTATGAGCAGCGCCCTCATTTTTGTCGGGTGCAACCAGATACCTTTAAAAATATGTATGGTGTGCCAGCAACTGAATTTAATGAATTTGCGATCGCCTGTTGTCAACAGCAGATTAGCGGTGTCTATGGAGAAGATAGTGCTGAATTGCAACGTTATGATCAGGCGATCGCTACAGATTCAACAATGAACAATGAACACTGTTGACTGTACAGACAAGGCATGCCCTGTCTCTAACTTGAGCTATTTTTGTTTTTCTCCCAAAATTGATCGAACTGACGCATTCTTTGTTCAACATCAGCAGAATCTGACTTGATTGGCTCAGATTTAGGCTCACTTGGTGCAGAACTAGGTTTTGCTTGCCCTTGATTCGACTCAATTGGCTCAGATTTGGGCTCAACTGGTGCAGCATTAGGCTTTGCTTGCCCCTGATTTGGCTCAATCGGCTCAGACTTGGGTTCACTTGGCGCCAGACTAGGCTTTGTTTGCCCCCGAGATGATGCCAATAGTGTTTTCGGGTCTAGGTCTGGTGGTGTTGCTACTAAGTCTATATCTTGAGTAAAGGTAGTGTGCATTTGGTCAGCGATAGAATTACGCTCACCAGAGATATCTTTGGCTTTTGATTTTGATTGATTAAAACGTAGAAGTGTTGATAAAACTCCGCCAACCAAACCCACGGCACTAACATCGCCACTTAAGGCAGTAGTAAGAGCCGTTCCTGCACCACCGATCAAAATGGCATCGCTAAGAGAATCTTGACGAGAACGCAGCGACTCTAGATCTTGACCATTTTCTGCCAAAAACTCGTAGTTTTGATTGTAGTTATTGACATATTTAATCGCGTTTGCCTTGAGTAACTGTAGACGAGGTGGAGTGGAATCATATTTATCCAGCACATTTGCTAGCTGCTGATAATGTTCGTATGCCTGTTCATAATCTTCAGCTTGGAGTGCAATAAAACCTAAAGTGTTGAGGATGTAGGGATCTTCAGGATAAGCAGCGATCGCTTTTTGTCCAGCTTCTTGCAGTGTTAATCGCTTACTCTCATTTTCGGCTTGAAGACGCTCTTGCTTTTCATCATCATCCTCATCATCGTCATCAATTTCATCATCATTCCAAACACGAACCTCATCGTCATCACTAGCATTTTTTACTGGCTTAGATGCTGCCTCGCCAAAAGGACATGGTTTAGGACTCAAATCTGTTTCGCGCTCAAAGCGCAGCGGATCGTCGCAGTAAAGAGCAATCAAATAATTGTTGTAAATAGAGGGAGAATCTTGCGGTTGGGGCAAAGCCAATATTTCAGACCATTGACCTTGTTGAGTAGAGATGTAGCTGCTAAATTGCTTATCTAATTGATTATCAGATATGTTAGCAGTCTCGATAATTCTTTGACTCTGATTATTTTTGCCCTGCTGACTCAAGACTACGGCTCGATAAAGATTATTGACCCCAGCAGTAGCAGGATAACGTGAGCGAGTTTCCTCTAGCCAAGCTAAAGCCTCCTTGGAAATTTCATAGTTAATCAAAACTTGGGCAAAGCGATAGTAAGTTTCTGGAGAGGGTTGCTCTCGGGCATTGTTATAAGCTTGCAGGTAATCTAGAGGTAAGTCCGAAGCAGTTGCTTCAGGATCTGTGTTAGAGCCACTTTGCCACAAATCCTTAGCATCATTGAGAGCAGTTGATTCTGATTCTTGCTGTTGACGAGCTTCCTCTTCTGCACGACGGGCTGCTGCTAATTCTTGCCGTTGACGGGCTTGTTCTGCTGCACGGGCTTGCACTTCTTGCTGTTGACGGGCTTGTTCTGCCGCACGGGCTTGTGCTTCTTGCTGTTGACGGGCTTGTTCTGCCGCGCGAGCTGCTGCTAATTCTCGCTGTTGACGCTCTTGTTCAGCGCGAGCCTCCTCTGCTGCACGGCGCTGGCGGTCTTGTTCTGCACGAGCCGCTTCTAGCTGCTGTTGACGACGAGCCGCCTCAGCTTCTTCTGCCGCGATAATTTTGGCTTCTTCTTCCCGTCTAGCGACACCAGAATCAGTATCTACAGTGACTCTAGCTCCAGTTTTAATCGGCACTGGTACCCCTGGAGCTTCCCGCACGCTAACCACGGCAAAATTATCCTCAACCTTGACCACCACAATGTTGGCCCCGACAAATTTGACGTTGGGGCTATCAAGACTTGTTAACTCAATTTTGCCGCGATCATATTTACCTATGCCATCTTGTTCGCCTAAGCTAATAGTAGCTTCTCTCTTTTGGGGATTGTAAGTTTCAATAATACCCATGATGATTTCCGCCTTTACAGACATGCCAGGGGCAAGCATCGCCAAAGTAGAGACTATCAATAAAGATGTTTTGAAAGGTATTTTCCAGTTATCTAAAAAACCTAATTGCTGCTGAAGTCTAAAGCGATCGCGTTCACGAAAAAATGAGGCTATTTTCATGATAATCAATAAATAATTTAAAGAATTTAGTAGTTTTGGAATTGGTATTAGCTGGCTAAAACTTGCTGATTATTACTCGGTTTTTTGGTTAATTAAGCTCCTCACTCGATAACTTGTATCAAAATTAAGCTCCACTGCTGAATGTGACTCTCTATAGCCTTCTATGATTGCACTTAGCTAGTTTTTATAAGCCACCTAAAAATGAATAAATGTATATTACGATACAACCATCTCAATGATTATTAGTTTTAAACCGATCAGGTTTTTTAAATTTTGCTATCTTGATTATTATAAATAATCATATGTAATTACACCTAAAAAAAAATGTATTATTACATTTAAAGGATATTTCAGCTAGATATACTTGATTTCGATCAATGAAGTTTGACCTGAGCCTTGCTGTTTCAAGTTGCACACACCAAATTGGCAAATAGATATTTTGTTACCTAGTAATCTTGAATAAGGTTAACGTAATCGATTGAAACATTAAACAACCGACATAAGGAAGAGTGAAGTTGAATTATGAATTATTAAAATCGCTAAACTGAAATTTCTTTTATTAACAAAAATTTTCCCCAATCATTTCACGTTGATCTCAGCAAGACATGAACCAAGCCTCTGAGTTACCAAAAATATCTGGCTATCAAGTAGAACAGCAAATTGGTCAAGGTAGTTTCGCCCTAGTATATGCGGCTAGACATACTCTCGATCTCCGTCAACCCAAAAGAGCCTTATTAGAATTAATAGTTCAAGGGGATGATGAGGAAAAAAAAATGAGACAGCGTACCTTTAAGCGTACGGCTGAAATCCTAGAAAAACTAAGTCATCCCAGCATACCCAAAGCCTATTCTCTATTTGAGCATGAGCATAAACTTTATTTGGTACAGGAATTTATTGATGGAATTAACTATGCTAATTATCTAGATGGCACCATCCCACCTTTGAGTATTGGCGAACTCGAAAAGGTGTTTTGGGAGGTGCTTGAGGGTTTAGCACAGCTACATCAAGCAAAAATCGTGCATCGAGACATCAAGCCCAGCAATTTGATGCGTCGCCAGAGTGATGGTTCAACGGTGATTGTTGACTTTGGTTCGGCATGCGATCTGAGTAGTTTAAACGCTTTGGAAACTACTATTGGCGATCTTGATCAGTCTTTGGGTCATACCAGAATCTACACTCCTGGCTATGCTCATCCCCAACAGCGAGATGGCATGGCAACCGCCACAGCGCAATGGGATCTTTATGCTTTGGCTAAAACGATTGTGGCATTACGTCTGGGTAAAAATCCCCCTTGGAACCAGCCTGTAGAAGTGACAGACTTGGGTTTTTCAGAGCAGGTAACTCACTTATTACAAGAGATGCTGAAAGTTGAGGACTGTCAGCTAATTGATGCCTGGGATGCAGTACGATTTGAATCGTCAATCCCTGAAATAGGCATTAATGATTTAGCAGAAGCAAAGAGAGTCAAGCCTCGTCGTAAGCGCAATCGCAAAGGATTGTGGATTGGAGGAGCAGCGGCTGTAGCGTTGAGCGCGATCGCCGCAGGAATTTATTTATTGCCTGAATATACCACTGCCCTAATCGCCAAAATCCAGGCTCCTTTTGCCCCAAAATGCCCCACCTACGTCAAAAACCAGCTAGATTTACCCGTTCCTGACCGCGGTTTTGCAGCGCGATTTTACTATCCAGAAGGCTCAGTAGCAGGAGATTCTAGCCTCGAAGTTCTGCGAGAAGGAGCCTTAGTAGCCCAGGGAACAGATGTAATTAAGGGCTTTATTTGGGTCAAATCTTTGGCTGATGGCAGCAGTTTTCCCCCAGGAAACTACAAAGTACGGTTAGTAGTTCCTGAAAGTTTGCCTTATGAGAAAGAAGTTAGTCTCGACCCCGACTTTCCCGTTTCTTATCTAGGTAATGCAGCAGCGGTGCAGGTATCCTGTGCTGCCAGAGAGACCCTGCCGTAAAACGACAGGGCTTCCTCTCACTTCGCCAATGCGTCCCCCCAGACGTCCCAGTAAATATTTAGAGGTATAACATGGCTAAAGACGAACTAAAAAAGGTCAATCAGCGGCAGCGGTTAGTTAATCAATCCCCGGCACAGTTAAAACGCGCAGGTAATAAGCAAGGCACTGTCTCCTCAACCGCAAATATTGATACGGTGGATACAGTTGGTCGTTCTAATAAATGGTCGATCGCTGGTGTTGTAATCGCTGGAGTTTTGGTAGCAACAGCGGCAGGAGTTGGCTCTCAGTTGAAAATGCTGACCAAAGGTAACGCTCCTCAAGTCGCCCCAACTAATACTGCGGTCAATACCCCCAGTCCCCAAGCAGCGACCAACCCAAAACAAGAACAACAGGGACAGATGTTCCTGGGACAGGCAAAATTACTGGCAACTCAAGGGCAGCCCCAGCAGCTGGCACAGGCGATCGCTCTAACCCAAAAAGTTCCTGGAGGAACGGCGGTTAACGCCGAGGCGCAATCATTGTCTACCACCTGGTCACAACAAATTATGGAGCAGGCAAGGGGCGAAGCGAATGCAGGAAAAATCCCTGAAGCGATCGCTATGGCAAACTTGATTCCCGCCAATAGTCCCCAACATCAACAGGCACAGCAGCAAGTTCAGCAGTGGCAGCAGGCACAGGCACAGGCACAAGACCAGCAGTTTGCCTCAGCCCTAGCCGAAGCTTCTCGTCCCATTCCCCTCCCTGCACCAGTTGTTACACCTGAACCTGCACCCGCACCAGTTACGACCACTCCTGTAGCGGTTGCGCCGACTCCTGCGCCAGCGGTCACGCCGCAAACTCAACCACAAACCCAGCCTGCACCTGCGGTTGCCACCGCACCTCAGCAACAGGCAGCGGGAGTAAAAAGACCCGCTGATGACGGTAAACAGGCACAAGCCCTGGCAAATGACCCCTATCTAAACGTAAAAATTCCTCAAGCAAACACAACCCAAGTTCAATCTAGTACCATCTCATCCTCGGCGGTGGCTCTTAATAGCACCAGAGGGTTTACTGCTAACAGCTATGGCTTTGGGAATATGGTTGCTAAGGCACCGACTGTAGCCATCCAGCTGCGTGACAATGTAGATGAAGACGGAGACTTTGTCAGTCTAATTGTTAATGGTGAAGTTATTACCAGAAACGAAATGATCTACAATCACGGCAAGGTATTTATGGTGGATTTACTACCTGGGGACAATACCGTAGAAATTGATGGGCTGAAAGATGGTGGTGGCGGCATTACCCTAGAAGTCAACGTGGCTGGAGTGGGCAACGTCAATGAGACACCAATCCCTGAAGGCTCAACCGCTTCTTTTATCATTAATCGCGAGCAATAAGGGAGAGATAAAATATGTTCTTGGAAGAGCGGGAATCGGGAAAAGCCTGGCGACTACATCAGGATCGAGTCTATAAATTAGGTCGTAATCCCGATCAGGATATTCGCTTTGATCTGGCACACGTTTCTCGTCTCCATGCCGAGCTATTTTGGGATGGTAAAGTGTGGCGGTTAAGAGACTGTGACAGTGTTCACGGCACCTATATTCAAGAGCAGCCAATTCAAGAACAACAAATCCATCCTCATCAGTGGTTTAGGTTAGGTCAAGAATCTGGGGTAATGCTACGTTTGTTGCCCCAGTTGTCATCGGCTGAGGTAGCAACGGCAGAAGTCTATTACCCAAAACCTCCTGGGGCAGATCCTTTTAGCTGGCAAAGTTTTGAGGGGCATCCTGAAATGCGGAGCCAGCTACTAGACTACGCCAACTTAGTCTTGGATGCCAACATCAGTCAAGCAGTTCAGGGAATCCTGCTGTTGGGGGGCAAGGGTCGTGGTATTCGCTTTTTGAGTCGTTGTTTGGCGGAGAGATTGAGCCAGGAACGAGAGCAAGAGTTTAATCTGATTAGTCAGGATTTGGGGGATGCCAACAATCTTTATCAGGCGAGTAAACTGATTTATAAATGTTTAAAGAAAGGTAGCAAGAATAGTCCAGCGGTAATCTTACTGCAAAATTTTGATATTTTTTATCGTTATTTAGAAACAACCCAAGACTTAGATCAGACTAATACAGGGCAGACTACCTGGTGGAATCGATTTTGGGGCAAACTAGGCATCGCCGATCTGGCATCGGAAACGGAGAAAGCCCGTAAACTCAAAGAAAAGTTGAGCAATGACCTAGAAACTTACTGGCAGTGGAATTCCAATCCCAAACACGAGCAGAAGAAAATTATTATTCTGGCTACAGCGGGTAATTTGGCACAGATGCCCGAGTCGGTTCAGCAACCTGGAGAGGTATTTAGCTTTGTGCTGCCTGTCCCCCAAGCAACTTTAGCGGGTAAAGTAGCAGTTCTCAATAAATATCTGCATCAAACGGGTTCTGCCATAGACAACAAGCTTAATTTAACTGTATTAGCAGAGAAGTTTGGTCGGGTTAATAGTCACGTACTGGAACAGGCGGTTAAAGGTGCAGAAGAACTACGCTACAAATCGGGAGAAAGCTGTCTACAATGGCAGCATTTTGAGCCATTTTTGCCCAAATCTTCAGCAACAATTTGGCAATCAATTTTTATCAATCAAGAGATACTGCAACCGATACAGCAGTGGGCAGCAAGTCTGCGAGAATGGGAACTATCTCAGCCTGAATTATCCGAAGTGCCAACGGGCATGATTTTAACGGGGGCTTCAGGGACAGGGAAAACAACTATTGTCCAGTTATTTGCTCAAGATGCCAACTGTGAACTGATTAGCGTTACCCCAGGCAAGATCAAAAGTCCTTTGGTGGGACAAAGCGTACAAAATTTACAGGAGATTTTTAGGGATGCTAAGGCAAATGCCCCTGCGTTAATTTTATTTGATGAAATCGAAGCAATTTTACCCCGCAGAGAAGAACAGTTAGGGGACCCCACTACAGTTGAGGTAGTTAATCAGTTTTTGCAGGAGTTTGATCGTCTCTCCCAGTCCACAGGAGTTGTTATCGTCGGCACCAGCAACCGACCCGAACAGATCGATCCAGCAGTACTATCGCGATTGACCGCCAGGATTAATGTTCCCTTGCCAACGGTGCAGCAGCGATCGCAAATGCTGGAGTATTTTTTAACTAAGAGTCAGACCCCAAGTTTAGAGTTAGCGGCAGATGTAGACCTAGACTATTACGCGCAACTGCTGATCGGAAAGTCAGGACGGGATATCCAGGCGATCGCTACACGGATTATCTCGCAGTTGCCTGATTCGAGTTTAACCCTGCGTCGAGTAGATTTAGATGCGGTGTTAATTCCCAAGATAACAGGGGAGTTAACGGGAGTAATTCTACCCGAACGTTTGACTAGCGAATTGACCAGAACCTTAGCGCAATTCCTCCAGGCTTTTGCTAATCCCCAGTTAACCCCGCCAGCGGGATTATTATTATCAGGATTACCAGGAACGGGTAAAACCGAAATTGCCAGAGCCATGGCGCGTTTGGGGGGGATTCAGTTTCAAGAGGTTAGCGCGGGAGAGGTGCGGGATAAATATGTCGGGGAAAGTAATCGTAAACTAGCCCGCATCTTTGCCCAGGCGCGGCGTAATGCTCCTACTATCCTCTTTTTTGACGAACTTGATGGTTTGTTTCCTCAACGGGGGGAGCATAGCGTACAGCATGAAATTGAGCTGGTAAATCAGTTTCTGCAAGAGGTAGACGGGGTCAACAATAGCGGGCGGGGAATCTTTATTGTCGGTGCCACCAACAGAGTAGAGCAGGTGGATGCGGCAGTGCGATCGCGTCTGTCGAAAACCATTGCCATCCCCTTACCAGCCATAACAGAGAGGGTGGCAATGCTCAAACTCTTTGTGGGTGAGCGCCCTGTAGCTGACGATTTTGACTGGGAAGCGGTGGCTTTGTTGCTGACAGGAAAATCAGGTAGGGCAATCAAAGCCAAGGTGGAAGAAACCTATCATCTGGCTTGTCAAGACCATCCTGATGCGATGGGTGAAATAACTCTCAAGCATTTTCAACAGGCTATTTTATGGACGGGAGATAGTACCAATATCCCTGATCTGGTGCTGCCAAAAGCCATTATGGAACGGGTTGAGCAAACCCTGTCAACTTTAAAAAACTTACCTCAAGCCCTTAGTCTGGGGCTACCCTTGCCCAAGGGGATGCTATTGACAGGACCACCTGGTACAGGAAAAACTCAAATTGCCCGTTATTTATCCGCTAGAACAGGATGGTTCTTTCGAGCAATCTCTCCTAGTGAAGTAAAAAGTACCTTTCAAGGGGGCAGTTTAAAAAACCTACAGTCAATATTTAACGATGCCCGCGATCGCTCTCCCTGTATTCTCTTTTTTGATGAAATTGACTCTTTATTTCCTCGTCGTGAAGGGACTGGTAATAATCCTGATGTGGAACTGGTGAATGAATTTTTACAACAGGTCGATGGTGCAGCAAAGTCGGCAGCAGGGGTATTTCTGTTAGGTGCCACCAATCGCGGCGATACTGTCGATCCTGCGGTCATTTCCCGTCTGCAACAAACTTTAGAAGTTCCCTTACCTGGGGTTAGAGAACGGCGGATCATGCTGGAACATGCCCTCAAAGAACGGAATTGGCAGTTAAATCCTGATGTTGACCTGGAAGCTATCAGTCGTCTATTAGAAGGAAAATCGGGGCGGGATATCCAGGGTTTACTGGCTAAAGTAGGACAGGCTTATATCCAAAGAACAGGTTGGTCGAGTAAAGAGGTGGTTCTCACCCGTACTGATTTTGAAAAAGGGCTGCTACCACCTGTAGAAATTGACAAATCTGCCTGGTCAAAATTGATTTTAAGCAGAGAACTCAAACAAATTCTCCAGACCATATTAAGACGCTTTTTACGCTTCTTCCGCGACCCAATCGAGGGTGTAACCCCATCTCAAGGGATGCTGCTATACGGCGCACCAGGAACGGGCAAAACCCAGGTAGCAAGGGTGTTAGCGCAAGCCGCTGGCTGTAGCTTTATTTCTCTATCCATTGCCGAAATGCGATCTCAATATGTGGGGGAATCTAGTAAGAAACTGGCTCAAACCTTTGAGAGAGCCAGAAGAGAAGCCCCGACAATTTTGTTTATCGATGAAATTGATGCGCTATTTCCCCAACGGGAAAGCAACGTCTCGCAATATGAAATTGAGCTGATTAACCAGCTGCTACAGGAGCTTGACGGCTTTAAAGGTAGTGCCACAGGGGTGTTTGTCGTCGGTGCCACCAACTATGTAGAGCGGGTGGATAACGCAGTGCGATCGCGTCTTAATAAGGTGGTGGAAATTCCTCTACCAGCACAGCCTGAAAGAGTTGATTTGTTAAAGTTATTTGCAGGAGAGATGCAGGTTGCTCCTGACGTTGACTGGTCAAGGATTGCCCGATTACTCGAAGGTAAATCAGGGCGAGATATTCGCCAGATTGTCAGTGAAGTGGGTCAGCACGCCAGCGATCGCCTGTTGCCCGATCAATCTTTGACAATTAATTTAGAGCATTTTCTCACCGTAATTCAGTCAAAGGCACCCCAAGGAGAATTAACCTGGGATGACATTATCTTGCCGACACCCATCACCGAAGAGTTAAAAAGG
Source organism: Cyanobacteria bacterium P01_G01_bin.39 (assembly GCA_039180345.1). GTDB lineage: Bacteria > Cyanobacteriota > Cyanobacteriia > Cyanobacteriales > Xenococcaceae > Waterburya. The sequence continues at coordinate 11,474 of JBCDDK010000094.1, read as the reverse complement.
TTGGTTAAGCTGGTGGCAAACTACGCTAACCTGCCACCAGGAATTAATCCCCCCAAAGGAGCCTTACTTTATGGCGAACCTGGCACGGGTAAAACCCAAATTGCCCGAGTATTGGCTTCTGTAGGACAGCTTTATTTCAAAAGTTACGCCCCCGCAGATATCAGAAGTAAATGGGTGGGACAGAGTTCCCGCAACCTAGCAGATGTCTTTAACCAAGCGCGGCAACAGTCTCCAGCAATCCTCTTCTTTGACGAAATGGAGTCTTTATTTCCCAACCGAGGCGGCATGGGTAGTGGTGATGCGGATCTAGAAAATCAAAACCTGGTCAATCAATTCCTGCAAGAAGTAGATGGGGTGAGTACCCATGGCGGTTATATCTTTGTCCTTGGTGCCACCAACTTTGCCGAGAATATAGATGCCGCAGTGCGATCGCGTTTACAAAAGAAAATAGCGATTCCCCTTCCAGGAATAGCCGAAATTAAGCAAATGTTAGAGCGTAAAATTCATCCTGACTGGATTCTGGCAGACGATGTTGATCTATCGGCATATACTACCTTGCTAATTGGTCGTTCAGGACGAGATATTGCTACAGGGGTAGAAACTGCGGCTCAGTTAGCTTTTGATGAATGGACAGAGGGTAATTTAGTACTATGCGATCGGCATTTTAAACAGGGTTTTGAATTGGCTGATTTTGTCTATTAGCCTTTGTATATTAGCGATCGCAGTAAACTAATTTTAAATAATCGAGATATATAATGTTTGTTGTTTTTGTACTAACACGGGCATAGCCAAACAGCATTACCTTTGGTTGAGTACAGTAGTCTCATCTACAAGATAATATTTTGGACTTTGATTAGCTAAACCACAATAATGAACAAAAACTGAAAAATCGAAAATTAGAAATGTGCGAAGCGATAAGCCCTTTGGGCATGGCTTCGCGACGCGGTTTTAGAGATCGCTCATTTTTATATAGTCATTCCAAATAGAAACCGTACGAAAAATCAAAACCGTGATAAGTACTTATAACTGCCCTGACTTCTGACTTCTGACTTCTGACTTCTGACTTGAAACCAGTTAACCATGAGGAAATTAATTGGAATGACTATACTATAGTAATTTAATTTTTTATTGACAAACACTCTCTAAGATCCCTAAAACTTAATTCTAGCTATCGGTATTTAAACCTTTGATAGCGTGGTTCCTTAATTTTGTAGGATATTAACAGTCACTTTAATTCACATCAGACGTAAAACAGTATTTTTATCACTTAATAGCTAATCTACAAAGTAACAATTTTAACTGGCGCTGCTAATCAAAATAGCGTATCAAAACTTAATAGAGTGAATCTTCTTAATGATAGTTAAAATTTGATCTTAGATGGCGATCGCAAATATAGTCTAGATCAAAAAAAATCAGCTTATCTCCTGTTGCTAATTAGACAGCTCTGTTTTTAAAAAGGCTTAGATTCTGATTTATTGATAATTGCTGTAGCGATCCTAAACAAAGATTTAAAAGAGCTAAACTTTTATTGATTTTCTCTTAGATTTACAAATATCAGAATATTATTCAAGTTTTTTTTACAAAACACAATATTTTTACGTAGCTAATAATACAATTTCTTGGCAGATTTTATAATTAACTAAAACATAGCAAGCAAATATTTGTTGGTATTGCTAAATATCTAGCTGCAAGTGAAACTAAAAATTCAGTGCATCTCTAAGAGATACTTAATCAAGTATATGATCATGCTTTAGTCTAAGATATCAAAGTAGAAAGCTGGCTTATAAAACTAATATTGATTAACAAGATATCAGACAGAAAGCAGATTTAAAAGCATTAATTTTAATAATACTGATGTGCAATTTTTTTGATAAAAGGTCATTGAAATATTGATTTTCAAACTTATAAAAAGATAAGAAGACATAACTTTTATTTAGTAAGACATTACATCGCTTATTTTGATGCAAACGCAACCATGTCGTATTTATAACAGTGGGCAGATAACCATTGGGGAATGACCAATAGCAAACAATTATGAAAATACAGCACAACATAGCAGGAGTTGAAAACTTAGGGGAGATAGATTTCCAAAAGCGGGTTTTTGTTGTTCCTTGGGAAAAGCGAATTTTTGGCATTCATGTAGCGATGATGGCGTTGAGCAATCACCTAGAAACCGATGCTGTACCAAACTATTCCCTGACCAAAGTGCCCACAACTTTTGACAGCTTCTGGAGTTGGGCGCATCTTCGTCAGGGAGCAGAAGCGATGAATCCCTTAGACTACTTTAAATTTCGCTACTACGAGAAATGGTTAGGGGGAATTTCTAGTTTTTTTATTGAAGAAGGATATATTACCGAAGCAGAACTAGATGCCAAAACTGCGCTTTATTTGCAGGATGGCAATTTGAACCAGGCTCCACTACCCAATAAATTAGAACCAGGGATCGATGCCCAGGTAATTAAATATCTTCAGTCAGGCGATTCCCCTGAAAGAGATCTAGATATTACTCCCAAATTTGCGGTGGGGGACAAGATTCGGATTAAGAGTATGCCCCCCACAGAACATACTCGCTTACCAGGAAATCTTCAGGGCAAAATCGGCACTATTGAAGTAGTCTATCCCGCACCCTACACCTACTTTTTTGCTACTACAGATGGCTTAGGAGAGCCTATGCCTGTTTATAACGTCAAGTTTGAATCTACTGAACTATGGGGCGAGATGGCAGAATCCAATAACTTTTATTACAACGATTTATTTGAAACCTATTTAGAAACTTTAGAAACTGCATAACTACTAATTATTCTATGACTAAATACGACGGCTTTAGTTATGATCGCGATCGCGAAATCTATAGTGCGGCTCGCGTGCGGGCTTTGGAATCACTGTTAATTGAAAAAGGAATTATCTCTGGGTCAACCGTTGATAAAGTTCTCGACTATTTTGAGACGAAAATGGGCCCTTTTAATGGGGCAAAAATTGTGGCAAAAGCCTGGAGTAATCCTGAATTTAAAGCCCGTCTTTTGGAGGATTGTAATGCTGCAATATCTAATATTGGTCTTCCCGTAGGCATGTCAGGAGCCGAAGGGGAACATATGAAGGTAGTGGAGAATACGACCCAAGTGCATAACATTGTGATTTGTACTCTTTGTTCCTGTTATCCTTGGCCTATTTTGGGATTGCCACCCTATTGGTATAAAGACCCCACATTCCGTGCTAGAGCAGCCAGAGAGCCTAGAGCAGTATTAACTGAATTTGGCGTGAAATTACCTAAAGAGACAGAAATTCGACTTTGGGATAGTAGCGCCCAGATTCGCTGGTTTGTGCTGCCGCTGCAACCACCAGGTACAGAAGCCATGAGCGAAGCCGAACTAGCTGCTCTAATTACACCAGAAGCAATGATGGGTGTTGCTTTGGTAGATTCCCCCGCTGCGGCATAAACACAGGCAGATAACTATATTTTTAACCCCCTACAACTAACTATGCAACTAAGATTTGAACATTTTGCTGCCACTAGCCTCATGGGTAGTGAAGAATCGCCCCCTAGAGATAATGGCGAACTGGCATTTACTCGCGACTGGGAAGGAACAGCCTTTGGCATGGCTTTAGCTTTAGCCAAAGAAGGTCACTATGAATGGGAGGACTTTCGTCAGGAGTTGATTTCCGCGATCGCTGAATGGGAAGATGAGCATTTTGTGGAAGATCAAAGCTGGGATTATTATCAGCGCTGGTTACTGGCGTTAGAACGTCTGGCAATTGAAGTGGAACTGGTGGGCGAAGCGGAATTGGAACAGCGTACGGCGGAATTAATTAACTGTAACCATGATCAAAAGTAACAGAATAAGCAAAATACCTGTAACTGTTTTAACAGGTTATTTAGGAGCAGGTAAAACAACTTTACTGAATCAGATTCTGGCTCAGGAACATGGTAAGAAAGTAGCAGTTATTGTCAACGAATTTGGTGAAATTGGCATCGATAACCAACTGGTGCTAAATTCCGATGAAGAAATTATCGAGATGAACAACGGCTGCATCTGCTGTACCGTCAGGGGAGATTTGATCCGCATTATTACCAAATTACTGGAGCATCGCGACCGTTTTGATTACCTCATAATTGAAACTACAGGATTAGCCGACCCCGCCCCCGTAATTCAATCTTTCTTTGTGGATGAGATTTTGTATAAACATACAGAATTGGATGCTATCGTCACTGTTGTTGATGCTAAATATATTAATACTCACTGGTCAAGCAGCGAAGCACAGGAACAAATTGCCTTTGCTGATGTAATTTTAGTCAATAAAACCGATTTAGTTAGTCAAGAAGAATTAGAGCAGCTAACCACCAAAATTCGCCAGCTAAATGCGATCGCTAAAATCCAGCCGACGCAAAACTGCCAAATCAACCTCGATTTTGTCCTCGGAATAGGAGCATTCGATCTCAAACAGGCTTTAACCATAGACCCCCAATTTCTCGAAGAATCTGCACACGAACACGACCAGTCTGTTACAACCGTGGCGATCGCTAATAGAGGCATTGTAGATGGTGAAAAGTTTAATCGCTGGCTCAATCAATTAGTACAGGCGATGGGGCAGGATATCTTTCGCTCAAAAGGAATTCTCAATGTGGATGATGAAGCACGTAGGTTTGTGTTTCAAGGTGTTCATATGACTCTCGATGGTAGACCAGGAAAACCTTGGCAACCCCACGAAACCAAAACCAACGAATTGATCTTTATCGGACGTAATCTTGATCAACATCAACTGCAAACAGGCTTTCTTACTTGTATATCTGAGCATTCAGTGTCTGTGACAAGTTAAGGGACTACGTTTTTTGCCAACTGGTTTGTCGCTATCAGCTTTTAAGACATTTTAGAATTAACCTTCTTCTTTTGAGAAGAATCACAAACATGAAATTATCAAAGCATAATTACTATTTACGTAATTTGCTTTCTGTCTAAAATCTGAACACGCCATCTCAGAACATCGGCAAATTTTTAAAGCGATCGCGCCGAACGGAGAAATTGTAATATTTTATACAGTTTATATCTAATATTTTAGATGAAGCTAGTTAAAGTTTTAAACTTGAGATAGTGCCAGAAAAGATCAATGGAATATTGATGCATACTTAGAGACTCATAGTAGCAAAAAGTCTTACGATCTAAACTAGATCAGTTTGTCATCTGGGATCAACAACATCTTGCTAATTAACGGCTTTTTAGAACTCCAAATGTAAGAAAGTCATCATGATTGTCCTGTATTTCTAATATGAACATTAATGTATGTAAATATATTTATATATCTTGTTTTGTAAGTCAAAAATAATGTTTACAATTATTAGAAGCAGAGCAAATGATTGAAATTAGCCTATTGTCAAGGGGGAGCATGTAGTTTTATCTATGTAATTTCGCCTGATTTACTCTTGTAGATTTGATTGCCCAAAATTTGAAAATTTCTGGGTTCATTCTGCTTGAAAATTCTACTGCTGGATTAAGATTTTAGTTACTTTTGTCTTCTTTAAATACCTCAGTTGAATGAATGATTTTTCTAATTAAAGAGAAACATTTGGTTGCTTAATTAAATTTAGAACCACTGTCAATTAATAACAGAGCATACTTTTTTTGATTATGTTTTCTCTGCCCAGAATTTTTTCTTTTTTCCAACCCAAGAACAAACAAATGACCGAAAATAAAACTTCTGACTCACCATCGAAAATTGTATACGTTCAAGATCTAGTTCCTGACCGCGTCAGTAAGCTATACACTCTTGATCTACAGACAGGTCAGGCAGATTTAGTAGGAACTATCGCTACAGATGTTTACGATCTGGCTTTTGCGGGTTCACAATTATACGGCTTGAAGCAAAGCGACAATAATACTCAGTTGGTGGAGATAGATCGCAACACAGGAGAAGCTACCTCCATCGGAGAAATTGGGTTTGCGGTAGTAGGTTTAGCTTATAATTACCAGCGTGAAACATTGTATGCCACCGCTGCTAAACAGTTAGTTACCCTTGACCTGGAGACTGGCAAAGGAACACCTGTCATGACCGTTAGTAAGGACAAGCGTGTTTGTGGCGAAGTCGCTTTTGATGATGCGGGTAAAGCATATATCACTTTGATCGGAACCAATAGAAAAAAACAGCTAGCCAGTTGCGATCTTGATCGTGGCAAAGTCAAGGTAATTGGCGATACTGGATTTCCCGATCTTGCCAGTATGGAATTTGTGGACAATGTTCTTTATGGCGTAACGGGAAACTTTTTTGACTTGGGTAAAGACGGACAGTTGGTTCGCATTGATACCAAAACAGGTAAGGGGGCAGTAATTACCCAAACCAATCCTGCAAGTCGCTGGGCAGGTATGACTGTGGGGGATCAGATTGCAGTCAGTAGCACACCAGACACCACTAATAATAATTCTGACTCGGAAACATCAATTATAGAAGAGAAAGAAATGCAGCTATTAACTATTGATACTCAAAACAACTGTTATGTCATCGACCCTGCTGGGATGAACGGCTTGCAAGAAAATGTTGCTAGTAAGATAACCCTAGAGCAAGGTAATTTTGAAATTCAAATTACTTCAGGAAGCTACAGCTATAGCAATAGTGCAGCAGGAGAACCTGCGGTTTTACTCTGGATTTACGGCAATAATGGCAGTAGCTTTATCAACCAGGACACAGGGGTGGAAACAGGAGCTACCTGGACTACTCTCAACGGCTACCAACAGAAATTACGACTAGAGGTCAAGCAGCAGGCGGTTGTCTGCGCTTTATTTTTTAAGGTTGGTAATGATGCCACTAGTGGAGCAATTGAGCTTACTGTTACCTCAGACCGTGCTGAATTGGAGCCTCAGCAGCTAACGGTTGACAGTCAAAATAACTGCTATAGTCTGGATTCACAATACCTATCGAGCCTAAAACAATGGGATAACAACTTTATTGAACTAGAGCCAGGTAACTATCGTCTCAAAATCCAATCAGCTAATGCTAGTTACTGGTCTGATGAGCAACAGTTTGACTTAGAACCCTGGGCTTTAATGTGGCTCAAGGCTGGTTCATTTATTACTAAGTTGACAGAGATCGAAACTAGTGAAACTTGGTGTTCTTTAAATGGCTTTGAAGATGAATTTATTTTAGAGGTCAAAAGCAAAACCACTATCTCAGGCTTGTTCTTCGATACCTACAAGGAAGATAACCAAGGACAGATTGTAATTGGAATCGAACCTCTCAGCGATCAGGCTTTCACAGAAATATGCTCTAGTTATCAAAGAAGAATATCCGAAGGTGGTAGCGTTAATCGAGAACGCAGAGAAACAGTCACTACAGGCAGTAGCAGCAGTCGTAGCAGCAGATCTTCAGAAACAGTAACTGTCGGCAGTAGCTTCAACTTCCGTTTTGATCAAGAGCAAATGGAATCAACCTGGCGGTCAATAGCTGCTCAAGTTGAGAAGACTGTGGTCGTAACCGACGAACAAGACCCCAAAAAAGAAGCTTTATATTGGGACAGTTTAGAAAAATGGCTACTCAAAGGCTATCAGTCTCAAGCCAAAGAACTAGCCATGCAGGTAGCGCGGTTAGAGTTTATGATGAAATCCATCACTCAACAGATGGAAGTTAGCTTTAATCAAAACTTTGAGGCTTGGTCTGGTCATTTTGATGATCGACTGGATAATTTGATCTCTACTCGCATTACGACCATAGTGGATGACCAGGTAAATAGTAGGCTGAGGCAACAAACCCAAGATATTAAGAAACTGGTAGTAGACCAGATTCAAGGAGAAGTAGAGCAACGGATCGATACTATCGTCAACCTCAAGGTTGCTAATCTTTCTCAAGATATCAAGACTACTTCTTTAGAACAGATTGAAGTCGATCTCGATCAGCGGCTGGCTAATACTATTAATCTCAATATTGACCAACGCTCCACAGAAATTACTGAAGCGGTAATTGCTCGCATTCAGACAGATATGGACGAGCGGATCGGTAACTTGATTAATCTGAGAATTACCGAACAGGGTCAAGAAACCAAAAAAATAGCGATCGCCGAAATTAAAGCGGATTTAGAAAAACAAATCAGTGCAGTAGTCAACTTACAGCTGAGCGATCTCTCGACAGAGCTTAGGGAATCTATCATACAGCAAGTCCAAGGAGACTTTGATGGACGCATTGATAATGTAGTTAATCTCAAGGTAGCAGGTTTGTCTCAAGAGATTAAGAAGTCATCTTTGGATTTAATCACCACCAATATCGAAGACATTAAAACCGATGTCGATCAGAAAATTACCGAAAACATCAATATTACTATCCAAGAGCGATCTAGCGATATTAATGACCAGGTAATTGAAAAGATCCAGGGCGATATAGACGAAAAGGTTAATAATGTAGTCAATCTCCGCATTAGCGAATGCTCTTCGGAAATTACCAGACAGGCAATCGAACAAATTAAGCTCGATTTAGATAAAAAAATCGATGCAGTAGTTAACCTCAAACTTACCGACTTAACTACTGAATTGAATGAGCGCATTATTCAGCAAGTCCAAGGAGATTTTGACGGACGGATTAATAATGTAGTCAATCTCAAAGTGGGCAGTTTGTCTCAAAATATCAAAAAGTCAACCTTAGATGCGATCAACGCAGATATCGAATCGATCAAAGCAGAGCTTGATCAGAAGATTAGCGAAAATATCAACGTCACTATTGACGACAGATCAACAGAAATTAACAACCAGGTAATCGAAAATATCCAAACCAATATCGATGAAAAGGTTAATAATGTAGTTAATCTGCGCCTTAATGATCGCTCTTCGGAGATTACCAAACAGGCAATCGAGCAAATTAAGCTTGATTTAGACAAAAAAATCGATGCAGTGGTTAACCTACAGGTGACTAATCTGACTCCAGAGATTAACAATCTAATCGCTAACGAAATTCAAACCAATGTCGATCAGCGAATAGACACGGTAGTTAACTTGAAAACCAGCAACTTGCCTCAGAACATTAAAAACCTAGTAATTCAGCAAATTAAGCCTGATCTTGATCGTCAGGTAGCCTCTGTGGTAAATAAGTCAACCGAGAACAATACCGAAATCGTGATCAACAATATCATGGGAGATATTGACAACAAAATTAATCTCAATTTTGATAACAGGATTCTTAACTTCCGCGATGACGTTACTTCTATTGTCAGAAACGAAATTGACAATAACAACGAGGAGATTACCACCAATGTCCTCGCCAATATTACCAACCAGCAATTCTTCCTCGATATGGGATCAATTAAAGCTGAAGTGGATAACTTCTATTCCCGTTTGGGACAGTTTGAAACCCAGTTATATGCCCGCATCGAACAAGGAGATACTCAGCTTTATAACTGGACACTCGAACAACTAACGGCATTACAAGGCTGCTTGAGCGATCGCCAGACTCTCTCCCATATGTTTGAGTCCTTTGCGGCACAGCTTAAAGAGGAACTAGATAATGCCCCCTGCGTACAACCCACTCGTTTTACTCCTATGACTGCGACTTTTGGGCAGAATACTATCTCTCCCGCTCAACCCCAACAGTTACCAGGAAAATAATGAAACAATAAACCATAAATAATAGATAGTAGATAGTAGGTCATAAATTTATGATCTACTATCCAAAGCAAGTATCTTGCTTTGTGAGCTAATTCCATTTAGCTATTACCAATTTGATTAGTCATTATTCTGCCAATCTTGTTGTAATTTAGTTCTGATAACTTCAATACCGACTTTTTCCAAAGAGCTAAACAATTGGCTAGCAGCTTTATTTTCCAGCTCGCGATCGCCATTATCTGAAGTCAACTTGATCACTATTTCATTATCAACAAGCTTGGCATTAAAGTTAATTTGACTCTGGTTCATGGATAAAATTCCGCAGAAAACTTGGTCAATTCTAATCCCTAAGTTTGTGCATGACCACTTTTATTGGCAATAAATGAAAACATTATGGTCGATGGTAAAATTAAATAAACAAACGAGGCAAGGGTAATGACAGCAATTGATATCGCTACCTTTACAGAGCAAATAAGCGATCGTCAATTAGAACAGCTTTGCGCTGATAATCCAGAGGCGAGATTTGAGACTACTCCAGCAGGTAAATTGATAATTATGTCGCCAACGGGGAGTTTGACAGGCGAAAAAAATTCTGACCTCAATTATCAACTTCAAGTTTGGAATCGCCAGGGAAAACTGGGTAAAGTATTTGATTCTTCTACGGGTTTCAAACTATCTAATGGTGCTACTCGTTCTCCTGATGCCAGCTGGATTGAGATAGATCGCTGGCAAGCAATACCAAAAGCTCAACAACGTAAATTTGCTCCCGTAGACCCCGATTTTGTCATTGAGTTAATGTCTCCTACCGACGACTTAACTGAGCTTCAACAGAAGATGGTGGAATATATCGATTGTGGAGTTAGGTTGAGCTGGTTAATTTGTCCTGATGAGAAACAGGTAGAGATTTATCGCCAAGGGCAAGAAAAAGAAGTTCTAATCAATCCCAGTAGCTTGTCTGGAGAGAACATTTTACCAGGACTGATAGTAGATTTGACTGATATATTTGATGATTAAAAAAATGCACTGTTTCTTGATTTTTGCAGAAGTTTCATCAATACGCAAAGAGTAATGATTAGTCATTATTGTGCCAATCTCGTTATTATCACAACTCTCTCAGAAATTACTGAAAATTTTAAGGTGTTGGAAAAAATTCCAGTGAACTTATCTATTTTCGCAGATCGCGCCCCCTTGCGGCAGCTTTGCTAGTTCTTACCCTACGAAACTTTTATAGAGTTTAAGTTTACTTATTTACCACCATTTACACAGTCTAGATTTGTTAATCTTCTCATGATTTTTTGTATACTTTCAGCTCATGGGGTGACAAAGAGTTCAAAAGGAGGAGAGGACAAGCATTTTAGCCCTAATATCCTGCTGATAAAAAGGTAGCTTATTAGGAGTCAGTATTATTAGCTGTTCGACCCATTCATGGCATATAGAATAAGTTTCAACCCATAAACCACCATATAAACCGACCCAAAAATTACTATGTCTTCTATCTTTCCTCAAGTTTTCTTTCAATCGGCAGACATATTCTTTGATGCCTTTAAAGGTATAGCTCTGTTATTTTTGATTAAACTAGCTACAAATAAATTACGCTCTTGCCACCTGGCTCTATCAATAGCTAGATAGCAAACTCTTTTTTGTGTTTGATTAATTTTTAACCATTTCTTGATGATGGGAAACCAAATACATTTAGTTGTCAATTGTCGTAAAACTAAAAATCTTTGAATGTGACGACGGCGACTTTCGTATTTAATTGGAATCGGCAGTAAGGCAGCTAGTTTCTCTATCTGAATTGTTCTATAGCTTTGTAATATTAGTACTGTTATTCTCAGCGTTGCATATTGTCTTGGGGTTAGTAATTGTGAGATACATTTGTGATAGAATTCTGGCAACATTTTTTAG
>JBCDDK010000093.1:0-27213 GCA_039180345.1 Cyanobacteria bacterium P01_G01_bin.39 | reverse complement strand
TAACGTAACGATTGAACAAATTGAACAAAAATTGAGTGATTATTTTTTGTCCCATCAACTTCAGACACCCAAGCAGATTAAGAATACCATTTGTCATATCGGTAATTTGGTTCGGTAATCTTCAGGTGGGATGGGAGTAGGTAATGTCTGAGTCGAGTATTTTCACCCTCAACACGAGTCATATATGTTTTGCAGACAATTTGATCTCCGTCTGGAATAAATCCTGGATCGACTTTCCATCCATCCGTTACGTAAAAATAGCATTGCCATTTTTTGACAATTTCCCAAAGTGGTTCAAATGTTTTTGAGCTGCGATCGCCTAAAACCCAACCTAAAATAAATGGCTTGAAGTGATCTACTGCTGTCCATATCCATATTTTGTTTTTTTACTACCCACAAAAGTTTGAAGTTTGAAGCATGTTTTTCTGATTTCATCGCTGTAACCACGATTATTTTTGGGATTTTCGACAAATTGGCGATTACGCTCCGCGTACGCCGAAGGCATCGCAATTAACACAGATATGATTCTGCTTTCCTCTTCTCATACCGTTTTTACGAACGTGTTCTGACTTGCACTCAGGACATTTCATTTGCTTTACATCCAATCAACCGTTTCATTTTAATTCTCTAATTCATCCCTTATTTATGCAACGCCGACTTTTTTTACTCTGGAGAGAGATTGAGGAGCGAGAAATAATTAACGTGAATTCTGGTTAAGATGATATGACAAGGAAGAATGTTGCAACCAAAACCATAAAGGTTGATGTAATGAGTTAACCTGAGAGCAGTCAGATAATCGTCCTGAATTTTGAGCAGCCTTTGGCAGTCTAGCCAGTCGCTCCGGAGGCTTTTGTCTTATTACTTCTCTGTTTTTGAAGTATGAAGGATAATTTTTGCTTCCGCGCGATCGCTCTTGATTCATCTAAATTATCGTTGTTTGTGACTTCCCAGTCTGTTAAATTGATGCCAATTAAATAATTACTTTTTGTTTTAATATTATTTAAACCGCTATGGCTGGAAAATACCAGACTTAGAGGTTATTTTAGCTTTTAAGAGACACAGCAAATGTGTTGGGCAACCAACTATTAGATTTTGAGTTATTTTTGTTCTGTTTTACTAGGGCGTGTCAGTCAGAGAGACCGCGCCGTACAAAGGCGCAAAGTTTGCCGCATGTACGACAATTAAGGCACGTGCGGTGCAAAGCTTGCTGTCTGCGTGCGCTCCTGTGTCGCAACTGTTCCTCGAACTTCGCGAAAATGACTGTAATTATCAGGTAGACAATTCTATAAGTTATATAGTACCACCGTGATTTCAGACTCTTGCTTCATGGGATGCGAGACTAGTAATGCGATCGCGCGACTTGGTTTCCTAGTCAACTAATTAAAGTTGCAGCTTGAATTTTATTTGCTTACAGTATCTAGAGTCTGTCGTGATCTTGCCTAATGTCCTCAATATCGAAAAAACATCAATGGAAACAAAGTTAATTCCCATTATTCTAGCTGGTGGTAAAGGAGAGCGGTTTTGGCCCCTTAGCCGTATCAAAAGACCCAAACAATTTTTATGCCTTGATGGTAGCGACCAAAGTCTATTGCAATCAACTGCCCATCGCCTACTTGACATGGCAGGAGGTTGGTCACATTTATGGGTAATTACTTCAGAAATTATTGCCGATGGCGTGAAAGAGCAACTTCCTAATTTGCCTGAGTCCAATATTCTGGTAGAACCTCAAGGCAGAGATACGGCTCCTGCTGTAGCTTGGGCAACCCTAGAGGTATCTAAGAAATATGGTAAAGAGGCGATTGTCGGCTTTTTTCCCGCAGACCACTGGATCGGAGATACAGAGGCATATGAAAAGACTTTATCTGCTGCTGTGGAACAAGCGAAAGTCAAACCCTCAATTGTCACTTTAGGTATTACCCCCAATCAGCCAGCGACAGGCTATGGCTATATCGAACAGGGAGAGCAGCAGGGCAATTTTAAGGATTTACCTGTGTATCAAGTTACTCGCTTTACTGAAAAACCTGATCGCGCCACTGCTCAATCTTTTATCGATACAGGAAGATTTAGCTGGAATAGCGGCATGTTTATTTTTAAGGCGGGAGTTGTACTAGAAGAATTACAAAAATACGCACCACAATTACTGCAATCACTATTAGAAAAAGGTCGTGATGCTTATGCTGAATTAGAAAAAGAAAGCATTGATTATGCCCTGATGGAGAAAACCGACTTAGCTTGTGTTTTACCCGCTAATTTTGGTTGGGATGATCTTGGTGACTGGAATGGAGTTGAGCGATTACTTAAAGGCGATCGCAAAAATGTCGAACTGGGTCATCACATTGGTCATAATACTCAAGATGCAGTTATCTACTCTGGTGAAGAATCAGAAGTAATTGTCACTATTGGCTTGAAAGATGTAGTGATAGTTCGAGATGGTAACGTTACTTTGGTGGTAGATAAGCACCATACTCAAGATATCAAGCAGGTAGTTAAGTCACTGCATGATAAGCCAGAGTTGAAGCATTTGCTATAGAAGGAGATTATAAATTTATTAGCATTAATCACCTTAATTTTCTACAAGCTTGATGACCTGTCACCAATAGACGGGTCATTTTTTATGACCAGCAAAATTAGCATCTTAATAAATTATCTAAAAAACCTAAAAACCAGAAGTACAATTGCATTAGTTGGCTATTACTCCTGATGGCTGGGTAATTGCCAACTTTTGTCATATAAATTAACCTTTTCCCCCTTCTTTCTGAAAAAAATTAGGTTAAATTTGGAGTTGTCTTTTTAGGGATCGCGCCGTGAATTCTAAGCAATCGACTCGCAATCAAAATTCAGCCAAAACTCAAGTCTCAAATATGATATTTTTTGACCCTAGTTTAATTAAGGCAGCAAGAAATATTTATCGTAACTATTGTCATCTCAATATTACGGCAGAGAACCAGCCGATGGGAGTAGTAATTAACCGAGATAGTCACCGAGGACAATTATCCTTTAGTGCCAAGCCAATTCTCTTACCGAGAGAGTATTTTATTCCTTTGCAGCAAATAGAAGCGGAAGCCTATTAAAGTTAATATTGCTGATCAATATGGCTAACTTTTCGATATTTTTGATTTCTATATTTATTCAAACTTCTAATTAAATTATGGATACCCTAGCTACAGCGATGGGGTTTGTCACCGCCTTTATTTTTGGGGCCTGTATCGGTAGTTTCCTCAACGTAGTTATCTATCGTATTCCTGCCAGGATCTCTTTAATTCATCCCCCTTCCAGATGTCCTAAATGCCTCCATAGTCTGGGGGTTACTGAAAACGTTCCTATCTTTGGTTGGTTGTGGCTGAGAGGGAAATGTCGTTGGTGTCAGGTCAAAATTTCTAGCCGCTATCCAATTATTGAAGCAACCACTGGATTATTATACGTGCTGGTGTTCTGGCGTTTTGGCTATAGTATTGAAACTATTGGCTACTGTGCTTTTGTGTCTTGGTTATTGTCTTTATCTTTGATTGATTTAGATACTATGACTTTGCCATCTTCCTTAACTAAGTCAGGCTTAGTGTTAGGTTTAGTATTTCAAGGTATTATCGGTTGGCAATTGTCTCAAGGGAAAGGACTAGCTAATCAACTGATGTTTGGCATCAGTGGTTCTGTAGTTGGTATTTGGCTATTAGAACTCATTGCTCTTGTGGGTCTGATAATGCTAGGACAACAGGCGATGGGGGATGCTGATGGTAAGCTAATGGCAACTATCGGTGCCTGGATTGGCTGGAAACAGGTTCTATTATCGAGCTTTATTGCTTGTGGTGTAGGCTCCATTATTGGCGGTGGTGCGATCGCTTTAGGAATTTTGGGAAAAAAACAACCGATGCCATTTGGTCCTTTTTTGGCTTTGGGTGGAGTATTAAGCTTATTTTGGGGCGATGCCCTGATTGATTTTTATCTCAATACTTTTGTTGATTTTTAGGGCTTTAGGGTCTGTTTTCAAGAGAAAATTTAATTTAATTTAATTTTCTGGAGTTAATCTAAATATTGATAGGTGTAGTTTCGATCCACTAGCTAAAGGAGACCAGGCTGTCACGCCGATGTCTAAAGTGTGAGCCATCGGTAACAAATCTTGTTCTAGCTTAGATGTTTTGAGCTGCATGCCCAGACATAGATTGTAAAATAACCTAACTAAAGTGCGATGCCTTCGGCTAGCTCAGCAATCGCTCAATACTGGTGTAAAAAAAGATAAATGAGCCTGATTAAGTATTTCTGATGCTGTCTCTGCAAATAAACTGGGGTCAACAGTTATATTGTTCCAGCAGTATATTGGGTAATTGAGATACTTTGATCGAAATCTGCGATCGCTTGATATTCATATCGTGGCTAATTCATGGGTAGCCTGGATCTAAGCCACGCTTGCTGCTTCGCCGTCACCGAACGCAATTTAATAGTCAGTATATGACTCATCGCTGCGGTATGAGCATCTTACTTAAAGCGAGATCGCAGTTTATTTTGGCTAGAGATAATTTTAGACAATAAATTAATTTACTCTTCACCTCTTTTTATCTAGAAGCCAGCAATAATATGCTAGGAACAAAAAAAAGATTCTTATCATTAAACTCAAATACAAAATAAAATCTTAGGTTCTCTAATTACCTCTTAAATCTGGGCAACGTCGTGTATATTGATTCGTGCTACAAGCATCATATTTTTTGATGAAACAATCTTGGGAATTGTCATGGTTCATCGAGACTAAGCTTCCTTAAAGCACGCGCTGGCTTAGTCAAAACCCCGATTGGTTATGGTGAGGTACATGCAGGCAAGACATGCGAACCCACTGAAGGGTTCCTTGGTTTTGTCTCAGCACCCCCTCAGTTAATTTTTGGTGATTAATAATCTTTCTTGAGGGAGAAGTGGGTATTTCTTAGATAGTGTATGTTGTTGTTTTATTTGATTTTTTATTAGGACGTGTGATGACAGTGAAGCGCACTAAATCAATAAATCGCCTTTGCAGCAAACAGTGCTTCGTATCATAGTCTGGCGCAGCTATGCTTTGATTCAGTGTCCTTTATGATTCCCTCGCCAAAATGCTTGTAACATTAAAATTATGACTAAATCCCCCAATAACCCTCCTGAATCAGAACAGCCCAATTCTTGGAGGCGGTTGCTCAACAAAGTAAAGTCTTCCCCCAAAAAGTTTGCAGGGGGAGTAGTAGCGATCGCTGCTGTAGGTAGTTTGGGATATTGGGGAACACAGGTGTTAGTTAAGAAGAAACTGCCACCGTTTCTCGAAACTCAGATTGGAAAAATCATTGAGCGCCCGATCAATCTAGGTGAGGTAAAGAGCTTTTCCTTGAACAGCATTGAGTTTGGTGAGACAGTTATACCTCCTACTGATACCGATACAGATCAGGTAACGGTGGAGGGAGTCAAGGTTGGCTTTAATATTTTTCCTGTGTTGTTTCGTCGCACTTTGCCCTTAGAGGCGACGCTAATTAATCCTGATGTTTATCTAGAACAGGAACAAGATGGAGAGTGGATTAACTTAGACTTTCTCAAAAGTGATCCCAATCAAGAGCAAAAAGATCCTTTAATTTATTTTGATGTTGCCGTTGATCTTGAGCAAGCAGATATTACAGCCGTTCCCTATCAACAAGATCCGCTTACGGCACAGGTAGATGGCAGCGGTAGATTTCATCAGAAAAAAGCATTTTTATCCTATGATTTAGACGCAGCTATTGAAAAAGCCAAAGCTACGGTTAGAGGTGAAACCAAATTAGAGACTGGCACTACCGATACTAAACTGCTGGTTAAAGATTTATCATTAGCTGATGCGGCAACTTTACTACCCAATTCTCCAGTTAACCTCGATAGCGGCATTCTCAACGCAGATTTAGATGTCAACATTCCTTCTTTTGAAGAGATTACTGCCGCCAACATCAGAGGAATGGTTAGCTTGCAGAATGTAGCAGGGCAGGTAACGGATTTAAACGCCCCAGTTAGCGCCGAATCTGAATTAAATTTCAGTGGTCGTAATGCGGATGTTGATCAGACTCAGGCAACTATCGGCAATATTACGGCTGAGGTAGCAGGTAAGGTTAACTTAGATACTGGCTATGACTTGGATGTCAATGTTTTACCCTTCCAGATAGCTGATTTGCCCAATGATTTGACTCGGCAGATACCTGTAGATTTAGCGGGAGAGGTAGAGGCAGAGGTAAAACTAAGAGGAGGAATTAAAGACCCCAAATTGACGGGAGAGGTTAATAATACCCAGACGGTAACAGTGGCTCAGACAGCATTAGAAGAGGTTAACGCTGAGTTTAGAGCTGATTTGTCACAGATAGTTTTAGAAAATGTCGACATTACTCCTGTTGCTGGAGGGAATATTACCGCCGCAGGTACCGTGGCAACTAATTTGCGCCAAGCTTTCGGGAACGAACAAGCTATAGATGTTGCTACGATGCCGTTGGCGTTTAGTTTTCAAGCAGATTTACCCACCGAAGAATTAGTTTCACCCTATTATCAATTACCGCAACAAATTGCTGTAGGTGAGATTGAGGCACAGGGAGAAATTGAGGGGACAGTGGCACAGCCAGAAGGATTAGTTAAATGGAATATTGCTGAGGCGGATGTAGATAATGTAGAAGAAATTACAGGTTCAGGTGAGCTAGTAATTGCCGAGCAAAATTTATTATTACGTGACACGGAAATTAATTACGGTGATGGCAAGGTAGACATAACGGCAGATGCCAATTTCGATAATAAACAGTGGCAAGCCAGTTTAGATGCCAATAATCTTAATCTTAGACCCTTTGCCAAAGACTTTAGTAATCCTAATCTAAATTTAGACCAGCCCATGGCGGTAGACACTGCTGAGGCTAGCTTCAGTGGCAGATTAGATCAGCTAGAGGTATCCAAGATTCAAGGCACCGCCGATGTGAACCTAGACGTTAATGGTGGCGATGTTGTTGTGGATAGCCAATTGAGTGAAGGCAATGTTCAGGCAAAAGTAGCCACCAGCAACATTCAACTCGATCCTTTTGTCACCAGCCTACCAGTGGCGGCATTCTTACAGTCAGGAACTATTGCTGCTTCAGGTCAAGTTGAGCAACTGCTGAAATTTAAAGATAATCCCGATCTCAGTAGTCTTAAAGCCGATGCGGATCTAGATCTACTTGTAGATGGAGAAAATGTCGCGGTCAATAGTCAAATTGATTCAGGTCAAATTCAGGCTAATGCCAATACCAGTCAAATTGATTTAAATCGTGTTGTCCCTAATTTGCCTGTACCTGCGAATATTAGAACGAGTCAGCTAACTGCTACAGGGGAGCTGCAACAGCTATTAACTTTTGCCGAAAATCCTAATCTTAGTACCTTTGATGCCCAAGTTGATGCAGATCTAGATGTTGCCCAAGGAACCGTTAAGGCGATCGCCAATCTGGATAATAATCAGTGGCAAGCTGATGTTAATGCCAATAATATTAGTTCAGCAGTACTGCTAGATCAGTTCGCTCCAGACAATCTGGCATCAGTACCTGTCGATAATATTAATGCCCAAGCCAGTTTATCAGGAGAGATTAATCCCCTACTTAAAAATGAGGTAAATGTTCCTGTCGCAGTGAACCAGTTTACGGTTGATTCTGGTGTGCAAAATGTTAATGCCCAAGGAAATCTGACTCTATCTAACATTACTAGTAATCTGGACGTTGCCAGTACGGATTTAGACATTGCCGCCAATCTAGATTTTGATCGGCTTCCCATCGCTGAGGTTGCCGCCGCCTCTGCTCAAGATAATCAACTAATAGCCGAAAGCATTAATGTAGCTGGTCAAGCTGAATTTAACGGTCAATTAAGTGGCAAACAGCTACTTTCTGCCCCAACAGAAGATGTCAGCCTAACTGGGGATTTACGCCTATTAGATTTTGCCTTTAACAATATTGATTTCGATCCTGTGATGACGGGAACAGTGAATGTGCAGCCACAACAAGAAATTGCCCTCAATCTGCGGGGACAAGAAGATGTCATTGCTGCTAGCGCTGTTCCCTGTAATGCTAGTGACTGTAAACTACCTTACTTACCCACTAACTTAGAACTACGTCAGGGAGAAGATACAGCCCAGCCCGTAATTGTTACAGGCGATCGCTCTGGAGAATTATTTGATCTCGATATTAATAATTTTCCTCTAGCTTTACTCAATCTGGCACCAGGTAAAGCGGCAGGTATTGAAGGAGCTTTAGGCGGTACTACTACAGGAGATATTGAGCTTAATCTTAATACCTTGGCAGCCCAGGGTAGCATTGAAGTTGATCAACCAGCCCTCAGCTATATTGAAGCAGATCAATTCCAAGCTGATTTTAATTACGATCGTGCTAATAATATTGCTGAAGTAAGCAGCGCTGCTTTGGATTTAGGTAATAGTGAATATAATCTCAACGGGGCATTAGACTTAGAATCGGGTGAAATTGACGGTCGACTCAACATTCCCGAAGCCTATATTCAAGATGTCTTGATGGCATTACGTTGGTTTACCATAGAAGACGTGGTCAGCTTGTTTAGCATCCCTGATTATGGAGCAACCGCATCAGTTAGACCAGCACCAGAACAAGATACTGTAGATGAATCCATCGCTCGCAAGCTAGAGCAACTACGCAACGTAAATCGTAAAATACAGGCGAATGCTGCGGCTAAAGAAGCAGGTAATATTCCCACTGAATTAGATATTCAGGGTCGATACTCAGGAGCAATTAGCTTTGGAGGAACCATTCAAACACCCGAAGCAAACTTTAGAGTGGAAGGCAATGATTGGCAATGGCAACCCCAGCCGACATATCCCAACATTGTTAATCCCCTGGGCTTAGTAATTGAAGAATCTCAGTTTATTTCCCTGCCCAAACTCCTAATCGCAGGACAGCTTGAGGGAACGACGGTAAACTTACGCAAAGCATCAGTGCAAGTTCAAGAAGCATTGCTTTCATTGCGGGGTCAAGTCTCTCCAGAACAATTAGACACTACCTTTGCCGTCGCCAATTTAACAGTAGATAACATTGCTAATTTTGTTGAAATTCCTGTAGATATTACAGGAGAAATAAATACCCTGGGTACAGTTACAGGCACGCCTCAAAACCCACAGCTAGAAGGTAAAGTTGCTTTCTCCAATGGCGCTTTTCAAGGCAACGTCTTACCATCAAAATTAGCAGGAAACTACAGCTATGATGGCAGTGAACTAGAATTTAACACCACTGCCCCTGATGCCATCCAGGTTAAAGCCAATGTACCCTATCCTATTATCCCTGGTACAAGCGATCGCCTGAGCGCCAGCGCCAAAATTGAAGAATCAGCTTTTGTGTTTTTGGCTGCGCTGAGTCAAAATTATCTCAATTGGGCTGGTGGACAAGGAGATGTCGAACTCGAAGCCACAGCACGCTTGGATCTCGAACGCCAGGGCATAATTTACGATTTGGATGCTCAAGGGGTGGTTAATTTAGATCAGGCTGAGGTTGTTTTAGAAACTCCTTTCTTCTCTGAGCCATTTATCGGGACTGGTAAAATCACCCTCGATAATCAGATAGTTAACGTAGAAACCTTAAATGGTACCTTTGCTGATAAAAATTTATCGGTGACAGGTAAGTTACCAATTCTGACGGCAGTGAATAATCTGGACAATCCTTTAACAATTGATCTGCCTCCAGGAGAGATTAAAATTGACCAACTCTATGACGGAGAAGTAGCAGGTAAAGTGGAAGTAACTGGAGCATCTCTAGCACCCGTCATTGGAGGGGAAATTACTTTAGGAGAAGGCAGAGTCTCAATTCCTCAAACTCAAACTCCTAGTACAGAAGAGGCTGTACAGTTAGTTAAAACCGAAGTCAACAAAGCAACTTCGGGAACCAAAGCCAACACCTCAGCCAAAGCTAATGCTCAAGTTGAACAATCTTCTGCTGAATCTTCCTTCGTAACGGCACTTAATGATTTCAAAGTCAATCTGCAAGATGTAAAGCTACAACAGGCTTTTCTTTATGATTTTGAAGTGGAGGGAGATTTACTGCTCAACGGTACTGTAGACGAGCTTAGCAATATTATCCCTCAAGGAACAATATTATTAACTAAAGCTAATGTAGATTTATTCTCTAGCAGTTTCAACATCGCCCGTAACCGAGAAAATACGATCATTTTTTCTCCTGAAGCGGGAATATTTAATCCTCGACTGGATATTATTTTAAGAACTCAGGTTGAAGATATTAACGAGCAAGACTTTCGCGATTTTCGTCTGGCTGAAACTAACTCTAATGAATTAGATGATCCGATTTCTGAATCCAGTAGTAGTCGGACTATTAGAATTAACTTAGTAATCGATGGCGAAACCAGGGAAATCTTGCCAAATCTAGGAGAAACCAGCACCAATTCCAACTGCAACGTTCGCCCGATTACAGAACCTCTAGTTGAAGCAGGAAGAGACTATAGCAAAGCCGAGTTGAATCGCTTTAGTCGTTGCGTCAATGATAGTGCCTATGACGGAGCAGGCGATCGCAATTTAATCAATTCTCCCGCTGTGGAATTAACCAGCACTCCAAATCTAAGTCAAGGAGAAATTATCAGCTTATTAAGCGGTCAATTTATTGCCCTGGCACAAGATCTCAGTAACCGTAGTCAATCTGAGCTATTTGATTTAGGCGTAAATCGCTTTATTCTGACTCCTTTACAGAATCGTGCCTTTGGAGTGCTAGATGACACTACGGTCAGTTTGGGTCAAAAAATTGGCTTAGATTATCTCAGCGTATTTCCCAACCTAGAGGGAGTGGTAGAAATCGATCAAGAATCTTCAGTTCAATCCACCTTCAATTATGTTTTGGGGGAGGTTCGAGTAGAATATCGCCGTAATTTTTGATGTTTGTTAAAACAATTTTTAAAGGTTTTACAAAAATCACAAGTTAATTGTAAGATTTACTAGTTGTCAACCCAGACTTTGCCGCGCAACCTAACGCGTTGCAGTCTTACTATGCAAGACGATGGAGCATTTGCTCCGCATTCATCCCTCAATAAAAGTGAGGGATGAATGCGGCGAGAAGATCAAAATATATATATTTTCTTAAAACTATAATTTACTATCAAATAACATGGCTGATATTGTTGATATTGCTGTTAGTACAGATGGTTTTAGTACCTTGGTCGCTGCGGTAAAGGCTGCCGACCTAGTAGAAACTTTAAAAACACCAGGCCCATTTACTGTATTTGCGCCGACGGATGAAGCATTTGCCAAGCTGCCTCCTGGAACAATTCAAACTTTGGTGCAAAATCCTCCCCAGTTAGCCAGAATCCTCACTTATCATGTCGTTGCAGGGAAACTAACTAAAGCGGATCTAGCTCAAGTTGATTCTGTGGATTCTGTAGAAGGATCAGCCATATCAATTAACTGTGACGATAATTTTGAGGTTAAAAACGCCACCGTAATTGCAGCAGACATTGAGGCAGATAACGGTATTATTCATGTGATTGATAACGTTATTTTGATGGGATGATTTTTGGAGAATTCGTTATTATTCCTATTTTTATATCCTGTCTTGAATTAGTGATGTATACAAAAATTATCTACTAAAGACTAACAACTAACAACTGAATATTGCGATCGCCTATCTAATTCAAAGCTGTTGTTCAATGGCATCACACGCCACTTTTACGCCATCTCTTGCCTGAATAATTTGCCCAATTTCTGTCGCCTTCTTTAAATAACGGGGATTTGCGATTAATTTATTCAGTTCTATGCTAACTCTTGGTGCAGTATAACGTTGGGGATTTATGGTGCGAGATGTCCCCAATCGCTGGACTCGTGCTGCATTGTCGGGCTGATCGTAAGTGTAAGGCATAATTAGCGTGGGACGACCTGCTCGAAGTGCTTGGGCAGTTGTGCCAATGCCACCCTGATGGATAATTACACTAGCATAGGGAAAAATTTTCGAGTATGGTGCATAGTCTAGGGCAATGATATTTTCGGGGAGATTGTCTGGCAGGGCATTTCCTCCCATTAGCAACACGGCACGGCAGTTCAGCTGTCTTGTTGCTTGAATACTTTCTGTGTAAAAGGTACCAGGATTTAGAACATTGGCAGAACCTAAAGTGAAGACGAGGGGAGGCTCACCTGCCTCTAAAAATTGCTGAAGTTCTGGAGTAAGTTCCCTCTGTTGATTGCCATCGTAAAAGGTGAAGCCTGTAAGAATAGTGTTTTCAGCCCAATCTGGTTGAGGCTGGGCTAAAACTGAGTCAAACATTGCCAACACTAAGTAGGGAGAAAATTTGTCGTCAATCAAAGGATTACCAATGTGTTGAGGTAAGTTATGTTCCGTTCTAAGTTGATAGATTGCTTCTGCCCAAGATTGAGTCAGGGTTTTTAAAAGCCGAATCACACCTCGATTAAACGGTACCCCTAATCCTCGTAACTTTGCTAAAAATGGCAAGAAAGCGATCGCTGATGGGTCATAGGCAGAGAACATAGAAAAGGGAGATAAAGCAGAGGTTGCCCACCTAATTCCTAGTTTCTCGGCAACTAAGGGAGCTGCATAGACAATTTCTCCAGCAATCATGAAGTCCGCATCTTGTGCCGCATCCATCAAGTCAGCATAGGTTTGGGGCAAACTTGGCATTAGCCAATTGCGAATGACGTATTCTGAACCTGTTTTTGAGTTAGTCATGCGGGCGATTTCCTCAGGATTATCTGTCCCCTCGGGGCGCATTCTGTGAAACTCAAATCCCAAGGCTTCAATTTTACCCTGATAACCTTGGTGGGTTGCAAAAACAAGATCATGACCACGTTGGCGTAATTCCAGGGCGATCGCCATTTTGGGATGCAAATCGCCTAAAGATCCGATGGTGGTGACAACAATGCGACTCATAGTTCTGTCACTAACTAGCTTCAAAAAGGTAAGAATTTGAGCGAAAAATAGAATCCACTTTCTTGTAGAGAATTTTCTGGTAAATCTTGAGCATCAATTAGAGGAACGCCCCAGTCTAGACGCGCAGTAAGCCGATTCTCCAGAGAAAATTGTAACCCTAATCCTAAAGATAGTAGAGTGTTATCATCTAAAGCTAGCCGATCCGAGTTCCAAACCCGACTAAAATCCAAGAAAGGATTTAATTCTAGGGTTGATTTCTTTTCAGATGTTTGCCACAAAAAATTAACTAATTCAGCCGAGAAAATAAAGCCATTGTCTCCTAAAGAAATATCTTGAGCATAACCGCGAACACTCAACGCTCCGCCAGCACCAAACTGCTCTAAGGAAACCAGCTCACGGTCTGATAACTGTAAATCCGAGCGTAACAACAGATTGGTATTAGAAGAAAGCTTTTGTAAATACTGTAGCTGTCCCCGCCAAATCAAAAAACTACTGTCTGGAATACCATCGGGGTTACTCGTCGCATCAAAAGCATCCAAACCAATGCTAAATTGAGAGCTAATAGCAAATACATGACTGCTACCGCGATCGCTATATTCTTGAAAAAAGCGCAGAGCAGAAATTTTGGTTACTCCTGCAAAATCTGAGCCTCGGGCGAGAGTAGGAAATCCCTGGTTCATTAATGAAAGCTGGGTATTTTGGTGGCTCCAAACCAAGCCAAGAGCAATGCCTTGAGTTGGTGTTTGCCAAACCTGATGGCGATAACTAAGTTCCAAATAACGATTGAAGCTGCCCAAATCTAAATCTTGGAAGGGTTCGGTGATGATGGTGCTGTTGCTAATGCTATAGCCTACTCTCAGCTGATGATTATTGACTCCTAAAGGAAGTGCATAACTCAGATTTTCCAGAGAGTTGCTCCCGTCAGTATTGATATATGATATATTAAGGCGATCGCCAAATCCGAGTAGATTTTGATCACTAATGTTTAGCTGGCGACTAAAAGAGCCAACGCTAGGAGTGCGATAATTGTTTAAAGTCAACTCGGTAAAAAAATTGTCCGCTTCCTCTACTTCTAGTTCCAGATAACTTTCTCCTGGATTAACTCCTTGAGATAATTCTGCCGTGATCTTCTCAATTAAAGGATCTAACTGTAATAGCTGTAGCGCACTTAGCAATTGTTCTTGATTTACAGGAGGCTTAGTAGCATTTTCGATACGGCTGCGAATATATTTTGGATGCAAGTCCTTTAGACCATAAATTTTGATATCTTCGATACTGCCTTCAATAATTTCGATCTTGACGGTGTGATTCTCAACCGTTTGGGGAGGAATATAGGCTCCAGAAGTAAAATAACCACGTTCTACAAAAAGATCAGTAATCGTCTGCTGTACTGACAACAGTTCCGCAAAACTTATGGGACGAAACAAATAAGGCTGGAGCAAGCTGCCGATCTCTGATTCGGGAATTACCTGATTCCCAATAACTTCAAAATTGTGGATCTCAATAGTATCAGGAATTTGGGCGCCCTCTAGAGGAACTTGCGCCCTTAACTTGGATGCAGAACCTTGGGGGTTTGCTGTAGCTGAGTTAGCAGAAATAACCAAGCAGCAAACATATAATTTTGTCAAGTTAAGCAATATCAACCGTAAAAACTTTGATGGAGTGATTCTAATAACGTCTGGCATTGAATCGCTAATTACTTCACCTGAAACAACTAATATCTTTGTTTGGGAATTAGACTACCACAGGTGATAAAACCTGAGAAGTATTATAATAATCTGACGGTTATGCTAATTTATGAGATAACTTACAGGACACAGTAATTTAGTTTACACAAATAAGAAAATAGTGAATCCTTTATTCGCAAGGTTTTTGAGAGCAATATATCGTAAAGAACCCATATCTGGCTTTATTCTGCTCTTGGGAGCAACTGATGCTCTCATCGGTGGATTTGGCGGAAGTGGAAGCCTTTTGTCTGTTGGTTTGCTGATCGCTTTATTAGGTATTATTATGCGCTGGCGGCAAAGCGAAAAATCGACCACCCAACTCGCTACTAAACCTGCCAAATACTATCTCCCTCCTGGAAATTCTCGTCAGCCATTGCCGCTATTGACCAGTAGTAACCGTCGTAAATCATAATTCATGCTTTATAGGCTGTTTATTATCTGTAGCTTGTTATATATTTTGTAGTAGTTACCCTAGAACTGAGGCAACTAAAGTTGAGTTAATGGGTCAAGAAAACGTCGAACAAAAGCATCCTCAAAACAAGAAAGATCGCATTACTGTTGATCAGCTTTTAAAAGTGCAATCTGCACCAGGTGAGCGGGAATTAGTTGAATTAGCTCGTTTACTGATTCGCTACCGTAACTTTCCAGGAGCGCGAGATATCCAGCGTGATCTAAAATTAGCCTTGGACACCTGGCAATTAACCGAGGATGAACTTTATCGCCAAACTCGTGCTATTCACGCCGCAGGGATGGTCTATCGTCGCACTACTACAGGAGAAAAACAAGATTGGACATAACAATAACAGCAGAATCTAAAGAAGAATGCTACGTAGGTTAAATGTTGGGGACTGGGAGACAAGGGGACAGGGTAGACGAGGAGATAAGGGGGACAAGGTAGACGGGGAGATAAGGGGGACAAGGTAGACGGGGAGATAAGGGGGACAAGGGAGATGAGGAGGGCAAGGGGACAAGGTAGATTGGTAGACGGGAAGAAGAAGGACGCTTAAAAATAATTAGGTGTAACTACTAACCACTACCTACTATTTACTAAACACTTGATAAAGCCTGAGCATTATGACCATAACTCATAATGTAGACAGAACTGCTATACAATTAAGATTGTTTAATAACATCTATGAAATAGCTCGCTTATGCTGCGCCCAGAACAAAGATCTAAGTTAGACGATGCTAACGATCTTTATTTTTACGACGCTCCTCGTTTTGTAACCCATGTCGATACAAGTTTTATTGAGCGCTTAACCAATCTATACCGAGACAGGCTTCAGCCAGATAGTCGCATTCTTGACTTAATGAGTAGTTGGGTATCTCATTTACCTGAAGATATCTCTTTTGAGCATGTCGAAGGTCATGGCATGAATGAAGCAGAGTTAGCCAAAAATAAGCGTTTAGACAGCTATTTCGTGCAAAATCTGAATCAAAATCCTAAACTATCCCTCAAAGATGCTAATTTTGATGCAGTTCTAATTACGGTCTCCATTCAATATCTACAATATCCCGAAGCTGTCTTATCAGAAATCTATCGCGTCTTGAAACCTAACGGCATCGTTATTATCAGCTTTTCCAACCGTATGTTTTATCAAAAAGCGATCGCCGCTTGGCGTGATGGAACTGATACAGATCGAGTCAATTTGGTCAGAAAATACTTTCAGTCGGTTGATGGATTTACCCAGCCTGAAGTTATAGTTCATCAGCCTCCTGTCCCTGGAATTTTACAAATGTTAGGGTTAGCAGGGGGAGATCCGTTTTATGCAGTGGTGGCTTCTAAGGAAGGCTAGTTAGTTATTAATCAACTTCCAAGAAATTATCGGCATCCAAATCATTAGGATTAACTCCTAACAATACACCAATGCGATCGCCATTGGCAAAGATATTACTATTAGCTCTACCCGTGATTTCTAGTCCCTCAAAAGTCAGACCTTCTGCTAGTCCGATACGGTCTACACCGATTTCATAGTCGCCCACCCAATCTACACTACCATCTCTGTCAAAGATAAAAGTATCACTACCATTACCGCCAGTATAGATAGTAATGCCATCACTATCTTCTAAATAATCGTCACCATCTCCACCGTTGAGACGATCAAACCCATTACGACCATTTAAATAATCATCATCATCTCCACCATTAAGAATATCAATGTCACCACCACCAAAGAGAGTATCGTGACCCGCGCCTCCATTGATTACATCTCGACCAGACTGTCCATGTAGGCGATCATCACCATCACCACCAGCAAGAATATCATTACCTGCGAGGGCAAAAATAACGTCATTACCTGCGCCACCGTCAAGATCATCATCGCTATCAGTACCTTTCAAAATATCGTGACCCGAATTATGAATATTATTGTTGAGGTGGATTTCAGCAATATCATTGCGATTATAATCTGTGCCTGTAATCAATAGATCCAGATCGCTATCGCCGTCGAAATCTCCTGTGACTAGATCACCAAAACTAAGATCAGTCATAACCTCGGTATCTTCGCTAAAGTTACCCGAGCCATCATTTTGATAAATTTTAGAAAATTTATTAAGGCTATAATCTTGTCCCGTAATTAATAGATCTAGATCGCTATCGCCATCGAAATCCCCTGTCGTTATTGCGCTGATATGGCTAATATCAGCATCAGGCAAGCTGTTCTCAGCTTCACTAAAGTTCCCTGATCCATCATTGGTATAGATATTAGTAATACCATTATCCATAAAGCCTGGAAACGATCTAGCAAGCAACAGATCTAAGTCGCCATCACCGTCAAAATCCCCTGTGACTACTTTGCTAGAACCAAGTCTGAACAGACCTTTCTCCGCCTTGCTAAAGTCTCCCGCTCCATCGTTAATGTAGATTTCAGTAATATCTGAGATAGATGATATGTCTCCATATACTCCTGTAATTAATAGATCTATGTCATCATCACCATCAAAATCTCCTTTAGCCAACCCTTGCGGGCTAAAACTACCAGTTTTGATAACCTTAGTATTTCTGTTAAAACCACCTTTCCCATCGTTGGCATAAATACTAATGGAGCTTTCTATTGTGTCATGGTAGCCAGGAGAGCGTTCAGTAACTAATAGATCTAGATCGCCATCGCCATCAAAATCTTCTGTAGCTATTAGACCTCCTAACAAATCAGGCAGCTTGAACTCATTACCCTGGCTAAAATCTGCTCCATCATTAATGTAAATTTCAGCAGTAGGCGAAAAATTACTATCATATCTAGGATATCTAATAGACAACAAATCTAGATCGTCATCACCATCAAAATCTCCTGTAACCAATGGGATTGAAGAAACAGCAGACAGGTTTAACTCAGCATTTTTGCTAAAGTTTGCCGAACCATCGTTAGTGTAAATTTCACTAACAGGCAAGAAATTATCATCTCTTCCCGAAACAAGAAGATCTAGGTCCCCATCACTATCAAAATCTCCTGTGGTAATCTTGCCCAATTGACCAGTTAATTCGATATCAACCTTAGTAAATTTTGTCATTATTCTTCCTATAGACAGTTAAATTATGTCTTTAAAATAATTGTTTATATCTGCGGTGAAACTATTAGCACAAGCAAAATTTTGCCATACAAGAATCAAATTTATGGCGTGAATAATTACTACCTATTGCTAATTTTATTTGTACAATAAGATAAATTTATTTTTGATTAAAGTCTAATATATTGAATGCTCAACCATTTATTTAGTTGCTTCTACTTGTAAAGCCAAAACATATAATGTATTTAGCTTCGTGCCATAATTTAATAACAAATACTAATACTAAGAGATGTATACTTATTTGCTTGATAAATTATAGAACCATCGCACCCGTTATTGCTGCTATAATAACCTCTAAAAAAATAGATGTAAATATTAATTCTTTGTAGTATTCACTTTGAGCAAGTCAAATTGCCTAATATTTAAGGAAAAATAATAAATTTTGCTATTGATTTTAATCATGGGGAGCAGATAATTTTGCTGCGAAAAAACAATATAAACGTAATAACACCTGTATTTATACTGAAAAGCGCAAAAAGCCAAAATAATGACTATTGGTTAGCTACAAATACAATTTTAATTTTTAATAGATTTAAACCTAAATTTGTTTATCATAACTGAAGTTGTACCAGCTCAATAGATATATTCTTTTTCTTATATCGGCATCGAGATAATTCTCTTCCAGCCTATCTTTTTCGCACTTGACTCATTTCTATTAATTGTGCTTCATACTCAGCGAAGATAGCTGTCCAATCGTAGTTTTCTTCAACTAATTGCCGACCTTTAGTTTGCAATTGCTGCCACAATTGACGATCGCCGATTAACTCCACAACTCCCTGGGCAAATTCATTAGGAGTATCTTTAATCAATAGCTGTGAGCGATCGCCAACTTTTAAGCCTTCACAGCCAATGCTGGTGGAGACGACGGGCAAACCCATCGCCATTGAGTGAAGGATTTTGATGCGGGTACCGCTACCTGAACGCAGAGGAACCACGCTTAAGCTACACTCTGCTGCTACCTGACTCATATCTACAGGGTCTGCGATGATTTCAATTTGATTATAAGATTTTGCTAAGTCACGGATGATTTGGGGCGGTTGGCGACCAGCAATACAGAGGGATATCTGAGGGTTTTGTTGCAGAATTAGAGGGAATATAGATTCTACGAAATATAAAACCCCATCGATATTGGGATAATAGCTCATGGTACCCATAAAGAGTATTTTCTGGCTCTCAATATTACCTACTAAGGGTAGGTTGTAAACATCAATGCCGTTCTTAACCACAATAGTTTTCCCTTGATGGCAACGAGAGTCTAATTCTTGTCGATCTTCCTGACTTACCACTGTTCTCAGGGGAAACTTATGCCAGGTTTGGTCTTCATATTCTGCTAATAATGCGGCTTCCGATTCCGCATCTAGAAAGGCTTTCGCTGCGTCTATTTCTTGCGCCAGAGTAGGAATCAAGTTTTCTCGGTCGGCTGCGGCACAGAGTTTGAGTAATTTGGATTCGATATTATGTTCGTTGAGTACGGTAAATTGAGGGCAAAACAAGTCCTGGTAAATCGATGACACAATAAAATCAAAAGAAACTAGATCGAAGTCCACCTGAGACAACTGTTGCAGAGTTTTATACATATTCCAGGTTTTAAAACTATATAGTTGACGCGGTTGTTCTCCCTGATCAGCCGTCATCGGAGTTCCCAGTTGCAGCATAAATGCGCGATCGCAATACTGTTTTAGTTCTGCTGCAATTTTCTGGTCTGACTCTTCAAAGATAAATGCCACCACTGTTAAGTGATGTCGCTTACCAAAATACTTAATCTGTTCAAACATGCGAATCGCTGCCCCTCCCTTTTGGGGTGGATAGGGGTTATAGGGAAAGATCATCAACATTCTCAGGCGATTGGCGAAGCCAGCCTCCTTCGGAGGATCGCTTTGTCGAGGCTGATCTATTAGTTGCTGACAGTATGCTACTAACTCTTGCCACTGTTGCTGTAACTCTAAAGTGGAGTCTAATTGAGTCTGAAACTGCTGATAATCTGGCTTAAGGCGTATTGCCTGACGATAGCTAACGATAGCTGAGGCTAAATCGTATTGCTTGACCAAAGCATTTGCCAATGTTTGATGATACCAACAGTTCCCTGGTTCGATGGCGATCGCTTTTCGCAACCAAATAATTGCTTGTTCGAGGTCGTTTTCTAAAAGTAGTTTGTTCCCCAGCTCAAAATAGGCTGTTGCGTAAACTTGGGTTGACTCAGCCTTAAGTTTACGGTTAGATAATCTTTGATAAGTGGTGGTGTGGGCTGAATAGGTATCAAATATTTTAGAAATTCGCAGACTCAAGATTAACTGCTGCCATTCGGGTAAATTACTCAAGGCATAAGCATCAAAAGGTTTAACGTTTAACTTGGCACTATTTTCAAAGCTATTAAGCCACTGACAAATGGTTTCGGGCCAACTGTAGGGTGTGTATTGCAGAGATTTTTTGAGGTAGTCAATCATCTCTGGGATACAGTCAGCTTGGTATAGTACACAGGCAATCCAAACCAAAAAATCATACTTGGCTTGGCGTTCTAAGCGACGCATTGATTCAGGCAGATCATCACGGGCAAAAAAGCATTCTTGCACAAATTCGGCATTGATCATCTGTCTAACTGGATTGCGCCAGCTAGCACTACTTTGATGTTGACGATAATAAACGGTAATCTCCTTTAGCCAGGTGCTTTGGCATCCCTGTGCTACCATCCGTAATGCCAGATCGACATCTTCGCTAGCAAAAAAACGAGTATCAAATCCCTCAACCTTAATCAACCAATCCCGACGGAACATCATCGCCGAAGGCAATACAGGTTTATGTAGTAACCAAATTTCGGGAGTTAGTTCGGGAATTGTCTGCCACCGTTCAATATCCGTTAGGGGTTCTCCCGACTCTGTAATAATGCGATAACCGCTATTGAGGATGCCAAGTTCTGGTTGTGCCTCAAAGACTGCCACCTGCTGTTCTAGCTTAGAAGGTAGAAAAATATCGTCAGCATCGAGAAAAGCTACTAGTTCTCCCCTTGCCAAATAAATTCCCCGATTTCTAGTGGCAGAAACCCCCTGATTCTCCTGCCCAAAGTAACGAACCTGTTTTAAGAAAGGTTGCATCACCTCACGAGTATTATCCGTTGAACCATCATTAATCACGATGATTTCATAATTATCATAAGTCTGTTTTAAAACTGAGGCGATCGCTTCAGGTAAATATTGGGCGCTATTATATGCGGGAATGATCACGCTCACTTTTGGTTTTCTGGTTGCTAAAGTAGTGGTAATTAATTCTTGCCAACCAGGAGTTTGGGTCAATTTATAAGTATCAAAGGTCACCGTTACACCGCCTTTTAAAGACGGTGCCTGCGGTGACTTCGTCAGATCTACTTCACTACAGTATTTTTCAAAGGCTTCAATCCAGTTAAGACTAATTTCTCCTGTCGAATGAACCGTAAAGCGCAGTGATTGATGCAAATAAGCGCACATTTGCTGGAAGTAGCCATTACAGTATAGATGCCAGGCTGACCAGACCAAATTAGAATAGTTGACGTTGTTTTCTAATCGACGAATTTCAATTGGCAGATCTGGTAAGGCAAAAAAGCGTTGATGTAATAGATTTAGTGACTTGACCCGCTTGAGACTGTTACGACACAAAGAATTAGGATTAATTTGTCGATAGACAGTTCCTACATGGGGACACCATGCCGCTTTGCATCCATAAAGAATTAACTTTAAAAAACATTCAACATCTTCTACAGGAATAGTCTCAGAGGGGAACCCACCAACTTTCTCTAGCCAATGACGACGAATCATAGTAGCACTGGGAAGCACAGGTTTCCAATAAAGCCAGGTATGTAAATCTAACTGGGGCAACCTGTGCCATAGTTCAACCTCCTTAATTACCTCTCCCTGGGGGTTAGTCAACTGCCATCCACAAACTACCAGACCCACCTCAGGTTGTGCTGTAAAGATAGCAACCTGTTGTAGCAATTTTTGCGGCAAAAATAAATCGTCAGCATCTAGAAAAGCAATTAATTCCCCTGTAGCAATCTCAATACCTTTGTTCCTCGCCGCCGCTACTCCCTGATTATCTTGATAGAAATATCTAATTTGTGATCGATAAGACTCTATAACTTTACTAGTATCATCTGTAGATCCATCATCGATTACGATAATTTCGTAGTTGCCATAAGTTTGGTTCAAAACACTATTGATAGCCTGTACCAAAAACTTGGAACTATTATATGTAGGGATAACAATACTTAGTTTAGGAGCAAAAAGAGGTTTGGTCATTAATTAAAATGCGGAGGCAAAATAAATTAGGATTAGTGTACCAAGCAGGTTTACAACTTTGGCTAATCCTCAAACATAGTTTTAGATCTGTAATATTAAGTTATTCAGAAGAAGATTGAGAATATCTCGAACAAAGTTTAGAGAATGAAGTTAATTCCTGGAAATGGCGATCGCTTTAAATTTTTTAGTTTTGGTCAGATTAAACGGCGATTTATCTGGTTGTTAATTGTCAGCTGGCTAATTAGCTTGGCTTTTGGCTGCGTTGGCTTGCCCTCCAAACTGTATAATAATATTAAGCTGACTAAAAGTATCTACCCCCCACCCCGTCGGGATTTTCGGATTGTCGTGATTAGCGATCTTAATAGTCAGTATGGTTCCACAGAATATGAGCCAGAAGTAAAACAGGCGATCGCCAAGATGTCTCAATGGCAACCTGATTTAGTTCTCTGTGGGGGAGATATGATTGCTGGACAAAAAGCCTCCTTGACAAAACTGCAAATTAAAGCAATGTGGCAGGCTTTTGAGAATCACATAGCAGCACCTCTTAGGTCATCTAAAATTCCCTTTGGCTTTACCATCGGTAATCATGACGGTTCGGGAGCAATCAAAAATAAAAGTTTGGTATTTAAGCAAGAACGAGAGTTGGCTACTGCTTATTGGACACAACATCAAGATCACTTAGGCTTAAACTTCCTAGATCGCGCCAATTTCCCCTTTTACTATAGTTTTCAGCAAAACGAACTGTTTTTTCTAGTTTGGGATGCTTCCACCGCCAATATTGAGGGAGAGCAATTAGCTTGGGTCAAACGTACCCTAAATAGTTCCCCCGCACAACAAGCACAAGCAATTATCGTCATCGGACATTTACCCTTATATCCTGTAGCTCAAACCAAAAATAAGCCAGGAGAGTACCTAACAAAGGGCAATCAATTGCGATCGCTCTTAACTCAAAATCAGGTATTGCTGTATATCAGCGGACATCATCATGCCTATTACCCAGGAAAAATTCAAAGTTTAAAGCTACTTCATGCGGGTGCGTTGGGACAAGGAGAGAGACAGTTGATCAATAGCGATCTCCTGCCAACTAAAACCGTGACTTTAATCGATCTTGAATTAGCAACATCCCTAATCACCTATACCACTTACGATGCCAAAACTTGGAAAGCGATCGCCTTAGAACAACTACCAGCATCAATTAAAAGCGATACTGTTGAAATTAGACGGCACGATCTTTAACAATCAACAATCAACAATCAACAATCAACAATCAACAATCAACAATCAACAATCAACAATCAACAATCAACAGACAATGCTAATAACTTTCGACATTAACCTGATTCCCTTAAGATCGATTTAACCATTGGGAACTTTTGTCAGATAATAGATAGTAGAGTTGTAAATTCAGGGTTAAAGTGAAAAAATTAATTCGCGGTCTAGATAAGTTTAGGCAAACATATGTCAGTAGTCATCAAGATCTATTAGAACAGCTATCTCACGGGCAAACACCCCGAGTTTTGTTTGTTACCTGTTCTGATTCTAGAGTTGCTCCTAATTTAATCACTGACACCGATGTGGGCGAACTGTTTGTAATTCGCAACGCGGGAAATATTATTCCTCCCTATGGCGCTGCCAATGGCGGGGAAGGAGGCACCATCGAATATGCAGTTAGTGCCTTGGGAATCGAGCAGGTGGTAATTTGTGGGCATTCCAACTGTGGCGCCATGAAAGGTTTGCTTAAGCTTAATAAGCTACAAAAAGATATGCCCCTGGTCTATGAT
This sequence comes from Cyanobacteria bacterium P01_G01_bin.39, assembly GCA_039180345.1. GTDB lineage: Bacteria > Cyanobacteriota > Cyanobacteriia > Cyanobacteriales > Xenococcaceae > Waterburya. The sequence goes on along the minus strand of JBCDDK010000093.1, from coordinate 3,004 downwards.
TGGCTCAAGCATGCTGAATCAACCCGCCGTTTAGTTCAAGAGAACTACCCACACTATGAAGGAGACGATCTAATTGAAGTCTTAGTAGCCGAAAACGTCTTAATTCAGATCGATCACCTCAAAACCTATCCTTCTGTCAGAGCGAAGTTACATCAAGGGAAAATGAAGATCTATGCTTGGATCTACAACATTGAAACGGGAAATGTTTTAGCATACGATGCTCGCACTCATACTTATATTCCTCCTGAAGGGCAACTACTAGAAGAAGAAGAATCCATTCGTTCTTTTGCTTGCAGAGATGACAGTTCGTTGCAGCCAATTAAGCAAGAGTTAGAAGCCTTGTTAAAAATTTCCCCCGAAACGGCACCTGCTGCGGAGAAAGCTACTAAATCGCTCTTAACTTTGTTTGATAAAGCGCGACGCATGGGAATGAACAATATCGAGCTGCAAAATTACCACTCTCTATTTTCTGAATCAGTTCAGCTTTGGGCAGAAAAAATGTATGACCATGCTTAAATTAAATTGACCTTATTAATATCCTGGCGTTGGTCATCATGTAATGTCTTACAAAGAATTACTTGTCGCAGCTTTAAGCCACAAAGGCGCTTTGTCACGCCGCATGTAGCTCTAAGCTTCAAGCTTTTCAAATCCAGGTTTACTCCTTTAGAGATAGAAAATGCTCTAGTAGCATTACGCATTTACCAACGCCAATATCCTTAGTAATTCCTTCAAATATCAGCAGACAAATAATATGGAAGTTATCCCTGCAATAGATCTACTAGACGGTAAATGTGTCCGTCTTTATCAAGGTGACTATAATCAAGCTTCGGTTTTTAGCGAGAATCCTGTAGAAATTGCTCGTCAATGGGCAGCAGAAGGGGCAACCAGGGTGCATGTGGTGGATCTGGATGGTGCTAAAGCAGGAAAATCGGTTAATTTGTCTGTAATTGAGGCGATCGCCAAAGCCGTTACCATTCCTGTTCAGGTTGGAGGTGGTTTACGCGATCGCGCAGGAGTTGCTACATTACTTAACACTGGAGTTAGTCAAGCTATTTTGGGTACCGTAGCCGTAGAGCAGCCAGAAGTAGTCACCGAACTATGCCAGGAGTTTCCTGGTCAAATTATAGTAGGCATTGATGCTCGCAACGGTAAAGTGGCAACTAAAGGTTGGCTGGAAACTTCTGAAGTAATTGCTACAGATTTAGCGCAACGCATGGCGCAGCAGGGAGCAGCAGCCATTATCTACACCGATATCCATCGTGATGGTACTTTATCTGGCCCTAATATGCCAGCCTTGAGAGAATTAGCTGAATCGATTGATATTCCTGTAATTGCTTCGGGAGGGGTTAGTTCTCTCACTGACTTACTAAGTCTATTGAGTTTGGAACCTATTGGTGTTACAGGAGTAATTGTTGGTCGGGCAATTTATACTGGCGATGTTAGTCTCAAAGAAGCAGTTCGCGCAGTAGGCGAAGGGCGTTGGCAAGATGTTCCTCCTGATACTGGGACTTTTATCGTTTAAGTTTGTTTAAGTTTAAATTAATTAGTCTTGACAATTAAATATTAGATTTATAGTCGTTCTAATTAATTTCCGTGCGATTCTATTTATTCGTTCGGGGGATTGGGGACTGGGGATTGGGGACTGGGAAATCCCAAATAGTACTCTTTTACTTAAGGTTCTTATTTGGAATGACTATATTTTAAAAACCAAGAACTATTCATGAATAATAGTTAGCGACTGGGGACTACCTTGAGTAATTTCAATGCTGATTTCTTCAGCTTGTTCGGCAATTAAATCCTCGGTATAACCAGACTGGGATGCAATTGCCTCAGACTTGCTAGGGAATGGACCAAAATAATAAGTACATTGAGGTTTGCCAGTTATGATCTTAACCCACCAAGATAATTCTCGCTTAATGGTGTTTTGGGGCTGATTAAATAGTCTAATTATTGGTAAAAATCTTCTTAGTAAATCCAAATTGTCATTACTCCCTAATTTAATAAATCTTATTTACACGCTCGATCAATATGTCTTGGATATGTAATAGATTAGGTGATTGAGATATTTAATAAATGAAAGTTTTTTATAGATCTTTAAGCTTTAATCTAGGAGATATTTATCGTAATACAACTACTAAAGAGTCTTGCTTCTGAAGTAAAATCATAACCATATAAAACATTTTGGAACACTTAACCTAATAAAATCTGTAAATACGGTAACAAGATCCGTTGGAATTCACTAAGTTCACTAATTTTTTTAGGTATAAATCTGCAAAAATGCCATAAATATTAATTAAGCTTGGTTTGAAATCTCTAATAACTATAACAAATGTCTTGAAGAATTAATCATAATTATTGATATATCTCAATTAGATTTTTGAGTCAAATTGTGTAAAAAATGTGAGGCTAACGATCAACTTAGGTATAGTCTATACTTTGGTTTTTGTTAATTGTTAATTGTTAATTGGTTGTACCTCAAACTTGATGGAATTACTCTTTGTCAGCAACTAGGAGCTGAAGGCTACACTATCGCTATGCTTAATATGCTTTTGGCTGCTCGCAATCAAAACAGAGATGCGCTACTTTATTACTTTTACCGATAGTGCGTGCAGATTTGGAATTTCTGCAACAGCTACACCAACACCATCCTCAATGACTAATAATCGTGATTTCTGGGTCATCTTAGTCATTAGATCGCTTAGATACATTTTGCAGAGACAACTGCCGATAAAAAATATAACATTCAAGAGAACCTACTGTTGCGATTAAGACATACAATTCCAGCAAAATACCAAAAATTCAATAGGATAATATATGAATATCAATAAACTTAATAGAGTAATCTACAACTATCAATCAAAATTTGAGCAATTGAGCAATTAGAGAAAAAATTTGATTCCTCACAGATTCTTCAACTTTATATTTTATGTTCTAGGGAAGCAAGTTGGTTTGCCAAATTTATTACTCATTACTTAAATTGAGTTTAGGAATAGATATAATCTTG
>JBCDDK010000092.1:0-27622 GCA_039180345.1 Cyanobacteria bacterium P01_G01_bin.39 | reverse complement strand
TGTATAACTAGATTTTTTTAAGGTTTAGCAAGTTAATTTTTATAATACAAGATGATCGTATTCTTTATATATAAGAATACGATCATCTTGTATTATTTCTTTTTTAATCTCCTCACTTAAGTATTTATCTGTTTCTTTCTGAAGTTCTTCAATTTTAGGAATATTTTGGGTTTTCTGATAAATTTTCTGATAAACTTTAATTCCTAAATCTATTATTGTTCCTACAGATGCTATTAAAGAGATTGTTGATGTAATATCTAAATGATGACCAGACTCTTCATAATCGAATTCTACATTTCCCCGTACTATGTCTCTGAGATTACTTTCTCCGATTATTTTGACTTCTTCTTCAAATAAGGAGTATATTATTTCTTCTTTTAATATCGATAAATCACGCATCATATCTTTATAAAATTTTGTACTAATGATTGATAAGTTAGGGTTATTGACAGATAGAGTGATAACTGTATTTAATTGCGTTAAGTAGATTTAGCGAAGTATATAAAGCTCGAATTTCTTCTAACCTTTATAGAATCAGAGCCTAGAAGTGACTAAATTTACTTTTCAGACGACCTCTTATGAGCCTTCTCTTTTATCAGATTTTAGTCTTTTGCTACTCAATTATGATAATTTTATTTACCTGCCTTTAGTGAAACTTTCAAAGAAAATAGCTGTGAAATTTTTTCAGATAAATTATCATTTGAAGCACAAATTTTCTTGATTTTTAATTTAATTTCCTTGTGAGTCGGAATTGCTCTGTTGCTAGCCTTAAAATTAATCATTTTAAATACTGAGCCACTACTATTTTGGGGGTTGTTTGAGTTAGCAGTATTTAAGTAATCACTGCTATAATAATTTATAAGATAATGTAGTAGATATAGATTGAGTTTAATTTCTCGATCGCTATTTATTTCAATTAAGAAGCGTCTTTTTAATGAATGAATACTTTTTCTAATAATCATCGAGTTTAGTGCATGTATTCGTAGATTTTCAATTTCACTTAAAAATTTATTTTGATGGACTTGGCCGTTATTTAATGTTAGGCAAAGCAAAATTTCTTTTTCTATTTCTGATGTCAAATTATATTGATATTGAATCCAATCTTCTACTAAAAGATAGTAATCATCAAAGTTGTTATTCTTATGAAAAAGATTGATTATATTATTAACTACAAAAGGATTACCTTGGTAGATGTTAATGATCATTTCAATGCTAGATATTAGCTCATCATGAGCTAATATCATATTACTATTAGCAAAAATTCCCTGTACTTCATCAAAATCAAATCCTTGCAAGCATAAAAGATGAACTAACCTTGATTTTTTAATATTTTTTGGCTTTTGAGATGTTGTAATAACAACACAGCTTTGAGTCTCAGTGCCAGCTAATTTGTCAAGTAAATGATTATACTTTTCATACTCGTTTTTATAATACCCTGATATTTCATTATTTTTAAATAAATCTTCCCAATTTTCTAAAACAAGGAAAATCTTGTGATGATTTAGTAATTCGATCAATTTATATATTCCTTCATCTTTAAAATCTTCACTAGTATTTTTGAATTTCTTAGATGAAGGGACTAGATTGACAATTTCACTTACTAGGTCTTTAACTTTTACTCCATACCGAATAGATTTCCAGATATATCCCTCAAATCTTTCTTCTTGCTTGATAATTTCTAATACCTTTGCAATTAAATAAGATTTTCCAACTCCAGGAGAACCTGATACTATGATTAAATTTTTATGATTATTAATTTTATGTATAATTTCTTTTACTTCATTTTTTCTGTGAGCAAAGTCACTAATATCTGGTACAGTTTCTAATTTTTTAAATAAGACAGAACGATTAATATCTGTATTATTTTTATCATTATTTTCATCAACTTGCTGTTTTATTTCTACAGGAAAAGCATTTCTCTCTACAATAGTATTTATATCTAAATCGAGTACTTCGCATATAGCCCTAATCCTATTAGCAGTAATGCTTTTCCTATATTTTTTACTTAAAAAGCGATCTAGAGTTGAACGAGAAAAGCTAGGTTTTTTAGAACGAGAAAAACCAATTTCTCCTTCTGACAATTTTTCTTCTACCAACATAACAAGTTGCACTTTATTTAAACCTTTAACAGCTAAAGCATCATTTACTTTATCTATACCGTTGAAGGTAGCACGCCATGTATCTCTTCTAGAATAACTCATTAATATATCGTTGATACACTACAAAAAAGTTGCTAGTTCAAATTCAAAAATAGAAAGTCTCCTGTAAGCCATCTAAGTAGACTGTCTAAATAGGGATATTTAAAGACTACATCAAATATTTACTTCAGCATCACCACAAATGGTTCACATTTGTAGAATTTTTAGACTTGGAAGTGATACACAAGTGAATTAACAGTGATGAATATAAATTAGATTTTCGATTAATAATGAGATTGTAGCGATTAAACAAGTAGCTACTAACCCTTATTGACTATAGATTATGGAGAGATTAATGAGCTTCTTCAGAAACAAAGGTTCGTCTCGAACCAATAAAAACACTCAAGTCAATTCTCCCAAGAGTTCAAGAAGAGCAAGACATCAGAATACAAGTACTGATGTTCAGCCTCCTTTAGATGAACTCGGACGCAGATTAAAAGGAGTATATGATAGTGTCGCAGATGAATGTGCAAAATTACTAGATCAAATTGCAGATTACATACCTATAGAAAAAGAAATTTTTCAAGAGATGAGTTATGAAGATGCAATTGGTTATTTTGTCAACGAGAGACCTAGAAGTAATCAGGTAGCCAAAGGTGCAATGTTACGAGATGAGCATCCTAGAGGTTATTTATTTATTCAGATTTTTCTAGATCGCAATAATAATCTGGTTTGCGACAAAGACGAAGTTCCCTTCGGTAGACAAGTAATTGTGGAATATTTCGACGATGAGCTTGCCGAAACATTTGGAAATCAAGATATGGTAATTGTCGAATAGAGGTTAATTATGCCAATTGCAGAAACAGCTTTATTAATAGGTTTAATCACTTCTCTCGCAGGAGGTATTGGAGCCGCTATCTTTATTGCTTATTTAGTTATTAGCAAGATAGTTAAGTGGTTTAGAGATCGTTCTAAACTCAAGCAACAAGATCAAGATAATATTGCATTTACATTGCAAGATAAATTAAAGAATGGACAGTATAAAACCGTACAAGGTGTATTCAATACCCGTACTAATGATTTAGAAGATGCGCGCATAATTAAATCAGATAAGATTGATTCTGATTTAAGTAGGATGCACAAAAATGATCAATTAGTTGTTTTTGAATAGAAGAATATTATTTGATTTTTTTCTACTCTTTGTTTTCACTCCACACTAATATGACTTGTAAAATATTAATTTGTATACAATTTACAAGTCATATTTAATTTCATAAATTATCGATTAATCCAGAAATTAATGGTTACAATTCAAGGAATTCCTCATAATGTTCCAGCCGATAAAGCAGCTATTCTACGCTCCAGACTTTCTAGGGATATTATCTCATTTTGTGATAGTACAGGGGTCCAAAAAATCAGAATTATGATTGATACAAATCAAATTTCAAAAGGAGAAAAAATAGAATTATTTTCCAAAAACAAGGAAAATCAAAATACAGAACAAAATGAAAGAAAGGATGATTCAATAGAACAAAAGGCTCAAAAATATCAAGCTCAAGAACCTGATTATACCTTTGATCTTTTGGTACTTAATAAAAAAGTAGAAGATAATTTACTGACTTCTGTTGATTCAATTAAAGTAGAGTCAACCATATATGACGCATGGGGACTTAAGGAAATTCAGCCTTTCCCTCGCACAGTGTTAAATTTACATGGAGAACCAGGAACAGGAAAAACCCTGTCAGCCCATGCTACGGCAGATCGGCTTGGTAGAAAAATCTTGATTGCAAGCTATGCCGATATTGAAAGTAAATTTCATGGAGATGGCCCCAAAAATCTTAAAGCAATTTTCTATGCTGCAGAACGAGATAATGCTGTCTTATTTATAGACGAGGCGGATTCACTTTTATCTAAGAGGCTTACGGAGGTTAATTCTGGTTCAGAACAAGCAATTAACTCTATGCGGAGTCAATTGTTAATTTGTCTCGAACAGTTTAAAGGGATCGTTATATTTGCCACAAACTTAGTGGAGAACTATGACAAGGCTTTTGAAACCCGCGTAAAGCATATTCATTTTCCCATGCCAGATCGGGAGTGTCGATATAGAATTTGGCAAAATCATTTGCCAGAAAAACTACCTTTAGCAGATGATGTTTCTCTTGAGAAACTAGCTGAAATATCTGATATTTGCGGTCGAGACATTCGGGAAGCGGTTATTGATGCTTCTATTAAAACTGCCTTAGAGCAAGTTAATAAAGGTCTCAATCCATTAGATAGCCAAATTAAATTAAGTACTTTGGTTCAAGCGATAGAACAAAAAAAATCTGAACGCATCAATCAAAGTAGCAGACAGCTTAATCCAGAAGAAAAAGAAGAAGTTCTTGACAAGGTTAAACAAGCTTGGGAAAAACAATCTTCAGAGCATAAATCTTCTGAAGAAGAATAAGTCAGATATTCCTGGCTATCTCAAAACCTTCATTAAGTTCAGTCTCAAAATCAATAGTGACAAATTATTAGTAATGGAGAAGTACTATGCCTTGGTGGTGGATACCTGCACTTATTATGGGAGTTACAGTTGTTAGACTGACTTGGGGATCAATCTCAAATTGGTTTAGTAGCAATAAAAAAGTTGATACTGCTTATGGTGAGATAGTTCGTCAAAAGCTTACCGATGGAAATTATACAGTTGTCACTAATGTCTTTAGTAATAGTGGGCAGAAAACGGCATCTCGTACATGGGAAGCGGGAGAAATAGATAGTACACTAAGTTCTAAACTTGGCAACCGCAATGTAATTCGCATTGATATTTGAAATAATTAGTGGTTAATAATTTTTTAAATATTGAATTAAGCATTCGAGTAGCAAGTAATACTGCTGACGAATGTTACAAAAGATAGGTCAAGCCAATAAACTTGTTCGCTGTCTAAAAGCTGAAAGCCCAGATAATTCGTATCTATTATTAGCAAACGTAATTTAATCAAAGTTAGCTTTGTGGCTAACTTAATAGAAGAAGCCAAACTTTGCTATTCATTGTCCTGTAAGCCTTATAAACTTCTTAAGATAATTGTCCGAACTATTGGTATATGGGACTTCTTGAATAAGTATATAAGCTCTATCTGTATGGGAGCATCCCACTTTTTCACCCTGTCTAATTTTTCTATTTTGTCAAAGGTGAAAAAACCTCGAAAGAAAGCTTTTTGAGCTATAAGTAAAAATACTCACTTGCAAAAGTGGGATGCTCCCTATCTGTATAGGATAAAACTTTTGACATCTAAAATTATTCAATATTTCTTATTTGTAGTTTAGTAAGGATAATTTTCTGTATGACTTTTTGGGATAGTATAAGACAGTTTATAAAAAAAACAGATGATAATCTTGTTAAATTTATAAATTTTTCAGAAAGCGCTTCTAAAATAATAGTAGCCAGCACAACTACTATATTAAAAGAGTTTTCTAGTATGTTTGCGGATAATAATGTTTTAGTTTTTGGTGATAAACAAAGTGGAAAAACAGCACTAATCTTACTCATGGCTAATAACCATCCCTATGAAATTATTGATAATAAAAAAATTATTAATCCCACAGCTATGGGGGTGATTATTGGGAAAAAATATGATTTAAAAGTTAGCGAACAAGATCAAGGTAAGAAAATTACAATACCTAAAGATGTTGGTGGAGAGTTTAGATTTGAATGGAAGCGAATGATCAAAGAATTTAATCCAGAAGGCATTATTTATATGCTTGATGGGAGAAAAGAAAAAGAAGATTTATTAAGTTCTGTTAAGGAAATATTTGATGATGTCCTTTCTTCTGAAGAAGGGCTGGATAATCTAAAAGCGCTTCATATTTTCGTTAATTTTGAGGATATATGGAATCCAGATTCTAATATGATAATTAAAACAAAAAAAATATCACAAGTTAGTGATGGATTTATAGAGAATTTTTCTACTAATCAATATTATATGAAAAAATTCACTAAATTAGATTTTAAAGTTAGTATAACTCAACTTTATCCAGAAAAAAAACATTGGAATGAATCAAAAAAAGCATTAAAAGAACTTGGGATTGCATTAAAAAACAAAGCTAATAACTAATTTACAAACTGACCTTACGCATAATAACCAGAAAATAATAGTTTCAAGCATATATGAAAATATATTAATTAATTTAAAATCATGAAACAGGAAGAAATAGAATTAGAAAATTTTTTCTTACAGCCAGATTATATTGTTAAATTCTATCGAAATATAGAAGGTTTAGATCGTTTTGAAATAGATATATATCCTAAGATTGATGATGAAAAATTGAGTGAAGAACTTATTTCAAAGATTTTACCTCGTGGTTCAATATGGCAACCTGCACTTGGTTGGTATAGTTATGTTGGAATGCCCTTTGAATTTAATAAACTTAAATGGTTAGCCGTTGGTCAAACTTCAATTAAACCTCACCCTAATCGTGGTGCATATCCAGAGTATACAGGTTATATTTATTCGCTAGATAGAAATGGGTCTTCAATATATTTGCTTAGAGATGGATTAGCAAAACTGACAGACAATATAGCTAAACAAAATAATTTAGATATAAAAAATATTTGTCCTGAAACGAGTCTAATTAAAGGCAAACCATATAGATATCCTTCAAAAGTTCAAGTTGATAGCAAAGAACATATAAAAATACAGTGTATGATTTTAAGTGAAGTTTCTAAACTGTATTCTAATAGTAAATGGGTATATTTTTCTACTGCAATTCTTGAATTTGAAGAAATATTTAAAATAGATAGCTTATTTGGTAATGAATTTATTATTGGAGTTTCTCCTGAAATTCTAGATTTTAGCAGAGCCAATGAAATACTATCATCCAATAAATTTTCAGTTAAACAAATACCAAAATATATATTAGAACTATTTGCTGATGTAAGCACTAAAACATTAAAGATAGGGGGAGATACGATATTCAAAACCTTCCTTTTCTTACTTAATAGTTGTCCTGACTTTAATACTTATATAAAACAAATTAGTGATTATAATAGTAATTTGATTTCAGAATTTGAAGAAGAAGAACAAAAGGAAAATGTTATTGGTAAAACTGTTGAAGAACTTTTTTCTAAAGCTAATTGTTACTATGAAAAAGCACATTCTACTTTAGATAGCAAAGAGCGAATTTATCTTTTCAGTGAAGCTAGGGAAATATTCGAGGAAGTAATAAGTATGGATTATACAAATGGTAAAGCTTATTATTATTTGGGAGCAATTTATTTCAAAACAGATATAGACAAAGCCAAAAAATTTTACACAAAAGCTACTGAACAAAAAGACCCAGTGGCAAAAGAAGAGGCAAAAAAAGCTTTGATAGATATAAATAAAATAGAGAAAGAAAAGTAAAGTTTTAACAATATTAAGTCTTTAATTTTTCAAATAACTTCCGATAATAAAGAATTATCGGCACTTATGATTATTTTTCAGGGGTTTTAGCCAAAATCGCTTTTCGGGTAATTATTACTAAAAGTCTTGTTCCTTCGTTTCTGTTGCAGTAAGCCTTCCCATTCCGACGTTTGTCGCAAAATATAGTGCATAAAATATCATCTTTTGCCACTAACATTTGCAACAAAAAGAGACAGGTCAAACGTAGAAATCTCGTAAAACCGTAAACCGTCGCAAATGTTAGTAGTTTTACCACACCACAATTCAATTCAATTAGCGATAGTTACCTAGAATATATTAAGTAACAAAAAAAGATCGCCGTAATAGCGATCGCATAAAATTTATCAACTAAATTGAATGGTAAATTAAGTAATTACAGTAGGCTCATCGCGTTGGGTATATTCCCTAATCTGAGCGATTTCTTCGGCTAAATTGATCAAGGGTTTCAAAGCTGATTGAGTCTCTTGATCGTGTTTACTAGCATCTGGTTCGTAACTTTCGACATATAGTCTTAAGGTTGCCCCTTTAGTTCCAGTACCAGAAAGACGAAAGACAATCCGCGAACCATCGGTAAAGCCAATGCGAATCCCTTGTTTTTGGCTAATGCTACCGTCTACAGGATCTTGATAGCTAAAATCATCGGCATATTTGACTGTGTAATTACCAAACTGCTGACCCGCCATGGAACCTGTCATCCCCCTGAGACGTTCCATTAGTTCTGTGGCACGTTCTTTATCTACTTCTTCGTAGTCATGACGGGAATAGTAGTTGCGTCCGTAGGTTTTCCAGTGGTCTTTAACAATCTTCTCTACCGACTCACCTTTAACAGCTAAAATATTTAACCAAAACAATACTGCCCATAGTCCATCTTTCTCGCGGACATGATTGGAACCAGTCCCAAAACTTTCTTCCCCACACAGAGTAGCTTTATCAGCATCCAGTAGATTACCAAAGAACTTCCAGCCTGTGGGAGTCTCATAACAAGAAATATTTAGCTTTTCAGCGACTCGATCCACCGCCTCACTTGTGGGCATACTACGAGCCACACCCGCTAAACCCTCTTTATATCCTGGTACTAAAGTTGCATTAGCGGTTAACACAGCTAAACTATCGCTAGGAGTAACAAAAAAGTTATTACCTAAAACCATATTGCGATCGCCATCGCCATCGGAAGCAGCACCAAAATCAGGAGCATTACTGCAAAACATGTTTTCTACTAAGTCATGGGCATAGACTAAATTGGGGTCAGGATGTCCACCGCCAAAATCAGGTAAGGGTTCACCATTTTGTACCGCACCAACTGCACCTAAACGCTTTTCAAAAATATCTTTGGCATAAGGACCTGTCACAGCATGCATTGAATCTATACACAGCTTGAAGTCACTTTTAATCAAGACACGAATACGGTCAAAATCAAACAAAGATTCCATCAAACGAGCGTAAGGTTCAACTGGGTCGATCACCTCAACACTCATTTCTCCTAAGCGCGTTACCGTCAACTTATCGAGATTAATATCATCTGCTTCCAGTATTTTGTAGCTGTCAATAACTTTAGAACGAGTAAAAATTGCTTCGGTAACTTTTTCTGGTGCAGGACCTCCACTAGTAATATTGTACTTAATCCCAAAGTCTCCTTTTGGTCCTCCAGGATTATGACTCGCAGAGAGAATAATCCCACCGTAAGCCTTGTATTGCCTAATAATTGCCGATGCCGCAGGAGTAGACATGATGCCGCCTTTCCCCACTAAAATACGTCCAATACCGTTGGCAGCAGCCATTTTCATGATGACTTGGATGGCTTCGCGGTTATAGTAACGTCCATCGCCACCCAAAACTATCGTTTGACCCTCACATCCTGATAAAGAGTCAAAAATTGACTGGACAAAGTTCTCTAGATAATGAGGCTGTTGAAAAACTGTGACGGACTTACGCAATCCTGATGTCCCTGGCTTTTGATCCGAAAAAGGAGTTGTGGAAACAGTACGTATGTTCATGAAAATATTTAAAAAGTAGAGCTTTAATTACAGTTGATCTAAACTACATACTCCTGTAGCTCTAACGTAATCGGATAGAGCCTTGCCTGGTGCTTTGATTTAGCAGCAAACATTAGGAAAATATAAAGTTAATTTTACAGGTCGAGAGGATCTCTTTTGGTTATCAACTGCTACTAAAGTTCTTAACCTTTAGCTTATTGTCACTCTTCACAGCCTCTAGCAGGTCGATTATTGATCTCGTTTACACCGCTTAGTTTGGTATTTAGTTGGGGATAGAGTCACGCAACTGCTTGATTATTGCTGGGTAATTTTTAGATACTTTATGAACTAAGAAAATCAGTTTAATCATGATTGACCGCGAATCTTTCAATAATGCAAACTCCCATGGACTTAGCACTCTCCAAGGTATAAAACTCAGTATCACAACTGTAAACTTTCCCTGCGTTATTAACCAGGCTTAAACGGTACATCTTATGGCAATTGGTATATATCAAGAGAGTACAGTCATTGATGCCAATTAAGGATTGAATTGCTATGTTCATTTTGGATGAGTGTATTAAAGAGTAAGTTTAAATGTTGCTTATTTACAGGAGATCAATGATGAAGATTAACAAGCTTTAGCAGTCAACCTGGTTCTGGCTTGCATTAACTTCAATACTTTTAAACTAGTATTACGACAGCTAAGGGTTGCCAGTAGCTTGTTTTCTAAGTAAATTCCCCATCTTTGGTTGGCAACTTGCTTAATTGAGTAGCTCATATTAAACTTTGATTTCGTAAGATTTACTTACATTAAGTTGTGTATGCAATGTTTTTTAAACCGTAAAAATACGGAACTGCAAATAAATTTAGAATTAATTACGTGTTTTTACTTACGTTGTGTTGAGTCTTGGTTATGTTAATAGCTTTATGAAAAACTTAGGAGATTGTGATCAATGCACTGGAAACTGAAAGCAGCAATCCAAAATGGCGTCTCGCTTCTTCCCTCTTCTGCATCATATGCAGCATATTACTGGATTCAAAAGCGTTTTGGTGGATTGAACAGCCTTAATCCTATGAGTAGATTGAATGCGGGAGTTGCAACCTGGAGATTAATTCTTCAACAAGGTTACGATCCAACAGGGAAAATATTTTTGGAGGTGGGAACAGGAAGAGTACCTTTTCTGCCGCTGGCTTATTGGCTAATGGGAGCGGAAAAAACTATCACAATAGATTTGAATCCATACATGAAATCAGAGTTAATTGTAGATAGTCTGATTCGCATCAAAGAAAACCAAAAAGAGATTTTAAATCTCTTTGGTTTGCTGATAAACCGAAAAAGGTTCGATAAACTACTAGAATTTTGTGATAATGCTCAACCTACAAAAGCAGAATTTCTTGATTTATGTCAAATAGATTATATTGCTCCTGGTGATGCTACCAGTATCCCTTTACCCAATAACAGCATTGATTTTCATACATCATATACAGTATTAGAGCATATTCCTCAAGAAATATTAAAAAAAATCTTGGAGGAAGGAAATAGAATTATTAAAAACAACGGGCTATTCGTTCATCGAATCGATTACAGCGATCATTTTTCGCATTCAGACAAAAGTATATCTGCAATTAATTTTCTTCAATACAGTGACGCTGAGTGGAGAAAATATGCTGACAATAGATATATGTACATGAATAGATTAAGACATGATGATTTTATCAATTTATTCGAGTCTGTTGAGCATCGCATTGTCAAATCTCAATCTTATTTATTAGAAGAACGATTGCGACAATTGGTTGAGAGGGGAGATTTCCCGTTAGCTCAAAAATTTAGTTCTAAACCAGCAGAGATCTTGGCAATTACTGGAGCTTGGATGGTAACGCAGCAAAAATGCTAGAGAATTAAACTTTTAAATTGGCATTTTGATTAGTAATTTATCATATTCAATTTAGAAGCGCCCAAAAATTAATTCTGATTTAAACTAAATGCGATCGCTTTGGGGATCTAATCACGTTTCATTGCTCTTGCCATAGCGCGCTGATCATCCCTCTTTTTAGCTGTTTCGCGCTTGTCATGTAGTTTTTTACCCCGACCTAAACCGATCGCAATTTTGACTCTTCCTTTTTTAAAATACATCTTTAAAGGAACTAAGGTTAATCCCTTTTGTTCGGTTTGTCCAATCAGCTTATTGATTTCCTTGCGGTGCAGAAGCAGCTTGCGAATTCTCAGGGGTTCGTGATTAAAATGGGTTCCTCCTGCTTGATATGGTGAGATATGGACATTGCTCATCCAAGCTTCCCCATTTTTAATAAAAGCATAGCCATCTCGTAGGTTAACCTTTCCTGCACGAATTGACTTAACTTCGGTTCCGACTAATTCAATTCCCGCTTCATAGGTTTCAAGTATTTCATAGAGATAACGAGCCTGACGATTATCGCTAACTATTTTAATACCTGCTGTTTTGTCCGCCATGCTTATATTTATGAGATCTGTTGAGGATCTATTAGTATATCATCTGAGTTTTCCCAGGCTAATTATAGTTTCTTTCTTGTTAGAGACTTGTTACACAAATCAGGCGATCGCCATAAGCGCACCTGCAAGGCTAGTCGCCAAATTAAATTTTTTCTCTATTAATCTAAGTTAGAAATCAAAAGAAAACTAAGTAAATAAGTTTAAAATTGTTTTATAGGCTAACACGTTAGAAAAATATAGTTTTTAGTAAAATCACCTCGCCAAAGTTTGTAAACTTAATGATAATAAAGTTTTCTAGTATAACAGTCGAACAATCAGATAAAACCAACCTAATCTTAAATGTAAAATCTGTTTGTGTCTATCGTTTGATAATATTTCCGATAGGATTAGCATTGATTCTTCTCTTAGTTTCTTTATATGCACCCTACACAATCAATTTATCTTGTGATAGATATCAATCTAGTATTCCCTCTAGCATTAACTGCCAATTAGTCAAACGGGATCTTTGGGGAACAAGAAAGCAAGAAAGAGAAATTTTGGCTAATAATTATCAATTAAATATAGAAAAAGAGTATTCAGAAAATTCAAATATCCCTGACTACAATGTAATTTTGTTAGCAGATGAGGAAAAAATCAAAGTATCCAGGTATGACAAATTTTCCCCTAATTATAATTTATGGAAAAAGCAAAGTAAACAATTTAATGAATTTACAAGGAAAAATGATAAGTATCATTTTGAAGTAGGCGAAAACAACTTACCTGTAATTATGAAATGTTTTAAGCTAATTGCTATGCTTATTATTATTTCTATAATTATTTTAGGAGCAAAAATAGATCTTAAATTTACTCTATCTAAAGAATTAAATACATTATTAATCCTCAGATACAATTCGGTAATCAAAATTGCAAGAGAAATTAACTTAGATGAAATAGAAAATGTATTTCTAGAAAGAACTAGAGATACTGATAGTTCTGCATCTAGAATTGTTTTCAAGCTCAAATCTGGAGAAAATATTCTACTTAATTCGTGGTTAGATTCATTTGCTGGAGAGAGGAAGATCGTTAAGCGTATTCGACGCTTTTTGAGCTAGTATTGATCCAAGATCATTTCATGCTAAATTTTATAAATGATTTTACTGGCTTTTAGAAAGAGATAGTTATAGCATTACGTCTTCCGTTTAGGACATTTACTCCTACTACATGCGGCGAACTATGCGCCTTTGTTACTTACGAACCGTCAACTTTTGCATTGTCAAGAGCGTAACTTTGTACGACTATAAGTTACCTTACAGTTAAAATTACCTATTTTTGTAAATACACAAAATAATGTAGTTAACGATGAGATAGCTCTGGTTAAACGATTGCTCCTAAAGAATTATCGAACCAGATAATCTTATTAATAGAAGAAGTGCCTTTTGGCACTTTAATCCATTCATCTATAATTGTAAATAATAGTGATTCTTGTTCAGAGGTCAATTATCGATTCAAATTTACTTATTTTAATAGTATTACTATCAAAAACTTCAATAAAAATAATCAACCAGATTAAGATGATTAAAAATCACCAAAGTTACTCAATTAGAGCATAAAAATTTAAGTAAAACTAAGGGGAAAAAAGAAACTTCCCCCTCAGTTATTAAGGGTTAGAATTAGCTTCGGATTCTTGATCAACTTCCACCACCTCAATCTGTTGCAGGTTAAGAGACTTGTTTTCCTTGAGCTTTTCCTTAAGATCCCCCACACGCTTGATTTGGCGGATCGGCAAATTAGCAGTTAAAGAAGTCATCCGTTGATCGTTAGAAAGAGAAAATTCCATTTCTTCACGATTCACTTCCACATAGCGGGCGACCACCTCTAAGATCTCTTCCCGCATCGCCTTCATCATATCAGGATTAATGCTAGCGCGATCGTGAGCAATAATCAGCTTTAAACGACTTTTGGCGTGGTCTCGACTGTCAGTGTTATTCTTCCAGGGAAAAAGCATTTCCAGAATCCTTTTAATCATGTTTAACATGGTCGGCATGAGAGAAATGGGTCGCAATCCATAGCTTTGTCAAGCAACATTTTTTTACAAAATTTCAACAGCATAGTAATAGTGTTGATTAACCACCAAACATGCGGCGGAGGCGAGACAGTATATTGCCCTGATTTGCCATTAAATCTAGGAATGGTACTTTTTCACCTTCTAAACGCCGCGCAATGTTAGAATATGCCTGGGCTGGAACAGATTCATATTCTCCTAAAACCAGTGGTTCTCCCTTGTTGGTAGCCACAATCACTTTTTCGTCATCAGGTACCACCCCAATTAGAGGTACACCCAATAATTCCAGCACGTCTTCAACACTCATCATCTTGTTTTCTTCGACCATCAATGGCTTAACTCGATTGACGATGAGACTAATTTTATTAACGCCTTCGGCTTCGAGTAAACCAATGACGCGATCAGCATCTCTTACTGCTGCTACCTCGGGAGTAGTAACAATAAGAGCTTCATTCGCCGCTGAAATAGCGTTACGAAAACCTAATTCAATGCCTGCGGGGCAGTCAATGAGAATATAATCATAACCCTTTGCTAAAGCAGTGGCGATTTTTTTCATTTGATCGGGATTAACCGATTCTTTATTGCGATTTTGCGCTGCGGGAAGCAACACTAAACCTTTAAGGCGCTTATCTTTAACCAAAGCCTGTGCTAAACGACATTCTCCCGCTAGAACATCGATCGCCGTGTAGACTACTCGTTCTTCCAATCCGAGCAACAAGTCCAGGTTTCTTAAGCCGAAATCAGCATCAATTAGAGCCACAGAACGATTATGTTTAGCCAGAGCAGCTCCTAGATTCGAGGTAGTGGTGGTTTTGCCCACTCCTCCTTTGCCAGAGGTAACAACAATTATACGACTCATATTGCTTGTTTACGATTTGTGTAGCTGTAGTTATTTTGCTTGATTTTGATCAATCCACGCCTTGCTTGGTGACGAAAAAATATAGCGTTTGGCGAACTCTGAGGTTTTGGCTAAACGAATGCCTTCCGTGGTCATAAAAGCTAATTCTGGTGTTAAGCGTCTGGGTCTTAATTTTGGCGCTCTGGCAACAGAATCAGCAATTCGCAATTGGGTAAATTCCATCTGTAATGCCGTAATTCGACATTGATGATTTCCCTGTGCGCCCGCGTGGGCAATCCCTCGTAGTCGTCCCCAGACTAAAATATCTCCTGCGGCGATCGCTTTTCCTCCAGGATTGAGGTCACCAAAAATTACAATGGTTCCTGGATGACGTATTTCGACTCCAGAACGAACCGTACTTTGTAAATACAGTGGCTCTGCCAGGGTAGAAGAGGAACTCTTCTTGGAGCCTGTCGGTCGATTGGTTAACGGTTGTGTCAGTTTTTTTTGCTGAACGGAGTAACCGCTGGTAGCTGCTGCCACCGCCGTTTGTCTTCGATTGGTACTGACTGTTGCCAGAGATAGATTTACGTCATTAAGTGTTTCGGCAATAGTTTGGAGTTGTCTTGAATCAAGCAGGCGATCTTTAGCAACTAAGCACACATTTGTCCCTACCTGCCAAGACTGCTCCTTGGTTTTTAACAGATGTTTTAGTTCTTGCCAAGTTTCCGACCAAGGTAAATCGGAATTAATTTCGGCTTGGGTGGGCAAAACCAGCAACATTTGCTCGTTGTCGTGTTTGAGAGAAATTTGCGCATAACGATTGACGAGATTTGAAGAATCAGGCTGCTCGTCAATTTTATCTAGGGAGATAGTCGGCTCTAAAGTCATTAAACCATCCTGATCATCCGTATATCTACGTATATCTACCTTTTGGGGTAGTTCTGTTTTCACGTCTCACATACTAACGTAAGTTTCTCTCGATGAAAGATTAGGAAATTGTTAAGCGCGACCATGCGGCAACTAAACTGTCGGCATCGCCTACATTTCCTGGGAATAAAACCACTGGTAAATTGGGAAACTGTGGGTGATTTGCTTCGGTGCGAATTAAAGAACAGCCAGGTAAAATTTGTCCTAAAAGTCGAGCGGCAGTTAAATTTAAGCCCACGCTGAGAACATCGTTGGAAGTAATACCCCCCTTACTGATTAAAAAACTAATTGATGCTGGCAACCCATGAACTACATCCATCAGCAAAGAAGAGACTGTTACCCCAAACTGTAACCGTTGCTGGACATCGGCAAAGCTTAATTCTTCACGACTGGTATAGACCACGGCTGTTTTTCCTGCCGTAAATGCCTGATTGACTTGAGCTAAGGTTGATTCGAGGATCTTATTTTTCTCTTGAGGGCGATCTCGTAATACCTTGACATCGACTTCAATTCCCACCACCGAATCTTGTTTCAATAGCTGAGCGAGCTGTTGAGTAGTTTTTTGCACATGAGAACCAACGATCACTACTCCAGGTTGATCTGTGGCGCGGTAACTGGACATATTTTCTGCTGAGGTGGGCTGCTCTCCCAACTGCGCTAAGGAAGTTAACAGGCTAGCGGCAGAGCGAAATAAGAAGCGTTTACCTGCGGCTGTGGCATCTAAAATTGCCGATGCCAGCAAATCGTAATCAGCTTGGGTTAATCCATCCACAACTACGCATTGATTATTACTGAGCTTCAGTAAGCGTTGCTCAATCTCTTTACTACGCAAATCTTCAATCGTCAATCTCTCTACTGCGCCTCTGGCAATTTTGCCCTCAGTCTTTTGAGCCACATAATCGGGTAAATAGCTATGGCTATAGCCAAATACAGAGTCACGGGCAAATTCCGTTTCTGCCACTGGGGTTTTTACCCCGTCAATCAGCAGATAATGGATACTATCTTCGGTGATCCTGCCTCCTTCAAAGAAAGCTGGGGTCAGAAAGTGAGCATCAAACCCTCCTAACTCTTGAGCAATCACATCGGTTTCAATCGGGTAATGTCCTCTCAAGGTGGAGTCAGAGCGACTGACCACCAAAAAGTCTTCAATCCCCACTTCAGCGATCGCTATCTGCAAGTTTTGGCAAATTTCTCGCGTAATTTGTGCCGCCTGCTCAGGATCTAGCGCTCTGGTGTTGCTCAAAATAAAAAATATCGACACATCATCTGACAATCCTCGTTTTAAAGTGTTAACATCCCATTGCATCAGTAGCAGGCAACTATGTACTGTCTGGGAGCCAGTGGGGTCATCATCAATGACAATTATCTTTGATTGATTTGATTTCATAGTTTTTTAACAAAGTTTACAGTTGTTTATACTTTCTCAACTTAGTCTAAATTTTTCTGGTGGTTTGCCAAAGTTGAGTTAGAATGCTGGCAAAAAGCGCAATATCGGCTCAGGAATAAAAGCAGTATCTTTGTAAGATGATGTACTGTTGATTGAATGTTTAAATCTCCGATAAATTGTTGCTTATTATTTATTCTTTCACTTACTTGTCACTTACCAAGACGTTAAAGCCGTCCAGAGGAAATTATCATCGTGCGAATCCCCCTCGACTATTACCGAATATTAAGCGTGCCTGTCAAAGCTACTGACCAGCAGTTAAACCAGGCTTATAATGATCGCCTCTTGCAACAACCTCGCCGTGAATATAGCGAAGCGGCTATCGAGGCGCGTCAAGAATTAATTAAATACTCATATCAGGTCTTATCTAACCCAGAGCAGAGAGCAGTTTACGATGCACAATTTTTGCTCAATATGCAGCCCTTGTCAGCCGCGATGGAGGAAGAGATTGAACCTGATGAGGGGGTAGATCTAGAAAGCACGGAAAATGAAGGCAATCAGACCCAAAATCAGATTCAAGATGATACTCTTGCCATCCCCGCAGCAAATCCTACTATTGAAATTCCCTCATCACAACTGGTAGGAGCGTTGCTGATTCTTCATGAATTAGGAGAATACGAAACAGTTCTTACCTTGGGAATTGATTTATTCAATCGTCGTGAACTAGAGCAATCTGATGTCGAGTCAGTAGTCTTGGATCAGACACAGGAAGACCTGCTTCTTTGTTTAGCCCTAGCTTATATGGAGTTGGGACGGGAGCAATGGCATCGACAAGAGTACGAACATGCTGCTATATCGGGAAGAATGGGTTGTGATTTGCTCCAATCCAAAAGCTTGTTTCCCCATTTACAGGAAGAACTTGAAGGAGATTTATTTCGACTCAGACCATATCGCATTCTCGGCTTAATCTCCCAAAATCCGCCCCAGTCTGCGGCAAGAACCCAAGGATTTCAATTGTTACAGTCAATGTTGGTGCAGCGGCAGGGGATTGAAGGCAGGGGTGAAGATCGTTCGGGTTTAAACTTTGACCAGTTTTTATGTTTCATACAGCAGTTAAGGACTTATTTAACTTCTATTGAACAACAGCAACTATTTGACGCTGAGAATCAAAAAGATTCGGCGATCGCTAATTATTTGGCAGTTTATACACTTTTAGGCAGGGGGTTTTGTTTTAAACAACCGGAATTAGTTCTGCGGGCGCAACGCAAGCTGGACTATTTGGCAGAAAAACAGGACGTTAGTTGGGAACAGGCAATGGCGGCTTTACTGTTGGGACATACAGAAAAAGCGATATTAAAGCTGCAACAGGCTCCTGACCCCAGAAAGCTGGAGGAGATTCAGCAACATTCTCAAGGGAGTTCTGATCTGTTACCAGGATTATGTTTCTATGGTGAGCAGTGGCTACAGCAGGAGGTTATAGCTCAGTTCAAAGACTTATCAAGTATAGAACTGACCCTGAAAGAATATTTTGCCGACCCAGAAGTTCAGTCTTTCCTCGAAGAATTGTCTTTACCCACCTTAAAAGAAGCTAACAATATTCAGTCAACGCCAGCAGCTGATTCCACCCTAGATAGTACCCACGTAGAAGAACCAGCGGGTCTTATGTCTTTATGGCGTAATATTTTCCCGACCGAAAAACCGCAACTGGTTGAACCTGGCTCATTGAGTAGGGCTACTGCCAATTCCAGAGAATTAGTAGGAGCGAGCATCGGTAACAGTGGATCTGCATCGACTGCAACTATTGAGCGTAATCAGTCTCAAGCTATTGCTGGTAATTCCCGTATCAGTTCTAAAAGACCGCCGAATTCACCCCGACCGAAATCTCTCACCCTACCCTTACAGCCGAGAGAGGAGAGGGCTGTACCACCAGCAGTTATGGCAAAAGCTAGAGCAGCCCGTAATCAAGCTCCCCGTCGTAAAAAACGCAGCGCCGCTACCTTGGTGCAAGGCTGGCTGTTTGTTTTTGGTCTAATTTTTGGGGTAGGAGCATTGGGCTTTGTAGTAACTAAACTATTTCTCTCTCCTCGTCCTCAAATCGCGACTCAACCGCAACTGGCGATCGCCATTAGTAACCCAGCCGTAACAATTCCTCCTAAAAAGGAAAGCAAGAAAACTGTGGTTGCCGCACCTAAACCCAAACCAACCTTAATTAATCAATCACAGCAGGTAATTCAAACCTGGCTCCAGAGTAAATCTGCTGCTTTTGGTCAAGAACATCAGATTGACCAGCTCAATCAAATTTTGGCAGAACCACTGTTAACCACCTGGCGCGAGCGAGCTAAAATTTATCAGCAAGAAAATCTCTATCGAGAGTATGAACACAAAATAACCATGCGATCGGCAAAAATCAATCCCCAAGACCGTAATCAAGCCACAGTCGAAGCTGAAGTTAAGGAAGTGGCAAAACATTATCAATCAGGAACACTAGATCAGAGTCAGTCCTATGATGATAATTTGCTGGTGCGCTATCAGTTAGTTCGTCAGCAAGGAAAATGGCTGATTAACCAGGCAGAAGTTTTAAAAACCCTTTAAATTGCATAAAGTATTAATTCATGTATAGAAAATATATCAGGAGACAGAAAAATCTGGAGTGATATTACACCATATTGAAGAGTTCAGAAATGCCATGAAAAAGATAGAATAGTTTTGTCAACACTTAAATGTTAATTAACTAAGGATAATAACTGATGCTTTCCTCACTAGTAGCTGACTTTCGCATCATTTTTGAACGCGACCCAGCAGCCCGCAACTGGCTTGAGGTTCTGGTTTGTTATCCAGGGTTACAGGCACTATTCTTACATCGCATTGCCCACTGGCTCTACAAAGTAGGTATTCCTTTTTTTCCTAGACTAGTTTCTCATTTAGCGCGCTTCTTTACGGGAATTGAAATCCATCCAGGAGCGCAGATTGGTCAGGGAGTGTTTATTGATCACGGAATGGGGGTCGTGATTGGTGAAACGGCAATTGTCGGAGATTACTCGCTAATATATCAGGGAGTGACCCTTGGTGGAACGGGGAAAGAATCAGGAAAACGGCATCCCACTTTAGGCGAAAACGTGGTCGTTGGCGGTGGGGCCAAAGTTTTAGGCAATATCCAGATTGGCAATAATGTTCGTATTGGTGCAGGTTCGGTAGTACTGCGTGATGTCCCTTCTAACTGCACTGTTGTCGGTATTCCTGGCAGAATAGTTTACCGTTCAGGAGTTAAAGTCGATCCTTTAGAACACGGTAATTTACCTGATTCAGAGGCGGCTGTAATTCGTACTCTGGTTGACCGTATTGAGTCTTTAGAACAAGAAGTTAAACAACTGCGACAGTCACAATCTGATAGTAAGTATCTTGTAGCAACACTATCTGATGCTAATAAGCTAAAAAATTGTTTGAAGGTTGATAACAGTTGCTTATTAAAGGATAAAGAGATTCGAGAATTTTTAGGTGAAGATTTAGTTTGATTGAGATTAAACTAACTCAGATCACATTCTCCAAGATCGCATCCTCCGAGATCACAATCTCCTAATTCAAAATACCATCAACTTTCAATTTAATTGCGGAATGTCAGCTATAAGCTCTAAACTTTTTGATCATAAAAAATAAGACGAGTAACATTACTCGTCTTGTATTAATTGATATTCTGGAGTTTTACTTTCTATCCTGGCTCTTCTTCATATTCAGGAGCCTTTTGTTTCTCGGGAATATTTACAGGAGGTGGATTATATGGCTCTGGTTTGATGTCATCATCCCAAACATCTTCGTTAGTCACCTCCTCGTACTCATACTCTTTTACAGGAGGTGCTTCATATACTTGAGCCTCATAAACTTCAGGGTTAGCGTCTTCCCAATTGTTTTCTTCGTAATCATCCTCATAAGGCACCGCCTCTGCCTGCTGTCTCATGGGTGGAGGTGTAACTCGAGCTTCTTGCCATTCATCCTCGTCCCAGCGTTCCTCCATCACAGGCTCTCTGGTATCCACTGGAGTCGAAATTGGCTGGCGCACAGGAGTCCCTGTTGGCAACTGATTCTCGGCTTTGATGGTTTGGGGATAGTATTCTTCGCGATCGCTTTCCCAAGGAGGACGACCAATACCTAAACGTTCGAGAAGTCCGACGGATATTTGTTGAATCCGTTCTTCTGAACCTTCAAACACAATCAGACGATTAGGGCCACTACTAACAACCTCGTCTATGGAAAGTTCATAGGTACTGATAAATTGTTCGGGAATTTGTGGAATACCCAATGAAGCAATCACAATCGAGTTAACCGCGCCATTCTCGGCATCAAACTGAAAATCTCTAACCTTTCCTAATGGTTCACCAGCTTCGGTAATGACCTCGCAATTGACTAGCTTGCTATATATCTCAATATCAATATCTTCGATTACATTTTCGTCATCTACCAAAATAACGTCTCCCGTTTGACGAATACTGTCGAGATACATATATTTTGGTATTCCCGAGACTGAAAGTAAATTATCCCGTAGTCCCAAAGCTACTACTTCTCTGCGGTCTATATCTACTAAGACCTCTTTAACCACTCCTAATCTCTTGCCGCTGTTGCCTGCAATCACTTGAGTGTTGATAAATTCAGAGCGTAAATGGATGTTTTCAGTTGTCATGTTGCTGATTAGTTAATGTAAGCTGCTGCTCGCAACTGCTGTTTATGAGGACACGTCATTTGAGGTTCCCTCAAATGCGTGAGATGTCCGTAAAGTAGTTTTTTAAATAGGCGTTTGTTAACAAATAATGCCATAAAAGCTGCCAAGTTTAATGTTCCAAAGTAGTTGAAATTAACATAACTTTCGTTCTTTTACGATCATTCTAGCGAATCGCGAAGTATTTGCCCTATTGGAGCATGAATACTCTGTTTTGGCAAGAAAGTACTACAGCAGCAAATCGTAGAGTAGTTGAAGTAACTAAAGGAGGTAGATGTAAGCTTTCAAGAAATAAATTAGTCTGCTGAGACTGGGTAATGGGTAAGGGGCATTGGTGACAAGTTCAGGGACTACGTTGTTTGTAAATCGCTTTTAGGTAGTAGGTAGTGGGTAGTGGGTAGTAGGTTTTGAGATATTTTCATCAATTTAAACTTGACTACGCGATCGCTCCTGCAAACTTCTTTCAATCCATATTTAGACTTGTCTAAAACAAACAACGCTATATGTAGTGCTTTACTCCCAACATTTTTTCTTAACTTGTCGCCAATGGTTAAGGGGTAAGGGGTAAAAGGAAATTTGTTTTCTTCTGACATTACTAATCTCGATTTTTTGGACGCTGATGTGCATTTAAACTGCATTTTATTAAATTAGAAAATAAAGCAGACAATCTTCTCCAAGTCTCCCCAACATGAACATGCGGGCAAGACATGCGGCAAACCCATTAGGGGTACTCTTCGAGAAGGCTCCGCCTACGTTAGTTGCTCATGGGGGGAAACCCCCAAGACCGCACTAACTCACTGAGTCGTCTGTGTTTTGTCTCGTCAATCTCAACAAGCAGATTAAATACTTGACGGCTTAGCTGGCTTGTTAGTCAATCTTGCTAGATGGGTACATTAAGATTGTTAGCGTTTGAGTAAGAGTCCTTGAGAGTGCATGAACCATCTCAATCATGTTGATATAAATCACGATCAACCCCAATTCTTGGCCGATAGATTGCCTGATATTTTGGGTGATTTACCCTTTGCCGAGAAAAATAATTGCCTCAAGGTTGTCTATAAATCTGTGATTTTCTTTATTCATTTTAATGAAGGTCAACTTATTTATGCGACTAATTCTTTAGCTCCGTTTGAGAGATTGGAACGACATCTACGCCGTTTGAGTAATCAAAATCCTCAAATTGCCAACTCCATCATTAAGCAGCCTCGACTTAAATTTAAAAACGATTTAAGAACTTATGTACAATTTCCGACAGATTACCAGAGTATTATTTGGTTGTTGTCATCAGGATATCTCGATGCTCAAGCAGCAGTAACTTTAATTAGAAGAATTACGAGGGAAGTATTTGAATCCTTTCTCTGCTTACCTGAGAAGAGCGAGTATAGTATCATTCCCAAATCAAAGCAGATTAGAGAGCTATGTCGTTTTGATTTGAGCGAATATATTAAACAGTGTCAAAAAAGAATAGAAGCATGGCAAGCTTTCGATGCCAAAATTTGCTCTTCTTATGAACGTCCCTATTTAGTTTCAGTCAAGGACCAAGTTATTGGCAACCTAACCGTTGAACAAAATGAAACTATCTGCAAGCTATTGAAAGGATTAAACTTTCGTCAGATCAGTGCAGTGATTGATCGTGATGAGTTAGTGGTAGCTAAAATTTTATATCCTTCAATTCTAGACAGGACGATTGTGGTGCGTGCGCCTAAATCTCCTTTCGATCAGTTGCCTAATTTCCCTCTGAAACAAAATTTATTTGAGACTATATCACAAGCAGATTGGCGAGGAGAAGATAGTGGGTTTCACATCAACTCTCACAGCAAACAGACAGTACTTGCTCTGGAAAATACCTGTAAAGTGGCATACGTAGATAATGACCCAGCAGCACATCAAAATTTGACTCAATATCTAGAGCAAAATTTATTTTCTGTATTGTCTATTCAAGATGGGATGAATGCCTTTAGTGAATTAATTGAATTTGAACCAAGTCTGATCTTATTAAGTGTGGAAATGCCTGAAATAAATGGTTATGAGCTTTGCACTCTACTAAAAAATCATCATGACTTCCAATCTATACCGATTATTATGGTCAATGAAACTCCTGAGCTAATTAATTTATCCAAATCAAAAAGAGCAGGGGCGATCGCTAATTTGGCAAAACCCTTTAAAAGAGAAGAATTACTGAATACGATTTGGCAGTATGTTCAATAAATAAGTAAGTGGGTCAAATTAGTTAGAAAATGGTCGAGATGAAATTGGGGATTGGGAAGGAAATAGCTAAAATTGGGTTTTGATCGTGTTTTATATTTATTTACACCTATCTACTTAGAACTCATTCCAAGTCTAAAGTTTGTTGATCTAGTAGCTGCTTAAAGCTATCTAAGCTAGGCAGAGAAGATTGTGCGCCACTTTTGGTTACGGCTAAAGCGCCGCCCACCGTTGCCCACTGTACGGCTTCTAAGAGAGATTTGCCTAAAGACAATGCTACAGCCAAAGCACCATTAAAGGCGTCTCCTGCGGCTACTGTATCCACCACAGGAACTAGAATTGGTTTAATCCAAAAGCTTTCTACTTCGTTACTGTAGAGAGAACCTTGATTACCCAGGGTAATAATGACGTTTTTGACTCCCATTTGATGGAGAAAAGATGCAGCTTGTCTAGCGGTGGTTACTCCATCAACAGTAAAGCCAACTAGCTGGCTGGCTTCTATTTCATTGGGGGTAATAATATCGATTAAGCTATATAACTCTTCAGGCAAATTTGATGTCACTGGTGCTGGGTCTAGGATCACTAAGCAATTGTTTGCTTTTGCCTCCCTAGCTGCATTCAAAACTGTCGCCATCGGAATCCCCAACTCCAACAGTACAATTTTAGCTTGGGGAAGAATTTGCTTAAACTGCTTTAATTCTGGCTCTCTGACCAAATTATTGGCTCCTGCCGCACAGGCGATGGTATTTGCTCCCTGTCGGTCAACGACAATAGAAGCAATACCTGAATAGGTCTGGGGATTTATAGTAATCCCCCGAGTATCTACTCCCGCAGTCTGTAAGCTTTTGATCAAAGTTTGACCAAAGCTATCATCACCAATTTGACCAACTAAACTTACCTTAGTTCCTAATTTAGCGATCGCCACAGCTTGATTAGCAGCTTTTCCTCCCGCAGCGGAAAAAAAGCGATCGCCAATCACGGTTTCTCCCTTAACGGGTAACTGAGGAACTTCTACCACTAAATCTAAATTGATACTACCTAAGACAACTACGGTCATTTCATTTATCATTGAACGTTTATCA
Organism: Cyanobacteria bacterium P01_G01_bin.39; assembly: GCA_039180345.1. Classification (GTDB taxonomy): domain Bacteria; phylum Cyanobacteriota; class Cyanobacteriia; order Cyanobacteriales; family Xenococcaceae; genus Waterburya. The sequence goes on along the minus strand of JBCDDK010000092.1, from coordinate 2,436 downwards.
TTTGTTTTATTCTAGAAATTGTTATATTCCTAGACGTTGATAGATTTCGTCTAAATTCTTTAAATGATGATTAGGATCGAAGCAAGCGTCAATTTCCTCTGGGGATAATGTTTGAGTAACTGTGGGATCTTGTGAAATTAATTTACGGAAGTCGCCATCGGTTTTATTCCAGGCTTGGTGAGCAGATTCTTGAACCACCCGATAAGCCTCTTCCCGATTCATACCCTTTTCCACCAAGGTCAGCAGCACCCGCTGGCTAAAAATTACACCGCCATAGACATTCATATTGCGCTGCATATTTTCAGGATACACCAGCAGATTTTTAACCAAGCCAGTAATTTCCTTGAGCATAAAGTGAGTCAAAATGCAGCTATCAGGCAAAATTACCCGTTCTACAGAACTGTGAGAAATATCTCGTTCGTGCCAGAGAGCAACGTTTTCCAAAGCTGCTACGGCATTTCCTCGGACAATCCGCGCCATTCCTGTCAATCTCTCAGAACGTATCGGGTTACGCTTGTGGGGCATTGCTGAGGAACCTTTTTGCTTTTTGGAGAAAAATTCTTCAACTTCTAGTACATCTGTCCGCTGGAGATTACGAATCTCGACGGCAAAGCGCTCAATGGATGCGGTAAGTAATGCTAATTGCTGGATATAGTCAGCATGGCGATCGCGAGAAATCACTTGAGTTGAGGCACAATCTGGCTCTAGACCTAATTTCTGACAGGAGAGAGCTTCAATTTGTGGATCGACATTAGCATAGGTGCCAACTGCGCCCGAGATTTTACCTACGGCAATTTCCTTACGCAATCTTACCAGGCGATCGCGGTTACGCAATACTTCAGCTAACCAACCAGCTAATTTGAAGCCAAAGGTAATTGGTTCAGCATGAATACCGTGAGATCTACCTACCATTACAGTATAACGATGCTGCTGTGCCTGATAGCGAATCGCCTGAATCAATTCTTCCAGACGCTCTAAAATTAGATTGAGACTTGCCACCATTTGGAGGGCAATTCCCGTATCCAAGACATCTGAACTAGTTAAGCCTAGATGAATGTATCTACCCGCACCCCCGACATATTCGTTGACGTTGGTTAAAAAAGCAATTACATCATGGCGTACCTCTGCCTCAATTTCTAATACTCGCTCCAGTTCAAAATCAGCCTTAGCCTTAATTTCATCAACAGCAGATTGAGGAATGTAACCAAGTTCGGCTTGTGCCTCGCAGACTGCTATTTCAACCTGTAGCCATGTTTTTAGCTTATAGTTATCGGTCCAAATCTCGCCCATCTCGGGCAGGGTGTAGCGTTCAATCACAGTCTGTTTAGCAAAGTACAACTGTCAATTGTACAACTAAGTATGTCGATTTTGGTTAATCTATTTCTGAAGCTGGCAACAGGACTTGAACCTGCGACCGGCTGATTACAAATCAGCTGCTCTACCAACTGAGCTACGCCAGCACTAGAAATACATAATAGCAGACTATTTAATTACTGAGCAAATTTTTTTCACCCTACTCTAAGCTAAAAACTAAGATCTAAATGCCCCTAGGCTTTACTGCTTTCCATCGCCCAGCGTGCTAACTCAGTGCGGTTATTAAGACTAGTTTTGTTGAGCATGTTAGAAACATGGCTTTCGATGGTTCGCTGACTAACATTTAATTGATTAGCAATTTCTCGATTTGCCATGCCTTTTGCCACTAGTTGCACTACTTTAAGTTCAGTGGGAGTTAACACAACATTGTGAGGTACATGAATCGTCCGAGTGCCATCGATTCCCCTTGGTCTTCTCTGTTCCCAGCGTTTTATTTGCTTGAGAGAAGATTCTACTTGAGCCACTAACTCCTCTGGCTCAAACGGTTTGGACATATATACATCAGCACCTTCATTTAAGCCCTTAACTCGGTCTTGACTTTGACCTTTGGCAGAAAGAAACAAAACAGGAATCTGATTCGTTGTGGGTTCTTCGCGGATGTGCTTCACCAGAGCATATCCATCCATTTCGGGCATCATCACATCGCAGATAATCATGTCAGGAACCAGATGATCAAGAACTTCTAAAGCCTCACGACCGTTTTCGGCAGTGTCTACGTAATAGCCCCTGAATTCTAAGTAGTCTTTAACTAGTAAGATTAAATTAGGATCATCATCTATGAGGAGCAGTTTCTTGTTATCTTTGGTGGAATTGTCTTTCATAGGTGTTAATGTTTAGTCTTTAGCTTAGGTGCAGTTTTACGCTTTAATTGCGTATCCCTATATATATTTAAGTCTGGAGGGATCACTGAATTGATAAATTTAAGAATATGTTAATTAGAATTGACATCGGCAACGTATAGTTACTGAGACAACTGTAAAATTACACAATACCTAATCTAACCTCGATCTTGTTTTTCGACATCTTTTTATTAGCAAATTTGAGTTAAGGCTCGAAAAACTG
>JBCDDK010000091.1:0-27930 GCA_039180345.1 Cyanobacteria bacterium P01_G01_bin.39 | reverse complement strand
GATTTAACTGTACGTTACCTCAAAGAGTTTCTCGCTTAGTCAGGAAAACTTTGTCTTGCTCCAAAAAGATAGAAAATCATATTGGAGCAATTTGGTATTTTGTCCATCACTACAATGCATCCTTACGTCTTTAGGACTACCTGATGACGAAGTGCTAGAGAAAGATCGGGTGCATTATAACTGCGATCACAATTTTGACCATAATCAAGTCAATTGAGTAAAAATACCACACCTTCAAAAGTCCTATATATATAGCTTACAGAAAAGTTTCCAACTTTATTGTTATCAAGTTTGTATGAAAAAAGGTTGAACTTAGTTTTAGTTTCCGACTTTATTTTTTTAGAGTTACTTCTTTATAACGGAAAAACTAGTTTTTGAGACGACATAAGTTACCAACTATATTGTCGCTCTACAGCTATGCTACAGGTAAGCATAAACTACATTGCTATCGATTCCGAATACTATGCGGGGAAGCCTCGTATTGCTCGAACGAGAATACCTGTGGCTACTATTGCCCAGTTGTATTTAAAACAGGAAGAAACACTAGAAGCGATCGCATCTGAATACGATCTAAACCAAGCAGCAGTTTACGCAGCGATGGCATATTATTACGAGCATAAAGCAGAGATTGCTCGTCAAACAGCAGAATCTACAGCTTGGGTTGAGGAAATGAAAAGAAACACTCCATAATCTTCTTTGGCAAATAGACTCAAAACAATTCGCGGTGAACGAAAAAGTTAAGTTTCACTTAGATGAACAGGTTAAATCAGTTGTTGTTCGTGATCCGCTGAAGATATAAAAGGTAAGGTGAAATTTATTTAAGAGCGATCGCTTTATCGAATACTTTGGACAAAACAAGCAAAATAATAAAGGAGGTTCAAAAGTGACTCACCCAACATTTGCAAAATTCAAGCAAAAAGTCTTAGCTAATAGCGAAGTGAAAAAAGTAATATTTCTCGGTTGGCAAATGTTAATTCGCCTTTTCTTCTCCCAAGCTTTCGACAATTGAACAATATGCTGATGCTGTTGGTTACAAAGTAGAGATTAATTTTGTGCCAATATTCAATACCAAGTTAGTTATAGAAAAGTTAAAGGCATCTGATTCTAAATCATAAATTTTAAAGTTTATTCTCAAGCCAAGATACCCTTTCTTTTGCAATTAATAGCTATATAATATTTTTTTACCAAGTTAGATTTCAAAATAGCAAAAATGAAAAAAATACTAGTTACTGGAGCAACAGGTAGAACTGGTTCTTTAGTTTTTCAAAAACTGCAAAATAATCCAGAAGAATTTGAGGTAATTGGTTTTGCGCGATCGCATCAAAAGGTTACTGAATTTTTTGGTTCAACTGAAAATTTTATTATTGGTGATATTACCAATAAATCTCAAATAGACTCCGCACTAAAAGGCTGTGATGCCTTGGTTATTCTGACCAGTGCAGTACCCAAAATGGTTACGCCGCCTTCGGAGGGAAAACCGCCAGAATTTGCTTACAACCCAGAAGGTATGCCAGAAAAGGTAGATTATCACGGTCAGGTAAACCAAATTGATGCTGCCAAACAAGCAGGAGCAGAGCATATTATTTTGGTGGGTTCAATGGGTGGTACTAAATCTGACCATGTTCTCAATCGTATGGGAAACGGTAATATTTTAGTCTGGAAACGTAAGGCAGAACAGTATCTGATTGATTCGGGAATTGACTACACTATCATTCGTGCAGGTGGTTTACTAAATGAACCAGGAGGAGTTAGAGAATTACTAGTGGGAAAAGATGACTTACTATCGATCAATCCTCCCGATGGCATTCCCACTTCAATTCCAAGAGATGATGTCGCAACTTTGGTAGTTAATGCTCTTAGGGAATCTAATGCCCGTAATAAAGCTTTTGATGTCATTTCTAAACCAGAAGATGCCAAAGATGCTGTGGTAACGAGTGACTTTGCCAGTTTATTTGCCCAAACCACAGCAGGATTATAATTCAGTTATCCTCAAGACGATTAACAAAATTGACAGTAACATAGACTAGTAATATTTCAACTAGTCTATGGGTAAAACCTTATTTACGGTGGGACACTCTAACCTTACTATTGAAGATTTTATTAATTTACTAGTTAAATATAAAATTAATGCGATCGCCGATGTGCGTTCTCATCCTTATAGTAATTATTTACCTCACTTTAATCGAGATTTGCTAAAGTTTGAGCTGTTAAAAGCCAAAATTAAATATGTATTTCTAGGTAATGAGTTAGGAGCTAGACCAAAAGATTTAAGCTGCTATATTCAAGGAAAAGTAATTTATAGTAAAATTGCTAGTTCCGATTCATTCAAAACTGGAATTGAACGTATACTTACAGGACTTGATACTTACTGTATTGCCTTAATGTGTTCTGAAAAAGACCCTCTATCTTGCCATCGCACTATTTTGATTTGCAAGTATTTACGAAAATTAGATATTAAAATAAATCACATTGTGGGTTCGTCCAATATGCAAAGATTACCCAAAAGATGGTCGCATACCAAGAAACATTCGACTGATAAATGGACAAGAACCTAAAGTATTAGATGTTGTTGATATTCCTTTAGATAATCAAGGAGAAAATTTTGGCTTTGAATCGGAAAATTTAAATATCCTTTTAAATTCAGGTTACATCCCGCAAAATCCTTGTTTAATAACAGTTAGTCTTAGTATGCCTCATGTTCCTTTTGAACATTGGTCAGGAGAGGCTCCTTGTTGGAAGTTAATTACTGGGGTGATTGAGTTATGTTAATAGTATTACATTTGAATTAAATTTGACTTTTTAATCGAGTAACCATGATCGACGATCGCTTATCTTTAGAGCTTATTATTTGGGACTTTGATTGTAAGCAGGGAATGACGTTGAATCAGATTAGCGATCGCTTTTTGGGTAAACCATTACCAAAATTGCTCACTCAGTAAAATTCTTTTTTAGTTATAGTTATTATCTAGACATCATCAAGATTAGTCCAATCCATCGAACGACTACGCCAGAAAATATTGGGCAATGCATCTTTAAGAGAATTAAATATAATGACCTCTAAAAATCCTGAGTTTACCTATCTCGCTCGTGCAGAAAACAAAATTTCAGGCAGCTTGAGCAATTTACGTTTAGGAGTTAAAGATTTATTCCACATCGCAGATATGCCCACCACCGCAGGTAATCCTGATTGGTTGAGCAGTCACTTCATACCCAAGGTAACTGCCCCCAGCGTTTCTGCTTTGCTAGATGCAGGAGCCACTTTAATCGGCAAAACCCTGACAGATGAACTTGCTTATAGTTTGGAGGGAGTTAATAAACACTATGGTACGCCTATCAACCCCAAAGCACCACAGCGATTGCCAGGAGGTTCTAGTAGCGGTTCGGCAGTAGCGGTAGCAAATCAGAGTATTGATATTGGTTTGGGGACTGATACTGGAGGCTCTATTCGTGTCCCTGCCAGCTATAACGGTATTTATGGCTTTCGCCCTAGTCATGGAGCAGTTAACTGTGAACAGATAGTACCTTTATCCCCCAGATTCGACACCGTAGGTTGGTTAACTCGCGATCTCAATACTCTCAATCAAGTCGCCACTATACTGTTACCTTCAAGTATCAAACATAATTTATCCCAGCTTGTCATTGGCAACATTGCGGGAATAGATTCTTGGACAGAGGCTTGTCAACCATGGTTAGCAACTTTAGGCAATCACTTTGATTCGCTTCAGAATGTAGAAATAACTAGTGAACAGTTAACCCTTGCCAGTAAAGCATTTCGCACTTTGCAGGGGCGAGAAATTTGGCGCATTCATGGTGACTGGATTGAACTACAGCAGCCTGATTTAGCTCCAGAAATTCGCGATCGCTTTATGTGGTGTAAAAGCCTAAGTAAAGATGATGAACAACAAGCAGAAGTTATGGCACAGGAGTTTGTTACCTGGTGGCAGAGCAATGTTTTACCTAGCGTCAATCATGTTTTACTATTACCTACTACCTTAGGGGCAGCACCGCTTCTGGGTACCCCACAATCAGAATTGGCAGCATATAGAACAGGTCTTTTGGGCTTAACTGCCCCCGCAAGCTTGACCCGCGCCCCGCAAATTAGCCTTCCTTACCTAACCGCAGACCAAGCTCCCTGGGGAGTTTCCTTATTAGCTCGCTCTGGTTGCGATCGCGCTTTACTTGACTGTGCAGCTAAGTTGGAAACGTTGATTGGTAGTTAGCGATTATCCTACCCAGATCTAAAACCGATGCCTCAACCCTTCGATAAATAATTTTGAAAAAAGAAACTTTTTTTCTAATACAGAAAAATTATTTATTCATTATTTAGACGATAGAGCAGATGAACACGGATGTATACGTATGCCATGGAAAATATCTTTTGGCAAAAGCTTCGTGCTTGTCGAATTACGTCACGGAACATGGTATTGATATTGTTTGAGTAAATTTTGGATGAAACTTTTTGCTACTTAAAAACGTTGTGCCAGTTTTCTAATTGAAATATTTTCTTGTTCATAAATCTCAATTATTCTTTGTCTAAAGTCAATCGAGTAATGATGCATTTAAAATCCTCAGTTATTTCGAGTCTAATTTGGCTCATAACTGTGAGAATTGCTATAGATTATAGGTTAACAACCCTATTCTGCTCTTTGCCAGTTCATAATATCCCAGGTTCGCATATCCCAGGCAGTTGGCTCATAACCCTTCAGACTATTGCTATAAGCCATTACGTCTGCCCGATGCACTAAGGGAATTACTACCGCGTTGTCAATCAATAAATCATTCATTTCAATAAATAATTGCTGACGCTTTTCAGGGTCTAATTCTTGATTAGCTTGCTGTAACAGGCGATCATATTCGGGGTTGCAATAGCGAGCATTATTGTCTCCAGACCAATTGTTGGCTTTTTGAGGAATCTGGGCGCAGGTGGCAAAGTTCATATATGCGGCAGGATCTGGACTAGTATTACCTGTGGTATACATCTGCAAGTCGGCATAAAAATGCTCCACCGTATCATTGTTACTAGAGTCACTGGAAAAATAGACGCTAGGGTCGATACTTTTTAACTCCACACCAATGCCTATCGACTGCAATCCTTGTTTGATTACTGCCTGAGTTTTCTGACGCAGAGGATTAACTGAAGTCTGAAATACAAGCTGCATCTCAGTCCCGTCTTTGTCCCGAGTTCCATTACCATTGCTATCTTGCCAACCCGCCTCATCTAATAGCTGCTGTGCCTGTTCTAAATTATATTCATAGCTAGTATTAGTCGAAGCATATTCAGGTGGTGCCACTAAAAAATTGGGAGTCGCCTTCCCCGTAACCCCATATAGTTGCTCAGCAATAGTATCGCGATCTACCGCCAATGACAAAGCTTGACGTACCGTGCGATCGCTAAAAAAGGGATGGGGAAAATCGACGCTAGAGCGTTCCCCAGAAGGAGCAACCTGGTTAGGGTCACTATGGTTAATAATTAGTCGTTCCATCAGCGCACCATAATTAGAGACTACCTCGCCCTGTCCTGCTGCGGCTAATTTATCTAATACAGGAGCCTCTACCTGAAGATTGTAGGCAAAATCGGCATCTCCTGTCTGTAATACAGCTCGCGCGGCAGAGGTGGCATCCCCACCGCCCTTTAGCTCTATCCTGTCAAAACCTAACTGGTCTACCTGACGAAATTCAGGATTTGGCTCATAAATCACCGTATCTCCTGGTCGAAAGTCTACTACCTGATATGCTCCTGTGCCAATTGGCTTAAGATTTGCGGGGGCTGAACGGGCAGACTCGCCGTTATAAGACTCATAAACATGCTGGGGCAGAATCATGCCTTCTCCACCCACAAAAACTAACGACCACGCAGGATTAACTTCTTTAAAGTTAACTTTAACTGTGTATTCATCAATCGCTTCTACGCTCTCAACTATTTCATAAGTTCCAGCCGAAACTGCCCCTACTTTGGGATTACTCAGAAAGTTATAGGTAAAAACCACATCATCGGCAGTAAAGGGTTCCCCGTCAGACCAGTTGATATCTTGTCTTAGCTTCCAAGTGACAGACTTACCATCCTCCGCCACTCCGCTATTAGCTACTGAGGGAATAGACTCAGCCAAAAAGGGAATCAAATTACCTTCATTATCAAAACTAGCTAGAGGCTCTAGAGTAATCCGACTTGCTTCGGCATCTTTAAATCCTGTAGAGAGATGAGGATTAAGTATTGTTGGTGCCTGCCAGTAGAGTAGTTTAAGGGTACCACTATCTTGTTGATTATTAGTCCCCGTAGGATTACCGCAGGCAGTAATGGTAAATGTCAAACCCAGAGACAGGCAAAATTTGGCAAGCAACCTATTGGCAATCACTAATCGTTTTCCTCAACCCAATATTGAATATGGATAATACTTTATCCTATATGAAATAGAAATACATAATATTACATACGAGTTTGTTGAACTTTTTAATGACTTAGAAAAGAACTGTCCAGGCATCAAAGCGTATTTGTGACGAGTCTGGTAAACGCTGCTGTTTTCTAAATCTTTACCTCAATAGCGAAGCTATTCGTTTTCTTGAAGATACTGATACTGCCCTTAGTGATCGTAATGAAGTGAGTTAGGAAATGTGGTTCAATATCGTGGGGCGATCGCTCATGAAAAATAGAGCGCGATCTTTAAAAGTACTGGGAGTAGAATAGGTGCAATCTACACTGCCAAGGTAGATATATTTTAAACAACATCCAGTAACTCGATGAATGTTAGCAATTAAAGCATTTATAATACTTCCATCGTGTCTGTTCTGTTTGGCATGGAGCAAGCTTCAAGATGTTTAAATAACAGAAGCGATGCCCATGTAAGGAATCATACTAAATAAAGATAATGTCATAGATTTCTTTAATCAGTTTGGTTATAGAGTTAGATCAAAGAGTAGTTTTAAAAAAAAACATAACAAACCAAACTACGAAAAGTTTTTCTTGCGTGACTCTGCGGTAGTTGGCAGAAGGCAGTTGATATGTACTTATGCTGAATGGCTTCATCTGGAAGGATTTTTGTTTGAACCTGAATTTCCTGAAGTTTTGGTTCAATATCTTCCAACTCCTGAATGGCGACCTAATTTTCGTAACACGTCTTTGATCGTTGATGTTAATCTGCTGGCTGACAAAATTGATGAAGCGATTCAATTTGGTGTCAAGCATGCAATTCAACATTTAATGGAAGCTTTAGAGTGCGAATTAAAACAAGAGTTTCCGCCAGAAACAAGTTCTTTTTATCAAAAATTGCAGTATTCGACGAAAGAAGTAATTAGCCGAGAAGCTGTAGAAGAATTATTTAACTTGGCTAAACAGTCTTTGGAAAGAAAATTTTGCGGACTTAATGATGAAAATCCAGAATTAGACCCTATTTCTCAGGAATTAGTCACTAGTTTAGAAACTGTTCCCAACACAGTTATCAAAGTTGGAAGAATTTATATCGTCAAAACAACCAATGGAGATAATGTAAATATTGATATCGCCATGCAATCTTCTGCTTTGAAGGATACTTATGAAAGAGATCCAGAAGAAATTAGAGATCCGCAAAGAGTAAGACAATTACTATAATTATATAACTGTATTTTAGCGATTATCGGACGAAATAAGTAGTTTTTGCTTACATAAGATTTTAAAATAATGATGTTGCCAGGTTTTATTTATCAATGACTTCTCAAGGGCTTAATTCTGATGATGTGTTGAACACACTCTCCCAAAATCGGCAAACAATTCAAAACTTTGGAGTTTGTTCGTTAGCACTGTTTGGATCTGTTGCGGTTGATCGCGCTACTGCTGACAGTGATTTAGACTTTTTGGTTGAGTTTGAAGGTGCCACTACCTTTGATGGTTATATGGATTTGAAATTCTTTCTCGAAGACTTATTTAATGTTCCTGTCGATCTGGTTACAAAGCGTTCCCTCAAACCAGAAATCAGTCAGAAAGTTTTACAGGAAGCGATTATGTCACGCAACCTTATGCTTTACTTGTTATGTATTCTCAATAGTATTAATGTATTAAAAAAATCGAACGCTATACGGCAAAGATGAGTAAAGTTACCCCTGCTCAAAGTTGGCGATCGCTTTACCAATACCTTGATAGTAAAATTAAATAATAGAAATAAAATCTACCCAGAAAACTTTAAATAATGGTGTTTCCGACCTCAAAAGAGTTAAATCCTTGATTATTCCCATAATAGTAGCAGTAACCACTAGTACCGCTTCGCTTAAGTAACAAAGGGCTATGCCCGCATGTAGTAGGAAGTAGGAAGTAGTAAGTTATATACAGTCAGGATTTTAACTGAAATAAATGGTTACTCGATTTACGCCCACGTCTACTAGTATCTTAACCCTGGTAATTAGAACTATACCAGTTAGTTAGTTGAAGAAAAAAGGCGATCGCTTTTATATTAATTATTAAATATCTTTAATGCTAAGTCCATTGACGAAAGAACGCGCCAGCATCTCCTGCGTTAACAGTTAGCTGTTCTATTTCAGTCATTTGTGCCGTATTTAGGGGAGTGTAGTTGCGTGCTACTATGACATTCGATTCTAGTTGTTCGGAGTTCTCCGCAGCGATGACGCAACAATGTACCCCAGGTAAAGAGAGACTGTACCCCATAGCCTGTTCCATACCAGACAACATACCAGGCTGGAACAATCTACCGTAGGATGGAACTTTCATCGCAATTACGCCGACATTTTTCTCTTGTGCTACTGGCAGCGCGATCTTGGAGAAAGGGCGAGGGTGATGAACATCGGCAGCGTTGAGAGAGATTAATGTCGTATCGAAATCGTAGCGGCGCAGTCCTTCCGCAATTACTGCTGGTTCATGGTGTCCCGTAATTCCCGAAAATTTAATTAAGCCTTGTGCTTTAGCTTCTTCAACTGCTTTAATTGCGCCATTATCACTAAAAATAGTGTCTAATTCTTCGGTGAAGGAAACGTGATGTAACTGCCAACAGTCAAGATAATCTGTTTGGAGGCGGGTAAGAGATCGCTCTAATTCGCGCCAGGCACCATCATAATCTCTAGCTGCGGTTTTACTATTGAGATAAATTTGATCGCGGTAGCTAGGCAGAACTTTACCAAAGCGTTCTTCCGAAGGACCATAACTGGCGGCGGTATCAAAATATTTAATGTCTAATTCTATGGCTTTTTCAATTAAAGCAATAGCTTCCGCTTCTTGAGCATCATCTGAAATGGGAGTTTGCCCCGCCCCACCTAAACCGAAGATTGGTAAACTAATTTGAGTCTTGCCTAATACTCTCTCTGGTAGGGATTGACTTGATGAGGCAGCATGGGTTGTTTTTCTGCCCAAAGCTTGGCTGCCAATTGCCGTTGCTGCTGCTATACCACCGATGAGGAAGTTACGCCGATTGGTTTTTTGACTCATAGTTTTAAATTTCAGCTTTAGCTTTTATTCTAGCGATCATAGATTTTTGGCAATTAAATTATGGGATCATTTGATACAGTTTGCCCGACTTTTATCTTTTCCCACTCCCTAGTCAATAACTCTGAAAATTAGCAATGCCGCTAAAATTAATTTAAAGTCTGAGCTGAAAAAAGCATTGAGCAACTATGGCACCAGGGGGGTATAAAGATGCTGATCACTTTACAGAATTGCCGAGGGGGCTTTTGGTCATCCTTAGTAATATTACCAGCAATTTTTTTGACGACGATAGTTGAGGCTCAGACTGTTCCCAGCGGTGCCAATATAAATACAGTACCAAACACGGGCAATTTTAATTCTGGTGGTCTGAATGAGATTAAACCAATTAGACAACGAGGTTCTTTTTCAGATTCTAGTAGAGGTTCTCAGCAATTTTTCCAGCAGGATCAAAAACAGTTGTTTTTTCTACCAGAAGATAACTCTGAACCTATTTTACAAATAGATGAAGAACTAGAGCCACAGGAATTAGATGAAGCAGATCCAAAATCTCCAGCAGAATTGGAATAAGATCAGCGGCATTATTTTATTATTTACTTTATTGATTCGTAGTTAATTAACAATCACTAAATGTCACAAACTTATCTGATTACGGGAGCAAATAGAGGAATTGGTTTAGAATACTGTCGTCAACTCAAAGAAAAAGGACACCAGGTAATTGCCGTTTGTAGATCCCCTTCACCAGAGTTAAAAGAGTTGGAGGTTGAAATAGAGTCCAACATTGAGCTTACGGATTTGACCGCAGTACAAAATTTGGTCAAAAGCCTCAATGAAAGAAGCATTGACGTTTTGATCAACAACGCAGGAATTGTAGAAAGAATTTCTCTAGAACAGCTAGATTTTGCTAGTATTCGTCGCCAGTTTGAGATTAATGCGATCGCGCCTTTGCGTTTAACTAGAATATTATTGCCTAATTTAAACTCTGGTTCTAAAGTTATTCTGATGACTAGCCGCATGGGTTCCATTGGCGACAATACTTCTGGTGGTTCCTATGGTTATCGAATGTCTAAAGTGGCATTGTCGATGGCAGGAAAATCTTTAGCTCATGACCTTAAACCGAAGGGGATTGCTGTTGCGATTTTGCATCCAGGCTTGGTTAAAACCAGGATGACAGGTTTTACTGATTCTGGTATTACCCCCGAAACATCAGTTAAGAATTTACTAGAGCGAATTGAAAATTTAAATTTAGATAATACAGGAACATTTTGGCATGCTAATGGTGAAATACTACCCTGGTAATTGATGCTAAAATTACTTTTTAATAACCAAAAAAATTCTTTAGTCTATAACAATCAAGTGAAGACTAAAGACAGTATTAAATTAATATTTGCTGATTAAATATTGAATGAGCTAAGTGTCGTCTGCTGCCTAAGACCGTTTTGGTGAAGGATTGCGCCTTCCCTCGGTAGCAATTAAGTGGAGGAAGCGATAAAAACTCCACACCGATTAACTCTACTTGACTGTCTAAGAACCTGCCAGTTCGCTCTCCTTCGGTTCTTAGCAATGGGTCACAACGATACAACTCCCATCCAGTCGAAATATTTGTTTTGAATACACCTAATATATTATGAGAGTTTGATAGTGGCAACTTATTTCATAAGTTATATTAATTACTTTAATTTTAATTAACTTTCTGCTGTCACTCTAAGCAAAAGAGTAGTGAAACTCATCCTAAAAATAGACCAAATATCTGAAGCCATTAAACTCATTAATCTTGTTAATTTTCTGATCACCCCGTAAGGCGATCACCTAAAATTGAAAATTTAGTTAATAGTAGTTGGTCAATTAAGGTTTCTCGTTATGCGACCTGTTTTTAGCCTCTACGAGGTCTTTTACGAGTAAATAGAAGAGGAATAAACCAACCTAAAATCACGCCGATAGCACCACAAAAAATTAGCATTACGCCTATCGGTAAAGTAATAGATTCAAAGTTGAGGAACTTAAGGGAGACATCATCAACATTTTGAATGGAGAAAATGGCGATCGCAATTGTTAGTATTGCTAGTATTAAGGAACTAAGCAAATTAGTGAAGGTGTTCATAAGTCAAAATAAGAGAAGTTGATTTAAAGCAATCTCGATATCGGGAAATGCTAGAGGAGAAACTGTCCCGCCTTTATATACTTTTATCTGAGCATATTGATTGTTTTGTGGATCAGTATGAATAATCAATTGCTTATTTACGAGATCAACGACCCAGTATTCTGGAATGTTATTCTGGGCATAGATCATGCTTTTTTCTGTTAAGTCTTTACTTAGAGTTTTATTAAAGATTTCTATCAGCCAATAAATATCTTGGGGATAGGGATGATGTTGAGTATAAATTGTCTTGGGTAGCCTAACTACCGCTATATCAGGTTCGGGTTCGGAGTTATCTAGAGTAATTGGATGAGATTCCCGTATTTTTGCTAAACCTTTTAGTTTGTCTCTAAGTAATTGGGCTACATCATCGTTAGTATAACTGTGTTCTTCGCGCTCTGGACTCATTTCAATGATCTCGCCATTTAATAACTCTACAGGCTTGTCTGCCAATAGTCCTGATTCAATCAGGGAATGATATTCGTCAATCGACCATTTATAGGTTGTTATTGCCATGGCTGAGGTTTACTTAGATAGTTTCTATTATTTTATCCTCCTCTTCTCCTTGTCCTCCTTGTCCCCTTGTCTCCCAGTCAACCGAAACAGACAAATTAAACACTCAATAACTTACTGTACTCCTAGCGCTCTACCTCCTGGCAATTCTGAACCCAGGATAGTACGGAATTTAATTGGTGCATCTTGAGGGTGGGGTTCCCAGCCTACTTCATATCCTGCATCCCAGGCTTGTTTTCTGGCAGTACGAAATGCCTCAAAACTGTCTGGTCTAACGATAAATGCTAAAGAATCTTGGTCTGGATTGAATTGAGCTAGTATCTGCTGGAATTGGGAATCAATTGCCATTAGCTGGCTGGTTGTTTCCCCAATGTCTGTTGAGGAGGGTTCAAATAGTAGAGAGACTCCTCCGTCTGAGGTTCGCACTCGATAATTATCGGTGTTAGATCTAAAGTTACTTTGACGACCGATTATACTCAGTAAGCAGGACTCATAATTGCGCTGACGCAAGGCGTATTGATCAGAATTCACGTTTCCAGGTTTATTGCAGTTGGGTAAGTGTCCCGTTAACTCGATCTCTTCTTCCCTGATCTGACGCACATTCAGATGACTTACTTTGTTACCTGTAATCTCAAACCAGAGTTGGTCTTTATCTGTGGGGGAAGCTAAAGGGGTTTGAATGGTAACGCGAGTCTTGGGACTGCTACCAGTGGCGATGAGGGTGACAAACAAACTGATAAACATCAACACCCCCACAGTATTAGTCAGAATATCTAAAAAGGAATCTAAATTCTGACTCAGATTGTTATTTCTACGTCTTGCTCTGCTTCTCATAAATTTTTAGTAGGATTATTCAACTGGCGATTTGTAGTTCGATACCGTATTCCAAAGGTTCATAGCCTATATCTATTCCTTTCTCTTGAATCAACTCACGGACTTTATCAAACATTTCCAAGCCATCTGGGCGCAAAATAACAATTAGATATTGCTCATCTTTATTTTGTTGCAGATTAGCGATCATCTCTCTTAAAGGAGACTGTTCGTCGTAGAGATCGGCTCTCGGGGCAAATTCCTTGCTAGGATGCAGAATAAAGCCATCTTCACGACACTCAATATAGGCAGGGGTTTTATCGCGATTTGCCCCCCTGCTATTTTCATCTGTTTTTGCCACTACTACTGCTTCCTGTGGCTCTAAAGCTTGAGTTGTCAGGACAATAATCAACAGGATTAAAGTCCCGATAGTACATGCCAGTACAGAAAGGAAGGGAAATAGTTCGACTTCGGTTGCTGATTTACGATAGATATTGCGTCTAGGCATAAGCTGGCTTTATCCTCTCCCGTTGTTATCTTGTTCTACTAGGGTAATGCGACGGGGCTTATTGAGCTGTTGCAGAATTGGCTGTAGCTGGGATAAATTATCTTTAACTCCTGCCAAGACATGTTCTAGTTGTGCTGTTTTTTCTAGAGAAGCAAAACTGCGTTCTAAACCCTGCTGAATTTGCTGAAAGTCTGACATTTTTTGGGTTGCAGTTTCCAAAGAACTTACCCGATTTTCCAAAATTTGCGCTGCTTTTTCTAACTGTTGACTAATTCCTTGGGTTTGAGCATTAAGATCTTGTGCTGCTGCCATATTCTTACTACGAATCTCATCCACAATCGATCTAATTTGCTGAACTAGTTCTTGATTTGTCTGCTGCTGTTGAGAAAAGAAGTTTAAGAACTCCTGGCGATCGCTTTTTGTCTGTTGTCTAATATTATCTACCTGATTAATTACCTGGGAACTAACATCCTGTACTTTACTAATTTCGCTGATAAACCCTGTAGAAAGCTGGCTAGCTGCCTCAGTAGCATAGCTATGGGCTGGTTCAACTAAATCTTGGGGATTGGGGAAATACTCTTTAATTGCCCCTGCTACTGCCTGATTAATTGCGGCTTCATCTAGCTGTTCGTTTTTCTTTCTTAGGCGAGGAATTAATTTGTCGTTGATAAAGACATCAATCCCTAATAGTAGTCTGGACTCGTAGCGTTCCACTAATACTAAAGGAATCATGACTAAAACACTGAGAAATAACGCCAATAGAGTGGTGTCAAAGGCTAATCCTAAATTACTAGTAACCTGACCAATACCCTCTTTAATCTGTTCTACATCCCCTGAGTTTTCTAAAAATCCTGTGAAGCCGCTAACCGCCCCACTAATACCAATAACAGTCCCGATAAAACCCAATAAAGGGATTGCCCAAACTAGAATGCGGGGGAAAGAATAAGATGATTCTGAGGCACTAACATAGAACGATGAATCATCTAGGGCAAACTCATTTGCCACAGTGCGATCGCCGCTTTTGATATAGGCTTTGAGTACCCGACCACAGCGAATTGCAACCAGATTACCATCTTTGAGTAATCGTTCTTGAAAGTATTGTACTTCGTGAGCATCTGGTTGATCTAAAGGGATATGATCGGCAATCCAAATTTTTCCCAACGCTTGATGTTCTTTTCTCAATAGCAAAAATTTGAGTGCAGCGGTGGCAATTACAAACGCCGCTAACGCCACGACAATAAACTGTACAAAACCTCTCTCAAACAGTAAAACACCCACATAAGATTCTCTAAGCGGAGGTAAAACACCAATTACGATGTAAGTAACAATAAAAATAATTGCCGCTACTGATACTAGTAACAGAGAATTAACTTCTAACTCTTGCCGCTGCTGGTGGGATGAACGAGATTTTCTAGGTTTAAGACTAAACTTACTCATATTTGTTCTTTATAGTTATGGTTGATTGCTGCTAATGGCTTAAAGGTTGTTCTGTCTGTCCGTCATAGCTTATGGGTTACTCTCTAGTCAATTATTTAACCGCTGTTATGCGCTAATTGATTGGTTAAGACTGGACAAAGGTTAAGGGGTAAGGGGAAAGGTTTAATTTTAATTGTTCTGTTTAATAGTAACTATGATGAATTTTATTAATGTATGCTGTGGCTGTTTGACCAAAAGACTAGAGATAGATTGAACTAGGTAAAGGTATACAACCCTGTTGAAAAAACTTCAGTCAAGGAAAGTACAACCTGTAGACTATAGTTAAACTCCTAAGAAACAAATTAGTTCGGCACGAGGCTGGGTAAGGGGTAAGGGGTAAAAGGAAACAAGTTTCCTTCTGACATTACTAATCCCAATTTTTTGGACGCTGATGTACGTTTAAACTGCATATTATTAAATTAGGCAGAAAACAGTAAAACCGTCTCCCCATCTCCTCGTCTCCCCGTCTCCTCGTCAGCCATAGTAGTTAAATTAAATGCGTAACAGCTCATCTGGATCATTCTAATTTGTATTTAGTATAGGCAATAGTATTTAACCTTATTTTTGATATCAAATTTAAGTAAAAAAAACGAATAAACTCGGTTAAAAAAGCCGCTTACTTTACTTCAAGACTCCTCAATCTATTTAATGCTGCGGCTAACTCTAACGTACGAAAGAATGCTAGATCACCATGGGGGAAATCAGCGATAATATTTAATCCTGATTGCCTTATGTCTTGCTCAATTTTAGACAATATTTGGGCGATATTATGCTCTGGATATTTGTTTTTGAGATAAATCAAAGCTTTGGCGATCGCTTTTAATTGTCCTGGATCTACTAGTTGCTCTACTGCTGATAAATCGATCTCTTCTCTACCTAAAGTAATTGTATTTAGTCTTCTGGTAGTCAACTTATCGCCTTTGCCACGACTAGGATCGATACTCTCCATTAGGGGTATCCGATTACTCACCTTACCAAAATTACTGCCTCCCTCGGCATTCCTACCTGTAGCATATTCAGTAGCGATCGCTTTTGCCTGAGTTGTAACATCCTGGGGTTGATAGCTATCTAGGGCTATTACTCGATCTGCTACCTCGAAATAGTCTCCACTACCTCCCATTACGAGAATGGTTGACACTCTATAGTCGTTATATAGTTGACGTACTTTATCGATAAAAGGAGTAATTGGTTCTCTCTCTTTGGCAATCAAGGCTTGCATGCGGCGATCGCGAATGGTAAAGTTAGTCGCTGAGGTATCTTCGTCAATTAAGAGTAGTTTTGCCCCTGCTTCTAAGGCTTCGATGATATTTGCTGCCTGGGATGTGCTGCCACTGGCGTTGGTGGTGCTAAATTTGGTGGTGGAACGTTGTTGGGGTAAGTGATTGATAAAGGGCGATATATCCACTCCTGCAATAGCGCGTCCATCTTCGGCTCGAATTTTCATTCCCTGGGGATTACTTACGACATACTCTCTACCATCCCCAGGCAGATGATTATATACTCCTAATTCAATTGCTTTTAGTAAGGTTGACTTGCCATGATAACCACCACCAACTATTAAGGTAATCCCCTCGGGTATACCCATACCTGTAATTACACCTCGATTGGGACAAGTTAACTCTACTTCCATAGAAGTTGGGGATTTAAAAGCTATGGCATCTAATAAAGGACGTGAGTCAACTCCACTACGTCTGGGTAAGATTGCTCCATTTGCCACGAATGCTACTAATTTATGCTGGGGTAATTGCTGCCTCAGATGATCGGCATCTTCAATGGTTTCTACATGCTGCTGTATGGCTTTGGCATCTAATGATTCATATAACAGGTCATTTACTAATTCGGGTAAGTCTTCACACAACATTGCGGCTGCCTGTCTGCCTAGTATCCTTCTCCCCCTTGCGGGCAATCCTAAAACAAACCTTACTTCTAACTCCTCAGAATTAATCAATACTGCACTACGTTTTAATACTTCTTGTCCCAAAGGTGCGATCGCAATTAAACCACTCTTACCTGTACCTCGTCGAGTACTTATTTTTTGAGCAGCATTAGCAAATTGTCTGGCAATATAATCTCTCGTGGCGATCTCTCTACTTTTGGATCTGTATAGTTGTGCAGGATAGCCAGCAACCGCTTGGGTCATAATTATCCTCATTTGACTTGGCGCAGCAAAAGGATCTCCCTGTACCCGATCAATAATTAAGCGGAAATCCTCAAACTGATAACTTCGATCAAGATCTTTATAAGCTTTGTAGTTTGCTCCATCAAGTTTTAACAGAAGAGAATTAAGATTAAAGCGATCGCCCATAATTCAGCATCAGCATACATCAATCTTAGATTAACAAGACTTACAAATCAATTATTATTAAAATCCTGATTGGTCACATTTCCTTGCAACTAAGTGGTTCATACTACTTTAATCAAAAAAATCTTGGGTTTTGTTGGTAGAGCGATCATATCTTCACTTTGCTCTTATTGATTCTTGCGCTAACCTTGCTTACTATCTAATAAAAAAGACTAATACTATAGCGCCAACATCTACTTATATTAAGAGCGAGTCCATGTCCCATTCTTGCAGGTGTAACCATTATTCTCAGAACCATGAGTGTAAGGTTTTCCATTAAGATAGCAATCTCGCTGTTGTGCCAGAGCTGGCAAGGAAATGTTAATAAAAAAGAAGCTTGTTAATAATAAATTTAAAATATTCATTTAATCTAATAGCAGATAAGATCAAAGTTATCTTGCATTTCATCTTGATATTTGTTTTTCTTAATTATATCAGTTTCATCCTTTCCTTTTATCTTTTTAAAACTATCAGAAGATTTCCATATCTGTGCCCCAACAAATGATGTGTCATCAAGAGTGCTCTCCTCAAAATTAGCTTGATGCAGATTTGTACTATCGAAGCTACTTCCAGTAAAATTTACTTTCTGCAATTGAGCGCATTGCAAATTAGCTGTAAAAAAATTTGCCTTATTTAAGCTAGTGTTTTCAGAAACTTCTTTATTATAAAAAATAGCACTTCTTAAATTAGATCCTTCAAAAGATACACCCTCGTCAGACTGAACGCCCACTAGCGAAGCCCTTATTAATTGACTATTAATAAACTTGGCATTATCTAGTTTTGCTTTGGAAAGGTTGGCATGATTCAGAATTGTATTAGTTAAATCAGCACCAGTTAAATCAGCACCAGTTAAATCAGCACTAGTTAAGTCAGCACTAGTTAAGTCAGCATATTTCAGATCCAATTTTTGCATTTCTAATCGAGCTATTTTCTGTCTTAAATCAGTCTCTTTAGAATTATTAAAATTTCTAACTTTAATAGTCTTATATGAATCATCATGAACCTTTGTCTTTAAGAAAGCATTCTGATATTCAATCTCCCGTGATTTACAATCTTCAGCTCTTTTTACAGGATATTTAATTATTATTTTTTCAGGATTTTCCAGTGACTCTTTATTTTTACCAGGAATTTTTATTTCTTCTACACATCTTATGCGATCAATAAAACTTACATTAGATGCAGGTGCAGCATTAATTAAATTTATAATATGTTCTGGAAGACCTTTAGTTGATTCGTCTATAGTTGCTCCTATAGGATTATTACCTGAACCAGCTATGAATTCTGCTTCACTGAAATTAGCTCCACCTAATTTTGCTTTAATCAGATTAGTTTCTTTGATTTTCGTTTTATTAAAAACTACAGACGTAAGATTGGACTCTTCTAAGTTGGTTTTTCTGAAAATACTATTTACAAACGCACTTTTCGTAAAATCTACTCCGCTTAAATCAATTTCCGAAAAATTTAAATTTTCATATGTAGTATTTTTATATTTTTTCAACAAATGTCTACGCTGTTTATTAATTAATTCCAAAAAATCTGAAAAACCTAAAGATGTTTTTTTATTTTTGTCAAATATAACGACTGCATCATCAAATTTAGCACCTTTAAGATTCGCCCGATTAAATTTAACCCTCTTGTCAAACAAAGCATAGTTAAAGTCAGACTTTCTTAGATCTGCATTAGAAAAATCTGAACCATATAAAAAAGAACCTCTAAAGTTTATATTTCTAAGCTCTTCATTCTTAAAATCTATGTTGGTTAAATCTGCGCCTCTTAATGAAATATACGTGTCTAAACCAGAACCAGATTTTTTTGCCAAATCAGAATCCAATGTAATGAGTTCAGTATTACGCAAGAAATTGATTATTAATTTCTTTCTTTCTTCTCTTACATTACTCAATACAGAAATTGTTAAAGATTCTATTGATTTCCTCTTCGTATCTTTATGAATATCAGAAAAATGTGAATTTTCTTCCAATACGTAATCTTGGTTCAAAAGTAAGTTTCTTACCTGTTCAAGATAACTTAGAACTAACTGATTTTCGTATTCTATATTTGTGTTATTCGTCTGTCTTCTGGTTTCATTTATATCTAGGGAATAAGCAGCAACTATTAATACTAGTGGTACTATTAGTAGATCTAACCATTGCCAAGTTGTTCGATCTGAAAAACCTGACCAATATCGTCCAGAAATAGCTATTAACGATATCCAAATACCTAAAATAACGGTAAATAATACTGAATAAGAAACAATCCACTCAGGAATTAAAAAATGACAAAGTACTCCTGCAACCACACCAGTTACAGCAAAAATCGTGAAAGCAAAATAACTAGGTCTATTTAAATAAAAAAACTTTTTGGGAGAGGAAAAATGTTTATTGCTATTTAAATATGATGAAATTATGTTAGTTGTAATTTCTTCATTTATTCTCAGTGCTTTTATTTTATTAGCTGCCGAATATTTTTTTAGTTCAAGCTCAAAATTACTTAAACTAATATTTTTTTTTGACTTTAGCTCTTTTTTACATATATCTTTGATACAGTGGATTTGTAAAATTGTGATGAATTTTTTAAGTCTTTTTTTATCTGATTTTTTGTAAGCTTCGTTTACTTTCTTTACCAGTTTATCTCCTCTTTTAAATTTCAACCATTTTTCAAAGTCTTGATTGTCTAAATATTCAGTAGCCTTGTTTGGATATGTTATGCAGTTTTCAATTAATTCTTCTATGTTAGAAATTTTGAGCTGTTTATCTTCTACAAAAAAGTAAAAAAAATCTTTATTATTCATTATTTTCTTAAAGTGTAACTTAGCTTAAGAGGCTATCTGAGAAGTATCAATAATCATCTCAATAATCCTTATATTTAGGGATGAGAGTGCAGTACAAAATAGAAAAATTAAATGCAAAAAATAGCTTTTCAGATATTTAGAGTAACATAAAAGTAAGCAGTAAATGTTATAAGTTTTGTTAATAAAGAATGAAGCTTGAATAGGTAATATTGTCCAGAAACAAAGAGATTCATCGAATTGCATGACCGCATTGTAAACCCACATTCCGCTCTTTGGAAGAGCAAAAAATAATTAAATCCAGAATCTTTGTATAGCAATGGTTATACTAATCGAGTTTTTTTAGTATGTATTTTCATATTCTCATTAACCTTAAATTACTGAGAATATACTTGGATTAAGATTGCTACGATTATTATTGCTTCGTTGTAATTATTTTTTCTTACTTAGATCAGCGGAATGTGGGGTAAATATCAAGAAGTTCGTAATATAAATATTAAAAGTTATTCAGCTTATTTTAAGACTGAAGACGCTTGTAACGAAAATCTTCAGTACGTAAACAAATATTTCTTATATTATAATTTTGAGTACATTATAAACCTTTAAATTGAATGATTAATACTTTGAGATTTAACTGATTATGCTCTCGATAGCTTGATTGAGTTAAAGCACAAAATAATAAGCTACATTAATAGTGGAATCACTGTTAGTTATGAGGTAATCGCTAATAACTTTTTTCTTCCACCAACGCAGCAAAAACATGCTTTTAGAGCAATGGTTAAGATTGTGGTTTAGACTAAAAAAATCTAATATGAAAAACTAGTTATCGAAATCAACTCCTGCATACAGTTCTCTTAGTCCCAATTCTAAATCCACAGCAGTCAAAGCAATCAAGGCTTCTTCTGCTTCATATTCAGACAATAACCATCCTGCTTCAGTTTTGGCATACTGCATTACATGATATCTCTGCTGCGAAATTAAAATATATTCCTTCATTTCAGGAATCGAACGATAATAGGTAAACTTATCTCCTTGGTCGTAATTCTGAGTAGAAGGAGAGAGAACTTCTGTGATCATCACGGGATTAGTTACCGTAGTTGTACCTTTATCTGCATAGATGGGTTCTCCTCGAATTAACATCACATCGGGATAGGTATAAACGCGATAGCGAGGTATCCACAATCTAACGTCAGCTATGTATATGCGGTAATTTTGTTGCTTGAGATTAAATTTTAGATTGCTGTACAGATTGCCTGAGATTTCATTGTGATTGGTTGTTCCTCCTGTCATGGGAATGATTTTTCCATCGCGGTATTCGCTTTTGTATTCTGCTTCTTCTTCTAACCTCAAATATTCTTCTGGAGTGTAGTTACGAGCTTGTAATTGCATATGAAAAACCAACTTGACTTGTCTAATCTTAGTTCAACTGTTGAGAGCTACTGTTAAGTAATTATTAATTAAACTACGATTGATACTTGTGATTATTTTAGACAGTCTGATCTTAAAACTATTCCTTTCTTACTTTACTTTTCGCTGGGGTTTGCAGAATGTCATTCCCAGTTTTTTTTGTATCAAATAATACTAAATAATGTGTCATTTTTAAATTTTTGACACATTATAAAAATCTGCTCAAGTCGAATTCCTGATCCTGATCTGAAGTCCCATATCTTTCTGAGTTAAGAATCAAAACTAAACGTTCGGTGTAATCTACAGCGCCTCTCAACTCATGGCGTAATTTTGCCAAGCCTCCATTAGCATATTCTTCAAAGATCAAGACTCGTTGTGCTTGGGCTGCGTCATCCTCAGTAGATAAGATTTTAATATCTTGGGTTTCGGTAACGGCAATTAGTTTTATCAAATAGTCATAACCACGGGAGATAAACACCTCTAAACTAATCGGCGCAGGTTCACTCTGAGATATTTCGCTCAAAGGACTTCTCTGCTTGTGTTTTGACCCCATCGCCGCCGCAAAAGCGATCGCATCGGCATAGGTAGTAAATAGTCCTGTTGTATCTTTGGTATCTAATAGTTTTTGAACTATATCTGCTTTGTCTTGGGCAACTTTAATCCTGGGTAATGCCATAAGAGGTAGGAGGTAGGAGGTAGGAGGTAGAAGGTCTAATATCTGGCTAATTTAAGTCTTGGATACGTGTCAAAATTTGAAATATGACACATTATATCTCTATGAAAATATGGAAATTGAATTGCGATTGCGAAGCTAGCCGAAGGCATCGCTAAAAAAGTTCCATATTTATTCTAGTTATTGATAAATACTCCATGAAAAACACCACTTTTTTTCGATTGTAATGCTGCTTTCTGTTCTGTATATTGAATTTGGAGTTCAGGGTATTGCTCAAGTAATCTAATAAATATGCAAACGCTCAAATTAATCAAGCAGTCGACTATTCTGGGTTTTATTGGCTCAACTATTTTGCTCGCGCCTTGTGTCAGTGAGGCTTTAACGGTGGAGGAGGTGGTTAATCCTCGTGAGGCTAATGGTGACTGGGTTAGTGATATGGCAAATATCTTGAGCGATAGTACTGAAACTGAGTTGAATCGATTAATTGATGAGTTTGAAAGTACGAATGGTAGCGAAATTGCGGTGGTTACAGTTCCCGAAACTGCGCCTGCCACATCTCCTAAAGCTTTTGCAACTGAGTTATTTAACCATTGGGGTATTGGGAAAGCTGAGGAGGATAATGGAATTTTGTTCTTAATTTCGACTGCGGATAAGCGAGTTGAAATTGAAACGGGTTATGGTACCGCCGCTATTTTATCTAATAGCCAGGTACAAAAGATTATTGACACTAAAATCACTCCGCAATATAAGCAAGGTAACTTTGATCAGGGAACTCTCGATGGCACAACAGCGCTGATAAAAGCTATGGAACCTGTCGGAATGATGCAGTCAATTATGAGGGAAGACTGGTCAGTAATTTATTCTCGTATAGCAGAAGAATGGTTAGTAGTATTAGCTGTGACTGGAATTGGCTTAGTTTCTTGGGCAACTTATCCGTTACAAAAGCACCTAAGAAAAGTTTTTATTAATCCTGAAACAAGCAGTAATTACCAATTCAGAATTGGGCGTTCGATACACTGTGAAAAATGCCGTCAGCCGATGGAAACGGTGACAAATATCAAATTAACCGAACCACAAAGAGTTGCTCAACAACTGGGTAGTGTTAGTTATCAAGGTTATAAATGTCCTCAATGTAGTCCTTTACAATCCTACTCTCTAGTTTCATATGTTAAATATTTCTCTGGCTATCAAACCTGTCCTAGGTGTAATGAATTAACTGCCCGTCGTACTCAAAAAACCATTAAAAGAGCCACTGAGTATTCTAAAGGTAAAAAACTAATTAGCGATCGCTGTCATTGTTGTGATTATTACGAGGAACATATAAAAACTATCCCTCGTTTGAGTTCTTCTTCTAGCAGCAGTGGTGGTAGCAGCAGTTCTAGTGGTTCTAGCGGTGGTGGTAGCAGTAGCAGCGGTGGTAGCAGTTTTGGCGGCGGTTCTAGCGGTGGTGGTGGTAGTTGGTAGTTAGTTTTTGGTCATTTGTCATTGTTTTCTCCGTATTAACATCTACGACTATGCAAAAACCTTGGAGTTTCAGAGCGATCGAGTTTCTCCTTTACGTCAAAGGGTGTTAGTGAATGCGCATTTGTGACAAGTTAAGGGTGTGTGTTGTTTGTCAATCGGTTTTTAGCTATAAGCTCTAAGCTATAAGCCTTAAGCTTTTAAGACATTTTAGAGTTAACTCTCTTATTGGGTGCGATCGCTCTAAAATCAGTCTCAATTTATATATGGTGTTATTAAATTAATAAGACACTATATGTAGTAGTTGACTAATTCAATTTTTTCTTAACTTGTCACGGTTGGTGAATGCGTAATGTTTTAAACCGCAGCAGGTATAGTTTTGAATCTTAAATAAAACAACAACAGGCGAATAGATATTTGAGCATATCTAGAGATGTGAAGTAACAAAGAGTTCGGCGATGCAGTCTAGCCAAACAAAGGCTTAAGCCTCATGTATGGCGAAGACGAGTATTTTCACCCTCGACCCTAGTCATACCTAGTCATATATGTTTTGCACACAAGATGATCTTCAGGTTGAATGTATTAGGAACATTGCTGTTATTAATTTGATGTTATGGTTTTGATCAGCAATGTCTGATATGAAAGCAATTTGTTACAGAATTAAATATTATTCGATTCGCAATTCATTTTCGTTCTAATCTTATAGGTAGCAACAAGCATTATCGTAAGTTAGGGGTATAGCGAGAAGATGAGTGAAAATTCCTCAGCAGAGAAAAAGGCTTTTATTTCCATATCAAAACGTACTTTTTTGGGAGTTATAGCCGTTGTTCTGGCGCTTGTGCTGTGGTTAGTGTCACCCTTTTTATGGCATCTTTATCGTTATCCTGTTCAATACGCAGATGTTGATGAGCATTTTCGTTATGGCTCAATTGGGGGAGAAGAATCCGATGGAATTCCCTATTGGGTTATTAAAGTTTTACCTCAAGTCTTTGCCGATAAGCTACCAGGGGAAGGCTATACATCTTTAGGATTTATCCAAGAACCAGACCATGAACTACCAATTAGCTTTGTGCGTTCGACAAATTCTTTAGGAGTTGAAGTTATTACCGAAAACTGTGCCACCTGCCATGTAGGTACTTTACGCTCTTCCCCTACTGATACGAACCCGCAGATTATCTCGGCAATGCCTGGATTTACAGTCAGTTTACAGGGCTTTGTGCGGTTTTTAACCGAGAGTGCTGCCGATGATCGATTTACTGCCGATAATCTTATGCCTTTTATCAATGCAGCGGGGGCGAACTTTAATCCTTTAGAAAAACTACTTTATCGTTTTGTCGTTATTCCCCGAACTCGTGATGAGCTTTTGGAGTTACGTCATGATTTTTCCTTTATGGATCGACAATCTCCCTATGGACCTGGACGTGTTGATACTTTCACTTCTTATAAAACTCGACGCTATGGTTTTCCTGTAGAGAAATTAACCGAGACTGAGTTAATGGGAATTTCCGATTATCCCAGTATTTGGAATCAAGCCCCGAGACAAACCATGCGCCTGCACTGGGATGGCAACAACAATGACGGTAGTGAACGCAACCGTACTGCTGCCCTAGCCTTAGTCTCTCCCACCACAATTGATTTCGATTCTTTGGCAAGATTACGTAGCTGGTTGGATGAAATTAAAGCACCACCCTACCCCTATGCCATTGATCGCACTTTAGCAGCAAAAGGAGAGGTATTGTTTGATAATAACTGCGCCAGTTGCCATACTGAACAAGGGTCAGAAATAGGCACAGTTACCCCCATTGAGGAAGTCGGCACAGATCGAGGCAGAATTGATTCTTATACCTACGAATTAGCCTCAAATCAAAATCTCACCTTTAGCGGGATTACCTACAAGGGAGTTGACCAAAGATTTTCTCACTTTAAAAAGACCAATGGCTACGCTAATAGTTTACTAGATGGACTGTGGTTGCGATCGCCTTATCTCCATAATGGTTCTGTCCCAACCTTAAGAGATCTGTTAAATAAACCAGAGGATCGACCAAAGAGTTTTTATCGTGGCTACGATGTCTTTGATCAGGAAAATGTGGGCTATGTCAGCACTGTAGCCTCTGAAAACGGCAAGGAATTCTTTCTATACGATACAGAACTGCCCAGTAACTACAATATGGGTCATCTTTATGGCACTGATTTGGACAGTCAAGATAAAGATGCCTTACTCGAATATCTAAAGACTCTTTAATAAATAGACTCAGCAACGCTCTATTGCCCTAAATTCTGATCGCAAAACAAATTACAGCAATTATTATGTCCTCCCCAGAGAAGCAGCCCTATTCTGGCAAAAAACGTTTAATTACAATTATCTCTACTTTTCTTTTGAGCTTATTTATTGGTGGAGTGTTATTTACAGGATGGTATAGCTTATGGCGACGGACACCTCTAACAGTCTACGAGACACCCCAAGAACATTTTAAGTATGCCTCCATCGGTACTGAAGCTGTTGAAGGAATTCCCTACTGGATTTGGGTGGTGCTACCTCGCTTATTCCCTGAA
Organism: Cyanobacteria bacterium P01_G01_bin.39; assembly: GCA_039180345.1. Classification (GTDB taxonomy): domain Bacteria; phylum Cyanobacteriota; class Cyanobacteriia; order Cyanobacteriales; family Xenococcaceae; genus Waterburya. The sequence goes on along the minus strand of JBCDDK010000091.1, from coordinate 1,869 downwards.
AAGTTGCCTGATTCTGGGGGCTACACTTCTTTGGGTTTGACTTGGGAGGAGGGAGTGGAAATGCCTATTGGTCTTACCAAAGAAAATATCGGCATTGCCCGCGTGGGGTTAAACTGCGCCGTATGTCATGTGGGAACAGTGAGAAAAACTCCTTTAAGTAAACCTAGCATTCTGCTTGCTGCCCCCAGCACTAAGTTTGATGTGCAACGATATGCTCAATTCTTTTTTAATTGCGCTAAAGATCCTCGCTTTAATCCTGACTTTATCTTGCCTGAAATTGAATACAACCATCATTTATCATTCTTAGAAAATGCTTTTTATCGCTTTATAATTATTCCCCAAACTAAAAAAGCTCTAATTAGACAATCAGAGGACTTTCAGTGGATGGAGAATCGTCCGCCAACGGGTTCTGGTAGAACGGATATGAATCCCCTCAAGATTCAAGTGTTAGATCTGCCTGATGATGGTTCTGTTGGCAGTACAGATATTACGGCAATTTGGAATCTAAAACAGCATCAAGGTTTCTCTTATCATACTGATGGCATTAATACTTCCTTGAGAGAAGTAGTGTTAAGCAGTGCTTTAGGCGTGGGAACTACACCCGAAGAAATTAATTTGTCAGGTCTCAACCGTATTGAAGAATGGTTGCTTGAAGTTCCACCCCCAGTTTATCCTTTTGCTATTGATCGCGATTTAGCTCAACAAGGTGCCGAGGTGTTTGCTAACAATTGCGCTAGCTGTCATGGACTCAACTCTGATCAAGTAGGACAGCTTCTTCCTCTGAATGAAGTTGGCACTGATGCTAATCGCCTACTCCATTGGACGGAATCAGCTAGTGAGGGCATGAATAGTTATGCGGCAAACTACCCTTGGGATTTTAACCAGTTTCGCAAAACAGATGGCTATGTTGTCCCTGCTTTAGATGGGGTATGGGCAAAAGCCCCTTATCTCCACAATGGTTCTGTCCCTACACTTGTAGACTTATTAAATAAACCAAGCGATCGCCCGAAACAGTTTTATCGGGGTTATGATGTCTATGATCCAGAAAATGTCGGTTTTATTTCCACCGACGCAGCAGCAACCAAATCTAGCTTTTTACTAGATACCACGGTCGAAGGTAATGATAATAGTGGTCATGAATTTGGTACTGAATTAAATACGGCAGATAAAAAGTCACTGATTGAGTATCTTAAAACTTTGTAGGTTTTATCTGGGATAGCAGTTGAATATAGTCGGTTTAATTGATTTTTGAGTGCATGAGTTATTCTTTCTAGGGACTAGTAGACGTGAGCGTAAATCGAGTAACCATTTATTTCAGTTGAAATCCTGACTGTATATAACTTCCTACTTCCTACTTCCTACTTAAGCGAAGCGGTACTAGGTTGATCACCTTGCAGCCATTTGAAAATTCATGTGTCAAAATTAAAACTCTGACACAATATATCTTGCAAGTATAGTTATGCTAATTGATGGTAAAAAGTACAGTTATCGCCAGTTAATCGAGGAAACAGGCTTATCTCGCAGTACTTTACATCGCAGAATTAAAGCTTTAAAAGAATCTGGAGTACCGCTGACAATGGGGGCAATTATCCAGTTTCCCACTAATTGGGCATTTCATGATCGCCAGGGGAATTTTTATTCTTCTAAGAGTGATTTTGCTTTAAAAAACAGAGTTCCCTATTATGAAATGTTTCAAAATTCAAAATCTGACACAAAATAGGTTGAGGCTCTATCTCGAATGACAAAAGAGGACTGCATGCGGGCATAGCCCTTTGCGTTAACCTCCTATCGTCGGTTTAACGGCGAGATGAATTTTGTCCAGTATACAAAATATATTTTAGCCTAATTTTATATTTTCTACACATAGTT
>JBCDDK010000090.1:0-27936 GCA_039180345.1 Cyanobacteria bacterium P01_G01_bin.39 | reverse complement strand
TTCATTAATAAACAAACTAGCTTTAATCAAAAAACGGCGTTGGTAATTTAATGTATGACGTATAAAGTGTTTTGGTTCGTAGCTATTAGCCATTAGCCATTAGCTGTTTAAAAATCTTTATCAAGTAAATGAATCTAATTTTCATACCCTGATTTCCCAACACCCAAAAAACAATTAACTTCGGCGTAAAACATAACCAATCCCTCTAACCGTTTGAATTATTCTGGCTTCTTGTTGAGCCTCTAACTTTTGTCTGAGGTGACGGATATGGACTTCGACAATACGGTCGTTATTACAAAGCTCATAATTCCAAACTCGCTCTAAAATTTGCTGTCGTGATAAAACTTGTTCGGGATGAGTAATTAAATATTGCAAAATATTAAATTCTTTAGTAGTTAACTCAATTTGGCGATCGCCTTGATAAACTTCTCTAGTAATCAGATCTAATCTTAGATTGGCAAACTGAAAAATATTTTTGCTCTGACTATTGCTATTGTCTGCGGCGCGGCGTAGAGTTGAACGCACCCTGGCTAACAATTCTTCAATGCTAAAAGGTTTAGTTAGATAATCATTAGCACCAGCATCTAAACCATCTACGCGATCGCTAATTTCATTTTGAGCTGTTAAAAAGATAATCGGCACCTTATTTGCTGTTTGACGCAGACGACGACATATTTCTACTCCCGTTAGCCCAGGAAGCATCCAATCTAACAAAATTAGGTCAAATTTAGCTTGTCTGGCGGTAGTTAGGCCAGTGAAGCCATCATGAGCTAAACTAACCTCATATCCTTCCAAATCCAGCTCATCCTTAACCGCATTGGCTATTTCTAATTCATCTTCAACCAGCAAAACCCGAACAGTCATTTTTTATACTTCGTCAACTTTTACTAACAAGGGCATGATAGCGAACATTCTCGGATCAGAATCCTCTTGTTTTTAAATCATTATGATCATGCTTAACAGTTGCCAACTAGACCTGAAATTTTGCTGAGAACTGCCTGAGAAGCATTTTTTTGGGGAGTTTAATTAACAATGATAAATGAGGTAAACAATTGTCTACCCCATTTGAATCTATCTATTCTCGATTAATAAATTACCAGTTAAATTATTTGGATAAATTCAATTATCTAGGAGATCTCTGACTGTTGGTTAATAATCTCTTGTAAAGAGTAAACCTCTCCTGCTACTTGAATATTTTCGATACTATCAAAAGAATCACCATGGTTATTAATGATTAATTGCTCTTGAGGAAAATCATTAAAACTAACTGTGAGATCATTATTGCTGATGTCTAAACTCAAGTTTTCAAAATTATTTAACTTTTATCATCTTTGACAGTCATAGCTATACAGTATCGTGAAACCCATCACTTACAATTCAAACGCTCTCTCTACTCTCTTTTACATCCAATAGTCATGTTGTAATCAATAATAGCAATGAAATCAAATTAATCGGGGTTGATTTTTGTTCTTGAGAGCGATCGCATCTTGAATAAAATAGAAAGTTAAAGTCTATCTATTAGAGCGATCGCTCTATTCACCCTTACATCCAATCTTAAATATTCTTACTCTCCTCCCCATAAAGAGAATAAATCGTTGATAATTAATATCTATTTACTGTTCACTGCTCACTGCTAATTGAAAATGTCTTTTGTTGGTTTACATATCCATAGTGACTATAGCTTGCTCGATGGTGCATCCCAGATACCCCAGTTAATTGATCGCTGTTTGGAGTTGGATATGCCAGCGATCGCTCTTACGGATCACGGGGTAATGTATGGTGCGATCGAGTTGATCAAGGTGTGTCGCAAGAAGGGTATTAAGCCAATTATTGGTAACGAAATGTACGTTATTAATGGCGACATTGAAGTTAATATTACCGAAAAGAAGAAACGTCATCGCAAGTATCATCAGGTAGTCTTAGCCAAAAACACTCAGGGATATAAGAATCTAGTTAAGCTAACCACGATTTCTCATCTCAAAGGTTATCAAGGTAGCGGTATTTTCGCTCGTCCCTGTATTAATAAAGAATTGCTAGAGAAATATCATGAGGGGTTAATTGTTACCAGTGCCTGTTTAGGAGGAGAGGTACCCCAGGCGATTTTAAAAGGAGATTTAGCACATGCGGAAAAGATAGCTAAGTGGTATCAGGATATATTTGGCGATGATTATTATTTAGAGATTCAAGATCACGGATCGCCTGAAGATCGGATGGTGAATGTGGCAATTGTTAACATTGCTCGTAAGTTAGATATTAAGATTATTGCTACTAATGATTCTCACTTTATTTCCTGCTATGACGTAGAAGCCCATGATGCCTTATTGTGTATTCTGACGCAAAAACGTATTACCGATGACAAACGATTACGCTATAGCGGGACAGAGTATCTCAAGTCTGCCGACGAGATGCGGTTGTTATTTCGCGATCACCTAGAAGATGAAGTAATTGAATCAGCGATCGCCACTACCGTAGAAGTCGCCGATAAAGTTCAACCCTATAACATTCTGGGTGAACCTCGTATCCCTGATTACCCTGTACCTGCGGGACATACTGCTGATAGTTATTTAGAGGAAGTTACACGTCAAGGATTACTCGAAAGGCTTAAGTGTCGCAACCATACCGAAGTTCCTGCTGAATATATGCAGCGGATTGAAGTTGAACTTCAGGTAATGCAAGAGAAGGGGTTTTCAACTTACTTTTTAGTAGTGTGGGACTATATTAAATATGCTAGAGATAATGATATCCCTGTCGGACCTGGAAGAGGTAGTGCAGCGGGTTCTTTAGTAGCATATTGCCTTAAGATTACTAACATCGACCCGATCCATCACGGCTTGTTATTTGAAAGATTTCTCAATCCCGAACGGAAATCTATGCCTGATGTGGATACAGATTTTTGTCCTGATCGTCGTGCCGATATGATTAAGTACGTTACGGAAAAGTACGGTGAGGCTAACGTTGCGCAAATCATCACTTTTAACCGTATGACTTCCAAAGCGGTATTAAAAGATGTGGGGAGGGTACTAGGTGTAGACTTTGGCGATCAAAATCGCATTGCTAAGATGATTCCCGTAGCACGTGGTAAACCCGCCAAGCTAAAGGTAATGATCTCTGATGATACACCCGAACCAGCTTTTAAACAGGCTTATGAAAGTGAAAGCGTCAAGATCTATAACGATAATAAAGAAGAAGTTGGTTCAGTCGCAATTCGCAACTGGGTGGATATGGCAATTCGGATCGAAGGTACCAACAAAACCTTTGGGGTACATGCGGCGGGAGTGGTAATTTCTTCGCAACCTCTAGATGAAATTGTACCGCTACAAAAGAATAATGATGGGTCAGTAATTACTCAATATTATATGGAAGATGTTGAGGCAATGGGTCTATTAAAAATGGACTTTCTGGGCTTGAAGAATTTGACTACTATTCAACGGGCAGCAGGACTAGTTCAAAAAACTAAAGGAGTTACTTTAGATTTAGATCAAATACCTCTAGATGAGAAGAAAGCTTTAGAAATTATTGCTAAAGGTAAGCAAAAGAAACTACCAGCAGACATTCAAGAAACACATAAGCTATTCCGTGCAGGAAATTTAGAAGGCATTTTTCAATTAGAATCTGATGGGATGAAACAGATTACTAGAGACCTAAAACCCTCTGGTATTGAAGATCTTTCTTCTATTTCTGCCCTCTACCGTCCTGGTCCATTAGATGCAGGATTAATCCCTATTTTTATTGATCGCAAACATGGTCGAGAAAAGGTTAGTTATCAACATCCAATATTAGAACCGATTCTCAAAGAAACCTATGGTGTAATTGTTTATCAAGAGCAAATTATGAAGATTGCTCAAGAATTAGCTGGTTATTCTTTGGGTGAAGCTGACTTACTTAGAAGATGTTTGTCTGGCTCGACTACTGTAATCGATACCGATACTGGAGAATTAGTAACTTTAAAAGAAATAGCTAGTAACCCTCAAGATTGGTTAAATAAAAAGGTATTTACTCTCAATCAAACTACTCAAAAAATTGAACCTCAGTCAATTGAAGCAATATATCCCAATGGCATTAAAGATGTTTGGGATATAACAACTAGAACTAACCGTAAAATCAAAGCTACCAAAGACCATCTTTTCTATACCTTATTAGGTTGGCAAAAATTAGAGGACTTTAAGACAGGCGATCACATTGGCTTGGCAAAAAATCTACCTATTAGCCATACCAGTAATGTGTCCGAAGCAAAAATCAAATTGGTAGCCTATTTAATTGGCGACGGTCATTTATCTACCAAATCTCCTTCCAATAGTTATTTCTGCAATAGCGATCCAAAATTAATAGAAGATTTCAATCAATGTTGTCAAGAGTTATTTGGCTCGTTAGCACCAATAGATTGTCAGGCACATCCCAATAAGAAAACAGTTAGCTACGTCCGTATTGGCTTTTTAACTAAGTTCAATCAGTGGGTAGATAATAACGTCAAACGCGCCCATTCAAGAGATAAAGAAATTCCTCAATGGGTATTTAATTTATCCAAACAGCAGTTACAGCTATTTTTAGGTACCTTATGGTCGACTGATGGTAGTTTCGACAATAAAACTGGACATACCGCTTATAATTCCACTTCGAAAGTTTTAGTCAAACAGATACAGCATCTCTTATTACGTTTGGGAATTGTCGCGTTATTTAATGTTAAACAAATTTCTTACAGAAACAAGCCTCACATTTCTTATCGCGCTCAAGTGACGGGAAGAGAAGAAGTTATTAAATTCTGTGAATTAATACAACCCTATCTCAGCAATGCTAAATCTCAACAAGCGACAGCCTGTTATCGAATAGTAGAACATAAACTCAAATGCAATTCCAAACATACAATTCCTAGGGATGTAATTCATTTAATTCGCGACGAAAAATATTCTAGCGGGATGACTTGGAAAGAAATAGATTTGGCAGTTGGCGTAGCTAGTGGAACAATGTCATCGGGTTTAAATTTTAAACAACCCAGTCGGAGTTTGGCGCGTCATCGAGTAGAAAATTTTGCCACGGCTTTTAACAGCAAACAGTTAAATAGTATCGCTAATTCGGAAGTATTTTGGGACGAAATAATTAGTATTAAATATGTTGGCAAAGAAGAAGTATTCGATCTAACTATTCCTTATAACCATAATTTTATTGCTAATGACTTTATTGCTCACAATTGCATGGGTAAAAAGAAATTAGCGGAAATGGAGAAGCATCGAGAGAAGTTTATTGATGGTTCGGCTAAAAATGGCGTACGAAAAGAACTAGCTAATGAACTATTTGATCAGATGGTATTGTTTGCCGAGTATTGTCTTAGCTATGACACGGAAATTATAACCTTAGAATATGGCGCATTACCTATCGGTAAAATAGTTGAAGCACAAATAAAATGCCATGTTTATACAGTAGACAGTAATGGTTTTGTTTATACTCAACCCGTTGCTCAATGGCATGATCGCGGCGAACAAGAAGTCTTTGAATATACTTTGGAAAATGGTGCCACTATTAAAGCTACCAAAGACCATAAATTTATGACCTCAGATGGGCGAATGCTACCCATTGATCAAATATTTGAACAAGGTTTAGATTTATGGGAATTAAAACCAGATGAATTAAAAATAGTTGCTTGAAAAAACTCTAATAAAACGATTATAAAATAATGTGGTCGTGCCTTCTATATATTGTCTCAGTTATTATACTTGAGTTTTAAATTTTGAATATGGATTTACTAAGTTTTGATGATGCTTTAAAAAAATCTAAACACTATAAAAAACGTCATTTACTTTTAGGAAATGGATTTAGTATAGCTTGTCGACAAAATATTTTTCGTTATGATAAATTATTTGAACAAGCTGATTTTACATCTCTGCCTCAATCTATTAGAAAGGCTTTTGATAGATTAGGTACAACAGATTTTGAATATGTAATTAAAAGCTTGAGAGACTCCGCTAAAATTATTCCCGCCTACAATAATGATCCTTTGATGGCTAAACAGATGCTCGATGATGCGGAAAATATCAAAGAGTTACTAGTCGAAACAATAGCTAAAAGCCATCCAGAACGTCCAACAGATATTAAAGAAGAAGAATATATCGCTTGTCAAAAGTTTCTTAGTAATTTTAATTATATTTATACTTTTAACTATGATTTATTACTATACTGGACTATCATGCATAATTCTCAAGGACAAAAACCAAGTTGGGAAGACGGCTTTAGTAATTCATACAGCGATATCCTAAATCAAGAAACTTCTGATTATGTAGTTTGGGAATCGTCTAATACGCACAATAATAAAAATAAAATTTGGTTTCTTCATGGAGCTTTACATATTTTTGACTCTGTTACGGAAATAAAAAAATACACTTGGAATAGAACTGATAGAAGACTGATAGAACAAATTAGAGATTCACTTAATAACGATTTATTTCCTTTATTTGTAGCTGAAGGTTCTAGCAGTGAAAAATTAGAAAAAATTCGTCACAGCGATTATTTAAACAAGGCTTATCGCAGTTTTGAAGCTCTTCAAAAGTGTCTATTTATATACGGTCATTCGTTAGCAGAGAATGATGAGCATTACTTACAATTAATTGAAAGAGGTAAAATAGAACACATTTTTGTTGGCTTGCGTGGTGCTATAAACAGTGAAAAGAATAAACATAAAGTTGAGAGAACTAAGTTAATGAGTGAAAGAAGAAAAGAACATAGTAAAAACAAAAAAATACCCTTGAAAATAGATTTTGTAGATATGTCTACAATGAAAGTTTGGCAATAATTAGAATGTCTCAAATGTATCAATAAAATGCTGTAAATTACGGTAGTTAAACTGTTGACAAAAGACGCAATTGCTTTAAAAGTAGTAAAATATAATCCGATATTTGTGTATTGTAATAGTATTTTGTAGTGAAGCAATTAGAGTTAGATTATTCATTAGACAATAAAAATATTTTAGAACAAGCATCTGCTAAAGATACAGCCTTATCTAATTTCAAGTTTGTAGACTTATTTGCAGGCATTGGTGGCTTTCATCTTGCAATGCACGAACTAGGTGGGGAATGCGTTTTTGCTTCAGAAATAGACCGCTATGCAAGAGCAACTTATATTCATAACTTTCGCAAAATTTCACCACAACTTTTCGAGGAAGAATATTTTAATAAAGATATCAGAAACATTGTGCCAGATGAAATTCCTGACTTTAACGTACTTTGTGCGGGCTTTCCATGCCAGCCATTTAGTCAAGCAGGTTATAAAAGAGGTTTTGATGATTTTCATGATTCTGAACGAGGCAATTTATTTTTCAATATTGCTGATATTATCGAAGCTAAAAAACCAGAAGCTTATTTTTTGGAAAATGTTAGAGGCTTAGTTAATCATGACCAAGGTAGAACTTTTAAATTAATACGCAGCATTTTAGAGCAAGACTTAGGCTATTCTTTTTACTATCAAGTAGTAAAAGCATCTGACTATGGGTTACCTCAATTAAGACCTCGAACTTTTATGGTTGGTTTTCGCGATGAAACTAGCTTAAAAACTTTTTGTTTTCCTCCTAAAATACCCTTAAAATTTAATATGAGTGATGTTTGGGGAGGAAGTTGTGATCGAGAAATTGGTTTTACCTTAAGAGTTGGTGGACGTGGTTCGCCTATTGATGATCGTCGTAATTGGGATTCATATTTAGTTGATGGTGAAGTTAGGCGATTAACCTATGCTGAAGCCAGGATAATGCAAGGATTTCCCGAGCATTTTGAATTTCCTGTAAGTCCAACTCAAGCCATTAAGCAATTAGGAAATAGCGTTGCCGTTGATGCAGTTAGGATTGTTGGGAAAAATGTTATTTCATATATGAATAGCTTAAGAAGTAGACAACAAAAGATGAAAAAAAAGCAAAATAAAGGTGAATGGTCTGAATTGCTGACTTTTATTAGAATTCTTGTAGAGCAAAAAATTGTACTCTCTGATGAAAATCTAGAACCAACAGAAAATTACTTCAAAGTAAATAAAATTACAGGAAATAATATCGATCTTGATTTTTTGTTAGTCAATCAAGATGAAATAGAGATAGTCAATCGAAACACAGGAGAACTTCAAAAATTAGCAATTAACTCTTTAATCAATAAAGATATATTAAATAATTTGGTTGTAGCTATTAAAAAAGGGAGCCGAACATTTTATATTCCTGAATTTGAAATTATCCAAAATAGTTTAGGATTAACAGTGGTTAAATTAGGAAATAGCTCCCAGAAAGCAGATATTGTCCTCGACATTCAAAATGAAACAATAGCTAAGATAAATGAAGGTTTTAACATCAAATCATATTTAGGCAGTAAGCCAACATTATTCAATGCCTCTGGTAACACTAATTTTATTTTTGAAATTCAAAATTTATCTAAAGATAAAATAGACGAGATTAATAGTATTAATACTAAAACCAAGTTGACCGATAGAATTAAATTGATCGAACAATATGGAGGAGTATTCAACTATATAACTCCTGAAAAGAAAACCCTTGAATATAATTTAAAGATGGTTGATTTGGCTATGCCAAGGATTATAGGGAGTATCCTCTTGACTTTTTATAAAAATAGAATATCTAAGATTTCTGAAATTACTGATTATATTCATGACCATACTGGATTAAGAGATATAATTCAGTATGAAGATAAAGATTGGCTAGTGCATAAAATCAAGCAGTTATTAGTTGATATTCTTTTAGGCTTTTTTGCGGGTAGAGAGTGGAATGGTAGCTATGAAGCTAAAGGTACTATCGTGGTGAAAGAAACTGGAAATCAAGTTGCTTTTCATATTATAGATATAGAGAGTTTAAAGTCTTATTTATTTAATCATATAAAATTAGATACTCCATCAACTACAAGGCATAGATACGGTAAGCTAATTCTAGAAAATGACAAAAAGCTCTACTTTAAACTTAATTTGCAACTAAGATTTTGAGATTAAGAGCGATCGCCTAAACGCAGTAAAGCGTTGTTAAAGTTTAAAAGCAATTAGATTTCCACGATTTGCATAATTGATAATTGAAAAGTAATTATGCTTATATGCAGTCGAGCGATCGCAGTTAATAAAACTATTTACTCTGATCTGCATTGATTAACTTTGTCTAAGTTAAATTAACACCCTGAGTCATATCGACTTAAAATAAGATTATATAGTCTTTGGATAATGTAGGGGGGTTGACCCATGAAGAACTTAAACTTAGATCACGATCTGTATTGGACACCCCAAGCTCAAGCAAAGCTAAAAATGATTCCCTTTTTTGCCCGCCCTCAAGCACGTCACAGAATTGAAGAAGTTGCGCGAGCAGAAGGTTTGTCAGAAGTAACTGTCGATATTGTCGAGGAAGTAAGAGCTAAGTTCGGTCAGTAGTCTTGATTCGATAGTTGCCCTAATCAGTACTATGTCAATTACGACGGGGACAAACACTAAAGCACTAGCTGAGTCTAACGACTTGCTGCTTAATTGCATCGCCCACGTCGCTTCTAACTAATCACTAGTCAGCCAATTGACTCACTCTTGATCCCAGTTAGGAATTTCTTTTTGACGAGATCGCGCTACGACTAACGCATTATCATTCACATCTTGAGTTACCACTGAACCTGCTGCTACAGTAACGTTTTCGCCCAAGGTAACAGGAGCAACTAACACACTATTAGAACCCGTTTTAGTACCTTTATTTATGATTGTAGGATGTTTTTGTTTACCATCGTAATTAGCAGTTATGGTGCCTGCACCGATGTTAACTTTTTCCCCTATGGTAGCATCGCCTAAATAAGATAGATGTGCCATATTGGTATTTGCACCGATAGTAGTCTTCTTTATTTCAACAAAGTTACCTACTCGACAACTTTCTCCCAGTTGAACGTTCCTCCGCAGATGAGAATAAGGTCCAAGTCGGCAATTAGCAGCTACTACTGACTCCGTAACTACCGAATATAAAACCGTAACGTTGGTTCCAATCTTGCTATTATCAATCAAGCTTCCAGGTCCAATGCGACTACCCGTAGCGATAGTAGTATTTCCCCGTAAATGGGTTTGAGGTTCAATAACGACATCTGCCTCAAGTTGAACATTTTCATCAATAGTAATGCTGCTGGGGTCAATCATTGTCACACCAGCTTTCATCCAGTCATCTTTAATTCTGGCTTGCAAAATATCATAGGCGGCTGATAGCTGACGGCGATCATTAATACCATTGGTTTCATGGTAATCTTCCGCATCAAAAGCCATCACAGGATCTAGATAATCCACAACTTCTGTTAAATAATATTCTTGTTGATCATTATCAGTTGATAGTTTGGGTAATGATACAGCCAACTTCTGCCAATTAAAACAATAGATTCCTGCATTTACCCGACGGTTTTGCTTTTGAGCTACATTACAGTCACGGTCTTCAATGATGTGACTGACTAAATTATCACCATTACAAAAAACTCGACCATACCCTTGGGGATTAGGTAAGTTAGCGGTCAGTAAGGTGGCTGCACTTTGTTTAGCTTGATGATTTGCTACCAGTTTTTGTAAAGTTTCGGGACGTAGTAAAGGTGCATCGCCATTGAGGACTAATAAATCTCCCTGATAGCCGTTTAAGCTGGACATAAGCTGCTGTACTGCATGACCAGTACCTAGTTGCTTAGTTTGTTGAACAAATTCTACTCCCTGACGATGACTTAAAGCCTGCTTTACTTTTTCCCCCTGATAGCCGACAATTACAATCTGCCGCTCAAGATCGAGCAGACCACAACTATCGAGTACTCTTTCAACTAATGACTTTCCCGCCAATGTATGCAACACCTTGGGTAAGTCCGACTTCATCCGCGTGCCTTTTCCTGCTGCTAAGATTGCTACGGCTACCATGTTTTTCTAAGATTGGTTACTTATTAAATCCGATTGGAGTATAGCTTTTTTTCGGGAGTAGTAGTGCAAAAAAATCACTATGGTCCCAAGTGCTTACATTTTGAAATTCATTTTGCCCAATTACACAATAATCAACTTTTGTTTAACAGGCGATCGCTATTAATATGTTCTATCCGTTGATCTTCAGTAGCGCTAGGATTACTTTGCTCAAGGTATTTTAGCAATTTTTGTCTCTGAAAGATCTGAATAACTAAAGTCTGCATCATCAAGTAATGAAAAACTTAAGTTTGATTTACTGAGATTTGCCTTGCTGAGATTAGAGTAAATCATATTTACTCTTGTTAATGTTGCACCGCTAAAGTCTGATTCTTGAAAGTCTACATTACTAAGCGATGCACCGCTAAAGTCTACATTTCTAAAATTAGCTTGACTCATGTTGATGATAATAAGACCACTATTACTACCAAATGTTCCATTACTTAACTCCAAAAGAATGAAATCCTCATGAGCAAGGTCTAATTCACTTAAATCAGGTGTTATTTCAGGATTATCTTGTCTCCACCTATTCCAAACCTCAACACCTTGCTTGAGTATTTTTAGCTGCTCTTCATTTGTCATCTGTCTTAACTTCTACAGAGATAACTTAGTTACATTAAAAGTATCAAATGCTTGTATTTCTTGTCCTAAGTAATTTGTCTGTGAGGGCGACAAGTAAGCTGAGATTCAAACAGAGAGCGAGGTGAACAAAGGCAGTCTCCCTAAAGATAAGAAACGCGGAAGCTTCGCTTTCTAGTCATCGTAAGACGACGAACATGCCGAACCCACTAAGCACCTTTTCGTGCGAACGCGCTGCATCAATCAGCTTAATTGTTGAAGGTGAAAACTCGGAAGGGTGTTTGCCCCGCAGCCATACATTTTGAAATAGGTTTAAACCACGTACCTTTAAATAAACGGTGTTCTGCGTGATCGAAGTAGCACCGCCCTCGTCCACTAAATCATCAACGCCTTAAATTAATCGATGTATGGATATTAGAGCATCAGAGAAATTTTATCTGACAGTAAAAGATTTGGCAGCAACTTCAAAACTATCTTTGACAGTATCCCAACGTCTTTGGGGAGTGGATAAATTAAAGGTGAAAATTTTGCCTCTACTAACCGCAACGCTAGCTATATTATGTCTTTCTCCCTGGTCGGGTAAGTTCTCTTCATATTCTAAGAGATAATAAGCTTTATCTTTATTTTCACGGGCTTCAGCACGAATAAATTCAGCATTTCTGGCAGAATCTGGAGACTTGTTGATTGCTTTTAATAGGCGATATCCAACTTCTGATGGACTACCCAAATCTTCAAGAGTTTTGTCATCAGGAACCTCGTTTATAATTACGCTTAAGTTTTCGGTTCTTTCTACTAAATCTCTAAAGACTACATCTACGGTTTTTCTAGCAGACGTTCCCAAAGTAACAGGAATCCAGCCATTAGGATATAAAAACTCATATCCTTTACTAGTATTGACGTAGCTTTGAAGACCAGTTACTCCCGTTGAACAGCTCGTCAGAACCAAGCTAAAGAAAATTAATAATCCTGCGAAGACAGACTTGAACATTTTTACTTAATTACCTCGACAAATTTGTTTTTTTATAATTCAGAAATACCCCACGCTACAATAAGTTAAACATGGGGTAGATTAGCATAATTTTATTTAAACTCAATATTTAAAAATCTAACTAGCGCCTGAAGCATAGACGGCAACTGCTATGACACCACCCAAAAGTAAAAATGCCATCACCCCAAAAATTGCGTAATTACGTTTTTCTGATGAATTAGGCTCGTCTGCTGTATACATTTGAGGTTCTCGGGCAAAATTATTTAGTAGTCCACCTTCTTCTTCTGTATAAGGCATAAATTTTTATTTCCTCTTATTTTTTATTTGTAAACCTTAATAAATAGTAATCTTATTTATCCCATCGCACAATCTAGCTCGGAAATTGAACTCGATCTTTCCTTACTCCCTCTCAAGATATGAGTGTCACTGCATCTTATAAAGTGAGCAAAATTTACTGATTTGTAATTGTTTGTAAGCAACAGAAAACATCAAACTCTCATCTGAACTAATGACCAGTAATTATGGAGAACTCAACTGAAGTTTGATTTTGCTTTCGTCAGAAACAGCAGATACTTCTTGATAATCTAACTTTAGAGTCAAATTTGGCTTAAGAGAGAGCGAACCGCTAATATTCAAACCCTTGCCATGAAATCCAGAACCATAGCCCAGTTCTAATGACCACAGATTATTATTAGGGCGAATTTTGCTACTAGAGTTTAGTTTTGCTCCCCAAGTAATAAAATCTTTTTGCTCTTCTTTTGATGTTTGAATTTGATATTTGACAAAAGCAGAACATTTTAAACCTGTATTTTCAGCATTAAACAAACTGGTACTGAGTTCAGAGCTAGTCTTTTTTGGATTACTGTTGTAAGTAAACTGGAAACCACCAATTTGCGAATTTAGATTCCACTGCCAATTACTTTGTTGGTCTAAAGCCGCAGATGCCGAAAGAGACAAAAAATCATTTTGTACGGCAATCTTAATTCCTGTGCTGTAGGAATCAGTCTTAGTATTGCCGTTAGCAATTAAGGTCAACTCAGAACCAAAACTCCAATTGAGATCAAACTTTTGCTGCTCTTCTTCCCCATAATAGTTGACTACGAAATTAGAGGTAGGTTGAAACAACACATGGGAATACAAATCGACCACTGTCTCTTTGGCGATTACTGAAAAAGTTGTCTTGATTGGCAAAATATTACTGTCATAAGTTAGCTGAGTAAATCCAGCAAAATAATCTTCATAAATAAAACCTACTCCCATAGTTAACTCACTGGCTATACCGTGATGATATGTAACACCACCACGAAAATCCTCAAAATCAGGAGAGTACTCAAGGTCTTGATCTAACGTTGTTGACTTTGCCAGATTACGATTTCCTCCTCCAGAAAAAGTTAAAGCAGAATTACCTTTGGCTAACACTAGTGCTGAGTCAACATAGTTTATTTGAGGTAAGTTGAGGGTCTGATGGTCACTTTTTCCCCATTGTTCAACTGCGGTAACACCCCAATATTTGTTTTGATTTGTACTTGACCAAAAAGTTTTTTGAAAACCTAGTGCCAAATTAATCTGTTCTGCATTATGGACATAAGGTTTTTGACCGCCAGACGAATAATATTCGTTGACTGCGCTTGATGACTTATGAAAGCTATCTAAGGAATTGATTGTGAAAATATGATCTATTACCCCAAATATTTGAGGAATCTTTGGCAGAAAAGGCTGTGCAACTAATCTTGCTGAGATATTTATATTTGGTATTTGAGAAATATTAAGCGGCTGTAAGCGTAAATGCGGATAGTCAGCAATATGGATCAAGCCGAAATTTGCGCTCTGATAATTTGTTCTGCTCTGATAATAGGCTGTCTGCCGATTCACTGTCGAAGGGTTATATACCCCGTAATCGCTGAATGATTTCATCGAGGTTTGGTTAACAGATTTGGGATTAGCTTGGGCAGAGTTGACGCAACCCAGGCAGCCAAAAATGCTACCAAAGAGTACGTTTGCTACAATGGCTTTCATTCATATATGGAGAAATAGAACAGAGAAATTGCTTAATTTTGGTCAGAGTCAGTGGAACTAACTATGTACTAATCAAAGTTTTCTAAACTCGAGAAAACTTGAGAGCTAATTAGTTATCAAAGCCAATTTATAGCTGCGTAATCATTTGAAAACACATTTGCATTAAGCCTCTTATCGAGTTTTTTACTTTCTTTCCTATTCTAGTGTGAATCCTTTTTGCTTGCTTAGAATAAAGTTTGTGTAAAGATTAACCAAGGAAGGTTCAAGGTTTAGATAAACAAAAGATTGAACCATTCGTAAAAGCTCAGATAGCATCAAAGCTATTTTGAGTATGTCTAAGAAAATTAATATAAGTAAACACATGAAACGATTTGCAACTATTTTGTTGATTAACTTTAGTGTTATGGGCAGTTTCGTTAATGCTGTTCAAAGTCAAAACAAAGAAGTAGCGCCAGATGAATTGACCGAAATTATTTCAGGGATTGAAGAGGCAGCAAACAATCGTGATCTAGAACGACTAATTGAATATTACGACCAAGATTTTACGAATACTGATGGTTTAACTGCTGACACCTTGGCTAATGCGGTAACTCAGATGTGGGATAAATATCCGCAACTTGAATACAGCACCGAGATCCAATCTTGGTCGGAGTCAGAAAACGGCTTGGTAGCAGAAACGGTTACTACCATCAAAGGAGTTAAAAATATTCAGGGTAGAAAAACTAGCCTAGACTCTACGATCAAATCTCGACAATATTTTGAGGAGGATAAGTTACAGCGTCAAGAGATTTTGGCAGAACAATCTAAATTAACCTCTGGAGACAATCCCCCTCAGGTAGAAGTTGTAGCGCCATCCAACGTCAAACCTGGAGCGAAGTACAATTTTGATCTAATCGTTAATGAGCCTTTAGGTGATAGAGTTTTGCTGGGAGGAGTACAAGAAGAAAAAACGGCAGGTAATCTGTATCTTAACCCTACTGCTATAGAATTAGAACCCTTACCAGCAGGTGGAATCTATAAAGTGGCAACAGCTCCTTTACTTCCTGATAGTAATTGGCTTTCGGCTGTATTAGTTCGGGGAGATGGAATTACAATGATTACTCATCGAGTTAATGTCCAAGAAGATCAAGAAGAGCTAGTTCCCTTAAAAC
The DNA here is from genome assembly GCA_039180345.1 of Cyanobacteria bacterium P01_G01_bin.39. GTDB lineage: Bacteria > Cyanobacteriota > Cyanobacteriia > Cyanobacteriales > Xenococcaceae > Waterburya. The sequence goes on along the minus strand of JBCDDK010000090.1, from coordinate 12,291 downwards.
AGTAATTGTTATTGGTTGAGCTGTTTGAGCATAGATTGCCACTGCTATAAACTTTGCTCAACCCATAGACTGCCTGGATTGTTTGATACTAAAATAAATTTGATGATTTAACAAAAAATATTAACTGAGCAGGCGCATAAAAATCTGGAAGTAGGTTTAGTTATGACCGCGGCTCAAACTAGGTAATTACGCAATAAAATGCTCTTATCTATTTTAAAACCAAATATTGGTAAGGTTAATCTAATAAAGGGACAATCAAAATTGTGGATTAGTGCCAGTTACTTTCTGAGATTAGACGGGATGGAATGAGCCAGAAATATCAGCAGCGCAATTCACGATTGGGTAAAGTTTGTGTGCCAAGAAAATCGCGAAACATTTTGACTACTCCGCGTCATCGCCATCAACTGCCACAGAATTGTTTTTTAAGACGTTTTCGTTTTATCTATCTCAAACTTTTAAGGTTGCGTGGTAAACCCAAATTTGTAGCCAAAGGTTTAGCAGTAGGGATTTTTGCTGGCTGTTTTCCGTTTTTCGGAATTCAGAGCTTAATCGGTATTTTTCTAGCTACAGTCTGCCGAGGAAGTAAGGTAGCAGCTTTAGCCGCAACTTGGATCAGTAATCCTTTAACCTATGTTCCCTTGTATGTCTTTAATTACAAAATTGGTAAATTGCTATTGAGAACGCAAGATGCAGCATTACCTCCTTTAGACATCGAATCTTTTACTGCATTTAAAGAATTAGGCTCTACTTTTGCCATTACTTTACTGACTGGCAGCTTTGTCATAGGCACGATTCTGGCTGTAATTACTTACTTCTACAGTCTAGCAATCTTAGAAAAATGGCATGACCGCTCAATCAGCCGTCGTAATTCTCGCAAAAAAGGATAAGTTATAACAGACTCCAAACTAAAAATTGTTGTAACAATAAACTCTAGTTTAATGGCAATCTTTGCCACTGTTCCCCTTTAATTACTGTATGTTCTTGCCAATTGGGTGAGACATCTGGATAATCGAGACGATAGTGTCCACCACGACTTTCAGTGCGAAAAGCCGCACTCTTAAGGATTAAATAACCAATATCAAGCAGATTGAGTGTTTCAGCGTAAAGCTTTAATTGAGAGCCAGCTTCGGGGGTGCTGAAGTTGATTTGTTGGTTGGCAGACATGCCAATGGTATATTGATACAAATTTAAACCTTGCATTTGCGATCGCCAATAAGCTACCTTAGCGATCGCATTATCCATAATTTCAGCGGTACGACAGATTCCTGCACCCTGCCAAATTAGTTCGGGTAGTTGTTTTCTGATGGAGAGAACTAAATCCAATTCTTGGTTCCAATCAGTAAACACCTCTACCGTCTCAGGGGTGGCAACTGTAGTATGGGAATTGGGTCTTAATTTAGCCAATTGGGAGGCATAAACAACGCATTCCAATAAAGAGTTACTAGCCAAACGGTTAGCACCATGAACCCCAGTGCTAGCAGTTTCTCCTACCGCATATAGTCCAGGAATTGAAGTTTGATTTTGGGTATCAACGGCAATACCCCCCATCCAGTAATGAGCCGCAGGAGCAACAGGAATTGGCTTGGTAAACAAGTCTACATCCCAATACTGACAAACGCGGATAATATTGGGAAAGCGATAGTGAATACGCTCTTGAGGAATGGGTTTAAGATCGAGATAAACATTGCTCTCTCCAGTCTTTTGCAAATGAGTAAAGATCGCTCTACTGACCACATCTCTCGGGGCTAATTCCCCATCAGGATGATAATTAAAAGCAAAACGGTGTCCTTGCCGATCAATCAAGTGCGCCCCTTCTCCTCTAACTGCCTCACTAATCAAAAATCGAGGAGCGCCCTTTACGGTTAAGGCAGTAGGATGAAACTGCACAAATTCAGGATCGCGAATTATGGCTCCACTACGCCAAGCGATCGCAACTCCATCTCCCGTACTAACTTCAGGATTAGTGGTCTGAGCAAACACCTGTCCTCCTCCCCCTGTAGCTAGAATTACTGCCGAGGACTGAATCCAACTAATTTGATTATCTTTTAAAACACTTAACCCCTGGCATTCACCCTGAGAATTGAGCCAGAGTTCTAGAGCAAATGCTGATTCATATACTTCGATGTTGTGCCGTCCTAATACCTGTTGTGCCAGAGTGGCGACAATTGCCCTACCTGTAGTATCCGCAGCATGAAGTACCCGAGGACGAGAATGGGCAGCTTCTAAAGTCATCGACAGCTTGCTTTGATGGCGGTCAAAAGCCACACCCATCTCGACTAAAGACTCAATTGAATCAGCAGCATGTTCTACCAAGAATTTAACTGAGGTGCGATCGCACAAACCTGCCCCTGCTTTTAAAGTATCGTCCAAATGCAGGATCGGCGAATCTTCTGGACTAATGGCAGCAGCAATTCCTCCTTGAGCCCAATCACTGGCTCCCGTATTTAATTGATCTTTGGTGATTAGAGCTACTTTTAAGTCATCAGACAAACATAAAGCTCCGTATAGCCCTGCTGCACCTGAACCAATAACTGCTACATCGAACTTAGGGTATTTCAATTTTAGTTATTTTGACACATCTTAGTTGGGATTTATCATGCCACAAAGAGACCAAAAAACCACGTCTAATCTAAAAACGTGGTTGTAAAAACATATTAGTTGTCATTATACTCATTAAGCAAAAAAGAGATAATGACAGACTATCTATAACTGCTAGAAGTTTAATATAATCCAGGGTTATAGCGATCGCCACCTGCATTCATCGATGCTTCCATATCTGTCACAAAAAACTCATCTAAATTTGCCTGTAAACGCTCCATTTGACTGTCGCTCAGTCCAGGAATGTTTAGGACATCTTCAACTGAGTCATAGGGTGCATTTTGAATTATTTTGCTAGCGAGGCTGGGATAAAATCCTCTAAGTCTACGAAACTCTCGCACGTCGCTGTTATTTAAATCAAGCTTGCCCTTAATCAATTCTTGACGCTTGGCATCAGCCGTGTTGACACGAGCCAATAATGTTGAAGACTGGAAACTTATGAGTCCAGTCTCACTCCCTTGGGCATTGGGGGCAAATCCCCAAGAGCCGACAATTACAACTAATAAAGCAGCTAAAATACCTACTAATCTCTTCATTGGTTTCAATTACTCCTAATTTGATCTTTGTTTACTCACAGAGAACTATTGTGTTTTCTCTATAATATTAATTTTTGTTTGCTATTTTCTGACTACTGAGATTTTTGTGTCTATGTGACGTGCAAAAGCTCTCAACAAATGACGTTGATATATATCATAATTCTTTGACCACGTTTTTTGAATACTAAGTTAGAGTGATTCTGTTTTCCCCTCGACAAAATAGGCGGATCATATACATAATTGAGCAGTTTGCTTATTAGCTCAAAACAGGCTGACTCTAAGCTAGTCTCCCTAATTGAAACGGTATTTTTTATTTATATAGTTTGTAGGTATCAAACTGAAGTCAATGTTCATTCTAAGCAGACTTAGAGGCGATCTGAGGAAAATATTTCTCGCTCTCAACAGATTCACCAGTAAATAATTATAATTAAATATGAGTAGTTACTATCGAAAACCAGTAAAACAAAGTACCGTTTTGAAAGAGTTTAAAATTTTAATTGTTTCAATCGCCGTCATGTGGGTAGTCGAAATCCTCGACTTTTTTGTGTTTCAAGGGGGCTTAGATAGTTATGGTGTTCAGCCGCAAAATGTAATTGGATTGCGAGGTATTATCTTTGCTCCTTTTCTTCATGGAGGTTTTGGTCATTTAATGGCTAATACTATACCTTTTTTGACTTTGGGTTGGTTAACCATGATTCAGGAGACCAGCGATTTTTATATTGCTTCAATTGTCAGCGCTTTAGTTGGTGGGATTGGAGTTTGGATCTTTGGCGCACCTAATTCAGTTCACATTGGAGCAAGTATTCTGATCTATGGTTATCTTGGATTCTTGCTGCTACGGGGATATTTTCAAAAGAACTTTCCTTCGATCGCTTTATCAATTTTTGTTGCCATAGCTTACGGCAGTTTTATTTGGGGGGTATTTCCTTCTCAGATCGGAGTTTCCTGGCAAGGACACTTGTTTGGCTTCATTGGTGGTGCGATCGCTGCGAAAATAGTAGCACAGGAAAAGAAATTTGGTGGCTAGTTATTGAGCAAATACCTGCTTCATAATTTATTAATTAATTGGCTGTTTTGAGTTTAGGTTCTGCTGAATTAAATCAGATCATTGTTACGCGCGCACATGAGAAACAGCTCTCAACTCGATATTCTCGACTACATGTCTTTTACTAAACGAAAATTGGTTAGATTAACTAAAAGGGAAACTAATGTTTCCCTAACCTAGCCACCGATCAAATTTTATTTTGTTCTCTTGTTTCTACTACCTGCCAAACTTCCTGCCATCTCTCGGCGATCAATGATTTCATTTTGTCTGATTGCCATTGAGGGATCATGTTTTTGGCAGTATTTTTAATTTTATTCATGATTCTCCAGAATATTTACTATGCCATTTGAACTAACAGTAGCTTCTTGAATAATGATTTATCTTAAATTTGTTCTGGGCTGTTCGATATCATAAAACTCATAAAAAAGCTCATGGATATTGAATAGCTTAAAAGCTATGCTGGTTCAACTATGCTTGTTCATCAGCACTATATCAGTTTTACTTGACTTATTGCAATTATTTCTCAATAAACTGACATAGTAATCATCACGCTGTTCATTAAGAGATTGTTTGTAAAAAGAAAATTAAATTATGGGGTATTTAAGGTAATGAGGTATTTGGGGTAATTACTACATGCGACTTGCAGCTAAAGCCTTTGTTAACGACGCGACTTGGGGAGGTAGCCCCTGTGTCGCTACTGTTTCTCTGACTTCGTCAATTTTATTACGATTAAGCTACTATCAATATACAAATACCTGAGTGGATTGATAATCAGTTTACGAACCAGAACATCTCAGTTTTAACCAAAATTGATTAAGTAGATAAGCAAAAAAGCATCATAATCTAAACTTTAATCTAGTAATTCATAAGATTCATATATCAGTGCTTGTTATGTATTTAAAATCTAAATTTAGCCTACAGTTAAAAAGACAATTTAAATTTAAGCGGTTAATAATTGGTGCTATTTCTTTTGCCTTGATTCTAATTACCTCAAACCCTTCTTCTAGCCAAATTACTCAAAACTATGGAGAGGCATTACAAAAATCAATTCTTTTCTATGAAGCACAACAAGCAGGAACACTACCAGAATGGAATCGATTTCCCTGGCGCGGAGATTCTACCTTAGAAGATGGATCTGATGTAGGGGTAGATCTCAGCGGTGGCTGGGTGGATGCAGGAGATAACGTCAAGTTCAACTTTCCCATGGCATTTACAGTGACTAATCTTGCTTGGGGAGGAATTGAATACTACGATGCCTATCAACAATCGGGACAGCTATCTCATTTATCTCAAAACATCAAATGGGCAACGGATTATTTACTCAAATCTTTTGCTAACGATAAACCTGGGGAATATATACTCTACGGACAGGTTGGCAATGGCAAGCAAGATCATCAATGGTGGGGTCCAGTAGAAGTCGTTCACCATGAAATGGAACGACCAGCATATAAAATTGACACCAGTTGTCCTGGAACAGATTTAGCCGCAGAAACCTCAGCCGCATTGGCTTCTAGTTCGATTCTATTTCGGAAAAATGGGGATCTAGAATACGCCGATTTGCTTCTAGAACAAGCAGAGAAATTATTTGATTTTGCTGATGGTTATCGCGGCAAATATTCTGATTGCTTAACAGCAGCGTCACCCTTTTATACTTCAGTCAGTGGGGTTCAAGATGAATTAGTTTGGGGAGCAATTTGGCTACACAAAGCAAAAACAGCGCAACAGACAACTAACTACAGGGGAGAATACCTAGTCAAGGCTGAGAGCGAATATGAAAGCATGAGTAAGCCCTATGACTATACCTTCCAGTTTGACGACAAATCATATGGGACTTATGTACTGCTAGCTCAGGAAACTGGAAAGGAAGAATATCAGCAGCGTGCCGAAGCTTGGTTAAACTTTTGGACAGTCGGACATCAGGGAAGAAGAATTACCTATTCCCCAGGAGGTTTAGCTTTTTTAGTTAAATGGGCATCTCTGCCTTTGAGTGCCAATACTAGCTTTGTGGCATTTGTTTATAGTGACTGGTTAAAATCCCAGGGAGAATTTGATAAGGCCGAGCGCTATTTTGATTTTGGCGTAAGTCAGGTAAATTATATTTTGGGTCAAAATCCTTCTCGTCGCAGTTACTTGATTGGCTATGGTGAAAATTATCCGCAAAACCCTCATCATCGAACTGCCCATGGAAGTTGGTTAGACAATATGTCTCAACCAGCGATGAATCGTAACTTATTGATGGGTGCTTTGGTAGGAGGTCCAGATCAGTACGATAATTGGTCAGATGATCGCACTGATTGGGTAAAAAACGAAGTTGGGGTAGGTTATAACGCAGGATTTACAGGAGCCTTGGCCAAAATGTATGCTGAGTTTGGGGGAGAACCTTTAGCGGAAATTAACTTTCCTCAACCAAGCCAACCACAGATATATGTCGAATCTCAAGTAACAACAGCGCCTCAAACCACTGAACTTAACCTCACTATTGTTAATCAGTCAGCTTCACCAGCACGATACATCGAAAACCCGATGGTAAGAGTATTTTATAATTCCCCCATAGCAAACCCAGAGCGAGTATCAGTGTCAGCCTCGTCTCAAGATTGTCCGAGCAATTCTACATCTGCGCCCCTTAAGCTAAAAGACGGGATGTTTTATACCGAAGTTAGCTGTGAGGGAACCGTTGTCTATCCAGGAGGCGAGGAAGACTATAAAAAGCAAATTACTCTTAAGCTGATGAATAAATCTGCTCAGAATAACAGTGAATTGCTGAGTAACCTGAGAGGAATATTCAGGAAACCGCTACAAATTACCAAGATTTGTCTGTTTGACCAGGATGAATTAGTCTGGGAATCTGAGATATAGATAATGATTAACAATCATAAATCAGGAAGATATTCGGCATATTTTTGATGAACTGCTACTCCAGGAATATCTGCCTTAAATTCAGCGGGGACAGCATATTGATCTTCCGTATATTCTTTCCTTACTAAGGCGATCGCTTTGTAAGGTTTTTCCCATTTTTTTAGTAATTCTACTAACTGAGCAAATTCAAGATATGCCTTGCCGTGACGATTGGTTAAGCCAATGACTTGTAAAATTTTGGCATAGGCTTGGGGTGTGCTGTCGGCAGCAGAAATGCCAATAATCGGACCTAACTTTTCAAAGCTTTCGTAGTTTTCTAGTACGGGGGAGACTAAATCATCACTGGAAATTAAGTCTTTTCCTTCCAAGCTTTCAACTACATCAGAAATATTCTTTAAGATGGAAAAATCTTGCAATTCATACTGTTTGAATAATGCCAACAATTTCAAACCAAGTTTATATTTACTGAGAACATTTATTTCTTTGACATAAGTATCAATCGCACCTCTTCCTTCCTCTGTAGTAATTAGAGGTAAAACTTCAGTCTGCTTCTTTTTAATTTTTTTGGCAAATACTTCGCGGTCAATATCTTCTCCATCTCCTAAATTGTCGGCAACATACTGATAAAACTCCTGCTGTTTACGGCTGCGATAGCGCAACTCAGTTTGCTCTAAGCGCAAGAAACTTTTTTGGGCAATAATTCCTGCTTGAAGTAGATCGACACAGTTGCCTAGTCCTTGATATCCTTCAGCTTCTTTGGACATGTTGATTTTAATTCTTAATAAGAGTAAAAACTCTTCATTGCCAAATTTGTCATTATTAATTTTTTCTGCTTTGTTGCCAATCAGAGTAATTTCTTTAAAAGAACGACTATGTAAATTGATGGAACCTTCAGGAACTTTCGGTTTACCAAATTTTTCTTCGTAATTACTTTTAAATGTTCCAGCGATTCCCTTGACCAAAGGAGTCGCAATGAAAAATACTAGAATAGTGCCTGGTACTCCAATGGCTAGCATTCTAAATGCCATCTGACTGGACATACCCGAAGATTTTGCGGTGGCGGAAGGCTTTTTCTTGACTATTTCGCGTAGCTGTTTAAGTTTTTCGGTGCTATCAACATTAATATTCTGCTGCTGGAGAATTTCCAGCATTTCCGCTTGATTGAGACTGGAATTATTAACTACTGCTTGAACTGCCTTCAATTCCTCGATACTATTAATGTTAAAGTCTTGCCCCTGAAGAGATTGGAGCATTGCTTCATTTTTAAAATTGTCTTCAATCTGTTTAAGTTTTTTTAGCTCTTCAATCTTATTCTGCCTTTGGTTGATGGTATCGATCATCTCCTTCTCAGATAAAGGAGCCTGCTCTACTTCAGATGATTCAGTGTCTGTTCCCGTTAATTTTTTAATCTTGTCTATATTTTTATCAATCTTCTCTTGTCTTTGCTGCAAAGCATCAAACATTTCTTGATCAGAAAGCTCGGTTGATTCCGAAGTCTTCTTCTGCGCTACTTGGTATGATTTATTAGAGCTGAATGAGGCTAAAGTACTATATTCTGAGGACAAGGTTATGGCTAGACTCTGTCTTGATAACCAGGGGTGAGACTTTTGCTGATTACCATTAGTTGAAGCAGAAGCCTCTAAAATACCAATAGTATTTAAACCTAGGCACAATATGCCAGAGAGAAAACAAATGTCTTGCAGCTTAGCCATAGTATTATCGTTTAGGATGTCAAACTCGATCTATGGCTATAGTTCCCATTCAATGCTTGAGATTTGCTATTCTTTCTGAGTTTTAGATATCCTGTTCAATCTATTAAAAACAAATGCAAAAGTTTATAGCGTGCTAGTTGCTTCTTCAATCAAACAAATCCAAAAACCTACTGCGATCGCTCTTGGGAACTTCGATGGAATTCATCAAGGGCATTGCACCGTGCTGCAACCAATTATTGATGCTAGTTGTTCTGTAACTCAACCCCATCTATATGCTTCGGTAGTCTCTTTTACTCCTCATCCCCGTGAATTTTTCACTGGGGACAAGTTATCTCTCTTAACTCCTGTGGCTCAAAAAGCTGAGATTTTGGCTAATTTGGGCATTGAACAGTTAATACTGTTACCCTTCAATCGCGATTTGGCTGTCCTTAGTCCACGGCAATTTGTGGCCCAGATTTTAGTAGAGCAATTACAAGCGAGGTTAATTAGCGTTGGCGTTGATTTTCGTTTTGGCAACCAGAGAGCTGGTACCAGTGAAGACTTAAAAAGTATTGCTGCTAATTTTGGTATTGAAGTGCAGCTAAATTCTTTACGTAGGTATCAAAATAACGATACAGAAGCAGTGCGAGTAAGTAGTTCTCTAATTCGTCAAGCTTTATCTGAGGGTAATGTGATCCTAGCAAATACCATGCTCGGTAGACCATATAACTTAAGCGGAACCGTGGTAACAGGACAGCAACTAGGACGCACTATTGGCTTCCCTACGGCAAATTTACAAATTCCCCCAGAAAAGTTTCTCCCACGGTATGGAGTATATTCAGTAGATGTTATAAGAGAGCAAACTGTAATCAAGGGGGTGATGAACATTGGCTATCGCCCCACTGTTGCGGGAGAAGCCCCAACTATTGAGGTACATTTACTAAATTGGTCTGGTGATCTTTATGGTCAAACCCTTAAAGTTAATCTGCTAAGATTTTTACGCCCTGAACAGAAGTTCGCTTCTGTAGAAGAATTGAAACAACAAATTATTAAAGATTGTCAAGCAGCTTTAGATCACGGATAGTTGAGGATGGATAATTGATGTTTAGCAAGCGCACCTCAAGATATGGCAGAATCAGCAACTAATTCTCCCCACCATTCTTTATTGCAGCCTGGTACTTTATGGTCTCAAGCAACTGCCCGCACCAAAACTGCTCGGGAAAGTGGTGCACTTAAGTCCATTAAAACTGAATATCACTTAATTCAACAGCATGAGATTGCGTTTGTTGTCCGCACCTTATCTAACATAGCTCTAAAAGAAGTAGCTCGGGCAAAGCAATCTCACCAAGAAGCAAAAAGTGGCAAAAGAGTCGATCCGTTTTTGCCTTATGAACCAGATCTGTTTGTGGGAGATATTTCCTCGACTCACATTTGCTTACTAAACAAGTTTAATGTTGTCGATAATCATTTGCTGATTGTAACTCGCGATTATCAAGAGCAAACCGATCTTCTCAATCTAAAAGACTTCACTGCACTATGGTTTTGTATGCAGGAGTTTGATGGACTCGCTTTTTTTAATGGCGGTAAAACTGCTGGTGCTTCTCAACCACACAAGCATTTACAGTTAATTCCTTTGCCTTTTGTCCCAAACATAATTGATATTCCTTTAGAACAGGCGATCGCCAATATCACTTTTAGCAATTCTCTAGGTAAGATTGACAGCTTTCCTTTTCTTCACGCTGTCGCTAATCTCAATATCTCGCCTGATCATTCTTTAGAAGAAGCAGCTCAGATAATATTAGATCGCTATTATTCACTACTACATCAGGTCGGTTTTGAGTTACAGGCTGACGCCCAGCAACAGCCAGGAGCATATAATTTTCTAGCCACTAGAAACTGGATCATGATTGTACCGCGATCGCAAGAATCTTTTGAAAATATCCCAATTAATTCTCTTGGTTTCGCTGGTTCTTTGTTTGTGCGCGATCAGGCTTCTTTTAAATTACTTAAAGAGTTAACTCCCCTCAAGCTACTAACTAAAGTTACTTTTGCTGATTCCTAATGCTATGCCTTTTTGTTTTTGTAAAAACTTCTATTTATATTAGTTAAGTAGGCAAATAAAGCTGATCATGAATATGAATTGAAAATGATAAAAATATGAGTCAAATATGACAAGATAAAGCTTCACAAACCAGTTATACTAATACAAATAAAAATTTCCAATAATAAATTTAATTAACTGATGGAATTAGTAGACACTAGTTTAATGGGGATTGGTTTGGCTGCGGATGCTTGTGCCGTTTCTTTGAGTAGCGGATTAATTATTAAACATATTAAATTTAACAAAGCTTTGAAAGTTGCTTTGGCATTTGGAATTTTTCAGGCAGTTATGCTTCTCATCGGTTGGATTAGCAGTCTAAGTTTCCGAGAATTGCTTATGCAAACCAATCATTGGATTGCGTTTATATTGCTAGTTACTATTGGTGGCAAAATGATTTATGAAACTTATCAAGTAAAGACCGAAAGCAAGTTTAATCCGCTAGATAACTACACTTTACTAGCATTGGCGATCGCTACTAGTATTGATGCTTTAGCAGTTGGCTTAAGTTTATCATTAATGAAGATTTCTATTCTATCTATAGCAGTAGTTATTGGCACTATGACCTTTGTGCTATCTTTTATTAGTGTTTATCTCGGTCATAAATGGGGAAGATTATGTAAGTTTAAACTAGAAATTGTAGGAGGAATTATTCTGATTTTTATAGGCAGTAAAATTTTAATTACTCATCTAATAGCTTAATAAAACCCTTAAATACTTGAGTGGAAACCATAGTCGTTCTAATTAATTGGCGTATGACCACGATTCATGAATTATAGGGTCAGATCGACTTCAAAATACCAAATAGCAATAGTTTCAAATGTAGTATTTAACAGTTCGGTTATCGACTATATGGGCTAAAACTAGCGAAGCTGCTACCAGGGTCAGTCTAGCTCAAATCCCTTGCAGGATATAGGTTTGAAGCTCAGAATTTTTATAGTTTAGTGATCGCCAGATAATAGTATTTTTTGCAGCCTTTGGGTAGTTCCTGCAAAATCAATATTTTTCCCCAAAGAACTAAAAACGCTAAAAATTATAAAATGTAAGAATTACAGCGATTATTGACTGAAAATGATTTTGACTGTCCCCAGCATTGAAAGCTGCAATATTTTCGCTTATTGCCCCTCATGACAGTCTGGCTAGTTTTACCCCTACTAAAAATTTGTCGTGATTGAAATCTCCCCCATTTTTTTTCGCTCTTCTTTTTGCATATCGTTAAGAACATTACATCGTTTCATTAAAAGCTCCTCAATTTTATTGATAGTCTTAAAACTTTGATTAACTATTGGTTCATCTACTAATGACCACAATCCTTCGGCTAGTTGCCCTAAAGCGATTGTCTTGAATGTCAAGTAGAATTTGTTCTTTTCAGGCGATCGCCAAATTTAAGATTTTTAGATTTTCATGCATCGCAACTTGACATCAAAATTTTTTCGATGTTTGAGCGTTAATAAGTTCATTTAAAGG
>JBCDDK010000089.1:0-27963 GCA_039180345.1 Cyanobacteria bacterium P01_G01_bin.39 | reverse complement strand
GCTGCGAAATTGATTCGTATTTAGCATTGACATAGCTTTGTCGCCAGGGTTCTGAAACATCTGTGACTCTGGCAATTCCTGCCCAGGGTATTTTCTCCAACAGTAGTTTGTCAATCAAGTCTTTAGTTTCCTGAGTGATGAATTTGTTTTGTGGGTCTTCAACAAATTGTCTGCCACAGTTTCGACATTTATAATTTTGCTTGCCGTTGTGAATTTTTCCGTTTTTGACAATTAAATTAGATTCACAAGATGGACAATATGGTAGTGAATCTGCTGACATAAAAACTAAATTAGCTGCATTTATTATTTTATGTCCTTACATCTTTAGGACTACCGTTTATTTATGTTGATTATCATGAGTAGACTCTCTTTATTTAAGTTAGATAATTTTTAAAATACAGATCGAAAAATGCGATCGCTAATTTTTATCGGCATTTGAAGGATGAATTAATTTTTGTCCGCATTTAATACAGAACTTGCCAGTCTTAGGATTTTGATGATTGCAACTACCACAAATAATAAAATTTGGGACTGGATTATTTACTGGAGTGGTAGTGTTAATGATAGTTTGGGAACTAGTTTTTGAGTTTTTACTAGTATCGGTAATAGGCTTAGGAGTTGATTTAATAGTTGAAGATCGAGAAATATTATTACTAATGTTGCTCGAATTAACCGAGGTTTTTGTATTAGTCTGTCTAACTGGTTGAGAAGTTTGTCTAGGAACTACAGAAACAGATTCTTTAAATACTCGATCTCTTTGAGCAAAATGTTCCATCAACATTCGGTGATAAAAAATATAGCCGCCACCAACTTTTTTTATCAATTTGAGTTGAGTAGCATAGTCAAGAAAATAAGCATAATTCCAGGGAATAAGTCCTTTACGATAAAGAAATTGTCGGATACTAAAGTGTCTGATACAAGAGTAACCACCAAAACTTAATCCCATAGATAAGGAAAACGGAAAAAAGAAAGGGAGCATCATTGAAAAATTATCTACAATTCTGTCTATGCTCATAGTCCCCATATCTGAGCTGTAAAGAGTATCGGAGTAGATCGAAATAATACCAATTAAAAAAAATATAATTGAAGAAAATATTCCTATTAATGCTGAATTTATGACAGTTTTCCATATTCCTTGATTAGGATAATTAGTTTGAATTGACTTCTGAGAATTTACCCCCAAAAAAGGAATATACCATACCAAATTTATAATCATATTTTTAATCATAAAGTAGAAAGAATGTAAATCATTTCTATAGATTATAAAAATTATTCCCATAGCTATTAGAAAATATGGTATAAGAGATTTGGTTTTGAAAATAAAAGTTTTCCACGACCAGTTAAGTATATTAAATAACCTGATTTTTTTAAATGTACCTACTCTGCCCCAAATAAAGCCACATATACTGAAAATTACCATAAAGAGAAAAATCTCATCGTCTGTATATGAAGAAAGTAAGGACTGAAGCAAGAGGGTAATGACTGCCGTTATAGTAAATAAGGCTCCTAAAATCAGAGAATTATTGAATATATATTTGTTTTTTTCTTTTTTTTGTGTTACCCACGTTGGCTGAATCTTTTCTATTAAAAATAATATTATTGATTCTTGAATCATTATTTTGCTCAGGTAAGAAAGCCACATAATAACTTCTTCTTGTGAATATTTATGTGCTTTGTTTTCTCGATTTAATTGTTTTTCTATATATGATTCAAATAAATTAAATTCTCTATTTTCAGCAATCCTAAACTGCTTTTGACATTGTTCTGCCGACCAACCATGATAAGTCCAGGTCATCATATTCAATATCAAAGGACTTTGAGCGAATTCAGCTATTTCTTTATCTTGTTCGATAACAGTTTTCAACCCCAAGAGAGAATCATCAGCATTTTTCAAAAAATCTAGTAACTGTTGTTTCGACAGAGGTTGGATACAAATTGCACTACTCAGTAAAAGTCTTTCAGAAAGAGCTTCATAGTCTTTAATCCGACTGCAAACAACAATTTCTGTTTCTAAATGGTCGTCTGCAATAAACTTATTAATCGCTCTGATACAAGCATTGCGATTATTTTCTTTAACTTCATCTAATCCATCTAGCAATAAGGTCAATTGCTGCTCTTTTATCCAAGGTACGCTCCAGTTTTTGGGAACCTGATATTTATCTTTTAATTCTTCTATCAACCATTCTTCTAGAGGTTGTTGTTTTTCTCCCCAGGAAGAGAGATTGAACACTACAGGAATTGGTTTGGTCATGTCCTTTTGTGTTTGCTGAATTAGTCTTTCTGCTAATTGCAACAGAGCAATAGTTTTACCCGAACCAGGATTCCCTAATATCAGTAGAGTTTTACCATCGTTAATTTGACCCGTAATATCTGTTTTATGTAATTCCTCATAGGAATCATCGATGTTGAAGGGAATAACCTCAATACGATCCAATGGACGTAAAATTTGACCAGAAGGATCGTCTTCGGTTACATCTACAGCGGTGTTGAAGTAAAGAGAAGGTTTTAAAAATCCCTCAATCCAGAATTCCTTTACTTCATTTACCAAGATTTGACGTTGTTCGTATTCAAACTTGGATATTGGTTTTTCTCTCTCAATAGTGGTTTGTCCAAATTTTTCTAAGACATTTCGTAGATTGTCATAATAATTCTTTCTCTCTACTTCCTCTAAAATAGTTTTTTGGAATCGGGACGGTATGCTTGATGGTGTATCGATGGGCGAATTAACCGCTGAATTTACTTTAAGCAGAATTATATTGCTAGATTCGTCTTGCGCGGATGTTTTTACTTCATCGACTATTTCAAATTTTCGAGGAGTTTTAGAATTTTCGAGGGGTAGTAGTTGAACTTTATTCAATCCTATTTCTACCGCATTACAACCTAGTTCATAGCATCTTTCTATACTTTCTCCATAGCCCAACGCTTCGTAAAATCCGACCGCAAATAAGTAAGCAGCACGATCTAAAATTTCCCGACTAGTACCAACAACATAGGGTATATACTCGCCAATAGTTTCGGCTTGAATTTCCGTGGTACAAGCATTAAGCAATACACATTCTATTTCTTCCCCAAATATTTTAAATAAACCCGACAAGGCATTGTTACTGAGAAGTTTACCTTTATCTAGGACTAAGCCTTCTTTTCCCGCACCATGACCGCAAAAGTGAACGATATAAGGATTGTATTCATGAAAATGTTTTTGAATATCTTCTGCTTGTACTGCTGGTTCTATTTCAACAATAAAATTTTTGTTCCGCTTAATTGCTGCTTTTAAATCTCTAATTTCTGTGTCTATATTTGGTAAATCATCGTTAGAGTTAGAAGCTAATATAAGAATTTTCTTGGTCATTTTATTTGATTATATATTTAATTGTTCTAGTAAGTGCGATCGCCATATTTTACAATTCCCATAATTTAATTTCCCAATCGTCTCCCGCACTAGCCAATATTTTGCCATTGGGACTAAATGCGACTGTTCTGATTTCCCCTAAATGTCCCGTTAGAGTTTCTATAAGTTTTCCTGTTTCAAGTTCCCAGACTTTAACTGTAAAGTCACCACTAGCACTAGCTAATTTTGTACCATCTGGGCTAATCGCCAAATCCCAAATACTACCCGCATGACCTTTTAGGATATGTGACGATCGCATTTCCTCTCCCGTATCCAGATTCCATCGTTTGATAGTGCGATCTTTGCCACCACTAATCAGAAGGCGATCGCGAATTACTAGAGAAAGCACGTCACTCATATGTGAATTAGGAATAACTAGAGGCTCATTTAATCCTTCTTCCAAATTCCAGATTTTAATCGTTTTTCCGCCGCTACCACTGGCTAAAATCTTCCCATCGAAACTTAGAGCAAGAGAATTAATTCCACTAGAAGCTGCTCTTACTGCATCGAGCATTTCTCCAGATTGCCAATGCCAGCGTTTGATAGTTCCTTGGACGCTAGTACTACCAGTCATAATTAGCTGTTGCTCTGAGTCGATCGCGATCGCATTAAGAACGGTTTGAGGATTAAGAGAAGTTTTAATGGTTTTAGTACAGTCTCCTGTTGCTATATCCCAAATTTTTAGTGTGCTATCGGCACTCCCACTAATTATCTGCTTGCCATCGGCACTAATTTGCAGACATTTAACTCTTTCCTTGTGACCTTTAAACAAGTTAATTAATTGCCCGTTTTCTATATCCCACAATCTAACAGTGCGATCGTTTCCAGCACTAGCTAAATGTTTGCCATCTGAGGAAAATGCGATCGCTCTTACCCAATCTGAATGACCGATGAGGGATTGAAAAGAATCCTTGGCAAAGTTGGGTTCTTCTTCTGGTTTGGGAGGTTTAATCGCGATCTGGTTTGCTTTTTGTATCAGAACAGGTACTAAATATTCGGGAGGTGGTAATTTTTCCTCTCCAGTATCCAAAATAGGGACTAGTTTGCGTCGAATAGTTTCTCGATCTGGATACTCCAACTCGATAGCGTTTCTGCCTAGTTCGTAAGCAGTATTAATTTCTGCCTTTGCACCTATAGCACCATAAAAACCACGAGCAAAGATAATTGCCGACTCATCCAGAATAGAGCGATTCATCCCCACGACATAGTTAATATGCTGGGAAATTGCGGTAGCTTGAACTTCTGTATAACAAGCATTAAGCACGATACATTCGATGCTGTCTTGAAAGATTCTAAACAAATTTGCGAGAGCTGTAGTGGGGGCAAATTTGATGTTTCCCTCATCGCTTACTAAAACGATACCTTCTGTTCCTTCGCCATGTCCGCAAAAGTGAACTATTTGCGGTTGTACTTCTAGTAGAGCTTGTCGCAGATCCAGAGGACGAACTGCTCCTCTGGTTTCGATATCATAATCAGAACCTTTAAGGGCTTGTCGGATTTCCCTTTTTTCTATGTCGAGGTCTAAAGCTGATGTTCCTTCAGGGTTAGCGGATAATATCAGGATTCTTTTGCTCATAGTTTACTTCTCCAGTTCCATGCTTGCAAAATGTTCCATCAGCATACGGTGATAAAAAACATATCCACCACCAATTTTTTTCATTAATAAAAGGTCTGAAGCGTAATCAAGGAAATGAGCATAGTTCCAGGGAATTAACCCTTGTTTATAAAGAATTCGACGAAGGTTAAAATGTTGAATACAGCTGAATCCCCCATTATTCTCCCCTCCAATCAGTCCGAAAATCAGTCCTACAATCAGCCAAAAACTCAGCCCTCCAGTCAGCTCTCCAATTAGTCCTACAATCAGTCCTACAATCAGCCCGAAAATCAACACTCCTATCAGCCCAAAACTCACGCCATACTTAATTGCATTTTTACCAGAACTCCAAATTCCCTGATTAGGTAATGTTTTATCTATTACTTCATTACTTATAATCCCATCACCTAACATTAAAATCAGCACTCCTATTAGCCCTAGAGTCAGCCCGAAAATCAACACTCCTATTAGCCCTAGAGTCAGCACTATAGTCAGATCGCCCAACGGCATTTCCATCAGTCCGAAAATCAGCCATACAATCAGCCCGAAAATCAACACTCCTATCAGCGACAAACTCAGTCCTCTAATCAGATTACTTACAAAATTAGATTTAGCTTTTTGCCACGACCAACTTGTCTTTTCAAATAAAGTTATTACCATTACATTGTGTTTCAGACCAAAAAACAGCACTCTAGTCAGCACTCCAGTCAGCATTCCCATCAGCCCAAAAAATAGCACTCCAATAAGACCGTAAATCAGCCCTCCCAACAAAAAATTTCTGATTCGATAGAAAATTCTCTCCCTTCGACTTTGAAGCAGAGTTGGTTGCATTTTTTCAATCAGAAAAATTATTTTGGACTCATCAACCATGGTGCTTGCCAACCAATTGAGCCAAAGTAAAACTGTAGCTTGAGAATATTTTTTGTCTATATCTTCTCTATTGAGATTTTTATTTATATAAGATTCAAACAAATTAAATTCGCGATCTCCAGGACTCCGAAACTTCTCATAACATTGCTTTGTTGACCACCCGTGATATGTCCAAGTCATCATGTTTAGAATCAAAGGAGTAGTTGCAAACTGAAATATTTCAGCATCTTGTTCGATAACTGTTTTCAAACCCGATAAAGAATCATCTGCATTTTCCAGAAAATCTAATAATTGTTGTTTGGAAAGAGGCTGAATACAAATTACGGTACTCAAGAGAAGTCTTTCCGCTAGAGCTTCATAGTCTTTGATTCTGCTACAGACAACCATCTCTGTTGCTTGATGAGTATTACTAAACTTTCTAATTGCTTTAACGCAAGCATTACGATTATTGGCTTTGACTTCATCTAAACCATCAAGTAATAGGGTAAGCTCCTGATTTTTAATCCAAGGCTGACTCAAAGCTTTTGGGACTTGATATTTATCTCTAAGTTCTTCAATCAACCATTCTTCTAAAGATTGTTGCTTTTCTACCCAAGAGGAAAGATTAAATACCACAGGAATTGGTTTTTTGAAATTTTCTCGCGATTCGGCTACTAATCTTTCTGCTAATTGCAACAGAGCAATTGTCTTACCCGATCCTGGTTCTCCTAAAATCAGTAGGGTTTGCCCATCACTAATCTGATCGGGAATATCTGTATCCTTAACCGAATTGTAGGATTCCTCGATATCAAAGGGAATTATTTCCAGATTGTCTAAAGGACGTAAAATTTGTCCTGAAGGATTATCTTTATCAGTATCGATAGCAGTATTAAAGTAAAGAGATTTTTGCAGAAAGTCTCCAAGCCAAAATTCTTGAACTTTATCA
This sequence comes from Cyanobacteria bacterium P01_G01_bin.39, assembly GCA_039180345.1. GTDB lineage: Bacteria > Cyanobacteriota > Cyanobacteriia > Cyanobacteriales > Xenococcaceae > Waterburya. Next base: position 21,186 of record JBCDDK010000089.1, on the reverse strand, counting down.
ATCAAAGTTCCACGCTGTTTAAATTCAAATTCAGAAATCTGTTTTTCTCGATGAATAATTCTTTGACCGAAATTATCTAAAATATTTCTTAAATTATCCTTGTATCTTTTTCTTCTACCTTCTTCAATAAACTCCTGTTCTAATTGAGGCGATACATTTGATGCGAACTGACTTTCTAAAAATTTATTGTGTTTGAGAATTATTTCTAAAGGCTGTACCGTAGACTCGACTGTTCCGTCATTGACGACTTCTAACTTACGCGATTTACCATTAATTTCATCGATAGATGTAACAACTTCTGCATTCTCCAGGTTACTTTTAATCGAGACATATCCCCATTCATAGCAAGTTTCTATGGGTTGTTCTTCCGCTATTCCTTTATAAAACCCAATGGAAAAATAGTGAGCGACTTTATCTAAAATTTCTCGACTCGTGCCAATGACATAAGGAATATATTCAGCAATTACATCAGCTTGGACTTCTGTATAACAAGCATTTAAAAGAACACACTCGATACCCTCTCCATAACTCTTAAAAATATTAGCTAGTTCATCATTAGACAATGACTGTTCGATACCTTCTTTATCAACAACTAATCCTTGCTTACCAGCACCATGTCCGCAGAAGTGAACGATCAAGGGTTGATTTTCTGCTATGAGGTTATCGATACTTTCTGCATTAACCGCCAGCTCAATTTCAACATCAAATTTTTCGTTACGCTTAATCGCATCTTTCAAATCTTTGATTTCGTAATCTAAACGGAGATCGCCTCTAGGGTTGGCAGCTAAAATTAAAATCTTTTTGGTCATGATTTATTGCTCCAGTTCCATGTTGGCAAAATGTTCCATCAACATGCGATGATAAAAAACATACCCACCACCAACCTTTTTCATTAGTAAGCGTTCTGAAGCATAATCGAGAAAGCGTGCATAATTCCAAGGAATATGACTTTGTTTATGAAGGATTCGACGTAAGTTAAAGTGTTGAATACAAGTAAAGCCTCCTTTTTCTAGACTAAAAATTAGTCCAAATAATAGTCCACAAATTAGTCCAGAAGTTAGCCCAAAAAAAAGTCCAACAACTAGCTCAAAAACTACTCCGAAAGCTAGTCCATAAGCTAGCACGGGATATAGCGCAGAAATTAGCCATAATTTAATTGCATTTTTGCCAGAACTCCAAATTCCTTGATTGGAAACTGTTTTTTGCGTTACTTCATTTGAAATAATTCCCTCAAATAGACCTCCATAAAAACATATAATTAGCACGAAAATCAGCGAAGGCATTAGCGTTTTAATTATTGCTGATCTAATAACTATTACTGTAATCAGCTCCAAAATAAGTAGTATAATCAGTAGTGGATTGAAAATATCCGTAAAACCAGACTTAGCTTTTTGCCACGACCAACCAAACTTTTCAAATAAAATTATTGTCTCTTGGTTACTTTGCTGCCCTCTAATCAATCCAAAAATCAGTCCAAAAATCAGTCCAATAATTAACCCCACTAACCCCACAATCAATCCAGCAATTAGCCCCACTAACCCCATAATCAATCCAACAATTAGCCCTACAATCAGCCTATTAGTAATTATGTATTTTTTTCTACTCTTAGAATCGAGCAGAGAGGGCTGTAATTCTTCAATCAAGAAAATTATCTTAGATTTTTTGACCATTTGATAAGCTAGCCAACTGAGCCAACTAATAACTTTTCTCTGAGAATATTTCGGCTTACTAGCCTTAGAAACCTTGCGATTTAACATTCGCTGAATGTAGCTATCAAACAGATGGGAATAATGATTGTCAGTAGACCTCAACTCCCTAAATAAATCCTCAGTAGACCAATCTTGATACGCCAAACTCATCACATTCAGGATTAACGGAGTTTGAGCAAATTGTTCTAAGTCTCGATCTTGTTGTAAGAGATTTTTCAATCCAGACAGGGAATCTCCCACAGCATCCAAAAAACCATATACTTGCTCTGAAGAAAGAGGTTTAAGACAGATCGCACTGCTGAGTCGTAGTTTTTCATTAAGAGCTTCATAGTCTTTGACTCGACTACAAACTATGATTTCCGTCAGATTATGAGAGTCAATAAATTCGTTAATTGCCCGAACGCAAGCGTCACGGCTATTTACTCGTACCTCATCCAAACCATCCAACAGTAAAATCAACTGCTCTTCTCTTAGCCATTGCTCGCTCCAAAGTTTAGGAACTTGATACTTGTCTTTAAATTCCTCGATTAACCATTGCTCTAGTGGTTGTTGCTTTTCCCCCCAAGACGAAAGATTAAATACAATGGGAATCGGCTTGGTTAGATCCCGATTCGTTTGTTCTATTAGATGCTCGGCTAGTTGCAGCAGGGTAATGGTTTTCCCCGAACCAGGCTCTCCCAAAATTAAAAGAGTTTTCCCTTGCCCAATCTGCCAATAAATATCAGTCTGCTGGAGTTCATCAAAGGATTCGTCTAACTCTACGGGTAAGATTTCCGAACTCAGCTCAGGACGCAAAATCGCATCTGAGCGAGATTCTAATTCTAAATCAATTGCATTATCTGCATAAAGAGAAGGCTTAAGAAAACCATCAATCCAAAATTCTTTTACCTTGTTTAGTAAGACCTTACGTTGGCGATATTCAGTTTGATTAATTGGTTTGGTTTCGACGAATTTATCTTGCTTGTTGCCCAGATTATTGATCGCCGTGCGGGTCAGATCTTGATATTCCTTAATTTCTTGCTCTAGTTTTAACTCGGCTTCAATATCTGAGGGAATTGCCCTTGCTGCTGACTTAATTTCTGGGGTTGGTGAGCCTAGAGCAAATGTTTGAGATGCAAACTCGAAAGCCGATTTTTGTTTGAAGACAATCTTTAAAGGTTCGCTTTCTATTTCCGTATCATCATCTTCAATGGCAACTAATTTCCGAAACTGCCCTGTAGACTCAGTAACTAATTTCACATCGGGCATATTAAGTTGGACGGCATTGCAACCCCATTCGTAGCAGCTTTCTATCAGTTGCTCTCTGACTAAAGCCTTATAAAAACCAACTGCAAACCAATAAGCCGCTTTGTCTAAGATTTCTTTACTCGTCCCAATCGCAAAAGGAATATGTTCAACAACCAGATCGACTTGGGTTTCGGTATGACAAGCATTGAGCAACACACATTCAATATCCTTACCCAAAATGCGAAAAAGATCAGCCAGAGCTTGATTACTAACTAACTGCTCTTCCCCTTCTTCATTTTCAAAAACTAAACCATCTTCACCCATACCATGTCCGCAAAAGTGTACGATATAGGGTTGATTGTCGTAGAGCAAATCTTGCAAGTCTTCTGGTAAAACTGCGAGTTCTGTTTCGACATCGAATTTATCTGAATTTTTATTGCGTGCGATCGCTTTTTTGAGATCGCGAATTTCCCGATCTATTCTTAGATCGCCCCTGGGATTGGCAGCCAAAATAAGAATTTTTTTCATTGATTAGTTTGTTACTGTAATTAAAATTTCCTGAGTTGCCCATTCCGCTTCGGGGTCTGGTTCGTAGACCATTGCTCTAGTTTTTTCAGGGGGATTATCAATATCACTACCAATTGCAGTCAAAAGATTATTTAAAGGACTGATGTTTGAAGTAGATCGGGTTTTTAATTCTTGATTGGGTATATTTCCTCTTGTTTGAGGTTGCTCGTCCAGGGAAGGAAGAATTAACCATTGGAAATTAGCCGAACCTTTTGTAGCAAAAATCTTCAAAGTTTCCTTAGTCTGCTTATAATTTTCTGGGAGAGCCAAACGCAACTTGGTATAAGCTTCTTTTCCTGAATCTAAAGAAAAGAAAGACGAAAAATCACCCTGGATTGGTACTTGAGAAATTTCCCAGGTAGGTTCGAGATCTAGTACGGCAACATTTAGAGTTTTAGAATAATTATTTTTTACCTTGAGATAAGTGACTTCTCCAGGTTTTAAACTGACATTCTGAGGATCGGGGAATAGTTCTTTATTGCGATCGCATAATTGAAATTCAAGATATTCAGCTAATTCTGAAGCAGGATTGTCTAAGGCTCTTACCGATTGATATTTAGTTAAATGAACCAAGCGATCTACTACTTTATATGGAGCTTCAGGATCTTCAATACTTAAAGCAGGGCGCAAATTATCAATGGGCATCCCGATACATATTTCATAACTGCCATCTTTTGCTACAGCAACTTGATAGTAGCTTTCTTCATTTTCTTGGGCTTCTACTACCCAACCATTACCAGTTAAGGCATCTCGTACTTTGGCTAATGCTGAAGATTGCTTGGCTACTAATTCTGCTGGTAAATCCTGTTCTTTTTCCCCTGCTACTTTGCGATCGAATAACCGTACTTTGCGAATCAAATCCACTGGTGCAGCTACCATTACTGCTGAAGCCCCAGGCTGAATTTCTGCTTTAACCTCAATTCCTCCCGCCTCAGCATTTAAAATCTTAGCTTTTGAACTACCAGCTTCTATATCATCGGTTAACTCTACAATGGCAATCTGCTGGGTTTTATCTGCTAAATCCTCAAAGTTAAAAGGATAAATAGCAAAACGAGTTCCTTTACTCAAACCTTGAGCCAAACCTGCATCTAAAGTTATTTCTTGTTTCTCTAAATCGACTCCAGAAACACTTACTGTATAGGGTCTATACTTGCGTTTGTCCCCAAAAACTTCGCGATCGCCATTCCCTGTTAACATCGGTAATTGTTGGGGAAATTTACTCTGAATCATTCCCTTAACCCGACTGTAGAGAGATTTGTAAGTAACCACAGAGTTACTGCTAGTTAAAGTATCCATCATCCAGTAAGTCAATGCCCCATTGCGCTCTCCTCCATTGACCGCATATTCATAGGCAAATTCTGAAGGGCGACAAGCAGCTAAAAATACATAATCATCTTTATTAGGCAGCCAACCAGCAGTTAAATCTGGATCTGCTTGGGTTAAAATTTTCCAGTTTGTAACTAGCTCGTCGTGGGGTGCAACTAAACTTTCTTTATTTCTGGGAGTGGCATCCGTCTCATTATTTTCATTACCTCGAACAGCACAATCTCCCCTAGTTGCTCCCCCAGAATGACAGCTATCAAAAATCACTGTAGTAATGCAACCCTTGTCGGTGATGCGTTTCAGCAGGGTTGCCATTTCCACATCCCTTAAATAGCGACCATTACTACTGCCAATATCCATCGGTACAATGCCTTCATCTTCTCTATCTTTTCCTTCGAGTTCGGGATAGATAGTAACGGCGCGACCGCCATGACCAGAGAAGTGTATATAAACTTGGTCTCCAGAACCAGCAGCAGCAGTAATTTCAGCAAAAGCCTTAACTATATTTTCATAGGTAGGTAACACATCGCCGCGAGTCGATCTAAATGCTGCTAAGGCATTAGTTTCCTCAACCGGTGCGGTAAGCTTCCATATTTGTTCTGAAGGAATGTCTAAGTCTTCTCTTAAGTATCTATCCACCAAGTCGATGTCTCGTACGCATCCCCCCAGATTTTTATACATTTGAGAGCCTGTCTGTACCGACTCATAATAGTTAATCCCAATTAGCAGAGCATAGAATTTTGATTCTGTATTATTAGTCATTGCTTATATTCTTAAATGGATAAATTAAATATCGATCTGGGCGACTTCAAAGATGTTAGTAACTGGATTGGGGGCATCTGTTCCAGTTTTTTCCTTCATTACCTTGAGACGATAAAGACCAGGTTGGAGGTTTAAATCTTCAGTTGTAGTCAACCATTCATCGTCATTACTAGAAAAGTTCGTAGTTAGCTCGGGACGGCGATCGCTGATACATTCAATTTGACCCCGTACTGCTCCAAAATCTTCATTGACTGGACTGGTTTTTGCCTTAATTACAATGGGCTGGTTTGCCAGATATAGATCTTCTACAAGAACGCTAATTCCTTTCTTTCCAGCTTTGATACTTCTGCTTTTTTCTTCTCCCCGACCTCTAATATCTTCTAAAGTCCCTCCGCTAGCTTGGGAAATCTGTAGTTTATTGAGTAAATTCAGCAGAATACCTGGGTTTTTTTGTAACGAGCCGTGAGCTTCGGCAATAAAGCCAGGAATTTCTAGGACATCGCGATCGCTAAATTCGATGGGAAAAGCCGATATCTGGGGAACAGTCCCATCGCCGTCCGCCAAACTATCTAAATTGCGATTTTGCATAATTAAGGGTAGTTCGCGACTAACAATGACTTTCCCATCTTTAAATTCCGCAGATTGGAAGGTTGGTTGCTGCACTCCCACAAAAGGCACTGTAGCATAGGCATCGCGATCGCGAGCTTTAACTCCTGCTTCAATTTCTCGATGAAAAGCCAAAGCTTGTTCTGCTCTTTGGCGATCAATATTGGGTAAACCATCTACCTCTGAAACCCTTTTGCTGCTACCATCAACCTGCAACATCGAATAAATCGGCATTAATTGATAGATAGAGGTAAGAGAATTAATAATTTCTCTCATGCCTAAAACCTTAACCAGATCGACTCCGCCAGCATTAAAACCATTAGCGAGGATCTTTAAGCCATTAAGCGAACCGCGATAGGGAGTACCGAAAGTGAATAGGGCTCTGGCATCTTGCCATCCATCCAATACTTCAAGGTAGTAGCGGGAAACCAATCCTCCCATACTGTGAGCTAGTAAAATTACCTTGGCTTCACTATTTCCACTAGATGTACGCCATGTTTTTAAGCGAATATCCAGCAAGCGTTTTAGGATGTGGGCGTTGGCACGATTGTCTCTACGCCAGTCGTAGGGAAATTGATAAAAGTTTGCCGCGCGATCGGCTGGATCGTTATAGATATCTCCTTCGATTACCTTGAAATTATCGGTAATTAACTTGGCTGTGCGATTGTAACCATCGATTTTAGCCAATCCTGGGAAGAGATAACTATCTTTAATTAATCCCGTCGGGATTACGCCATCGCCAATGTCTCCCCCTTCTGGATCGTCTCCTTCTAATTTGAGATCGTCTAATCTATCCCCCAAGCTTCTGACAACTTGCCAAATCGCTTGTCCCGAAATATTCCATAGATCCTTACCATCTTTCTGCAAAATGCTTCCCATGATGCCAGGAAGAAGCACCACGAGATCTTTCATGTCTGCGGTCATAATTTAAGCTCCTCTATATTTAATAACTGGGCGATCGGTCACGATCTTGTTGTGGTTAATTATTTTTTGTAATAAAGTTAATTGATTTTAATAATTATCAGATTATAAATTAAGATAATAATATTCTTGATTACAAATTATTTCTAACCTTCATTCATGCAGATACAAGCATTTCTATTTAGAAAAGATTGAAAAATTTTGTAGTTTTGCATACATTTTTTTGGCAAATATATGCTTAAGTGCAGATTATTAAGCAGTATTATTTTAATAAAAAAGCGCAATAAAAGCTATTATTTTAAGCGATGAAATATTTTTCAGGAATATTGCTCTAGCTTTAAAAAATGGTTTTATATATTTATTTTGCAATAATTATTATATGGCTTTGTCGATCATAAATACAAATATTTTATTTTTTATTTTTGTATATTATTACTTTTCACAAATAGCTGTAATGGAACTGTTTAATATAATCAAAAAAACTTCTGTTCATGATATGCTTACTATCTTATTTTAGAGTTTTATAAAAATAGCAAGATATTACTTCCTTTATATTTACTTGCCTTAAAACAGTTATTTTTATGCAAATTAATTATATTTGTAATCTTTTTTAACTTAAATTTGATTTTTCTATACTCAAAATGGCGATAAGCCTAGCGGCATGGCTTCGTTACGTCATTTTAGTCCTAGCTGCCAATCCCGAAGGCAATGGCAAATATGAAGAATTTCTATCTTGAAATAAAGCAGGGAACAAATAAATCTCAGTCTTTAAGACAAGCCATGTTAAAAGCGATCGCAGATGAACAAAAGTCAGTTAATTGGATTGATATTGAAATTATTAGATCGTTTGAGGCATATCGCAGACTACGCGAAAACCAATGCTCTTATGAGTTCCATTAGAATCGAAATCGTTTCTAAATGCAGAGCGGCAATGTTCGGGATAATTGTCCCAAGAGCCACCCCGTCTTACTTTTTTATCTCCAGAGCCTTTTAGCCATGGTCGTCCATCTTTAAACTCTAGTGGCTCAATACTATAATTTTCACGCCAGTTATCTTGACACCACTCCCAGACATTTCCGTGCAGATCGTACAAGCCAAAACCATTCGGATAGTTAAAATTGCCTACTACAGTAGTTCTTTGTCTATAGTGTAGTTCTTTCTCATTAGCATAAGTATGCGTAGCTTGATAATTGGCGAAATATCCTTTTATGGTTTCTCCAAAATAAAATGGAGTATTTGTTCCAGCACGACAGGCATATTCCCATTCTGCTTCGCTGGGTAAACGATATTTTTTCTTTGTTTTTTTGGTTAATTTGTCGCAAAAGTCTACCGCTTGATGCCATGTAACCTGTTCAACAGGAAGCAATTGACTATATTGATAGTCTTTAAAAGCTGATGGATTATATCCCATAACTGCTTGCCATTGTTTTTGAGTAATAGGATATTTACCAATACAAAAGGGTTTTATAGTTACTTTATGCCGTGGCTTCTCTCTTTGAAAACCTCCCCAGTCATTTTTCCTTTGTGCTATTTCACTTAGCCTCTCTATTTCTGCTTCTTCAGTTCCCATAAAAAATTCACCTTCAGGAATCAAAACCATTTTAAGATTGACACCTTTAGCTAATTTCTCTGAAAAGACTTCTGCTGTTTTTGATTCGGAATTGATTCTATTGCCTGCTTTATCAACAGTAATTAGATCGAATTTGAATTCAGACAAGACTGGTGGAGAAGGAGGTTCAGTTAATATCTTCAATCCCTTATCTACTAAAACGCTGATACCAATACCTGTTCCAGCTAACCCTGCAATTTTTAATACCCTCCGTCTGGTTATTTTGGAAGATATAGTAGGCGTGGAAAAATATATTTGCTGTTTTTTAGAGAGTTTTGTCGCTTGTTGTTTTGCAATTTGACTAGTAATGTTTATATCAGCAATCGAAATTGGCAAATTGCGATCGAAGCCACCAGAGCCAATCGAAGGATGTTGTCTGTGGTCGGTATCTCGTTTGACTTTTTCTCTTACATACTCGAAGAGTTCTCCAACAGTAACTATTCCATCGTCATCAGTATCGGCTGCACCTTTCATCCCTTCTAGAACATGATGGGTGAAAACTCCGTGTCCGCCACCCCATTGTTCTCCTTCTCGCGATACTTCTCTGGCTTCTGCGGAAGTTAAGGATGCTACGCCCCCTACAGATTGACTCAAATTCTCAAAATATTGGTTGAGCAATTCCGAATCATCTTCAATACTTCTGGTAGCATTTTGGCTCAAGCCTCCACTATGACAGGTATCTGCCATCACAATGATTTTTTCTGCCAACAAAGTATTATTCAAAGATCTATAGATATCTTCCATTGGCAATCCCGTCCCTGGTATGGATTCGGGATCTGTATCGTAGGTTAACAAATACAGATTTTGAGGGCGACTGGGATCGGGTGTACCGTGACAAGCAAAAAAGATAAAAACAAGGTCTTCTTTCGCAGGTTTTTGCAAAAAATCGAAAAGAGCGATCCGAATATTAGTGGTGGTTGCTTGCTTATCAATTAAGTAGGCAATATTCTCTTTCTTGAAATCACCACCAGTTTTGGTTTGAAGTAGCTTAAACAGTTCTTCTGCATCTCGATGGGCATAGTTTAGCTTCCAAGGTTTGTGTTTATATTCAGAAATGCCAACAATAACAGCCCATTTATTAATATTTTTATATTCAGAGCTTAGTTGCTCTACAGGGACTAATTTTCTCTCCTGCATTTTAATATTTTGTATATTGAAAAATTGTTTTTTATAAAAAATTACATCTAGAATACTACAGTACAGACAATCTCTGCTAGAAGATAGTTAAACGATCTTTCAATCATTCTGAATATCTTTCCAAGCCAAAGCAGTCAAATTATTCGGATCTTGTTTATTAACAATAGATTCAAACTGTTGCCTCGCCACAGAATCAACACCGCCCAAACCAAAATCTAGGGCATATAAAGCTCTGTAGCGAGTAGTAATATCCTGTCGATCTAAAATTTTAATCAGGAAACAAGGCTTTTCTTTTGCCCACAAAGCGATCGCACTAGCATAAACTTCTGCCGTTATTCCATCAACTCCTAGTGCCATTTTTGCCAGGGTATCCCCAGCAGTTTCATCTCCTTGGGATGCACGTTCGCCAAATTCTGTAATAGCTGGATGTCCCACTGTTGATGAAATGTCCCTGGCGCGATCGCAACTGACTGTAGCTATCTGATTGCCTGCTAACCAGCCAGTAAAGGGTGATTCTATTTCATACCAACCTTTACTTTGGCTTTCTGTCTCAATTTCGCTGCCACTGGGTAATACGCCCACAATATTACCCGTTTTGACCATTGGTTCGGAACGAATATTCACGTAACCATCGGAAGCAGTGACGGCTAAAGTTTGGCAAGTATTATTATCTGTTTTTCCTGGTTTGCTAATGGAAAATACAGTTAGGGCAACAGCAAAAACAATCAGTGGTTTACGCATAGTGAGCAATCTAAATTAAGGAGTGGGACAAGTACCGAGATTCCAGTCTACATATAAGTCTCGCGGATCGGTATCGCGCAGCCAACTAACAAACCGTTTATAGTCGGCAATGTTATAAACTCCCACGCAGCCAGCCGTACCAGGTAACCCTCTTTGACGATTCCAATCTATATGAATTTCGATCGCCGATCTTCTAGTAAAGTTAGGTTCTTTATAATCAAGACGAACCGTTACGGGACCAATACCATCTCCCATAGATTGTTTGGGGTCGTAAAGATCTTTATATTGAAGACCACCATTCCAACGAATGTTGTTAACATACCATTTACCTTCTGGCAGAGGTTCGTAACTCCCCGATACACTATCAACTCCCCTTTTGAAGAATTGTCTATTTGATTGACCAGAACATACTTCTAAACGATCTTGAAGTTTGCCATCCTTATAGTAGTCGAGGTGTAAAACATAGCAACCGTAGCGATCCTTGCGGGATGTTTTGGTTAATTTGAGATAGTTTTTCCCAGGAATAGTCGTCGTCCCAATATCTTCTGAATCAATCAGTTTGCTTTCTCCCCATAATTTTTCCCATGTTCTTGGTCCCACTTTGCCATCTGCTTCATCCGCACCAAAATAATCTGCTTGGAAGTCTTTGACAGCTATATCTGTAAGTTTGCCAAAATCTCCATCTATTTCCCCCGTGTAGTAGCCCAAATCTAATAAGCGTTGTTGGAGTTCTTTGATATCATTGCCAGCACCATTAGCATCGTTCATCCCTCTAACTAATAGAGTTAAATCTAATTTAGGTGGATTAGTAACTTTTTGGATGGTTTTTTGCTGTCCTGCGATCGCAATTCTTTTTCCATCTGGTATGTTCTTTTCAGCAGGGGCAATATGCAGATTGCTAGCATTGGGGTATTGTTGCAACAGATAGATAAAATCCTGTTTGAAATTACTTTCTAAAGTTAAGATTTCAACTACCTTATCTTTACTCCAAGCGACAACTACAGTATTTTCTCCATCTCGATATGCTTCCAGCCAAGTAACGCTATCCTGGGGCGAAGTTTCCAGTTTAATGGGTGGTTTTTCTCCGTCAGTTTTTTCAAAAAGCGATCTTTCGTCTCGGCGACGGTTTACCAAACCTTCAAGTTTTGTTCTGACTCCATCTACCGTGGCATACACCCATCTATCGAATTCTGGAGCAGCTTCATCGAATTTACGGGCATTAATTTTTTTTAGTAGGGTACTGCCTTGAAACGCACCTATACCCAAATTATAAGTAAAAGATACTAAAGCATCGAATTGATTTTGATTAACCTCTGTCTTTAAAGCTTCGGTAACTCCTCTGGCAAATTTTTCGCAATCTTGAAGTAAAAAGGCTTCAGCTACCTGTTCGCTAATGGATTCGCCCAGGCTAACTTTTCTACCATCGGGATAGCGGATAGTACCATAGCCAATTGTGGGAATACCTACAGGATCGAGATAAGCTTCGCTCCGAAAGCCTTCCCATTTCTTAATGATGTCTAAGCAATTTTGTGAAATTTCCATATTGATATCTTCTCGTTTATAAATCAGGAATATATTTTTGTAACTTTTCTGCAATTTCTAAAAATCTTTTACGCTGCGATTCAGATAATTCTTCGCCCAATTTCTGCTTAATTCTTAGTCGATAAAAATAATCTAAATCCTTCATGTCATTTGCCGATCTAATGGTGTCTTGCAAAAACTTAAAATGCTCTTTGCGTCTAACATCGTCATCCTTGTCTAATTGACTGAGTACTGAGGCAAGTTGCTGATTGACTAAAAGTTCGCTGCCATCGCCCGATTTGGTAATTCCAGGGATAATCTTGAGGACAGCATAGTCATGAAGGGGATTTTCAATCTGAGTCGTTGCTGGCACTAATTTAAGTTCCAGCAGCTTATACATGGCTGCTTGGACTTCTGTTTCAAAAAATATGTAAGCTCCATAGCGTAAAGGAGTTTCAAAGTTATCCTCTGCATAGAGATCGAGAGTACTTTTTAAAACTGTAGTATTTTTGTCTAATAGAGAGCTGAGCTTTCCTAATAAGCCGACTAAATTAGAAGCCACTCCCGTGAAAGGCAAAATTGCTGGAAACACTGCCCCAAACTCACTAGAGATTGCCCCTATATTATTGGCGATTTTCTCATTAGCTTTGATCCCGCGGTCAATTTCTGTAATCTCTAACGTAACAAGTAGACGGTTATCCTCTGAATGATCTTGCTTAGCAAATATATGCTCGGCAGGAATATTACTGGCAAGGAACTCTTTAGGAACATTTTTTTGAAAAAAGTGAATTCTTTCTGCTGTGGGCTCGTCACCATATTTAACCCAAGAACGAACTAACAAGTCGTTGCCACTGTCTTCAATTTTTTCTCGGATGTAAAAACTTTCCAGAGAAATAGTAAAAGCATCACCTTCCTTAACTAAGCGATCGCTTTCTGAAACGTTCGAGCTAGCTGGTCTTAATTTTGCTCCCGATTCATTTTGAACCTCGGACAATGGAACATACCAATATTGACTTTTTTTTAGAGTCATAATAGCTGGTTGTGAATTTGTTGATATGTTGAAATATTGTATATTTACATAGCAAACATACAATGTTACTGTTTGGGTATCTTTTTCCTTTAGCAAAAATTAAGTATTAAACTCTAATGTGGCGACCTTGAAGAAAAATAACATTGCTTATTTAGCAACTTCTTCGGCGATGGATTTAGCGCGATCAAATAACCATTGCCAGTTGATTTCATTAGAAGATTGTTTGACTTCATACCAACCATCGTTAATATCTTCTTGTTGATCGCATTCTGGTTTGTCTATATATCCGTTAGATATTTTGGTATTTTCCGTAACTAAAGATGCTCCATCCTCATGGGTTTCATTTATGGGTGCAACGGTAATTATTCTGGCTACTTTATCTTGATTACGCTTTTCATAACTCAGCAAAAGTCCATGGCGGGGAATTATTTTTACACTTTGCCAGCGATAACTACCCCAATTAATGGTAATTAGATGACGCTTATCGACATTATTTGATTCGGGAATAATCAGAGTCCAAATATTACCCTGGTAAAACTCTGGATCAATATAAATTTTTTGTACTCCCAACTTATTATTTTTCTTTAATATAGGAATGATGCTATCTGTTGATGAAAGATTAACTGGAATTAGTGTTCGAGAAGATTCGGAATTGGGGTTAACTGCCAAATTGATCGCGTTACAACCCAGTTGATATGCCACTTCGATACTTTTACCTGCCCCCAAACCATCATAAAAGCCAATCGAAAAAGCGATCGCATCTTTATCTGGTATTGCTTGATTCATCCCAATAACATAATCAATAGACCTCTTGCATGAATCAAAATTGTTAGTTGAGATCGAAGTCAGAAGTCAGGAAATAAAATTTCTACCGAGAAAAATTTATTTATGCAAGAGGTCTAATATACTTGACTATTTCTTTTGCTTGAACTTCGGAATAACAAGCATTGAAAATTAAACATTCTATCGTTTTATCTGTTTCATTAACGATTTTAAATAACTCAGTTAAAGTCTTAGTTCTAACTAATAGCTCGTCACCTATTTCATCTTCTAGTACTATAGCGCGATCGCCCGTTCCATGCCCGCAGAAGTGAACTATATTTGGTTTAACTTCTAATAATGCACGGCGTAAATCTTTTGGTCTAACTGCTACTCTAAATTCTAAAGAAAATTGGTCGCGGTTTTCGGAGCGTCTTAATGTTTCTCTAATTTCCCGCATTTCGATATCTATATCGAGTACTGTTGTTTCTCTGGGATTAGAAGTTAAAATTAATATTCTCTTAGTCATGGCTTATTTATCTACTTCCATCTGAGCAAAATGTTCCATTAGCATACGGTGATAGAAAATATACCCACCACCAACTTTTTTCATCAAATGAAGTTTGGTAGCATACTTAAGAAAGTGGGCATAATTCCAAGGAATACGACCTTTGCAAAAAAGAATTTGGCGTAAATTGAAGTGTTGAATACAAGAAGCTCCTCCGTTTTTTAGTCCTCCAATAATCATAAAAAATAGCCCAATAAAATAACCTCCCATTAGGTTTAAAAAAATTAGTTTATCTTTATTAAATAACCATGATTCCTTTAATCCTCCACTAAGCCACGAAAACATTACAAAGGAAAAAGACATAAGTAAACCAAAAATGAATCCTCCAAACAATCCTATCCAGACAAAGTTCTTCATCGATCTCCAAATTCCTTGATTAGGAAAAGTCCTTTGCTTGAGAGTGAGACTACTGAAACCATTGTTTAATATTAAAATCAACCCAAAACATAGTGCAAGTACTAAGTAACTATCTAGTTTTATAGAGCTTGATGAACTTAAATCCATCATCAAATCTAAAATTAAACCTAAAACTACTGAAAATAATAAATTTAGAATAATTCGAGACTTAGCTTTATTCCATGACCATTTCATTTGTTTAAATAGTAAAATTTCGTCAGAAGAGCAAGTAATAATACTTCCCATCAAACTACTCATTAAGCCCAACACAATTAATCCATTTAATGCATCTTGAAATTCAAACTCATTAAATATAGATACAGATAGCAGTGATATAATTATAATAATTAATGTTGCAGTTGTTCCAATGAATCCTCCAAGTATTCCTCCTAAAAAAAATTATTTATCCGATAATTCATTTTTTCTGTTTTATTTTGTAGAAGTATTGGTTGTATTTTCTCAATCAAGAAAATTGTTATTGATTCATCAACCATTGTTTTTCCCAAATAATTTAACCAATGTTTAACTCTGTCTTTAGAATATTTTTCTTCTATATCTTCTCTATTTAAATTCTTCTGGATATATGATTCAAATAAATTAAATTCACGATCTTTTCTTATGCAAAACTGCTATTCGCACTCTTTCTCTGACCAACCATGATATGTCCAAGTCATCATGTTTAAAATCAAAGGGGTTCTTGCAAAATCAGATATTTCTCTGTCTTTTTCGATGACATTTTTTAAACCTATCAAAGAGTCATCTACATTTTTCAGCAAATCTAAGACTTGTTGTCTTGAAAGAGGCTGAATACAAATTACACTGCTTAGCGCAATTCTTTCCTTTAGAGCATCATAGTCTTTAATTCGGCTACAAACGACAATTTCAGTACCTATGTGATCGGCAAGAAACTGATTAATAGCAATAATGCAATCATCCCGATATTCGGCTTTTACCTCGTCTAAACCATCTAAAAGTAGAGTTAGCTGCCGATCTCTTATCCAAGGTTTGCTCCAAGCTTTTGGCACTTGATATTTATCTTTTAGTTCTTCGATTAACCAATCTTTCAGCGGTTGTCGTTTTTCTCCCCAAGAAGACAGATTAAAAACCACAGGTATTGGCTTTTCCATGTGGTTCCGAGTTTTTTTAATGAGCCTTTCTGCTAATTGCAATAAAGCAATAGTCTTTCCCGATCCTGGCTCTCCCAATATCAGTAAAGTTTTTCCATCACCAATTTCGTTAATAATAATTCCCGTACGTTGTAAAATATTGTATGAAGCATCAATGTCGAAAGGTATAACTTCCAAATCATCTATAGCAGTATTGAAGTAAAACGAAGTTTTCAAAAAGCCATCAATCCAGAATTCTTGAACTTTGTCTAAAAAAATCTGACGCTGTTGATATTCAAATTTGGATATAGGCTTGTCTCTCTTGATTATTGTTTGTCCGAAATTATCCAGGACATCCCGTAATTTATTTTTATATTTCTTTCTAACTACCTCTTGCCGAATTTTTGCTGCAAATTCTGGTGATGCAGGAGGTATATTTTTAAATAAGTCCTGATTGATAAGACGAGAATTACGTTTAAGAATAATTTTGAGTGGATTTTTTTCCTGAGATGATTCAGTCCCAAGCACGACAATTCCCTTACGTGATGCTTCTTCAATATCAGTTTCTAAATCTAAATTATTTAGCTCTAATTCAATAGCATTACACCCTCTAGCAAAACAAACTTCGATAGATTCTCCGTTGCCCAAAGCAGTATAAAACCCAACGGAAAATAAATAAGCTGCTCTATCTAAAATTTCACGACTTGTACCAATTACATAAGGAACATATTGTTTGATTACGTCGGCTTGAATTTCTGTTGTACAAGCATTGAGCAAGACACATTCAGAATCTTTGGCAAAAAGGTTGAATAACCCAGATAAAGCTTTGTTAGTTATTATTTGTTCTCCAGAATCATCACTTTCTAGAACTAATCCTGCCTCTGCTTCTCCATGACCACTAAAGTGAACTATGTGGGGAGGATAGCGATCAAAGATATCATGTAAATCCCCTGGACGAACAGCCAACCGTATTACAACAGAATATTCATCCGAATTTTTACTTATTTCTATTGCTGAAGTTAAATCTCTAATCTCTCGATCAATGCGTAAATCTTCTCTCGGATTTGAAGCCAAAATTAAAATTGTTTTCATTTATTTAGTCAACAACAGCATAATTTATCTTTTATTAAGTATTTTGTTTGTAATTAATAAGTTGCAAAACTATTTAATTTAATTGAAACATCTTGTTAGATAAAGTTTAAAGATTTTCAACTTGAATCTTAATTTCTGTTGTCGTCCAATTATTGCTAGGAAAAGCGATGGGATTTCCAGAACGGAAAGGATTCTTTTTCAGATCGGGATTATCTTCAGCAAAATAAGCTAACATTTTTTCCAGATAATTTAATCCAGCACGAGTTTTAGGAATGCCCTTTTCTTTAGTATTTGGCAATGGTGTGTCTAAGGAAGGTAAAGTTAACCAACGAAAATTAGCAGCATCTTTAGTCGCAAAAACTTTATAAATATCCGAGCCTTTTTCCTCACCTTCAGGAAGAGCTATTCTTAACGCAATTAACTTATCTTCTCCTGCATCTAGAGGAGTAAACTGACTGACAGCACCATAGGGTTCGATTTGCGAAATTGCCCAATTCGATTCTAAATCTAGAACGGTAAAGTTGAGGTTACTATGATACTTGTTACGGATTTTAAGAAATAAGACTTCCCCAACATTAACAGTAATATTTTCGCTGTCTGCTAATGGTTCTGGTTCGATGGGATCTCCATCTTCAAAATCATCCATTGTTCCTAAAACTTCAATTTCAATTTTGCCTTTGAGTTCGGAATTTAAGCTATGATTATCTAACTCTTCTGCTGCTTGGTATTTGGTTAAATGAACTAAACGCTTGACTATTGTAGTTGCTGCTTTTGGTTCGTTGATTTTGATCGCAGGTCTTAATATAATTGGTTCGACAGAGCGATCGCAAATTTCATAAATTATTTCTCCTTCATCTAATTTATAAATATTAGAATTTTCTGCATCTATGGCTTTGACATCAACTTGATAGTCAGCAGTTGATGAGTCTTCTTCTATCAATTTCACCCAACCATTATTTTGAATTGCAGTTTCAATAGCTTGTAAAGCTTTCTCTCTTCCCGCAGGAGTATCGGTATCTTTTAAGAGACGCACTTTTTTCATTAACTTGACGGGCATAGCAGTCAAAACAGCTTGCGAGCCTGTTTCAATTGCTGGTTCTTTTTTGATTAAAGTTGTAACTTCTGCCCAAGATGTTGTCGCACCTCTTTCTACGATTTTGGCAACTGCTAGACGTTGGGAACTATCAGTAAAATCTGGTGTGGGACTGTAAAATAATTTGTGTCAAAGGTTAAAACAAGAACGCAAGAACTAATTAACTGAGACATCAATTGTAAACTCATAATTCGGTAAAACAATTATGATGCTTGTAAAATATTAAATTCATTAAATAAATAATACGATTAAACAATTTACTATTTTGCGATCACTTTGAGCTTCAACAAAGCATAAAAATATAATAATTCGGTGGAACAATTTTTACAAGCCTTGATATACAAGCCTTATAAGCGTTGAATAAAATCAATTTTTATTACAAAATAGTATCCGAAAAAGTGTTTTTTATTGTGAACTTTATTTGAGACCGACCTTTAATACTGTAAATAGTAAATTTATTGTTTCTTCAGAGTAATAAGTTTTTTTCTTAACTTGTAAGTAGGAATAAGAGCTTCATATTCTTTTTTTACTTCACTATTATCCAGAGCCTTTTCCCTAAATCGGGTAAATTTAGGACGTTCTGTCTGTTGATTATATTTATTCATGATTTGGTCAAAATGGTTGGAAGTGGATGACAGCATGATTGCTTTATGAGTATTTTCAGGCGGTTCATCTTGTTCATTTGAATCATCAACTACAAGTTTCTAATCTTACTGATGCTCGACTGAAAAGTTTGTGTTTCATGGGAAACCCTTGCCAAAAATATTATCCAAACTGCTGACTTACCTGCGAAATATCTATAACAATGAAATTAGAAACTAATATCATTTCAAAAGCCACTTTACCATTCCCAAAAAGTAATCATGAAACAATAAAATTGAAAACTAAAATGTAATATGTACACACTATTTTTTCCAGAAAAAGATACCATTAGAAACCAAAGGTAGTCTGCAATAGTCCAATTACAATCATATCGTTTTCGCTGTTATGTTCTGGGTAGTAATAGCTAAGACACCAGGTTTGAGTGAAATACATTCGGTTAAATGTGGAATGGCAATAAAGTTAGTAACTTACATCCCTTCAACCCTTTGTTTAATTGTCACAACAAAGTAACCCTGAAAAAATAAAGTTGGAAACTAAAATCCAATTCGAGATTTTTCTATATAAATTCAATAACAATAAAGTTGGAAACTTTTTTGTGAGCTATGTATAAACGGCTTTTGAAGGTATGATATTTTTACTCGATTGACTTAATTATGGTCAAAATTGCGATTGCGATTGCGTTTGCGGAGCAAGTCGTCTGACTCAGCAAGTCTGAACAAAGGCGATTCGGTCTTGCCCAGATCGGTGCCCTGGGTTCGCCGCATGTACTCAGCTAGCCGAAGGCATCGTAGTTAAAATGCACCCGATCTTTCTCTAGCATTTCGTCATCATTCCAATCTAAGGAAACTCCTAGTTTTTTTTAGTAGATGTGATCGCAAGTCAATAAAATGCTATTTGCGACTGATGTTTGGCTTAAATCTACTTTTTTCTTGAATGATTTATTTGTCAAACTCCATGTTGGCAAAATGTTCCATCAACATACGATGATAGAATACATATCCACCACCAATTTTTTTCATTAAAAGGCGTTCCGAAGCATAGTCGAGGAAGCGAGCATAATCCCAAGGCATATGACCTTGATGGTAAAGGATGCGGCGCAGGTAAAAGTGCTGAATGCAACTAAATCCTCCTTTTTGCATCCCTCCGATTAGACCTCCGATTAGACCTCCAATTAGACCTCCAATCACTGTAGCCATGAGCCCTTTAACAATTAGAGCAGCAATCAGACCTATAGTTAATCCTCCATTCAACCCATAAATCAGACCAATTTTCATCGCATTTTTGGAGGAATCCCAGATTCCTTGATTGGGAAATATCTTTTGTTTAACCTCATTATTAATAAATCCATTATCCAGTATGAAATATTGTCCCATAATTAATGTCATAATCAATGCAAGAATAAATCCATATATAAATCCGTACAATCCTCCGCTAAGCCCTGAGATCAATCCAAACAATCCAGATAATATTGCTAACGTTAGACACACAATCAGCATGCCTAACCAGAAATAATAACTTAATCCAGCTTGTTGCCACGACCAACTTATATGCTCAAACAAAGTAATTTCTTTTTGGGTGCTAATCAGCCCCCCACTCACTTCTTCGGTTAACCTTCTGTTCAGCAATCGACTTAACAATTCTATGAATCCTGTAATAAAACCTACAATGAAACCTCCAATGAAACCTGCAATCAATCCGTAAATTGGTTCTCCAATCAGTCCATAAATTGATCCACCAATCAGACCATAAACTACCCCCTCAATCATTTTTATACTTAAAAGATTCGCAATTTGATATTTCTTTTCATTTCGAGTATTCAGCAAGGATATTTACATCGGGCATATTCACTTGCACCGTATTGAATCCCCAGTCATAGCAAGTTTCGATGGACTGTTCCCTCACCAAAGCTTTATAGAAACCCACCGCAAACCAATAAGCTGCTTTATCGAGAATTTCTTTACTCGTCCCGATCGCATAAGAAATATGTTCGACAATGACATCGACTTGAGTTTCTGTATGACAAGCATTGAGCAATACGCATTCAATATTGTCTTGAAAGATTTTACACAGTCCAGCCAGAGCCTGATTGCTAACTAACTGCTCTCGTCCGTCTTCACTTTCAAATCTGTGGGGGCGACAAGTGGCTTGAACAGGAATCAGGAAGGGGAATAGAGAAAACAGCCTCTCCAAACATGAGAAACTGTTATCAATAACTTTAATTGTTGAAAACGTTATGTTCCAACTTCCTGAATTATATAGTAAGCATCTTAAGAAACAGTTCAATTATCCTCAATATTTAATCTGGTTAATTCTGATTAACTTACTTCAAAATCTGAAAACAGTGAGATTAGAAGAACTAGCACGTCGTTTTCCAGTTCCCATTCAATTAAGAAGCAGAGTTAAGAAAATTCAGAGG
>JBCDDK010000088.1:0-28065 GCA_039180345.1 Cyanobacteria bacterium P01_G01_bin.39 | reverse complement strand
TTATTTTACTGCGCCAGAAAATCGCGACTTAGGGATATAGGGATAGTTAAATCTCCTCGTTCAAAACGGACTAAACCCCCTCTTAATCTGTCTCCGAGTCCCTCTTGACAACTGGCACAGAGCCTTAACTTGTCACCAATGGGGATTAGGGATTAGGGAGCAATAATTAGTACATACTTTCGTATGGTTCTTACTATGAATGACTCTAAATCTAGTAATAAACTATTAAGGACTAGAGGGAGTTGCAAATAAAGCCGATAAAATTCAGGCTCTTTGCTCAACTCATTCCCTAGTCCTAATTAAAAATTGCCAGTCTCGAAGAGGCGAAACAATATTTGTGCCAATTTAGGCTGTTCGTAGACAAATAAAAACAAAAGAAATCTTAGTCAGGAACTATTGCTACATACAGCTTGGTTGCTGATTCGTACTTCCAAGCAATTCCTTCAGGATCTTTGCTTTGACTCCATTCAGGAAAATCTGGGTCAGATTTACGTCTGCCAACTGTACTAGAATTCAGGTCGAGGCGTTTAGCTAGTTCAGCTTGAATCAATGATTGACCAGCATCAATAGAAGCGGGTTCAGGGATGGTTGAACTATCTGTCTCGGACTCAGGTTCAATAGTGGCAGTTGATGGGGTCGATTCTGCTCTGGTTAATTGAGCGACAGAAGATGAAGAGGAATTTGTAGCGGAGTCTTGTACTTCGTTTTGTTCTTGCTTTGCCAATTGCGCAATACCTCTAACAGATAATTTGTTAGATTCTTTGGCAGCTAATTGATAAGAGTTGACGGCGGCTTCGGGTTCACTATCATCGAGGATGCTACCCAAGGCACTTGCGGTAGGGAAATAGTAGACAAACCCTTGTTCAGGAAGATTTTTGGGCTTAGTGCCATACTCCTCACTTTTGCGAGCCAGAAACACTTTAGCGTCTCTAGCGCTTAAATTTGCTTTGAGAGATAGATCTACTGGAGTTAAATATCCTTGATTAGTTTTAATCAGTTGATTAAAGTAAGGGTTGATTTCTCTACACCATTTTTGCCATTGATAGTTTTGCCAAAGCTTAAAGGCGACAATAACCGCTGCTATTACTAGCAGAAAAGGCCACAGCATATATAAAGCTACAAAACCAAAAGCTAATGGTAAAATTAAAACCAAAGCTCCAGCAGAACCATTATCTAGTACTTTTCCAGTCATAGTTGTGGTTGCAATTGCTAAAATTTACGACTTGCAAGATTGTCTTGCATAAAATGTCTTGTTGCAATATTAAGGCAATTTGTCTTGCAACGCACGCAACTAAGTGCAAAGTTTAATAATAAATTGTGAGCTAGGTTGCTAGAGGGCAGCTACAGAGGTCTTTAAATTCAATAGGTTCAGACGTTGCAACATTGCAACTCGTCCTGCAATAGCCAAAGAATCATCAAGGGGAGTTAAAGTAATTTCTTGGTCATATTTTCGTGACAAAGCTTTTTTGATCAGCCAGTCTGCTACAAAATAGTTTTTTGGTAACAGCGGTCCATGGGAATAAGTGGCGATCGCATTCTGGTAAAAAGCCCCTGCACTGCCATCTGAGCCGTTATTGCCATAGCCTTGAATCACCTTGCCTAGAGGCTGAACCTGCTCCAGGTAGGTTCTACCACCATGATTTTCAAAGCCAATTACGATCGGAACTTCTCCCAACATTTCCTTTAATTCAGACGCAATAGGAGTAGCAGTAATTTCAAATACTAGATTGCCGATACAGCGTTGTGCCTCAATGCCAGGATGACGACTGACCATATCTAGTAACCCTAAGCCTTCAATTCTGGTGCCTAAAGCTGGTTCGTAATAATGACCCAAGAGCTGCGGTGAGCCGCAGGTAAATACTCCTGGAGTTCCTTGATCTAGTTTTGTCTGTAGAGTCTGGGCTTTTGCTCCCTGTAAATCCCGCATCACAATTTCTTGCTGGCGATCTTGCGCCCCACCACCGACAATTAAATCTACACGATTAAATTCTTCAATCTCAGTTGAGCGCGCCAGAGGTACAATCTCCGCCTCTATGCCACGCCATTGGCATCGTCGCTGAAGACAAATCACGTTTCCGCGATCGCCATAGGTACTCATCAGGGTGGGATATAGCCAGCCAATCGTAATTTTCATTGATTTAATCGTGAAAGTTAGAGCATAACAAACCTAACTCAAACCACCATGATTTTATATTTGTGACTGCCGATCAGACTATTGATAGATATCTGTCTGTTCCTTAGATATAATTCTAATAATTTCCTTAAAATTATATAGACTATATTGGGAACGCAGATTATGGTCACGTTCATCGCCAATTAGTCTCTGATTTACTATCGTTTTCTGTGTTTATTCAACTGAGTTATTAGGATTTACCCGAATGACTGTTTCTCCGACCGTAACTAAAGAAAAAGCTGGTCAAACCATCAAGCAGCATTACCCTAACTACAAGATTATCGTTTTAAATGATGATCACAATACCTTTCCCCATGTCATTAAGTGTCTAATGACCTATATTCCAGGAATGAATGGTGATCGCGCTCGCGAGTTGACCGACCAAATACATTTTGAGGGACAAGCTTTAGTCTGGGTTGGTCCTCAGGAACAAGCAGAACTCTATCATCAGCAGTTAAAACGAGCTGGTCTGACTATGGCACCTTTGGAGAAAGCCTAACTTGCTTCGCTCTCAGCCATTTTCACCTTACGATTGAAGTTAGAGGTCAACGTTCATCGGGACAATATGTCCCGACGGCACCCGTTGACTCAGTTAAGATCTTAACCTCTAATTAATATCAACAAGAATTTTCTAACTATGTCTGATGATGGTCGTCTAGTCTGGAATCATTCAACTCATCTCCCTGGTTTGATTCCTATTTTGGAAAAACTAATTAAATGCCAGGGAGTTACTACAGTCACTCCAGGCAGAATTAGGCAAACTAGAAGTCATATACCTAAAATGAAGTTACGAGTATCAGTGCCAATTCGCGGTGGATACAAAATTATTGCTCGCCACCGAAAGACTGTCCAAGAAGTATTTGTCCTCAGCACTCTTGAACAGTCGGAATTGGAACAGGCGATCGCTCGATTATTATAAGAGTCAGAGAGACCCCGCCTTAAAAGCGAAGCGAGGCGGTCTTCGGTCACAAGAGGTGCAAGCTCCGAGTGCTGCGAAGACAAGGACGTGGCTGCCGAACTTGTTTCCGCCCTTTAAATCGTCCGCTTCGTCTTGGGGGTCACATGCGGCACAGGGGCTACCGCCCCAAGTCGCGCCGAAGCGACGCTTGCTTGCTCCGCAAGCTGTGCCTTTGTCCCATGAGCCATCGCTTTAACAAAGGTACCTTATCGCCGCATGTACGACGAGGCTTCCTCTGACTTCGTTTGGTTGCAGTGATTATCTTTTGAGTAATTTTTATTAGGGAAAAACTCTAGTAATTTATACTAAAGCATCAGTTAAGAAATACTCCACCTATTACAGATTAATTAAATTGACGGAATATAGACAAACTATTATTTTAAAGTTCAATTGATAATATATTTTTCAGAAACTAACTAGTGTCCAGTTTGTCAATATACATTTAGCTTAAGTTTTGATTAAGCCATAGCAGCAAGCTGAGAAAGTTTACATTTTTTAAGAAATAATGATAAACTCCATATTGTAAGCTCGCTAAAATTAGAGAGTAAATGAGTATTAAACAAGTCCGTCTGGCGTAACCATGAATCAATCGTGTCGCAAACAAGCAATTTTATATCTATGATCTGATAGAGATATTTATCGAATCAAAGCTTATTAAGCCCATGTATTCATGGTTAATAAATTTAGTTTAGAATTAGCTATTAATACCTAATTAACTAAATTTGAGCTTCACACTTAGTCTCTAATCATTGATTTCCTCAAAGCAAAGGAATTCAGTCAAGCTTAAACATAAGTGTAGCCTCGGGAATAACTTGGCGAATAAAACCCAACTACTTTTTGTGACACAAGTGGTAAATACAAGTTCTCAATTTTTCAGAATAGAAATAATATCCACCTTGGATTATGGCGATCGCTAGGTAAGTGCAATCAAGCTGAAATGTTAGATTGCCTATCATTAATCTCAACAATATTTGTCTCATCAATACCAAATATAAATTGTTTATCTTGAGTCATATACATGTGACTAAAAATAGTTTGTAGTGGTATTGCTGATATTTTGACACGCGACTTTACATGAATATTCGACCAGAACTGGAAATTTGTTGATAGAAAATAATTAATTAATTGTGGTAAAAACAGTAGAAAGAACCGTTAAGAACATCGCCAGACCAGTGACCCCTTTGGGAATTTTGGTTCAGCAACTAGAGTATATTCTCGACATAGCAGCCCAGGAAACAATCTCCACTGAGTTAACGGCATCATTGGATAAAGCACATCGTTTAGCCGCTGGGTTAACCCCCTACGTTGCTAACTGCACCACTTCTGAATCAAGTGCCTTGGCGAATTTAACCAGGAAGACTCAGTTAGAGAATTGGAGCCAGCGTTTTGATGATGGAGAAACAGTCCAGGCTCTAGAACAGGAGATGCTTTCAGGGCATACTGAAGGGCAACTGCTAAAAATGCTGGTGTCTATTAGTAAATCAAAACGAGTCCTAGAAATTGGCATGTTCACAGGTTATTCCGCTTTAGCGATTGCCGAAGCCTTACCTGATGACGGTTATTTACTAGCTTGCGAAGTAGATCAGTATGTCTCTGAGTTTGCCCAAGATTGTTTTGCGGCATCTCCCCACGGTCAGAAAATTACCGTTGAGGTAGCACCTGCGATGGAAACTATGACTCGCCTGGTAGAGCAGAAAGAATCTTTCGATTTAGTCTTTATCGATGCCGACAAGGGTGGCTATATCGATTATTTCAACCTGCTGTTGGAAAGTAACTTGCTTGCACCAGATGGTTTTATTTGTGTTGATAATACCCTGATGCAGGGTCAACCCTATCTACCTGAAAATGAGCGCACTGCAAACGGAGAAGCGATCGCTCGTTTTAATCGTTTTGTTGCCGAAGATCTCCGAGTGGAGCAAGTTTTAATCCCGATGAGGGATGGCATAACCCTCATTAGACGTAAATAATCTTTCTAGGCGTTGCCAAAAACGCCTCAAGATTAAGTGAAATATTTCGTGTAAATTTTCAATTTGGGTCAAATGGCACCAATATTATTTATTAACCGTGGCTTGGCGATTATCTTTCAGATATGCTACGCAATCGCGAAAAATCTCGGGACGCTTTTGCTACTATTGCTATTGCTTCCGTTTAATTTGGCATTAGTGTTGCTATCGGGAATTAAGAACACAACTGCTACTAAGAACAATCAGCAATCGACTCCATCTTTTGAGCGGAAGCGCATCCTGATTACAGGGGCAAAAATGACCAAGGCATTACAGTTAGCTAGATCGTTTCACAGAGATGGTCATGAGGTATTCCTAGTAGAAACTCATAAGTATTGGCTTTGTGGGCATCGTTTTTCCCGTGCTGTTAAAGGTTTTTTTACCGTTCCTGTACCAGAAAAGGAACCCGAAGCTTATTGTCAGGCTTTAGTAGAGATAGCTAAGGCGCAGAAGATTGACCTTTTTATTCCCGTATCTAGCCCGATTGCCAGTTACTACGACTCCTTAGCCAAGAAGGCATTAGCACCCTACTGTGAATCGATTCACCTTGACCCAGAAGAAACAGCAATTCTGGATGACAAACATGCTTTTTGCTCCAAAGCTAGGGAATTAGGTTTGTCTGCCCCTAAAGTATTTCGGATTACTGATCCACAACAAATCTTAGATTTTGATTTTGCCAAAGATGGGAGCAAATACATCGTCAAGAGTATTCCCTATGATTCGGTATTGCGGTTAGACCTAACCCGCTTACCCTTTGCTGGGATGAAAGAGTATGTAAAAAGCTTGCCTATTAGTGCATCAAAGCCTTGGGTAATGCAAGAATTTATCCGTGGACAAGAATATTGTTTTCATGCTACTGCTCGTAAAGGTAAAATCAGGCTTCACTGCTGTTCTAAATCTTCGCCGTTTCAGGTCAATTATGAACAGGTAGACAACCCTGCAATCTATCAGTGGGTTAAGACTTTTATTGCCAAAATGAATCTGACAGGTCAAATTTGCTTTGACATGATTCAAACTGATGACGGAACAGTGTATCCGATTGAGTGCAATCCTCGTCTCCATTCTGCCATCACTATGTTCCACGATCATCCAGGGGTGGCAAACGCTTACTTAATCGATGGTCAGCCAGGGGAAGTACCGATTACTCCTCTACCTGAGAGTAAACCTACTTACTGGACGTATCATGAGCTATGGAGACTATTAAACATTCGCTCATTAAAAGAATTAAATACCTGGTGGCAAAAGATCAGCCAAGGAACTGATGCTATTTTAACCCCTGAAGATCCTTTACCTTTTCTAATGCTGCACAACTGGCAAATTCCCCTTCTACTTTTAGATAACCTACGTCGTCTTAAAGGTTGGGTCAAAATCGATTTCAACATTGGCAAATTAGTTGAAATCGGCGGCGATTAAATCAGTTAACAGTTAACAGTCAACAGTAATCAGTCTGTAGGGTGGGCAAAGTCAAAACTCAAATTGTGTAAAAGTTACTCGACTTATTTTGCCCACTAATAAATTCAGTAATCAGTAATCGGGAGCAGGTCAGTTTTGTAAGAACATTTGAACTGTGTAGATAATTCGTCAGTTGTAACTAGCAGTTCCTCATACTTTAGTTCATTTGTATCGATATATTTGACCTGCTCCCTCAATAATCAGTAATCAGTAATCAATAATCAATAATCAATAATCATAAAAATGGTAGCCACAAGCGCAAATCCTAATACAGAAGCAAAAAAAAGAGCATTCGATTTGATGCTCACCTTTGTCAAAAGCCAATGTACCTATACCGCAGCACGTTTGGGTATTTTCGATTTATTAGACGACCATGGCGAACAAACTGTGGAAGAACTGGCACAGGCAACCAATACTGATACTGAACGACTATACTTTATTCTTCGCGCCTTGGCTCACATAGATGTACTCGAAGAAAAACCAGGCAGAGTATTTGTCCCGACAGAAACTTCTACTTTATTAGTGACCAATAAAGAACCATCGGTAGGGCATTTATTGATGCACCTGATTGAACCGGCACAGTGGGATGCTTGGAAGATATTACCTGAAGCCTTAGCCAAAGGAGTTGTTCCTTTTGAACTGGCAAATGACAAGGGCGTTTATCAGTATTGTTATGACAATGAGTGGAGTAAGGATACTTTTATCAAGGCAATGAGCTTTCTAACTAACTCCCAGGTAGATGGGTTGTTGGATGCCTATGATTTTGGTCAGTATGAAACAGTCATGGACGTTGGAGGTGGACAGGGTGGCTTGATTGCTAATATTGTCAAGCGTTATGGCTGTAAAGGCATTTTGTTTGATTTACCTGACGTAGCCAATACGGCGAAAGAATATATCAGCAGTATTGGTGTTGATTCTGACTGCATTGAGATTAAAACAGGGGATGTATTTAAGGAAATACCTAAAGGTGCCAATGCCATTGTCATGAAACACTTTATCTCTGCTTGGAGTGATGAGGATGCACAGAAAATTCTGGCAAACTGTAAAGCGGCATTACCTAGTGATGGCAGATTGATCTTATTACAATCTTTTGTCCCCGACATCGATGAACCAAAAACTGAAGCCGATGGTATCATGCCTGGAATTTTTGCCGTACAGATCAACGTAGCGACTCCTGGGGGTGGCTGGCGCACTAAGAAGCAATTCCAAGAGTTGTTTGAGAACAGCGGGTTTAAACTGGAGAAAACGATCAAAACTAATAACAGTCTGTCGGCGATGGAATTTAGTTTGCAGTAATTAATTAACAGCAATCGAAATCGAAGTAAAAATTGAAAAACTTGATATAGCAATCCTATTCAAGTTGATTTTTACAGGGTAGAAACCTCGGAACAGTTAGCTTTTGACGAATGGACAGAGGGGAATTGATGCTATGCGATCGCCATTTCCGACAAGGGTTTGAATTAGTCGTCTCAGCGTAATTTTGATTGAGTCATTTTAAACAAATACATAATGCAAATTCGGCTTAGGCTGAAAGCCATAAATACTAGAGCTTTTAATACTAAATCCGTTTCGTATAGGGTACTTAAAAAATTGAGTACCGAGTAACGAGTAAAAAGTATTAGTGATTCTGATTTGGGAGTAAGACTCTTATGAGGAAACTAAACACTACCTTGTCCAAGCGGATTAAGTATAAAATTGCTTTTTAGTTAGACATTTCTTAGTTATTTTTAAACTGAAACCTGTAGAGGCGAAAAAGAATTAAAGCGTTGCGGAAAGAACATTAGAAAAGCCTCTTCTCTCAGAGATAAGACATTTTGAAAGGGCTTATATCCTCAATATAGTAATCGCGATGCTGAAAAATCTTATTTATTCATTGAGTAGATCGTAAAAATTGCTTCTATACAGTAATTTTTAAAATGCTTTTAGCATCAACAAGCTTTCAGCATTAGTTTAATGAACTGTAACATTGCTAATCAATACACTTGACTGAGATATCATGAGTAATATATAAGATTTCCACACGATTATGCTTCGTGAAAATAAAATGGCTAAATCACCAGAAGAATTTAATAATTTGCGCAAGAGTATAAAAGAACTTAAAGAAGAATTTAGACAGAATTTATCACAGTTTCAAGCTAATCAGTCCAGATTTGATCAAGAGCAGAGTACTCAAATACAAAATCACAATGCACAGATAATAGCTATAAGAGATGAGTTAACGAAAGGTCTGAAGCAGGTAGACGATAAATTAGAGAGAAAAATTCAAGAAATAGATAATGCTAAAAAATTTTACCAAAATCTCCAATTAATTGTAACGACGGGAATAGTGCTTTTCAGTATTGTGGGACTAACCGAATATATTGCATCTGAGAAAGTTAATTTTTTTCAAGGTATTCTTCAGAAATATTATCCACCTAAAGCAATATTGCAGGAGACCAAGGCTGAAGACATGGTTTCGGTTGCTCCAGAAATCAGAACAGAGAACTTATCAACATGGGTCTCTGAATGGACGGACGAGCAACACAATAAAGCTTTTGGTAAAAGGGAAAATGAGGAAAACCCTTTTTATGAGGCTATAAAAGAACCTATTTTAAGAAGATGGGACGAAGAAAAAGAAGCTGATAGACATGGATTAATTACTCAGAGAATACAACCAAAACTTCTTTTTCAGCTAGGACAATCAGCCCAGCAAGTGACCGTTCAACCAATTGGTAATTTTAAGCCAGAAATAACAGCTAAGTGCAATAATAAAGTCGGAAATGATACTATTGCAGCCTACATTATTATTGATCCGAGTCATATAAGATATAATTATCCTTGGTTTGATTGCAAATACAAAGTTAAAATAGGTATAAGAAAAAACTATGATGATAAATCTTATTTGATCGAGGATATAGATGTGGCAGAAGTGAGAAGAGATACTGAATTACCTTATCCACTATCATCAAAAATAGTAGTTAGATTAACTCCTAAAGCTTCAGAAAATATTGATTTATCGAATACACAAACATTAGAAGCTTGGGTTAATTTAACTGAAGCAGAGGGATACAGAGAGTAAGGATTTGCATGCAAGAAGTAAGTTCCAGATTATATCAGTGTTATTAGCATGATTCTCTCCATATGCCATCGGAGCAGCAAGTGAAATTTCCACGAACAGTTCCTGTTTTAACTGGTCTACCATTATCAAGACATTGCTTTTTATTCGCTTGTGCAAGAAGCTCTTTATTTGAAACAGTAAATATTAAAAGTGCCAATATGCTAATTTTTGCTAAGTTCATTGATCTAGTTTTTAAATATTACACGCAAATTATCATCGTTTAAATATCTAAAATTATATGTTAATTTGATTATATAATCACTCATTACGTTATTTTCTATACACAAAAGTTAATGATTATGGTGTATCAACTGTAGATGAAATTATTTTTAAATTCAATCTATTCATAGTATGTAAATAAGTAGAACATAGAGCAAATAACAGTGTTTATATGCTCAACTATGCATTGGCTTTACTAAACTGAAACATAAAAATAACGCTAATTAATAAAGCAAGAATAATTAACCAAAAAATAGTGGCAATTCCAGTTATTTTACTCGCCCGAAACCTTTGCCACCATTGTTGAGGACGAACATCTCGTACCCAAAAAGTGGCGATCGCAGCCAAATTTAGACAGACAATATTAGTGGATACCAAAACGGCTGTGGCGATCGCAGATGACCACAGCATCGAACCGATTAGCATGCCTAAAACCACTAGGGGAGGTAATAGCGCCACGGAAACCATCACCCCTACTACTGCTTTTTGTTCTCCCACTGTTAGGGAAATTGCCCCCGCTACTCCTGAAGCAAAAGCTAAAATAACATCAGAAAAATGGACGCTAGTTCTGATAGCAATTTCAGGCATCTCTAGATTAACTGGTACTAAGATACCTAACAAAATCGACAGCAGCAAAGAGATTAAGATTTCGGTTAAGCCTACTTTGATAGTTCTAATTGCTAAAGAGAGATCACCAAAAGTCGTAGCTATCCCTAATGCCATGTTGGGCTTGAGCAAGGGGGCGATTACCATGGCACCAATAATTACTACCTCACTGTTTTGTATCAAACCGATAGCTGCGATCGCTGTTGACAGTATAACTAATGACACTTCCGTAGTATTTAAGTGGATACTATCGGATATTTGCTGGTAAATTTCTTGTTGGGGAAGGTGATTATCTTTATCTGTTGACCAGGATTTTGGCGAGGTTGAATCGGCTGGTGTTGATTCAATTTCAGCTGGCAAGATCAATAATTGCCAATCCTCAAGGTGGGTCAATTTATGTTTTAAATCGTCCACCAGGGTCTCAACTCGTTCTTCTTCCAGCAGGATATTAACTAAAAGCTGTTGCTCGGATTTAGAGAATGATACGGTTTCCAGGCAAGAATAGTTAGATAGTAGTTTTCGGATATTTTGTTCTTCAGAAAGAGCCAGAAAAACTTTGACCAAGCGTAAATCCATTAATTTTTTTGATTAAAGCGTATTTGATAAAATAGCAGCAATACTTGAGATGCTGTTCAATTTAAAGTCTCTGACTATTAATAACTGATTTTACGCACTGAATAAATCTTCTGAGAGGTTGTCTGAAAAGTCTTATTAACTACATTCTCGCCCCCTAAATCCCCCGCCTTTCAGGGGTAGGTATTTTAGATTTAAGCAGAGGAGAATGAAAAGGAATCAGTCCAGGGGAAAGAGTAAAAATAACCAATAGGTAAAGTTTGACCCCAGAGCAAAGTAACTAGGAGAGAAAGAAAGCCACGGCGAAAACAACTCAGTTTTCGAGATGGATTCCCAGAGGAGCAGTCAGCAGCACCAGAAACTGGGTCCGAAAATTCGGGCTGGTTTCGAGCGCAATTTCCAACCTCATCTTCCCCGCCAACACTGATTAACCAGAGCATGGCAACAGCGATCGCTAACCATTGACGTTCGGCACGAACGGGATCGGTGGTTTTAGTTTGATGCCATCCCATCCCGCCTCGTTTAGTATCTTTGAAACTACATTCAATCCAAGAACGCATCGCATACCAGCTAGAATTGGCTTCTGGCGGAGCTAAATCAGTGACAATTAACCAAGGTTGAGCATAATCTCTTTCCCCACAAGCAAGCAGAGTACAATCAATCGAATGTTTTTTGAAACAACGAATTCGACCGCACCAATGATCGCCTTTTTCGGTTATTACTTCATTCAAGGCTGTCCATTCTTGGTCAAGCTCTGATTGAAAAAAGCCACCAGTATTGACTCGAAGATAAGGATGCCATCCCAGTTGTACAATCTTCTCGTAAAGCCAATTAGCATACAACCCTCTATCAGCAGTAACAATCACCATCCAGTCACTGGGTACACTGTTTTGTATATAAGTAAAAAGCTCTAACCAATATGGTTTCCATCCTCCCTTGGATGTCGCTTCAACAATTTTCCAAGCAACAGGAATCGCACAACCTCGATATAAAACACTAATCGCTAAAACTGTAAATCTTTGCCCTAAAGTTGTGGCATCCATTGCTAAAGCCAGTTTATTCTCTCCTGGTTGCCATTGGCTCAAGATCCAAGAGAGTAAAGATGCAAAACAACTAGTTACATCGATTGCCTTTCGTTTCTCTCCTTTTTTATCTTCAGCATCTCTGAGCCATTCTCTCAGTCTTTGCCGCATTGTATTTTCTTTGATGCCTAATAGTTTGGCGAGAAATACTGATACAGTCGTCAATCCGCTTGATTGCGTTATGGCGATTCCAAAACTCCACATTGCTAAGACCTTTGCTTGTGGCTTACTTAAATGTGGCATTTTGCGGGTTACTATTGCTAACCAACTTTTAAGACTTGGATGTGTTCTCATTCTTGATCGTGCAGTTCAAGTATCTTTCTGTTAGTTTATTAAAAACCTACCCCTAAAAGTACTCCCCTATTCCCCAATTTTGGGGAGGGAACAAATGGTCTACCCCAGACTTGGGGGAGATTAGAGGGGGCTGGGACTTTTAATCTTTCTCCCCCCAAGTTTGGGGGGCTGGGGGGCAAAATCAGGAACTAGATTGTAATAAAATAACTTTTCAGATGTCCTCTAAGATAGGGACTGGGGATTGGGGATTTGGTACTATGGACTTACTCTATATGCTCTTATAGTTGATTAAAACCAATAATCTTACGTACATGCGGGCAAGTCCTTTGTTTTGCGTAACGTCAGTTAATAATAATGTTGATGTCATCCTTGCCAAATAATATGATCAGCTTTGGTGTCACAGGTCGCTTAATCGCATTTTTCCAATTGACAATACGTCCTCAATATAGCTATAGCTATAAAACGCTTGATGTGGATTGGCTTCGTTGAAAGTGTATTTGTTCGTAGCCTTTAGCCTTTAGCCTTTAGCCGACAGGTTCACCTGAACGAGTTCAGGTGCTTGCCTGTCGGTGCATTCCGCACCTTTAGCCCTTAAGATCCCTAAAACTTAATTTTAGCTATCGGTATTTAAACCTTTGATAGCGTAGTTCCTTGATTTCGTGGGATATTAACAGTCACTTTAATTCACATCAGACGTATAAAACTAAATTTTGAATATATATCTATCATCAAAATTTTTTCATGGCATAAAGCACATCATAGTAGCTGATATATAAAGTAATATTACTAATATTGGATAATTTAGCTACTGATAAGACATGCTGACACAATGGGATTGTTTTTTAAAGAATTTAGGGGAATGGCACGGTTCTTTTACTCGCTTCTCTCCTCAAGGGGAAGAAACTGCTGATACTCCCACAGTGGTAACTCTAGAAGGACAAAACAACAATCAGCATGTTCATCAGGTAGTGCGTTATCTTCCTCTTGATGAACCATCCCGCGACGTGGTGGTAGATTACGATTCACTTAATCGTAGTATTTTATTTTTTGAAAATGGGGCTTTTTCTCAGGGAAGCATGCAGTGGGGTCCTTACTCTACTTTCGGCGGTGAGTTTGGCTTGATTGACAACGAATTTGGCGATGGCACCCGAAGACTGAGGATGGTAGAACTATACAACAATAGTTCTCAGCTAGAAAGAGTCGTATTGATCAGAGAATATCTAGTTCACAGTAATGTGACCCAAAGACCGACCCTGAACTGGAAAAGCTTATTAGGAGAGTGGCAAGGAGAAGCCATAACCCTGTTTGCAGATCTGAGAACTCCCAGCAAGTTTTCTAGCTATTTACAAATTAAACAGCAGTCAGAAAATTATATTCAACAAAGCCTATCTTTTGGAAATCAGAATATTACCTCAACTGCTAGGATAGACGGCTCAAGATTACTGTTTGAAGAAAGTGCTTTGCCTACTCAAGTTATGATGTTGCCTGACGGTGCATCTTGTAACTGTCCACTACAGGTCAAATCAGGTCATAATTTTGTCCTAGAAATGGGCTGGTTACTACAACCAAATATCAGACAAAGAATTATACGCAGCTACAACGAGAAAGGCAACTGGGTTAGCTGTACCTTAGTGACAGAAAAGAAAGTAAAATAACAAAATTCAAATTTGCTTATTAGCTCTACAAATAGTAAACAAAATTTATATTTAGCTAAATAAACTTACTATTGATGATTGTTGTGTATTTTTACCGTAATCTATAATACATATAGTGTGAATTTATAAATCTAGCGTAATCTAAAATACACTTTCTCTGGTTTTAAACGGAGAAAAATATAAAAAACATAAAATATCTTGGTTGCTCAGTAATTATACGTCTGAAAAACTATGGATTTACAATCGCTTAATTTGTTGTTAGCTTTTACCTACTAAATGTATTTCTTGATTAAAGAATCATTCGTTATTGAATACTTTGAAAATTTAAGATGTTCATTAAACTTTACATATTTTAGGTAAAACCTAATTAACTGATAATGATTGACCAAGCAAACATCCTGATAGTTGAAGATGAACTGTTAATTGCTCAGAATATAGCTAATAAGTTAAAAAAATTAGGATATAAGGTATCTAAAATTGCTGCTACAGGTCAAGCAGCGATCGCATCTATCAAGCAAGAGCAGCCAGACTTGATCTTAATGGATATTGCGCTAGAAGGTACAGTTGATGGAATTGAAGCCGCTGGAGAAATCAAATCGCAGTTTGATATTCCAATTATTTTTGTAACGGCGTATGCTGACGATGAAATTTTAGAAAGAGCAGCCGAAGCAGGATGTTATGGATATTTAATCAAGCCATTTCGCGATCTAGAATTACAGGCTGTGGTTAAAATAGTGTTGCGAAAACACCAGGAACAATCAGCAATTAGGCATGCTTTACAGTCAACAATACATCAATATTCAACAGAATATGATGATATTTATAAAGACAACCTGACAAATTTACCGACTCAATTCTTTTTAAGAGACTTGTTTGAATATTTATCTTCTGTGGCGTTATCTGAAGATAAGGAATATAATCCTGTCTATAAAATCAATCAAGATGGTTTAGAACAGCCAAAATTAGAGCTAATAGTTATTTATAATATTGTTTTGGATCGATTTGATAAAATTAGCAATTTCTTAAATAAAGAACAGCAAAGTCTGGTAGTAAAAGAAGTTGCCCAAAGACTAGCAAGTTGCGGAGATAGTTTCGATGGTAATGGCTCGGCAATTTACTTTAGTCCAGATAATTATGCAATGTTACTTGCTTTTGAAGACCGCACAATGGCAAATAAATGTGGGCAAAAGATTCTAGATAGCCTGACTGCAAGTTTGATGATTGAAGACCAGGAAATTTATCTATCCCCTAGTATTGGCATGGCTTTTTGCCCCTATGACAGTACTGATATTGAAGAGCTATTACAGCAGAGTGAGAAGGCAGTTGAATATGCCAAAGCTCAAGGCGGAAACCGTTGTCAATCATTTAGCTTCGCCTTTAATGTTAGACGTAATAGGGCTTCTGATGAATTGCGATTAGAGGCAGAATTACACCATGCCTTAGAACGGGGTGAATTAGAGTTATATTATCAACCAAAAGTCGAGCTGCTCCACAATTCAA
Organism: Cyanobacteria bacterium P01_G01_bin.39; assembly: GCA_039180345.1. Lineage (GTDB taxonomy): Bacteria > Cyanobacteriota > Cyanobacteriia > Cyanobacteriales > Xenococcaceae > Waterburya. The sequence continues at coordinate 12,453 of JBCDDK010000088.1, read as the reverse complement.
TTATCGGTGCCGAAGCATTATTGCGTTGGAATCATCCTCGACTAGGGAGAATTACGGCAGATAAATTTATTCACATAGCTGAGGAAAGCGGACTGATTAGAACAATTGGAGAGTGGATTTTGTCAAGTGCGTGTAGACAGATGCAATCATGGCATCATTCAGGCTTAGACAATCTTAAAGTTAGTGTTAATTTATCTGGTTCTCAATTCAAACAATCAGATTTATTTCATAAGATCACTCAAATTCTGTTTCATAATTCTTTAGAAGCTCAACATCTGGGGTTAGAAGTAACCGAAACCACCCTGGTAGAAAACGTAAAGGTAAACGTGCAGAAACTTAACTCCCTCAAAAGATTGGGTATTCAAATAGCTTTAGATGATTTTGGTACTGGCTATGCTTCTTTGGGCTATTTACAGCAGTTTCCCTTCGATATTTTAAAAATTCACTCCTGTTTTACTAGAGATATTGATAGCAATAAAGTTAGTGCTGTCATTGTCGAAAATATAATTGCTATGGCACATCAATTGGGCTTAAAAGTTGTAGCAGAAGGAATAGAAACAGAAGCAGAATTAAATTTTTTAAGAAATGCCCAATGTGATATGGGGCAAGGCTTTTTATTTAGTCGCCCTTTACCAGCAAAAGAATTTTACAAATTGCTCACGAGTCAAATGGCACTAAAAACAGAGAAATTAATTTAATTTATAAGGCAATTTTATTTGGACAACTGCATGAGTATGAATCTATCCCACCAAGATGATAATTCTGCTTTTAAGACAAAAGAATATATCAATCCAAATTTGGATTGATCAAATTTTATCAGTGAGATAGTGTCCTCAAAAAGGAGAGGCGCTCTTTACCAAGAATCAGAAAAAATCAAATTGCCAAAGCGAGAAAGGATTAGTAAAAAGCGACTGGGTTATACCAACAAGAAATATGCAACAGTATCAACAGACCTAAAAACAATTACAGAAGCAGAAGAAAATGCTACTGCAATTTAGGGAATAAGATGATGTTGAGTACCCTGTATCACGTTGGACTCTCCAACAGCATCCATAAAGGCTCGATGTCTTGACCACATCTCATCAACAGCTTTTGACCATTCTCCTGACTGTTCTTTTGGGGTTAGCTGACCAGAATTTTGACTTGTCTGAGCTGTTTTTTCCTCTCTTTCCTCTTGAGTATAGTAAAAACTATCTTCAAGTATACGAGCCATTTTAGGAACATTGCCAATAGATCCTGTATTGTTAACAATCGCATTGGCAAGTTTTTGACGAGTGCCTGATTTAACAGTTTTCCAGGCTATTAATAGAGCATCTCGGCGACCTTCAGCTTGAGCATATAACTTCTTTTCTTTTAGACTCATACTGGAATAGGAATTAGAAAAATTCTGCTTAAGTGACTCTAGATCATTTATGCTTCCGTAATCAGTTTTAAAAGCTAACTGACTGACAAAATTATTAGAAGCATGTATCGAATCTATATCTTTTTCAGTTACTACCAAACCCGCTTCGACATCAGTAACAACTACTGGGGAGTAACGATACACCACAGTCAAATAATCTTGAATATATGGATTTCCTGACTTGACGCGATTGAGATGTTTAGTAGCAAATAAATTTTCTCTATATCGAGCAAGCTGAATCGGGTTTGATTCCAATTCTTTAATTTTTGCAAAGATACTTCTTAAGCCTTTTAGACCTTCAGCTCCATTTTGGGGATCTTGTTGGAAATGTTCAATTTCAGCTTTGGCAATCCAAGCTTTTTCTTCATCTGTAAATTGACGATCTGCCAAAAATTCACCTAAAGCTATCCATCCAATTTCCACAGCCTCCAAAACCTGACTTTTTTTAGCAGGATCTAAAGCTTCATAGCCTTTAGTAATTTCGGCATTTACTGGAGAATAATTTTTAATGGCAAATGGTGCAAACGATATCAATAAAGTAATCAACGTTAACTTACTTAAACGTTGTCTAAACATCTGATTTAGGATCATGATTTATCAAAAGAAGATTGAGAGATTATTTAATTAACCGTTCATGAAAAGTATTTTATTTAAATTGTGTATCGATGGTCAAATAATTTGATCAATAATTATTCTCTAAAAATTTTTAAAATTGTAAATCCCTCAGCAATTCTTTTAAAACAAAGGCAGAGTTATAAACTTATCTAGAGTACAAAAATGTTGTTATCGAGATATATTTAGGCATGAATAAAAAAATAGGAATAGCAACAGTAGTTGTATCCCCATTTCAAAGATAATAATTAATTTACAGTTATTAAATTAGATCATGCCTTCAACAACAGGATGAAAGAAAAAAGCGATCGCAACAACAGCATAAGTAGCAAGCAGTAAACTCCCTTCTAACCAGTTAGATTCACCATCAGAACTAATGGAATTGGCAATTAATACCGCTACGGTAACAGCAACTAACTCAAACGGATTAAAGTTGAGATCCATTGGTTGACCAATAATCCAGCCGGCAATGACTAATACTGGAGCGACAAATAGAGCAATTTGCATACTAGAACCGACTGCTACAGAAACCGAAAGATCCATTTTGTCTTTCATTGCTACGGTGACTGCGGTGGCATGTTCTGCTGCGTTGCCAATGATGGGCAGCAGAATAACTCCCGTAAATAAACTAGTTAAGCCTAAATCAGCGGTTGCTACCTCCAAAGAGTCCACCAGCAATTCTGATTCTACTGCCACGGCTAAAGTGACAACTAAAAGAATAAAAATCCAAAAAGGTAAGTTAACCTCTTTTTCTGACTCTGCATCTTCAAAATCAGCCTCTCCTACATCACAAAGATAGGCATGAGTTTTCATCGAAAAAAGTAATGTCAAGGCATAAACCAGGATTAAAATCCCTGCTACAGCTACAGAGAGATTTTGCAACGTTTGTTCTTCAATACCTGTAGAAGTGTACTCCACCGCAGTGGGCAACAGTAGAGCAATTACTGCCAGGTTCATCGAAGAAGCATTAAGACGAGCCACTGTAGGCTGAAATTTTTGTTCCTTGTAGCGTAAACCACCCAGCAACATGGAAAAACCCATCACCAACAGCAGGTTACTGACAATAGAACCTGTGATAGTCGCTTTAACTACACCTACCAAGCCAGCCTTGAGGGCAATAAAAGCCAAAATTAATTCAGTGGCATTGCCAAAGGTGGCGTTGAGCAAACCGCCAATATTAGGACCTGTAACTACTGCGATCTCTTCGGTGGCAGTTCCCATATAGGAAGCGAGGGGGACAATACCCAAAGCGGCAGTGATAAATACCACTGTCTCTCCCCATTCTAGAAAATGTGCCGCAATGGAAATGGGGATAAACACCAATAAAAGCAAGAAAAAGGTATTTTTATTGAACATATGAGCTTGAAATTCCTTGAGCTAGTTATCTCACTTTAATAGCACGTCTGCTGAATATTAGTTATATTTCAGCTCAAAATATGTATCTTTAGAATTGCTATTTTGGTCATCGGTACACCGACAAGGGGCAGATATCAGGTCGCAGCATTCCACGGTAAGATCTAATATCAGTCTAATATCAGTTTACTTTTCTTTTTGATTAAAACAGATAACTCATAGCTAAAGGCCAAAGGCTAAAGGCTAAGAGCTAAAACCAATAAAAATTACTTTTACAATGCTAGATTTTCTGCAAACGCAATTATATTTATTAGAACAATTTGCCGATCGCTTGGTTTCAACTCAATTAGATCATCTTAGCCTGATCAGCATCGGCGTGATTTTTTTGGCAGGTCTTGTCACCAGCTTAACTCCCTGTATGTTGTCTATGTTACCCATTACCGTCGGTTATATCGGTGGTTATGAATCTGAGGGCAGATTACAGGCTGCGGCTCAATCTAGCTGGTTTGCTTTAGGTTTAGCTACCACCCTGGCAATTTTAGGTATTGTTGCCACCACCATTGGTAAAGTGTATGGACAGATCGGCATCGGTTTACCCATTGTCGTTAGCTTAGTAGCGATCGCCATGGGGTTAAACCTTCTGGAAATACTGCCTCTGCGCTTTCCTTCTTTAGGCGCAACGGATTGGATTAAGGATGATTTACCTCGGGGATTACGTTCTTATTTAATTGGTCTGACTTTTGGTTTAATTGCTTCTCCCTGTAGCACCCCTGTCCTAGCAACACTACTCACTTGGGTAGCTACCACCCAAGATTTAGTTTTGGGGGCTGGTTTGCTCATAGCTTATGCTGTTGGGTATGTGATGCCGTTGGTAATTGCAGGAACCTTTACCGCCTCGATTAAAAAAATTCTAGAATTACGCCGTTGGTCAAGTTGGATTAATCCTGTCAGTGGAGCGTTACTATTAGGCTTTGGGATCTTTTCCTTATTATCTCGCTTGCCTGATCTTCGGCTATAAGAATCTCGATTGTAATCTACTTTACATAAGAGTAGTAAATTAACTTTGATCATCAACAAACAACCGTAACAAAAAATTATATATTTACTAGCTGATCTATTCTTTAGTTCGCTTTTACCTATAAAACCTAGCTTTTCTTATCAAAATCAGATTTTCTTATATTTGTTAAGTGTAATGAATTATTAAATATTTAGAGTAACTATAGAATATTAATTAATACTTAAAAATATACAATAATTCAAAAAGAATCTTGGACGTTATTGTATTGAGACTTATATCCTCTAAGCCTTGATAACTTTTCTTACTGTAGAATTTTGTACTGGATGATGAATAGCCCGATTCTATATCCCTAGAAAAGCTAATCCCAAGGCGATCAACAGAGATCAACTTTAGGGAGACATTCCATGAGGAAAATTATTGTCCATACATTAGTACCAAAATCCATTAGCAAATATCAGAAAAGCTTGATCAAGATTTTTCAGGTTTGCATCCTAAATTTGGCGATCGCAATCATTGTCGCAATCCATAGTCAGTTAGCTTTAGCCATTGGAAATGAAGAATTTACCGCTAATTTTGTCGATAAAAGACTGTATTTATCTCAAGTAAATACCTGTGCGCCAGTCACACCTGACAAAATTTATCGCTTTATCCAAGGGGAAGATAATTGTCTTGTACCGATGACTACATCAGAAATAGAGGAAAACTTAAATGATCCCTTTGCCGAAAATATACTCCGAGCCGATAAGTTTCCTGAAAGTGTTAGTGAAATTGTCCAGCAGGTAGATAATTCAATCAACAATTTTCAGCATGACAGCTATTTAGTGGGGGAAGGAACTCAGATTCCTCTGACAACTGCTCCGCGAGAAGCCCAGCGTAATCTGCGTTATACCATCACATTTGGACCATCAAAAAATAACGCTCAAATTTTTCTCAGCGCAAGTCCAGGAGGAGACTCAAGCTTTCATCAAGTAGTTTCTTGGGATAGCAATTCTCAACAATATAATTTTTATGAAAGAGCTGTCCAAAAGGGCATAACTGACAACGCTAAAGTGTGGAGTTGGGCAGGAAATTCCAGTTTAGCTCGCAGATCACCCACCAAAGGACAGGGATGTTTTGACTGTCACCATAACGGTGCTGTGATCATGAAGGAATTGGAAAGTCCTTGGAATAATTGGCAATCTCAACTAGCGACAATTTCTCCTACTTTAGTTCCTACAGCCGTTGCCCAAGAAGCTTTATTCCAAAACTTAACGGGGGCAGAAGTATTAGAAGGTGCAATCCAAAGTAGCGTTCAAAATTATTACAATCAGTGGCTTAGGGAGCGTTACCAACGTAATGGGGAGACAATCCAATTAAGTGATGTGGATCAGATGCTGCGTCATCTCACCACCAATACCACCATTAATTTCAAATCGACTAGTATTCAAAGTAATAGGCAGCAAACCAGTCCAGCAGATAGAGATATTGATGGAATCCCCAATAACTTTTTGATCTGGGATAAGATACTCAGAAATTTTTTGAACGTTGACTATACTATTCCCAATTTTACGTTCCAGCGAGATGACTATGATGCTTATCTCCAGCAACGTAAATTTGAATTGATTCAAACTCAATCTACTGCTCCCCTGGGAGAAGTGGGCAGTGATCCGATTGCTTATCAAAAAGATGGTTCAACTTACTTTTCCTTCTTTGTCCCTGTGCCTTCTTTTGAAGATACTTATATGGCAACCCAGTTGAAAAATGCTGACATCGTCACGGATAAATTCATGACTGCTTTACTGATGGTGGATTTTAAAAATCCTGTATTTTCCCAGAAGCGCTCTAGTTTACAGAAATATGCTGCTCAAATCACCTCTGGAACTATTGATCAGAATAAGACTAGCAGTGTTCCTGATGAATTTGCTCAGTTAGTCAATGCTAATAATAGTCAGCCAGCTTGTACTCTTGAAAACTTTGATAACTGTAGTGCTGAACAACAATTTCTTTACATTTGGAACCTTCCAGGTAATCAGTGGCAAACCATCGCTAAACAGTTAATTCAACAATATTTCGATCAACTAAATTCTCTTACTTCCAAAGAACAGTTAAATCAGCTAATGGCATTAAGCATTAAGCGCAGAGGACAGTTTCAATCAGCAACTTGGAAACCCCTTTCAAATCTTGATGAGTTTAGCTTGCTCTTGCCCTATGTTGAACGTTCTCCGTCTTAAATTTAAGCTGCCAAAGGACATAGCAGAGAATAAATTCAATTTTTTCCCTTGAACTACCTGGCATAACCGTAACCATTTAGATAGATTTACACAGAGGTTAAATACCATGCCCAAACTTGATAACTTTGATACTCCTGCCTATCAGAATGACTTTGTTGATGATGCAACCAAGGCAAAAATCTTACAGGCAAGATGGAGTAATAATATCAATCGCTTTACAGAGCAAGCTCTACAAAACGACCCCTGGAATTCCAGCAATCAACCTCCCCTCACTGAATACTTCAATTTATTAAACACTGAGGTTCCCGCTAATACTCCAGGTGTTCCTATTACTTGGACTGCTTTTCCCCGTCGGATTCAAATAACTTACCCCAACCAAAGTCAGCGTACCCAATGGCAATATGCAGATGAGGGACCACCAGATGCTAACTATAGTCCTCAAGGACCGAGAGGTTGGCAGGATGAATACTGCGAATGGAGCGTTACTCGTAATCCCCAAGGCAAAATTACCAAAGTCATGTTTACCTGTGAAAATCGAGAGTATTGGTACAGTCTTTGGGATGTCGATCCAAATCAAGTACTAAAGATATATCAGGAGGTAATCAGCGATCAGGTCAAAATTGAAGACCTGTATCTTTACAATCAAGGTCAACCTGTGGTCGATCCTGAAACTGGTCGCCCCGCCTACAACGATCTTAATAAATGGAATAATAGCACTACCTATGGAGCAATTCACTTGATTAGTAATCCCAACTCTTTAAGTGCAGAAATCTTCTTAGGGGGGCAGGCGACTATTCTCCGTCAGACCTCAGATGGCACACCGATCACCGATAAAAATCAGTTGATTAACTGTAGTCGCTATGGCACTGCCAACCGTAATAGTGATCCAACTATTGGGGCTGCTGTTAATAGTTTAGTTCGTGGTGGTGGGGCTGCTAATCCTGGAGTTAGAGTTTCGCTACAAAATCCCATTGGACTTTATATCCAACAGCCAAATTTTGGTGCTTTTCAGCTACCATTTACTGCGCCATCAGAAGCTAAAGTAGAAGACTGTTGGCATGTTATTCGTGGTCGTCAACGTCAACAGGGAGAAGATATTGACTATATTCTCCATGCTGTGTTTGAAGTCCCAGAGGAATGGGGTTTTACGGTGAGTGATATCACAATTAATGGCTTTCCCATCGACTATGGCTCGCAAATTACGGAACAGTTCCAAATTGCCCTGTCTGGAGTAGGTATATCCCAAACCCCACCGCCCCCAGCCTCTCTTACTTGTGTTCGTTCCCTAAGAGATCCGCTACCTCGTGCTTATTACTTGCGAGATGTAGATTTACTCAATGTAGCCATTCGTTCTAGTTTAAACATGCGGATTGAGCCTGGTACTACTGTTAATGATATTGGACTTTATGCAATTAATAGCGATCGCAATGCAACTATAGAATTTACGGGGGCGCCAGGGATTACAGTGGAGCAGACGGGATTTCAAACCTTATCAGGGGGAGATCAGCTCTTTATTTTGAGCATTACCGCTGCTTCAGACGCTCCTTTAGGCGATCGCTCTTTACTTTTAACTAATTCTAATGGGGTTCATGGTCCTGCGGTATATGGGCTATTAGAAGTGGTAGCTCCAGGTACTTTAGAAGGAGGAACACCGCAAAAATCTGTCAGATCAATGTCGATGCCACTTGCTATGGCATCAATGCCGAGGCAAGAAACCTATATGATTAGATAAGCGATTGCTCAGTACACTCGCTAATTGTCAGAGAGACCCCGCCTTAAAAACAAAGGGCTTGCCCGCATGTCGGGGCTTCCTCTAACTTAATCAATTTAACTAAAATATTAACCAGAAACAGCAATTTTAACTTTACCCAAATTTGAAATTGCTGTTTTACTATCAAAAACCTGCTCCTTTTCTTTTCCATAATGGATTTTCTTTTAAAGCCCCAATCAATCTTGCGCCGTTTTGTCGGTATTGTTGCCAACTTAAAATTAGCAATTATCTTACTACTGGCGATCGCTATAGTCAGTATTGCTGGTACAGTAATTGAACAGGCAGAAACTCTCTCTTTTTATCAACAAAACTATCCTGAATCTCCTGCCCTGTATGGCTTCTTAACCTGGAAAGTTATTTTAGCCTGGGGTTTAAATCACGTTTATAGTACCTGGTGGTATTTATCCCTGTTAATCTTATTTGGTGCTAGCCTAACTGCCTGTACCTTTACCCGCCAGCTACCAGCGCTAAAAGCTGCCCGCAGATGGAAGTACTATCAAAAGCCCCAGCAGTTTGAGAAATTAGCCCTAAGTGCCGAGTTGGAGCAAGGTTCAATTAAATCTTTGATTCCTCTACTCACAGAGCAAAAGTATCAGGTATGGCAACAGGATAATGCTCTCTATGCCCGAAAAGGTATTATTGGTCGTATTGGTCCAATTGTCGTTCATCTTGGCATGCTAATTGTCCTAGCAGGGGGCATGTGGGGCATCTTTACGGGATTTTTTGCCCAAGAGATGATTGCTGGGGGAGATACTTTTAAAATTCAAAATATTATTGAACTAGGTCCTTTGGGAACTAACCAGATTCCCGATGATTGGTCAGTCAAGGTTAATCGCTTTTGGATTGACTACACCGAAAATGGCGATATCGATCAATTTTATTCCGATCTTTCGGTCGTCAGTAATGATGGTGCAGAATTAAAACGATCAACAATCCATGTCAATAAACCCCTAAGATACGATGGCGTAACCATCTATCAAACCAACTGGAGTATTGCCGCAGCCAAGGTACAGCTCAACAACAGCCCTATCTTTAGGCTTCCCGTAGCTAAATTAGATACTCTTGGTGCAGGCAACATCTGGGGTACCTGGATTCCCACCAAACCTGATATGAGTAGCGGCGTTTCCATGCTGATTAAAGACTTGCAGGGAACAGCCTTAATATACAATCAACAGGGAGACTTAACCAGCGCCATTCGCATCGGTCAAAGTGTCGAGATTGACGGTATTAATATTAAGCTAATTGATATTATCGGTAGTACTGGCTTGCAAATAAAAGCCGACCCTGGAGTACCCATTGTCTATACAGGTTTTGCGCTCCTAATGATTGGTGTTGTGATGAGCTACTTTTCTCATTCTCAAGTTTGGGCATTAGAACAAGATCATCATTTTTACTTTGGTGCCAAAACTAATCGAGCGCAGGTAAGTTTTGAAAGAGAAATATTAGGTGTGATTGATTCGTTGAATGAAGAAAGTGAGGCAGTAGATTTATCTGAATCTAATCAAGCACTTGTTTAAGGAATGAGGAGCGAGGAATAAGGAACAAGGAATAAGGAATGAGTGTATTATTTTCCTTTATTCAATTGATTTTTTGGTCTATAAAAGGTCTTTTGCCACAAACCTAATCTAGAATATTATGCTAATTAATATTGTTACAATAATAGCGGAAGTTAGCTTAGTTATTATCTTTTTTTTTCTAGTAAATTGGGTTTTTAATCGACTCTATAGAAGAATTATCACTAAAATACCTTTGCTGAAAAATAGCGAATCGAATGCTTCAGTAATTCGTCGCAATTTTCGCAGCTTCATTATTCTTGTTGCTTCATTATTGTCCTTAGTAATTATTGGCGCCAATGGATTCTTGATCTATCGTGGAGAAAATGTTAGAGATTATAGTTTGCAGCTCATTCGCCAAATCCCTCAAGATTTTTGGCTTGCTTTAGGCTGGGGAATTGTTAAGAGCATTACAGCAATTATTGCTACGATAATTATTCTAAGAATTTTTAACTATTTTCTAGATAAAGTCTCTAAATACGCCCAAAATATTGATGAAATTACTTACAACGATGAGAGTATTGAGATCTTTTTTAAGGCATTCAAAAATAATATCAATAGCATAGCTTGGATTGCAGTTTTAATCCTCTGCGCTCAATTTCTAATTCTGCCTCTGGTTGTTACTGAATATTTGTACATCTTGTTGCGGATTTACGTAATCATTACCATTGGATTACTAATTTTTAAAGTGATTGCTGTGATCATTGATAGTCTCGATGCCCTTAGCGTTAAATATTCTAGCGAAGATAACTTTTTGCGATTGTACCAGCAACTGCGATATTTAATTCCTTTTCTCAAACGGTGTTTGGAATATATTATCTATGTTGTGATGGCAACCCTGGTTTTACGACAGATTGATTTCATTGCCAATCTAGCTGAATGGGGAACAGTCGGGATTAAATTGATCACGATTATTCTAGCTAGTCGTATTTTTATTTCAGTCGTTTATGTATTGGTTGATGAATTACTGCTTAAGGCAAAAAAAAGCACAGAAGCTCGACAAAAGCGTCGTCAAACAATTACGCCCCTAATTAAGAGTTTTGCCAAATACTTGATCTATTTTGGTGCAGGTATTGCCGTACTCGATACTATTGGCATCGATCCTACGCCGATTTTAGCTGGTGCAGGGATTGTCGGTTTAGCGGTTGGTTTAGGAGCGCAGAACTTAATTAATGATATTGTATCGGGCTTTTTTATTTTATTTGAGAACTATTATTTGGTAGGAGATTATATCGAAACCGATGAAGCCTCGGGATATGTAGAAGCGATTGAATTGAGAACCACCCGCATTCGTCATCGCCACGGACAGGTTCATATTGTGCGTAACGGAGATATCACCTCAATTACCAATTATTCTAAAGAATTTGTCTATGCTGTGGTTGATGTCGGTGTGGACTACAATAGCAATCTAGATCGCGTTTATGAAATTATCGAAACTATTGGTCGTCAATTCCAAGCTGAAAACAATAATGTTATAGAAGCAACCCAGGTAGAGGGAATTGAAGAGTTTGGTGATATTCGCTTGTCTATTCATACGAAAACTAAGGTCAAACCTGGTAAACATCTGCCTGTAGAACAGACTTTGAGAAAACTTTTCAAGGAAGCATTTGATCGCGAAGGAATTTATATTCCCATTGGCGAGACTACAGATAAACCAAGCTGGGTCACTAGGCTACAAAAGCAATAAGCATTAAATATTGTTTTTACTCAAAGAATTTAATAAATTTATATGTTATGTAAAGTTAAGCTGTTAAGAGTGAATTTTAAGCAAGAAACTTAAGCGGGAAACTTAAGCAAGAAACTTAAGGGAGACTTCTTTAATAAATATTTAAAGTGTCATGATTTGGCAATATTTTGCTTTAAAATTTTGATTGCTTATCATAATAAATTACATGGACGCATTACTAAATTCACTACAAAGCAGGTTTCCAGAGCTTCTCAATGGTATTCCCTTCGGCAAGATTGCTACAGTCTTTGTAATTCTGGTTCTTACCCAGTTCTTGAGAAAACTAATTACTAACTTTATAGTTGGAGTCATCGAGCGTTTTACAGCAAAAACAGAAACCACTATTGATGATGAGTTAATCGAAATTTTGAAACCAGCCCTCAGCTTAATTGTTCTGGTATCAGGTATTTGGTTGGCACAAGTGACTATAGCAGACGAGCTAGGACCCCAATTAAGTGCCAACATTGATAAGATTATCAATTTTATTTTCGTGCTGATTGTTGGTAATGTTATTTTTCGTTCAGCTTCTTTGTTAGGAAGAATCTTGGCGAACACAGTGCTACGGACTGAAACAGAATTAGACGGTCTGTTTAGACCTTTTATGCCCAAGGTATTTCAAACAATAGCCATCATGTTGATCATTATCAAGGTGGGTGAAATATTTTTGGGAGCATCCGCAGGAGCATTAGTAGGTTTGTTAGGTGGTGCTGGTATTACCATTGGTTTGTTATTTAAGGATATTGTCTATGATTGGTTCTGCACCGTCATTATTTACATAGATCAACTGTATAAAGAAGGTGACTGGATT